>NZ_JADMLB010000017.1 GCF_015482765.1 Halodesulfovibrio sp.
TCTTCGAATCCCAGCTGATCGAGTAATCCGCCGGAAATATCAAAGTGTTTTACAAGATTTTTGATTTTAAGAAGAGGTGTATTACTCATGCCTACTCCACTACATGACAGGCAGCAAGGACGCCGGATTTTTTACGTTCGAGCTCCGGAACCACTTCAAAACAGATGTCTTTACAGTAGTCGCAACGGTTGTTGAATGCGCAGCCTTTAGGAATGTTTGTAAGGCTTGGCATAGAGCCGCGAATCTGGTTGAGACGATCACCTTCGGCGCCGTCCGGTAATGCTGCGATAAGTCCCTGTGTGTACGGGTGAGTAGGCGTAGCACAGACTGTGTCTGTTGAGCCGAGCTCCACAATACGACCAGCGTACATAACCGCGATTTTTTCTGTAACCTGAGATACTACCCCGAGATCGTGTGTAATGAGGATAAGCCCCATGTTGTCCTTCTCACAAAGTTCGAGAAGCAGATCCATGATCTCAGCCTGAATGGTAACATCCAGAGCGGTGGTAGGTTCGTCAGCAATAATGAGTGCAGGATCTGTAAGCAGGGCAATTGCGATAACAATACGTTGACGCATGCCGCCTGAGAATTCGTGCGGGTATTGCTTGAGACGTTTTTCAGGTGACGGAATGTAAACTTTACGCAGTTTCTCAAGGGCAATTTTCTCAGCTTCTTTTTTGGACACTTTGCTGTGAGCAAGCACAGTCTCAATCATCTGCTGACCAATGGTCAAAACAGGGTTGAGTGTCATCATCGGGTCCTGAAAGATCATGGAGATTCGATTGCCACGAATTGTGCGAAGCTGTTTGTCAGTCATCTGAGCAAGATCCTGACCTTCAAACATTACAGAGCCGCTGGCAATAAAGCCCGGTTTTGAAATCTGGTTGATAATGGAGAAGCCGGTTACGGATTTACCAGCACCGGATTCGCCTACGAGACCAAGGCGCTCGCCTTTATCAACAGAGAACGAAACATTATTTACAGCCGTAAGCGCGATGTCACGCATACGGAACTGAACAACCATATTTTTTACATCTAAAAGGTGTTCCATTGTTCCTTAGTCCTTGTACAGTTTTGGATTCAGGAAGTCCCTGAGCCAGTCGCCGAGCAGGTTGATGGAGAGTACCAGTAATACGAGTACGAGACCCGGGAACAGGGTAATCCACCAGCTGCCACTCATGAAGTAGGCAAAGCCAGATTTAATGAGAGAGCCGAGTGAAGGCTGGTTAACAGGCATACCGAGCCCGAGGAAAGAAAGTGCAGCTTCACTCATAACAGCGTTAGCAACCTGAACTGTAGAAATAACGAGAACAGGAGTCAGGGTGTTTGGAAGAATATGACGGAACATAATACGCATTGGGCGAAGGCCGATAACGCGTGCAGCTTCAACATATTCTTTCTTCTTCTCTGCAAGTACGGAGGCGCGGACAGTACGTGCGTACTGCGGCCATTCAGAGAACCCGATAACAAAAATCAGGAATGGAACAGCAACATCTGCGTAGCGGGCAACGCCCAATGCAGCCTGAAGAATTGCGCCAAAGAAGATTGCAACCATGTAAGATGAGAAAGAGAGCTGAACATCAGCAACACGCATGAGGAAGGAGTCAATACGACCGCCTTTGTACCCTGCGGTTAAGCCGATGATAATTCCAAGAAAAGACTGCAACGCTACCGCACCAATGCCGATGAGCAGTGAAATACGGGTACCATAAAGAATGGTAGACCAGATATCACGACCCTGAGCATCTGTACCGAGCCAGAATGAACTCATTCCTTCCGGAGTCCACATTGGTGGAGTTTCTGCGTCCATGAGGTCAATCACTGAACCGTCGTACGGGTTCTGTGTTGCGAGGAACGGTGCAAAAATCGCCATTGCAAGCAGAATGAGTAAAATGATGAAACTACCGACAGCAACTGGGTCGCGACGGAAGCTATACCAAAAGTATGAATCCTTAAATTTCTGCCACATGGGTTACTTCCTCCCCGAAACACGGACCATTGGGTTAACCAGCCCGTAAATAACATCCACTACGGTGTTCACAATTACGAAAAGAACACCAACGAAAACAAGGTAGGCAACAAGCAGTGAGGTGTCTGAACGTTCGACAGCTTCAATGAACATGAAACCCATACCCTGCCACTGGAATACTGTTTCAGTGAGGATTGTGTACGCAATCATAATACCGAGCTGTACGCCACCCACGGTAATAACCGGAAGAAGGGTGTTTTTAAATGCATGCACCATAAGAACACGGGTCGGATTAAGACCTTTGGCGTGTGCAAATTTTACGTACTCTGTTTGAAGAACTTCAACCATCTCAGCTCTGATGAGGCGGATGAAGAGTGGAAGCATAATTGAGGACAGCGCGATAGATGGAAGGATCATATGTCTGAAAGCCTTCCAGCTTAAGAAGTTACTTTCCCATCCCGGGAATAACTCTGCTGTAGGACCGCGGCCATAGGACGGCAGCCAGTGCAGTTCAACTGCGAAAACATAAATGAGCAGCAGTGCGGTGAGAAAAACAGGAATAGATACCCCTACAATACTGGCTCCCATGAAAAGTCTGGAAAGCCAAGAACGGGGATTAACTGCTGCGTAAATACCAATAGGTACAGAAAGCACAATGATGATCAGGGCACTTGCGATAACAAGTTCCAAGGTTGCAGGAGCTTTCTTTAAAATTACTTCAGTAGCTGGCTTGCGGTAGAAGAATGAACGACCAAGATCGCCGTGCATTGCATTTTTTACAAACCGTACCCACTGAACCACGACAGGGTCGTTTAGGCCTAGCTGGTCGCGGTACGCTTCACGCTCTGCAGCGGAAACGTTAATTCCGACCATCTCACGAACCGGATCACCGAACGAATATTTAATACCGAACCCGATGATGGATATGACAAACATGACGATTAACGCCTGCGTCACTCTTCGAACAATAAAAGCAAACATATGGGGTGTTGGGGGTTAAAGGTTACTTCAAATTCCCAGTCTTATAAAACCGAAGAGAACCGGCGCTATGGTCGGTTCATGTGGCCTCCGTGCTGTGAAACGGAGAACTGAGCAGGACAGGCATCGGCCTGTTTGCATCCATCATTAAATCGGGGCGGCTAAGCCGCCCCGACCAAATGCTATTTCATTACGAGATCGCCGAAGTAAGGGTAGTTCATTACGTTTACTACCTTACGTGCGTTTTCAAGGTTTTTACCACTTGCCCAGGAAAGGTCCTGCCAGTGAAGTGGTACAAACGCAGCGTCTGCGTTGAGGATGCGCTCGATTTCCTGAAGCTGCTCATGACGTTTGTCGAGATCAGTTTCGGAGTTAGCAAGAGCTACGAGTTCATCAACTTTAGGGTTGCAGTATTCACCGGAGTTGTACTGGCCTGCACCTGTTTCTTTGTTAGGGCAAACTGCAAGGTATTCGGTGAAGTTAGCGGAGTCTTCAGTATCAGAGTGCCAACCGATCATCTGGATGTCAGCAGCGCGTGCGTCGAACTGATCCCAGTACTGTGCTTTAGGCATAGTTTTGAGGTTAACTTTGATCCCGATGCGAGCCATCATGGAAACGAAAGCCTGAGCAATCTGCTCGTCTTTTACGTAACGGTTGTTAGGAGCAATCATAGTTGCTTCAAAACCGTTAGGGTAGCCAGCTTCTGCCATGAGAGCTTTCGCTTTTTTGAGGTCGTAGCGAGGTTTGAGATCTGCTACGTAGCCCTGGTAGCCTTTAGGGCTCTGCTGAGCTGCTGCAGTACCACGGCCTTTAAGAATTTTTTTAACGATACCAGCGTTGTTGGTAGCGTAAACGATAGCTTCGCGAACTTTAGGGTTTGCAAGAGCTTTGTTACGTTTCTGGTTCAGCTGGAACATGATTACGCGGGTACCAGGCATGGTGATGAGGTCTACGTTGTCAGCAGAATCAAGACGGTCGTAGTCCTGTGGAGGTACTGGCATGATGAAATCTACGTCGCCGGAAAGGATAGAAGCAACACGGGTAGCTTCGTTCTTAATAGGACGCATGTCGATTTCTTCTACGTTACCGCGGGAGCCCCAGTAGTTAGGGTTCGCTTTGAAGATCATTTTAACGCCCTGTTCACGTTCTGCAACAGTGAAAGGACCAGTACCGGATGCGTGAGTGTTAGCAAAAGCAGGACCGGTTTTACCGATTACGCCTTTATCCTGACCAGTTTCATCTTTACCAGTGTAGAACTTGGAGTCCATTGGGAAGAGGTAAGTAGCCATGTTGATAAGGAGTGGGTAAGGAACTTTAGTTTTGAGGTCTACAGTGTAGTCATCCACAACAACTGCAGGTTCAAAAACTTCGTAAAGACCTTTAAAGTCAATAGACTTTTTGAGACGGTCAAGAGTCCATGCTACGTCTTTAGCAGTGAATTCGTTACCGGAGTGGAATTTAACACCTTTGCGAAGGTAAAAACGCATGGTTTTGTCATCAATGCGTTCCCATTTAGTTGCAAGGCGAGGGTCAAAGCCCATTTCCTGGTTCCAGCGTACGAGTGGATCAAATACTAAGTGAGAGTACTGAAGCATGCCACCGGAAAGCTGTACATGCGGGTCAAGAGATACAGGGTCAGCATCAACAGCTAAGCGCAATGTCTTAGCGGAAGCTGGAGCTGCAGCAAATGCTAAAACAGCAGCAAGAGCAAGTACTGTTAACAAACGTTTCATCCGAAAACCTCCAAACTAGAAATACTTCTAACAACCTAAAACAAATAGAGACCACAAAATTGTTTAAAGGGTGCAATCTCATACAAGACAGTTCTTTAAACAACATATAAAGCTCGAAATAAAAACCTGTCAGACCTTTTTAAGTCAAGCTTTTTTGCGATAGGAGAACCTATTGCCGCTAATGGCGCGGGTTTGCTGGCGTGGTTCTTTGAGCAAACACGCAAAATCAGGGCATTATGGTTTATTCTGTAAAAACAACAGGTAAGCGTTGTTTGGAAAAACTTATTCAAAAATGTTAAAAAAGCGTGCTGTTTTTTCTGAAGGCAAAGAGTAGCCGCTCAGTATATATGATGGCGTACTGTAAACATTTAATTTTCAATAATTGCCATTTACGTAAACAGTTATGAAAAACAAATGAGTAAAGAGCAGGAAACTATCTGCCGTGCGGATTTTAGTACAACAGATACCGGGAAATAACAACTTTTCTATACATTTTGCGCCATCACACTGTGATGAATGTAAAATATCGAATGAGTCACACTGTTATTTTTGAATGTTGCACGGCGAAGTGAAGGCTTACATTGTTTACGTGATCAATTACACGTTGTTTTCAAATTCTCTGTAACAGTGAAAAGTGCGCAAAAAAGAAAAAATAATTGAAAAAATATAAGTGAAATTCAGTAGATGTTGACTGTTTCACTAGAAAATACCGTTCATGCACAAAAGTGCAGAACTTTTATTTTGATCGGGTAAAAAGACCCACTTTGCAAAAATATACAATTCTGTCAGTTGAAATTGTCTTTTTACGCTTTTGCAGAAAAAAATTGGATGAAGAATGCAGTTTTTTGTATTTTTCAGAGAGTCCGAATGACCGTTTTTATTGTTTCTGAGATCGCACAAGCGATGTTGGGTGATTGTTTGTTTGTAAAAAAGAGCGGATTTTTGAAATTTGTGTAAGAGCGTTTCTTCCGATTTAGTGGGATTGATTGTCTTGCGGCTTTGGGCGATCAACTGTATCACTCAATCATATTAAAGAACGAAATGCTCATGGGCGTACAAATACCCTTTGAGCAGGGAGAATATATATGCAGTTTCCTGAACCAAGTATGGAAGGACCAATTTCCGTTGAAACCGCACTTGCAAACCGACGTAGTGTGCGTGAGTTTGCTGACGAGGCTTTAACCCCTGATTCACTCGGGCAGATCCTTTGGGCTACCTATGGTATAAGCGAAGAAGGACCATGGAACCGACGTACTGTTCCATCTCCTGCTGCGATGTATCCAATGGAATTGTATGTTGTTGCCGGAGATGTTGAAGGCCTTGAGCCGGGAGTTTACCGGTACGATGCGCTCAGTCATTCTCTTGAAGATGTGGAAGAAGGCGATCTTCGTGAAGAAGTTGCTGAAGTGTGTATTGAGCAGGATTGGATGGCAAAGGCTCCGGCAATTTTGGTTATTACTGCTGCCTTTGACCGTATTTCTCAGAAATTTGGTGAGCGTGGCGTTGCATATACGTTTTTTGAAGCTGGCCACATGGCTCAGAACTGTTATCTTCAGGCAGAAGCGCTTGGTCTTGGTGTAACTGAGGTCGGTGCCTTTAAAGAAGAACATTTAATGGATTTGCTTGAGCTTCCGCCAGAGCATAATCCGATGTTGGTTCTTCCGTTGGGCTGGAAAGATTACGAGTAATTTTCGCGTAACTGTATGTTCAGGTTGTTGGTGTATGCCGTTCTGAATACAGTTGTGGAAGCCTTTTTTAATGCATTTATTGAGTTAAGAAAAATGGCTACCTCCACTTGTCATGAGGTAGCCATTTACTATTTCTTAACTGTTGCTGAAGTAGACGTTCTATCTATTCAGCATGTATATGAAAAATTGGAAGAGGTTATTTTTCGCTCCAAAGCACGCGGTTTCCTTTTACTTTAAGGCGACCGAGGCGGAGACCTTTGAAGTACAGACCTGTTTCTTTGCCTTTTACTTTTACTTGCATAGACTGACCGGTAAGTAATCGTTCGATAGGCTCGGTTTCTTCAAGGTTAATGCCGTTACCTTCTTGGTATTCTGGCATTAATGCTCGCAAACGCGGGGATGGTCTGACTTCGCCGCGCGCCATTTTTCCGATAGGGAAGCCTCTCCACCGGAAGGTTTCCGGAAAGTTGTCGAGTGCATACTGTGGCAGAAATAGAGCATTTTCGCGGACGTGAGCCAACTCACCTTCTGGAAGTAAGTTTTCATCTACTCCAGGCATGCTAAGAGCAAGGCGCGGCATAATGTCTGCTTTTAATCCGGCTTCGAACTCTTCCGGTGCTTCAGCGTCTTCCGGTTTTGTAAAGGCGGCAATGTAAAAGCCTTGTGCTCCGGATTTTTCCGGATCGACACGAAGAGTGCCTTCGCACCCCTCAAGGTACGGAGCCTCAAAGGTAAAACCTTCCGGTGGAGTAATCTGCTGGAGTTTGAAGCCTACTTCTTCTGTTGCAAAGCGGACTTGTTCTTCGTTTTCCTGCACATTGGTTGTGCAGGTTGAAAAGACAACTTTGCCGCCCGGAGCAAGAAGACGGAATGCTTCCTGAAGCAGTTTACGCTGGATGCCGATTAACGGTTTAACCTTATCCCCTTGCCAAAGCTTGAGAACATTTGGGTTTCGCTCTACAGTTCCCCAACCGCTACATGGCGGGTCGAGCTGGATTTTTTGCCAGCCGCCAGACGGCAGCGGGAGATTTTCACCCGGGTATGAGCAGGTAGCGGTGTGCAGCAGGTTCATTGTAAAGAGGTTTTGACGCAGTGTTGCCAGACGGTTTCTGCTAGGCTCATTACCCATAACGAAACCGGATGGACCTACAAGCTGTGCGAGGAAACCAGTTTTGCTTCCCGGACTTGCACACATATCGAGTACGGCATCACCAGCTTCAGGATTCAATACTACCGGCGGCAGCATGGAAGATCTGTCCTGAATGTAAATGAGACCGAAAAATGCTGCGAGGCTGGAGCCAAGCGGTTTTGGTTCGTGTGTAATGCGTCGGGACCATTCAGAAAATGGTTCTGGTTCAAAGTCGTAGCCTTGCGCGCGCAAAAGCTCTTCAACGAGTGGTCGTTCTTCAGGGGTACATACAAGCCTGAAAGAACGGGATGAGGTTGTTACAGTCACAAAGTCTCCTGCTCAATCCAATTTATTTTAGAATTCTGCTTGCCGCTGTACCTTATGGTTGCTTCATCGATCAAGTGATATTATGGATGGGATGCTGACTGGGCGAAATGAGATTTTTTTTGTTAAATGATTTACAAAATTTCATACAAAAAAAGTTAGATACAGCCATTGTTGTTTAATTCTTAATACTTCAATGGCCTTTCGGGAAAGCTGTTTTGAATACGCTGTTCGGTATGTTTTTATGAGTTTTCCCTTGTAACCTTGCGACTAAGCTGGATAAATACGCTGTCCGGCAAGTACTTTTTTTTAAGGAGATCGTATGCAATCTGTTATGCGCACTGTGGTTTTAACGGTGCTTATGCTGATGTTAAGCATGTCTGTAGCGTTTGCAGAGGGGGCAAAGACTTTTGGGATTGTTCCATTTACTGTGAACGGACCTAAAACATTTACCTATTTAGAGCGTGCTATTCCGCAGATGCTCAGCTCCCGCTTGTTCTGGAAAGATAACTTTATTCCTGTAGATGCTGCTGCTCTTGAAGGTATTTCTGCTCCTGCAAACGGCGCAGAAGCACAGAAAGCGCTTGCAGCTTCCGGTGCAGACTATCTTGTTTACGGTAGCGTAAACATTATCGGCGACCAGTCTTCTTTGGATGTTCGTGTTGCTGATAAGAACGGTAAAGTTTGGCCGCGCTCTGCGTCCAGCTCTCTTAATGATATGATCCCGACCCTGCAGAATATTGCAGGTGCAATCAATACAGAAGTGTTTGCCCGTCCGGGCGCTCGTGCTCAGGCTGTTGCTGATGCAAAAGAGCGTGTTAACCAGATGAACCCTGCAATCACTGTTAACCAGACTTCTGCGAATCAGGAAGTATACCTGAACCCACAGTTCCGCTATGCAGGGGCAACTGACTCTGATTCCCGCCTTCGTTCCAACGCACTTCGTTTTGCTGCACACGGCATGGTTGTTGCGGATGTGACAGGCGATAAAAAGAATGAAGTTGTACTGTTAGATAAACACACTGTACGTGTTTATAACTTTGAAAAAAATACACTTGTTCCAGTTGCAGAAGTAAAACCTTCTCGTCGCTATGACCTGCTCACCGTACGTGCACATGACATTGACCGTGACGGTGTTAACGAACTTATCGTAAGTGGTATGGACAACGATCAGGCTGCATTGACCTTCTTCTACACAATGAAGAACGGCCAGTTAGTTCAGTTTGCTCCTAACTTGAAAATGCTTGTAAACGTTGTACCACTCCCACCAACCTACCTGCCAACTATGATCGGCCAGAAAACCCGTAAGGGTGGCTCTGTTCTGATGCCGACTGTTGAAGAGCTTGCGTACTCTAACGGTAAAATTGTTGCCAGCCGCCGTGTTGCTGTTCCTAAAAAAGCAAACCTGTACAACTTTGCATGGGTTCCGGACGAAGCTGAAGGCGACAAGGTTGTTGTACTTCTTCCAGACAGTGAAAAAGTTGCTGTATTTAACTCCAAGTTCGACCGCATGGTTGCTTCTGATGTGTCCTACTCCGGTAGTACTGTAAGCATCGAAAACGACGACACTATGCCTGGTCTTGGTAAAGATAAGCTCCTTATTCCTTCCAAGTACTACATTCCAATGCCGTTTGTTGTTGAAGATCTTGATCACAACGGAAAGTACGAAGTTCTTGTGAACAAGCCGATTTCTGTTGCTGCTCAGTTTTTTGACCGCTACCGCTTCTTCCCTCAGGGTGAAATTCACTCCCTCCAGTGGGATGGCGTAGGCCTTGGCCTTCAGTGGAAAACCCGTCGTATTAAAGGGGGCGTAATGGCTTACCAGATCGCAGACCTTAACAACGATGGTATCAAAGACTTGGTTGTAGGTATCAACACTCACCCTGGTGCTACTGGCTTTGAAGCTCGTAAGACCATGGTGCTTGGCTACCCGCTTGATCTTGGAAAAGTTGATCCGTCAACTGCAGCTGACAAAAGCTACTCAGAAGATCAATAGTCTTAGGTAAGATAACTAAGCCCCCGTTACCGACGGTAACGGGGGCTTTTTTTGTATTTGGAGCTTGGTGAGCAGCTTTTGAAACTATATCCAGTTTTATTTTAGTGCGTTAACGTCTTAAGGTTTACAGCAGTGAATCGTTATGAACCTCAGTATGCTTTAGTGCTGTTAGGTTTATTAAATTATACATGAACACTTAAAAATGAAGCTTTGTGGCTTTTAGTGGTTATGAACAGTGTGTTCGTAAAATGTTCGTAACTTTGTAGCTAATATTCTCTTTAGAAGAAAATAGGCCATTGCTAAACATGATATAAAATAGACTGTTGCAGAAGATAGTGATGCACTCAGGAGTTTTGAGTTTTGCACAGGTTGTAGATAATTTGTTTGTAATTCTGTGCATAACTTTTTGATGAGTTGGTTTATTTAAAAATAACGTATTACTTATTTTTCTAAGAGTATGTCTTCTGAATAAAAAAAGGGGTGGAGTTATTAACTCCACCTCTTTCAGGTTCGTTTATTTGGGTAGATTGAACTACATCATGCTTTCTAAATTACTTCTATTTTGTCGGAGACAACTACATTGCTTCATCGATCTCAGCAGGCTGTGGAGCGTTATCCACAGGGGCGCTGTTGTAGCAGATGCGGTCGTCGTATTCCATTTGTTTGCCTTTGTTCCATTGAGAAACTGGGCGGTAGTAGCCGACAATGCGGGTGTAGACTTCTGTGTCTGCATTGCAAGTCGGGCAACTGAAATGTTCACCGGCAATATATCCGTGATCTTTACACACTGAGAATGTCGGCGTGATCGAGATATACGGCAGTTTAGTTTTGGTGAAAGCTTTAATGATGAATTTTTTCAATGCAGCATGATCTGCAACTGCTTCGCCGAGATATGTGTGGAACACTGTCCCACCCGTAAAGAGTGGCTGAAGCTGGTCTTGGTGTTCGAGTGCTGCAAAAACATCGTCGGTTGCGCCTACAGGAAGAGCTGTTGAGTTTGTGTAGTACGGAGTACCGTTACCGGATGCAACAATGTCTGCGTAGAGTTTTTTATCTGTGCGGGCAAGACGGTAACTTGTTCCTTCAGCCGGTGTTGCTTCAAGGTTATAGAGGCTGCCGGTATCTTCCTGATAGCGGGAAGTCAGGTCGCGCAGATGGTTGAGAACTCGTTGCATCATTCGGACGCCGCTTTCGGTTTCAATGCCTTTACCAAGCAGGTTTAAGCAGGCTTCGTGACCACCGATGATACCGATGGTTGAGAAGTGGGCTTTAAATCCATTTTTCAGATAACGGGAAGACCATGGGAACATGCCTCGATCAAGGTTCTGCTGAATCAGCTTGCGTTTGAACTCCAGTGAATCTTTAGCCAGCTCTGCGTATTCAGTAATAAGATCAAGGAAGTCTTCTTCATTGTTTGCAAGGTACGCTAGTTTAGGTAAGTTCAGGGTTACCACGCCGATAGAGCCGGTAAGGTCGCCTGCACCGAACAGACCGCCTGTTTTTTTCCGCAGTTCACGCAGATCCATTTGGAGACGGCAGCACATGGAGCGCACGTCTTCAGGATCAAGGTCTGAGTTAATAAAGTTCTGGAAATACGGAACGCCATACTTCGCCGTCAGTTGCATGAGCAGGTCACCATTTTCTGTTTCCCAAGGGAATTCTGTGGTGACGTTGTATGTCGGAATAGGGAATGAGAAGATGCGGCCATGGTGGTCACCTTGAAGCATGACTTCAAGGAACGCTTTGTTGATCATAGCCATTTCTTCAACATATTCACCGTATGTTGAATCCTGAAGAACACCGCCGATGATGACTGCCTCTTTGGCAATGTGCTTTGGCGGCACAATGTCAAATGTGAGGTTTGTGAACGGACTCTGCCCTCCCCAGCGGGAGGTCGTGTTCAGATTAAAAATAAATTTCTGCATTGCCTGACGTACTTGCTTGTATGTCAGACCGTCTTTTCTGATAAAAGGAGCAAGGTAGGTGTCGACGTTGTTGAACGCCTGCGCACCAGCCCATTCATTTTGCAGTGTGCCGAGGAAGTTAACCATTTGACCGAGAACGGCATCAAAATGGTGAGCAGGGCCGGCACTGGAGCGACCTTCAAGGTTAAATCCTTCAAGAAGCAGGTCGCGTAGGCTCCAGCCTGCACAATAGCCGGCTAATCCAAATGAGAGATCATGGATGTGGAAGTAGCCGTGTTCATGGGCAAGGCGGATTTCTTCCGGGTATTTCTCAAGGGCGTATTTTGCCTGCAAGGTGCCGGAAAGATGCAGCATGAGCCCTTGGAAAGAGTGGGTCATGTTAGCGTTTTCGTTTACACGCCAGTCCGCTTTATCCAGATAGTTATTGATGGTCTCTTTGATGTCCAGATACGCGGCTTTATGTTCACGTAACTGCCTGCGTTGTTCACGGTAAATAATAAACCGCTTGGCAACGTGGTACAGGCGGGATTCCATCAAAACTTGTTCAATGACGTCCTGTACCAACTCCTGTGGCGCGATTTCTTGTGCTCCGAGTTTTATTTCTACCTTTCGGGCAAGTCGCTTTGAAAGAAGCGGGTCTTTAATACCGCTTGCTTTAAGTGCCTTGAGGATTGCATGTGCAATGCGCTCAAGCGACCATGTCTCCAGACACTCGTCGCGCTTCAGAATCTGTTTCGGCATGCTCTCTCCTTGGGGGAACGTATTCCTGATGCTTAAGTGTGAATCCTTCCGGTAGGTAACTCTCAGCTTCCTGAATATCTTCTTCTGTCAGCACAGGCACTTTGGTAATGCGGAACAGGAACTTGTCAGGATACTGCTTTGCTAATTCGAAAACTTGAGTAAGGTTTTCTTCTGCCTGAGATGGGGATGTTGTACCACCGGTAAGCACAGGATATTTCTGGTAAGGGCCTTTGACATCTACCGCAAAGAGCTCAACGAGTTCCTCGTCAAGCAATTGTTTTAATACATCTGGGCGCATGCCGTTGCTGTCCATTTTGACAGGCATGCCAAGCTTGCGAAGATCTTTGATTAAATCTGCAAGTCCCGGAGTTATTGTTGCTTCCCCCCCGGTAATGACGACACCGTCGATCCAGCGAGAGCGTTTTGTCAGGTAAGACTCAATCGCTTCCTGCGGGATAACGTCCATGGTGTCGCTATGCCAGGCAAGGTTAAAGTTATGGCAAGTAGGACAGTGCATATTACAGCCACCTAAAAAGATGACACTTGCATTCATACCAGGCCAGTCGCAAAGACTTACCCGTTCAAAACCAAAAACACGTGACCAAGCAGAAGCCATACTCTAATCCTCAAAAGTGTGTGTCGTGATATAGCTTTGAGTTGACGCTATATCGTTTAACTAATTAAAATAACTGAAATAATACGACTAAGTTGGCGTTTTGAGTTACTCAGTCGCAAGAAGTAAATCATACTCATGCAGATACTTTTTTTGCAATAGACTTTTTTTCAATTGATGTATGGTATCGATTAGAAGTGAGACATCTCAACGGGTTTGCATACAAAAAAAAAGTAATAACGGAGTGTCAAAATCTAAGTTGGACTTGTGGAAATGGTGTGTAAAAACAGTGTGAAACATCATAGGGTTCCGTGAAACCACTGCAAATAGCCATGTTAATGGTGTGTAAGAAAAAAACGCCTGCAAAAAATGCAGGCGTTTTTTAGTAAAATTATGTCTATTTTATTGTAATCGTTACGGTAATTAGCCGAAGCAGAACTCGATGGTGAAATTTCCATGGTCAGTGCTAAATGGAACAGCGATAACCGGACTGGAAGTGACATGACTGATTGTGTGATTATCACCCATGATGACAGATGGTGTGGAACCATCAAACTTGAATCCCATATCAGCTAATCCGGCACGAGCCTGTCCTGAGATCATATTGCATACTTCACCGACAGCATCCTTGGTGTCAGAAACAATGTCCTGAACGTCATCACCAAGCATTGCGCGGACAAGAGCAATTGCGCATTTTTTTGTGAATGTTACTGAAATGCTACCGCGTTTTTCGCCGGTAATTCCGATGATTGCAGAAACATCACCGCAAGCAATGTTGTCTTTTTTTACAAAAGGTGCACTTGGTGTAGGGCTGATGCCAGCCATTGTTGTAAGTACATTGCTGGTAGCGCTTATAAAAGGCTTAGCAAAGGTCACGTCGGAATTCATAGCAGCTCCTAAGGCAGTAACGCACTACATTAATGAGTTTTTTAAGTTGAAGACGTCAGAAAAGACTCATTACGTATCGATAAAGTCTGATATCTTTACAGTGTAAAAAAGCAGATTCTTTTTGCAACAGTAACGTCTGAGAGAAGGTACAATCCACTAATGGTAAAAAAAAGTGATAGTTACAACGTTGCAATGTTCTACAGGAGAAGCTGTTTGCGGTAAAGCAAAAGGTGTTAAAAGAAACGATTTGCTCGTTGAGCGTGGGCGTTGAGATAATTTCATAAAAAAAGCACTGCCTTGTCACAAAGCAGTGCTTTTTTTGTTGTATGCAAGTATGTTATCCTTCAAAAACGATACATGAAACAGGACAGGTATCGATTGCTTCTTCGACACAGTCGTCTGTACAGTCTTCGTTTATTACAATTGCCTTGTCTCCGTCTGCATTCATTTCAAAGGCAGATGGACAGAGTTCTACACATGATTCACACCCGATACATTCATCTTCATCAATACGCAGTTTCTTAGCCATAATATTCTCCCGTTAAGAGTATTTTTAGCGTGTACTTTGTGAATAGCACGCTCTGACCTTCGTACAATGATATTTGACTTTCAGTGTTATTCTACTATCGTGACTCTGTATTTAAAAAAACGTTGTAAGGTGACTGTATGAAAGATGATTCGAAAGCTGCCAAAGAGCATATTGCTCGTGCGAAAGCATACTTCCAGCGACATGATGTCCTGCGTACTACTGCTTCTATAATCGCTTCGTTGCGGTTAGTGCTTGCGGGAAAAGTAACCGGCCTCGACAGGATTACTGTTGATTCTGCTGTAAAAGAGGTTCTGCACAACTTAAACAGAGTCAGCGAAGTAAAAAAGATGTTCCCGCGTGGCATTATGTACGCAAAAGGACATGAAAAATTAGTTCATGACAGTTTGGTAAAACTGTTTCTTGAGCTGAAAAAAGCTCAAGATTCTGAATCATATAGTGAGCAGCTTACTCGTAAGATATCTTTAGATAAAGCATTAAATCGTGGTCGGAGATTTCTTTCCGGCGGTAGCTTGCAGGATGCGACCGAAGCGTTTGAAGAAGCGAAGTCGTTGTATGTTGATGAGCACAGCATGTTTCGTATGATTGGCGAATGGTGCATTGAATGTAAGCAGCCTAAAATGGCAATACGATATTTAAAGAAGGCAGTAGCAGTTGATCCTGATACCGGGAAAGCTAAGCGGGCATTATTGGATGCTGTTGTTGCAACAGGCGATAAGGTGGGAGCGGCAAAGCTGAAGGCGCAGTTGCAGGGCGATTATTCGTAAGATTTTTTAAAGATCAGGCGTGTTGTTTTTACAGCACGCTTTTTTTATTTCTCAGGGAGCAGAAAACTGCCCCCTGAAATCGATGCAGATTAAAAATCCAGCAGTGCTGCAACACGTGCCGGATCAAGAGCATGGCCTGTCTGTCCGGAAGGCTGCTGGTTGTTTTCCAGAGCGGAGACAGCATTGCCGTAGGCAATGTTTGCCGTTTCTTGTTCAGAACGCTGTACTTCAATGGCCTGCTGCATTTGTGCGGCAGGTGCGGTCTGCTGTTCCTGAGCTTTCTGGCTGGTAGTGTTAATCAGGTTGCCGAGCTTAAAAGAAAAGGCTTCCTGCCCGACGCTGTTGATAGGTGCCATATGTTCTCCTGAGGTAAAAATTTCTGCTTAACGTATTATTAAGCAAAAAACGCGCCGAGTTAAGAAAGCTAAAGGGGATGAGCTGTCTCTTGCTCATCCCCTTTAGTAAAGAGCAGCGTTATTCAGAAAAATGACATTCTGAATGCTGCATTATGTCAGCATCCCCCCAAGGATTGCTAGGCATCTGTTTTTAATTTCTCAATTACGCTGTTGAGATTTTCTGTCTGGGCTACAAGCTGTTCGGTGTTGGCAGCTGAGTTGTCGATAAGTGTTGAGTTTTCACGAGCAATGGCATCGATTTCTTCAACGCTGCGTGTAATTTCTTCCGACGCGGCAGACTGCTGCTCAGCTGCGGTTGCAATTGATCGTACTTGTTCGGCGGCAGATTCTGCTGCCAGCACAATCTCACTTAATACTTCGCCTGATTTACCGGACAGGCTTTCAACTGTTTTAAATGCAACAAGTGTTTCATCCATCCCCTGAGCGTTCAGTTTTGCAAGGTCTTGAATAGATTTTATATTCTGACTTACTTCGTGGGTGGCATTCATAGTTTTTTCTGCCAGTTTACGGACTTCATCTGCGACAACCGCAAAGCCTCTTCCTGCATCACCGGCTCGAGCGGCTTCGATGGCTGCGTTCAGTGCAAGAAGGTTTGTCTGATCGGCAATGTCGTTGATGACATTGATGATGTCGCCGATTGATTCTGACTGGGTATCAAGTGTTGCCATATTGCTTTTAAGCTCAGTACTGCGTGTATGGAGTTGGGTGATAGCAGCAACAGATTCTGTTATTACATCTGCCCCCTGTTGCGCCATAACGCGCGAGCGTTCGGTCTCTGAGGCTGCTTCGCCTGCGTTTCGTGCAACTTCTAAAACGGTTGCGTTCATTTCTTCCATAGCGGTTGCAGCATCGCTAATGCGAGTCATCTGAGCATTAGTTCCCTGAAGGATAGTGGAGTTTTGATCAAACAGTGAGCCCATTTCGTTATTCATGCTCTGCACAAGTCCTTCAAGTTTGGACGCAGCAGTAAGAATACCTTCTTTGGTAGCTATTTCAGCTTGAGCCATAGCGTCTTCAGCTTTCTGGGCTGCCTGACGGGCTATCGTTGCCTGTTCCTGGGCTTCTGCTTCCTTAGTCTCCATAGACTGTTTGTCGTGCTTGAATGTTGCAACCATTTGAGTGAGAGAACGCTGAAGGCTTGTAACTTCATCGTTTCCGTCAACAGAAATCGGTATATCAAGATTGCCGGCAGCAACTTCCTGTGCAGCTTCTGTAGCAAGAGATAACGGGCGCAAAATGCTTCGGGATATCATGATGCAAAGCGGGATGATCACAGCAAAGACCACACAGAATACAATAATTCTGTCGAGAAAAGCTTTGTCTGTCATTGCGGTGATTGTGTCGTTTATCTTGTTGCTTCGAACCGCAATGTTGTCGATGTATACTCCGGTCGCAATGACGTAATCTGTATTGCCGATGTTTGTACCGTAGCTTATTTTAGGCTGTTTCCCCATTCCCGGTTTATCAAAGATGTATTCTACAAAGCCCCCGCCCTGTTGTGCTTTCATGACCAATTCTTTGTTAAAGAATACGCCGTTTGCATCCTGTAGCCCGAGTACGTTTTCTCCAACTCTTCCTGAATTTGGTGGAAACGCTACAAATTTACCGTCCTGCAAAACAAAGAAGTAACCTGAAGCGTCTTTTTCATGGCGAAGGTGGTTTACTGTACTTTGGATAACTTCATGTTGTTCTTCTACTGAAAGGCCATTTATTTTTTTGTCCAGCACGTCTGCAAGGGTGTTTGTTGCCAACTTAATAGCCTCTTGTCGCCCTTCAAACATTTCTTGCTTGGCTGTGGATACGGAGTAATCGCGTATTTGCTGCGTTGTCATGTAGAATAAGAAGAATGCAACCACGATACAGAGAATATTAAGTAGCAGAAGTGAGAAAATTCTGTGCTGAATAGTAAACCTGCGTAACATAAACCCCTCCATGATACGCGCCGTTTACAAACGGCCTGTTAGATTTTGAAAAACAAAGATAGAGCAGTAGTTTGTCCCTCTAAGTAGTAATAAGAATCAATAACGTTTTTTCTTGTGTAGAGCGGAAGGCTGGAAAAGGTCAATAAGTTTTTAAAATTTTTATAAAAAATAACAGCGCTTTAAATTTTGAGAATACCACTTGAAGTGCTGAAGACAAATGCAGGGGAGTGACTCGTGTAGTTCGAACACAAAAAAAGCCGCTTCGAGGGAAGCGGCTTTTTCAGAACTATGTTGGGTGCCTTATGATGTGGCGATGAGAAGCCATCCGGTAGCAATGATGACAAGGCCTGCCAGAAGAGAAAAGGAGGTGTGAAGGACAGCGACGCCGGAGGAACTTTTACCTGCAACGTGCATAAGCATCTTTCTTGAATGGATGCTGATAATTCCGAAAAGGGAAGTGTTGATGCCCATCCCCATTGTGAAGAACAATGCTCCTAAAAGCCCTGTTCCAAGAAGGTTTAGGCTTAGCGCAAAAGAAAGGAGAAGAGCTACTCCCGGGCACGGAACAAGACCGGAAATGATAGAAACAGTCACAATGCTTTTGTTTTTTGCTTCTGTGTTTTTGTGTGATTCTTTTTTGGTGCGCTCATAGGCTTCATAGAGAGCATGGAGGAGAATGAATACGCCAAGCCCTAGAATTAGATAGTAGCTCGTAACCTTGAGTGGTTCGCTTGCTGTGGAAAGAGCGCGGCTTCCCTTAAGGTTGAGAAGGAAATAGGCGCCAAGAACAACGATAATGGCCGAAAGCGTGTGCACTGCCGTGAGGAGATGCCCCATGAGTACACCTTTAAGCATGGTGCCTTTTCTGCCCAAAAAATATGAGAAGACAATAGATTTACCATGCCCCGGGCCAAGCGCATGGATGATTCCATAGAGGAAGGAAAAAAGCATGAATGCCCAAAAGGTTTTTCCTGTTGGGTTTTCTTTGATCTCTCGTCCCAGCGTGGTCATTTTAGAACGCATAGCTCGCTGTGCAAGATTCACTTTCCGCAAAATCTTAGAGTATTGCAGCGCAAAGAAGCCAGCTTCATGGTTCGTATCAACTGTTTGCTGAACAGTGTGGGAGCTTGCAGGTTTTTTCCCCGTGAAGGGGTTTGCATTGGCTGCCGTCACCATCAGCATTGTAAGAATGAGAGCTATGAAGATTTTCTGCATGATTAGAACTCAAAAGTAACAGCTGTTGGAATAATTTGTCCTTGGTAAAAGGCAAGTTCAGGAGCGTCGTCAATGGACAGCTTCAGATCTTTCTTCCCTTCTACAGTTACAGCTTCAATGGCTGTGTAGAAGTCTGTGTAATATGTCGGATCAAAAATAGCGATCTGCATTTTTTGTGGAGAATCACTTCCGGCAATATTCATCGGGATAGTCATTTTATATTTCAGTGTACGGTTTTCAAACACTGCTACAAAATTTTCCAGCTTTCGTAAGTCAACAAGCTTCCCGTCGAGCATTACATGAACAAAAAAGCTTTGTTCGGCAAGGTATTCTTCAATCTCCTGGCGCTGCTCTTCCCATTCTTTTTGAGTCAGGGTTCCGTCTCCATTGGTGTCTAAATCAATAAGAAACATGTCGCTGGACATGTCATCAAATGTCCAGACGACGTCAATGGATTCCAGAGTGGTTTTGGAGAAGTTCAGACGCAGTGAGCTATCTATAAAAACATGCGGGTGCGCCTGAGCTGTATGCGGGATAGCAAATGCACAGACAAGGTATAGAATAAGAAACAGTGATAAAAACTTTTTCATATTATAGCCATGGGTAAAAAGTGGAGTCCCGCCGCAGGCGGCATGGGACAAGGCTTTTATGGTTTTTGGTTGTGTGTTCCTGCTTCGTATACCAATGGGTGAGAATGAAAAAAAGCATTTTCTAGTTGACATTGAAAATCGTTTTCAATTAAACATGGGGTAACGAAGAGGCCGGAATACATTTTTGGAGGCGTTATGTGCGCGACGTTAATTGGTGGAATGGACAGACTTAAGCGTGAGTATATTAACACGGCAAAGAGCCAAGGTGTGAAGTTGAAGGTGTTTACCGGAAAGGAGAACTCCATCGCTGGTAAAATGGGAACTCCGGATATGGTGATCCTGTTTACTAATAAAGTTTCACACGCCGCCCGACGCGAAGTTGTACAATACGCAAAAGCCAAAGATATTCCGGTTCATATGGCTCATTCCTGCGGTATTTCTACATTAAAGCAGGTTTTACGATAAAAGGGGTACTACAATGTGTGCTGCAAGAGAAATTGGTGCGTTAAGTAAAGCTGGTATGGCAGCAATGGCTGAGGGTAACTACATGAATGCTGAGTTTATGATGCATCAGGCTATCCGTAGAGCGGAGCGTCTTGGTGTTGATACCTATACCGCAAAGTTAAAAAACAACTTTGGTATTATCCTCAATTTACAAGGTAAAAAGCAAGAAGCTGCCGGTTATTTTGGTGAAGCACTTACTACTATCAGCAGAACAATTGGTACTGAAAATAAACTGTATCGCGTTATCGAAGCAAACTTGCACGATGCACAGGCTGGACAAGCCTAACCCCTGCACTGAGAAATAAAATTAGCACAACATCTCGATTTTTTTAGACATGATATCTGTCTCAGTGTATAAAATTTACAAAAGGGATTGCCGTAAGGCCATGGATTAACCTTTATCCTCCTCACAGACATATGACATATGGGCAAAGTTCGAAAAGACGGTAGCTGATCAGCTATCGTCTTTTTGTTTGTGATGATGAATGAATAAAAAAGGCTGCCTCTTTTGAAGCAGCCGTTGTTTTGGAAATTATTCTTCTCGTAAGTCTCGTTTCATGAGTTCCCGCCACGCGTCATGTGGGTTTTTCCCGTCATGAATAATGGCATGCATTGTTGCAGTGATGGGCAATTCAACATTAAGGCGTTGTGCCAGACGGTGAACCGCAGTCGTTGTTTTAACCCCTTCAGCTACCTGATGCATCTCATCAAGAATTTGTTCCATTGTTTTTCCCTGACCTAATTTTAAGCCTACCTGTCTGTTTCGGGAAAGATCACCCGTACATGTGAGGACAAGGTCACCCATTCCGGAAAGTCCCATGAATGTTTCCGCTTTGGCTCCCATAGCGACACCTAAACGGGACATTTCTGCCAGCCCTCGGGTAATGAGAGCGGCTCGTGCGTTTGCACCGAAGCGTAAGCCGTCTGACATACCTGCAGCAATCGCAATAACGTTTTTAAATGCACCGCCAAGTTCTACTCCAAGAACATCTGTCGAGGAGTAAGCGCGGAAGTTTTCATTTGAAAACATTTCCCGCAGGTCCTTTCCGCAGTTCTGCTGGCAGCAGCCGAGAACGACTGCTGTGGGCATGCCTCGTACGACTTCTGCAGCAAAGGAAGGCCCAGAGAGCATAGCAAACATAGGTTTTTTATGGTTTAGCTCTTCTGTAACAACTTCTGACACGGTTTTTCCGGTATCAAGCTCCAGCCCTTTGTTAGAACAAATGATGGTAGCGCCTTCTTCAATGAGCGGTTCAAGTTTTTTTAGAGTAGCTCGGAATACCTGACACGGTACGGAGAAAAGAATGTGGCGCGCATTGGTAAGAGCGGTTTGCGCGTTTGTGGTTGCTGTAATGTTCTCATGGAGTGGGACGTTGGGAAGATATCTTGCGTTTTCGCGTGTGCTGTTGATGGACTCAGCCTGTTTTTCATCACGAACAAGTAGTGGTACGTTGTATCCCTTTTCGGCCAGCAGTTGCGCCAGAGCTGTTCCCCAGCTTCCGCCGCCGACTACAGTAACATTCATGTATAGCTCCATAAAGTTCTTATATGTTATGCCCTGTAACTAAATGTATGCGGTTACATTTTTGTTTCAAGCTGCTTCTATCGTATCGTCAGTTGCTATACAAGGCTAGCTTTTCGTCTTTGGCTTTTTCAACATGTTGTCCCAATGTCCATTTACCGACAGAAAAATATGCCAAGCAATACTATTGGGGGGATGTTGGTGCAGAAAAGAAAGGTCTGTTGGCTGCATCAAATTTTTTACGTGAGAATAAGACCATGTTTACAGATAGTTAGAAGGGGCAGGGCGTTGCGTGATTAGCAGTTGCAACGTGCGATGCTAACAGGTATCAACACTTGGTGAAATAAAAAAGGAATGCGAGGACGTACCATGGCGAAAACCGAGTTTACGGAAATCGAAAAAAAGATTTTGCATATTGTGCAAGCCAACCTTCCAGACAGTGCTACTCCTTATGCTGATATTGCTGAGGAAGTAGGAACTGATGAAGAAACTGTTCTGAATCTTTTGCAGCTGATGAAAGATGAAGGAACTATCCGTCGTTTTGGTGCCAGCTTAAAACACCAGAAAGCCGGATTTAATCACAACGCAATGGTTGCGTGGATTGTAAGCGAAGATATTATTGATGAAGTTGGCAAAACTGCTGCCAAACATACGCTTATTTCTCACTGTTACCATCGTCCGACCACGCATCCTGAATGGAAATACAATCTGTTTACTATGATTCATGGTCGTCATGAAGATGAATACATGGAAGTGGTTGAAGAGCTTCGTAGAACAACCGAGCTTGATGAGTTCGCAGTGCTTACTTCACTGAAAGAACTTAAAAAAACATCCATGACATATTTCTAGAATTTGTAGCATGAAGCTGCGTAATGAGCGTGGCTTCAGCTTTTATTTATACTATCCAAGAGGGAGAACCATATGGAACGCTCCAGTGAATTATATGCACGTGCTAAAGAGCTTATGCCGGGTGGCGTAAACAGTCCTATCCGTGCTTGTCTTAGCGTTGAGTGTGAGCCGCTTTTTATTAAAAAAGGTGAAGGCGCAATTCTTACAACTGAAGATGGCAAAGAGTACATCGATTTTGTTGAAGGCTGGGGGCCAATGCTTCTCGGTCATGCACATCCTGATGTGACTAAGGCTATTCAGGATTCTGCCGCTGGCGGTTGCTGCTTCGGTGCTCCATATGCGGGCGAAGTTGAACTGGCTCAGATGATCGTAGATGCTATGCCTGGCGTTGATATGGTTCGCATGGTGAGCTCCGGTACTGAAGCAACCATGACAGCACTCCGTCTTGCTCGCGGCTACACCGGAAGAAATAAGTTTGTTAAATTTATCGGTAACTACCATGGACACGGTGATCCGTTCCTCGCTGCTGCCGGTTCCGGTTTTGCAGACCTTTCTATCCCTGGTACTCCCGGTGTTCCAGCCGGTACTGTTCAGGATACATTGCTTGTTCCTTACAATGATCTCGAAGCAGTTCGTAAGCAGTTTGAAGCAAACGGCGATGAAATTGCGTGTATCATTGTTGAGCCTATGGCAGGCAACATGGGTGTTATCCCGCCTGCTGAAGGCTTCCTGCAGGGACTTCGCGATGTATGTGACCAGTACGGTGCATTACTTATTTTTGATGAAGTTATTACCGGCTTCCGTCTTTCTTACGGCGGCGCGCAGAAGCGTTTCGGCGTAACCCCGGACCTTACTACTCTCGGTAAAATTATCGGTGGCGGTATGCCTGTTGGCGCATACGGCGGTAAGCGTGAAATTATGGATCGTGTTGCACCAACTGGTAACATCTTCCAAGCTGGCACAAACTCCGGTAACCCTGTTGTTATGGCTGCCGGTATTGCAACTTTGAAAGTGCTTCAGAATGCTGATTACGATGCTCTTGAAGCTCGCGTTGCTGCATTTGCAAAAGAACTGCATGCTATTATCGCTTCTAAAGGTGTGGATGTTACATACAACACCATCGCCTCCATGTTTACCATGTTCTTCACCAAAGAACAGGTTACACACTTCGAGCATTCTAAAGCTTGTGATGGAAAAATGTATGCTTCTTTCTACCAGCAGATGCGTGCTCAGGGTATCTACCTTGCATCTCTCGGTCTTGAAGCTGCAATGGTTTCTTTTGCGCATACAGATGAGCATTTTGAGAAGGCTCTTGCTGCTGCCCGCAATGTAAACTTTTAATTTTCAGAACAGGTGATGCGGGCAGAAGAGATGTCTGTTTCACTAAATGTCCAGTTTGACGTTGTTCAGTATCTGGATTTTCTGAAAATTCAAGTGAATAAGCAGGACAAGTCGTTGTGGTTGCTTATTTGAAGAAGAGTAAAGGGTGGAGTGTTTTGTCACTTCACCCTTTTTATATGCACTTTGTGTTTTAAAAGGGTGCTCGTAGGTTCTATCCTTTTTTGATATAAAACCGAGAGTCGGCAGGGGCTGTTTCGTGTGCAGTAATTATTTTACCTATGATGAACACTATGAATTCCATTGCAATATACGCGCTTACGCCTAAAGGCGCAGCGCTTGCCCGAACACTGGCATGTGAAGTCGGAGGAAGCATCTTTTTACCCGAGCGGATGGTTGATGCTGAAGCTGTTCTGGAAGAATCCGGTTTTCAACATTTGCGTGAGTGTGTGGCAGAAACATTTGGTCGATTCACTGCTCATGTGTTTATTACTGCGGCCGGAATTGCCGTCAGGGCTATTGCGCAGCATCTGGTGAGTAAAGATGTTGATCCTGCAGTGGTTGTTCTGGATCAAAACGGTGAGCATGTTATCAGTTTGCTCTCAGGGCATCTTGGCGGAGCGAATAGATTTGCTCAGCAAATAGCGCAGATTGTCGGCGGGGTTGCTGTTATCACTACAGCAACGGATACAGAAAAGTTGCCGTCTGTCGATATGGTTGCTCAAGAGGCCGGCTGTGTTATTCATAATTTGGATGCTGTGAAGTATATTAACGGGGCGTTATTGGCTGGAGAGCAGGTCATTCTTGATGATCCGGCTGATGTTCTCAGTTTGAAGCGCGGTACGTTTGAAAAATATTTTTTACCGGCTGAACTGGTGCCGTTTTCAGAAGAAGAGGCACCGAGTATCGTTGTTTCGTGGCGTAGTGCAGAGTTATTGGAACTGGAAGAGAAGACATTGCTGCTGCACCCTAAAGTGCTAACTGTGGGGGTAGGCGCTAAGCGTGGTGCGTCAAAAGACGCTATTCTTCAGTTGATTCAGGAGACATTTAGTAAGCATGACTTAGCACTTGGCAGTGTTGCCCGTCTTGTTTCTGTTGATGCCAAAAAAGATGAGCAGGGAATAATTCAAGCCGCAAATGTGTTGGGAGTTCCCTTTGAGACATTTTCTGCGGAATTGCTTAACGAGATAGATGTTCCCAATCCTTCCGATGCTCCCAAGAACGCTGTCGGAACAAAAAGTGTTGCTGAAGCAGCTGCATTGCACGGTGCATCATCTCAACAGAATGCTCGACTGGTTGTAGAAAAACAAAAGGGCAATGGCGTGACTTGCGCTGTTGCGTTGGAGATATAATGGGTTGCTCATTGAAAGTTGTCGGACTCGGCCCCGGAGATAGTGCGTTACTGACTCCTCAGGCGCAAAAGGCCATAGCCGACGCAGAGGTTATAGTAGGGTACACCCTGTACGTAGAATTAGTTCCTGATGCGTTGAAAGAAGGTAAAGAGCTTGTTTCAACAGGTATGATGGGTGAAATGGCCCGTTGTGAAAAAGCTATTGAAATTGCATTGAGTGGAAAAGATACAGTGGTAGTCTGTTCCGGAGATCCCGGGATTTATGCTATGTCCGGCTTGATATACGAATTGGCAGAAGAGCATCTTGATACTTTGGAGCTGGAAGTTGTGGCAGGCATTCCTGCGCTTTCAGCGGCTTCTGCGTTGTTAGGTGCTCCGTTGATGCATGATTTTGCCGTTATCAGCCTTTCTGACCTGCTTACTGATTGGGAATTGATTGAAAAACGATTACAAGCCGCTGCTGATGCAGATTTTGTGATTGTTCTTTATAATCCGAAATCAAAACGCAGGGACTGGCAGATTAGCAAAGCACTGGAAATTGTCGGATCTGTCCGCAGTCCAGAGACACCGGTTGGTTTGGTGAAATCTGCCTACAGGAACGAGCAGGAAACTCTCGTATTTTCTTTGAATTCCTTTGACACAGAGCAAGTAGATATGCTCTCTACAATAATAATAGGCAATTCGACGACTCGAATGATAGGTGAAAACATCGTAACTCCCCGTGGTTACCTGAAAAAGTACAGAAAATAATTATTTGGAAAATGTTATGCAACATCGCTACCTGATTCCTTCCGTACCGTTGATCATTTCTCTGTTTTTTGCAGCAATCTGTATTGCTGCGGCTCAAGAAGCGCCGCAGGAACCAGTTGTTATCGGTGCACCTGTTGGAGCAAAGTTGAAAAAGCCTAAGGTGGAATTTTCGCATGACAAGCATGCTGCTTTGCAATGTGATACCTGTCACCACATGCTGAAGCAGAATCCAGATATTTATAGCTGCTCATCTAAGGGCTGCCATGATCTTGGCAACCCGACTTCTTCCAAGGAACGTAAATCTATTCTCTACTTTAGAAATGCCTTCCATGCGAATAGTAAAGTGAGCTGCAACGGCTGCCATAAGGCTCTTAAGAAAGAAGGTAAGCCTGCAGGTCCGACCTCATGTAAGAAGTGCCATACTGTAAAATAACGTTGTATGGTTTGATTGAGCAAACAATACACATTATACACTGTCGCTTTGCTGTCTTTTCCTTATGTTCGGGGAATATTTTGTGATTACTACTGAGTAGGTCGCGTTTGCTTGACAGTGTAATAGAGGTACAATATAGCCTAATGTGAAAATCATAACATGCCTTGTGAAGGAGGTTGTACTGTCATGAAAAGAGTAATGGTACTCGCTATGGCTGCAGTGCTTTGTGTTGCTTTTGCTATGGTTGCTTACGCTGTTGATGCTCCATCCGAACCAGTTAAGATGGAAGCAACTAAGAAACCGGTTATGTTTAACCACGCAACCCACACCGATTACAAATGTGAAGAATGTCACCACCCTGTAAACGGTAAAGAAAATTACCAGAAATGTTCTACTGCCGGCTGTCACTCTGCTGCGAAAGCTGACAAGAAGAAAGCTGGTTCTTACTACAAAATCGTGCATAACAAAAAACCGGGTAAAAAATCCGGTATCGCAACTTGTGTATCTTGCCACAAAGAAGTAGCTGGCAAAGATAAAGCTAAGAAAAAAGCTCTCACTGGTTGTAAAAAATCTAAGTGTCACTCATAGAGTGAGCTTTTGCTAAGAAAGTAAAGACCGCCTGAAAAGGCGGTCTTTTTTTTGTGGAGTGCAGGAATAAACAGTGATATTGGCGGCTATACCTAATGAAACAGATAGCTATACCGATGAGAATTTACTGTGGCAGAGGTGTTGCACAGTTTCTTGTTTAGTATTTTCTTAAAATAAAGAATAAGACCTCATCTTGTTGCACTTTAGTCATATTTTTGAATGGTATTGTCTGTTACGTATCAAGTGTAGAATGCAGCGTAAAAATATCATGGCTATAACGTCGTGCATGAAAACGGCAAATAGTCGCTATATGCAGGTTCATACGTTTTATGCGCCGGTATAGTATCTTGCTTTATGCAGTAATGTATGGTTAATTTCATGAAATAATGTATGTTGTGATCTGTTTATTCACATACATTTCCGTACTAAAATTAGTGTTCAAACTGCCTAACCGAATCTGAAGGTGTGTCATGTCCGATAATGCAAAGAATGGAATTATCGATCTAACAGAAATCGTAGAGATGGGAACCCCGCCTGAACAGGCGTCCGGTTCTAATATCCCTGCAAGCCCAGCTGGCACTGTTGATTTTGAAAGTGAGCTTGAAGATCTTTTTACCACAACAGACTTTTCTGAGTTTTCAGATTCTCCATCTGTTGAAAAAGTACATGATGCTCCTGTTGTTGAAACACAAACAGACACACCATCCAGCGATCCTGCTGTAGAAGATTTTTTGGCAGACATTGCCCCGGAAGCTGCACCTGCACAACAGAGTGTCCAGCAGGAAGCACCTTCCTTTGAGTCTGATCTCGACGCGTTACTTGATTCAGCGGATGAAAAAGACTCTTCCGTAGGTTTTGATGCAGACTTTGAAGACTTATTAAACGAATTTACTGATTCACCTGCTCCGGCTAAGCCGTCTGGTTATCAACCTGACTTTGATGAAGATTTATCGTCCATGTCGTTGAGCGCTGCCGAACCGGAACCTGTTGTAAGTGAGCTGACTCCACAGCCTCAGGCAGTGGCAGAGGAACCGGTTCATGCAACGGAAGCAAATATTGCAGATGTGAATACTGCGGATATTGACGATTTGTTTGCAGATTTAGACATGGAGCTTGGAACCGCAGAAAAGGCTCCGGAGCCGCAGCCTGCTGCCGCCGATGACATTCTTGCTGACTTTGATTTTGAGCCGGCTCCAGAAGCTTCTAAGCCTGCAGCAGCCCCTGCTGCACCACAGGCTGAAGATGATCTTTTTGCAGAGCTTGGAATGGAGTTTGATTTGGGAGAATTGGATTCTCTTTCTGCTCCAGTTGCTAAGGAACAGCCTGCAACGGAAGCAAATATTGCTGACGTGAATGCTTCAGATGTTGATGATTTGTTTGCCGATCTTGATACTGAGTTAGGTGAGGCTCCAAAAGCTCCGGTTGAAGCTGCCCCCGTCACTGCGCCAACTCCAGAGCCACAACGTCCTTCTGCATCTACTCAGGATGTTTCATTGGACGATCCTTTCGATGTGGATGATATTTTAAATGAATTTTCTGATGACTTATCTCAGCCTGCTCCTGCTGCTCCACAAGATGATATAGATCTTTCCGATTTGGACGCGCTTCTGAAGATGGATAATGAGCCTGAACATACTCCTCGTACTGACCTGACTGCTGCCGACGGCACCACTCTTGAGTCTGAAGATGTCGAGATGGATGACATCGGGTTCCTTCTTAGCGAGTTGGATGAAGCAGGGAACGAGCCAGCTTTTACAGAGCCTGAGCCTGTTCAACCGCCTGAAGTCGCTGCGGAAGTAGACCCTGAGGTTGAGGAACTTCCAGTTGAAGAGGTGTTCGAGCCTTCTGCGCCTATAGAAAATCTTACTCCAGAGCCTTCAGCGCCGATTGATGGATCAATGTTTGATGCAGATATTGACGCGCTTCTGGATGACCTTGAAATGGCTTCTGTTGAACCTTCAGCACCGATGTCTTCTGAGCCGGAAGCACCTGCTCAGTCGGAACCTTCTGTAGAAGCAATGGCAGAGCCAGCAAGCACAGTTGAAGATTTCTCTAAGGAATCGAAAGAACCGTTAGCGGATTCTTCTGAAATAGTATCCGAGCCGGCCACACTTTCTGCAGAGCCGCTTGAGCGTCCTGCTGAACAAGAAGCAGTAGATGATCTTGATATCGATGCGCTGCTGGAGTCTGATCCGCTTGATCTTATAGAGGAACCACAGGGAGCAACTTCAGAAGCAGGCGCAGCAGTTGAAGATGATTTGGCAGCTGAGCTGGATGCGTTGTTACAGGACGATGAAGTTTCCCCGTCTGTAGAAGCCAAAGAAGCTTTGGATGAACCATTAGCTTCTGACGCATCAGAGCCTCCATTGGAAGCTTCTAATGAGTTTGAATCAATTCTTGATGAACTGGACTCCCTGCTTGATGAACAGCAGGCGATGGAACCAGTTAGGGATGAGACCTCAGAAGAGTCCGCAGACGAGCTGTTGGCTACGCCGGTAGATGATGTGCTTGAAAATATGCAAGAGATTGAATCCTCTCTTGAAGTGGATGCAGTAGTAGAGCCTGATGTTTCTCCAGAACCAGCATTCGAAGATGTTGAAGCGCTTGCTTCGGAGGATGAGGTTGGTGAACCGGCCACTGAACAGGAGTTGTTAGCTGAGCCTACCTCATTGGAGGAGGATCTTGATTCGACTCTGGATAGAATTTTAGGTGAAGAACCGTTGGCACCGGAAGTAATGGACGGTGTGCCAGCGTCTTTCGAAGAAGAACCTGTTGAGCCGGCAGATTTTACACATGACGATATTGATGCTTTGCTTAGCGAGGCAGAGGATACTGAATTAGCTTCTGATGTGGTAGCTGAAGAGCCGTCAGTTGAGCCGGTTGCAGAAGTACTTGATTCTGATGCGATGCAGGCTGGTTCTGAAGTGATTGAAGAGCCTTTAGTAGATACGCCGGCTTTTGAAGAAAATGTTGCCGATTTTTCACCTGCAACCGATTCCGGAGTAGAGGAGTTGGCTGATGCAGGCTTCCAACCTTCGCCTGAGCAGGATTTTGACGCGGTTGCTGATGAACTTCCAATTGATGAGGCGCCAGTTGCTCCTGAAGCCTTTATGGAGCCTGAAGTGCAGCCGGAAAGCGCACTGGAAAGCCCGATTGAAGATGTGATGTCAGCCATGGAAGATGACATTCCTATGGAAGATATTGCGCAGGAGGCAATGGCTGAATTGGAAGCTATGCCTGAAATTCAACCTGAGGTTGATACGTTTGTTGAACCTGATGCTCCGGTTGAAGTTGAAGCTGTGCAAGAAGGTGATTCTTCTGTTTTGGATATGGAAGACATTAACCAGAACGCAGCTCCAGTGCCGCCGAATGCCAGCATTGAAGATTTAATGCGTGAGTCAGCGGTGTCTGCTCCAGAGTTTTCTGATTCTTCTATGGAAATGTTGGACACCACTCCGGCTGTAGATTCCGCAGTACCGCAAAACGATTCTTTTGATGAGCCGCCGGTTCCGGCAATGACTCCAGAAGAGTTTGCAGAGCTTACAGAGCGTATTTACTATCTTGAGAGCACGCTTCAGAACGTTGTTGCAATGCAGGAATCTTTTACTCCTCAGCCAGCGGCTGTTGAGAAAGAGGTGCTTGTTGAGGCTATTGATGACGCTTTTAATATTGATGGCCCGCTGATGGCTCGTGTTCTTAGTGCGGTAGAAGTTCGTACAGAGACATTAATAGAATCAATGGGAACCCGTATAGAAGGGCAGATTAAGAATTCTATTGAGCAGGCAGCTGCAAAGTCTGCAGCGCAGGTTATTCGCGAAGAACTTCAGGCATTATTAGCTGAAGATTTTTCATAGACACAAAGCTGTAACGCTATTGTAACACAACTGTAACAATTCTTTTTCAGTTACCCCGTATTACTAAAGTAGTGCTGCAACTCACGCGACCCTCACTGGAGGGGTGCGTGAGTGCAGCTTTTTTTTTGGCCATAGTGGTGGAGGTAACAGCTTGGTATTTCTTGGAAAAATTGATGGCTTTACAAATTTGCTGTAATTTCGCTTGAAGTTCCAAGGAATATAGCTTAGCTGTTCGTGCAAACAGCCTTGATTCAGGGCGTACGACTTTTTAGTATCAGGAGTAGGTTGATGCGAGATAATTTAGCGAATCCAGCACCACTCGGTCTTATGGGTTTTGGTATGACCACAGTGTTGTTGAACATTCACAATGCAGGATTTTTCCCGATTTCTTCTATGATCCTTGCGATGGGTATTTTTTACGGTGGTATTGCTCAGGTAATCGCCGGTATTATGGAGTTTAAGAAGGGCAACACCTTCGGAACAACTGCGTTTACTTCTTACGGTCTTTTCTGGCTGTCACTTGTTGCGCTGATCGTTATGCCTAAGCTTGGCTGGGCAGAAGCGACTCCTCATGCGTACATGGGATGTTACCTGGTAATGTGGGGTGTTTTAACTTTCTTCTTGTTCCTCGGAACATTGAAAGGCAATTTCTGCATTAAATTTATTTTCGGTTCGCTGACAGCATTGTTCTTCCTTCTTGCTATCCGCGACTTTACCGGTTCTGCTCTTATTGGCACAATTGCTGGCTATGAGGGTATTGTTTGTGGTCTTTCTGCAATTTACCTTGCTATGGCAGAAGTACTTAACGAAGTATACGACCGTACAGTACTGCCGATTGGCTAGCCTGTCGTAACGGAGCTTGTGCAGCTCCGCCTGCCTGTTAGCTGAATAGGGCGCTCTGTTCAGCTGCCTCATTTCACTGTCAGGACAAAGAGAAATATTCAAGATCGGAAAAGCGATGCTTTTCCGATCTTTTTTTGTCTGCGAAAAAAGTTGATGAGTAATTATTAATTTTTATATGTAACCGTTTTCATTCTTATGAAACGCTGTTTTACGGTATTTAAGGACGCTGTGCTAAGTGTATGTAGGCGTTGCCTAAGCGGCTTTTATCATGGTTCTTCCTCTTATATTAACACCATAGTTGCAAAAGTTTTAAAACCACCATATAAAGCAAAAAATGAAAACGGATTGATTTGTTTGTTGCACTGTTTTCATTGTATTGCACTTTGAGAGTAACAATCCTGTTTTCTTTGTGTTTGTCGTGATGACAAAACGTATGATGCCTCCCCTCAGTCCAAGCGCGCGTTTTGGGGATTAAGCATCCAGTATACAAACCATAACGCGTTTATGACCTATGACTATGAACAAATCTTTCCAGCCGACGATTAGGGATATTGCCCGAGAGGCAAAAGTTTCTATTGCAACAGTTTCCCGCTACCTGAATATGCCGGAAAAGGTTCGCAAAGAAACTGGGGAGCGTATTCAGCGCATCATCGATAAGCACAACTATCGATGCAACTTTGCGGCAAAAGCATTGGCAACTCAGCGTACTAAAACAATCGGGTATATTATTCCGGCAGTGAATAACCAGATTTACAGTGAGTGTGCGCGTGGTGTTCAGGATGAAGCACAGCTTCATGGGTATCAGGTCTTTATTGCGAGTGCGGAGTACAACCGTCAGCGTGAAAAGCAGATGGTAGAGAATTTTCTTGAGCGTCGTGTAGACGGTATTATTTTGACCGTTTCTGACTCCATGGGCGATATCGCACAGAAATTGTATCAGGAAAAAATTCCTGCAGTGAACCTGTTCAACAAGCAGGGGTGTCTGCCGTGTGTGTCCGTGGATAACGTGAAGGCAAGTTATGATGCGACAGAGTATTTGATTAAGCTCGGACATAAGAGCTTTGCAATGCTCGGCGTACCATTCACAGCATCTGACCGTTGCCGTATGCGCTATGAAGGATTCCTGCATTGCTTGCAGGATCATGATATTCCGACTCACCCTCAGAGCTTTGTACAGATTTCTTCCAATACTCTTGATTGCTCTGAAGGGGTTGAAAAGCTTATGAACTCTTCAAACCCGCCGACTGCAATTTTTGCTTCGAACGATCTGGTTGCAATTAATACAATCAGCGCTTTGCGTCGTCTTGGTTTTGAAATTCCGAAGGATGTTTCAGTTATCGGTTTTGATGATATCCCGATGGCCAAACATGTATGGCCGCCGCTGACAACCGTTTTGCAGCCGGGCTATCGTATGGGACGTCAGGCTACTGCTGTACTGCTTGATATCTTGCGTACCGGCAAACACCCTGAAGAAACTATTCCTTCCGTTCAGCATGATCTTATCATCCGAGAGTCTTCCGGTGTGCCACCTCGGTAGACTGTAGTAGTATAGAACATAAAAACGCTCCGCCCTTGAAAGGCTGGAGCGTTTTTTGTTTTTAGAGAGAGTTTTTTATGAGAAGCTCTTAATCTTATTCTTTGTATGGATAGTCCATAGAATCATTATCTTACAGGAAAAATGAGAGGCGACACTGTAAGGCCGTGTATAGTCTATGTTACAGATAGTAAATCGTTTGAATGCTCAATTTGACTAATTACGGTGTTTATTGTATAGCTTATAATACAGCGAGTCATAACTGCGAAACACAATGTACAATTTTTTTATGCACTGTAATTTGTAATGCAGAACGTATATTCTGCATTATTTTTTGTGCGTACTATAGGCTGTATTAGTAAATAGTGCATTGCGCGTAAACAGAAGGAGGAATTTTGAGTTCCACTTCAAACCTCACCAACAGTGATGGGGCGAAATTAAAATTTGATGTACATCCGTATATTTTCTTTATCTCTGCAGGGTTAATTATCTTTCTCGTTGCATTAACTATTTACCTTGGCAAAGACATCAAAGATTTCTTTGGCATCATGCAGACCGCTATTTCAACGTACACAGGGTGGTTCTTTGTTTTAACTATGAACCTTATCCTGATTTGCGGTCTTCTTTTCATGTTCTCCAGATTCGGAGATATCCGGCTTGGCGGTGATGAAGCTGTGCCGGAATTTAGTACACCTGCATGGTTTGCGATGCTTTTCAGTGCAGGCATGGGTATTGGTCTTCTTTTTTACGGCGTGGCCGAACCAATGTTCCATTTCATCTCTTCTCCATTTTCCGATACTCCGGGGTCTCCAGAAGCTGCTCGAAGAGCAATGGATTTGACCTTCCTTCACTGGGGACTGCACCCTTGGAGTGTATACGCCCTTGTGGGGCTTTCACTGGCATTCTTTTCTTTTAACAAAGGCTATCCGCTTACTATCCGTTCTGCTTTTGTTCCGTTGCTCGGAGATAAAGTTAACGGACCGTTAGGGTATGCTATCGATATTTCTGCTACTGTCGCCACACTGTTCGGTGTTGCTACCTCTCTTGGTGTTGGTGTGCAGCAGGTTAATGCCGGTTTATTTCATGTCTTCGGTGTTCCGCAGACAACAAATGTCCAGCTTCTTTTAATTTGTGGTATTACCCTTATCGCTACGTACTCCGTTGTACGTGGGCTGGATGCTGGTATCCGTAAGTTGAGTGAAATCAACATCGCACTTGCTCTTGCATTGATGTTCTTCGTACTGCTTTTAGGTCCTACCTTGTTTATCCTTAATGCTCTTGTGGAAAACATTGGTATTTACCTTCAGAACTTCATGCAGCTTTCCACTTGGAATGAAACCTACGAAAACTCCTCATGGCAGAACGGCTGGACCGTTTTCTATTGGGGTTGGTGGATCGGGTGGTCACCGTTTGTAGGTATGTTTATTGCCCGAATTTCTAAGGGACGCACAATCCGTGAGTTTATCGCAGGTGTGCTTCTTGTTCCTACTCTTGTTACTTTTGTATGGATCACCGTTTTCGGTAACAGTGCACTGTTTATCGATATGTTCGGTGGCGGTGGTATTGCTAAAGCTGTTCAGGAAAACGTTCCTGTTTCCCTGTTCGTATTGCTTGAGCACTTCCCGTTCTCATCTGTAACAAGTGTTCTTGGTATCGTTGTTGTAATTACCTTCTTTGTAACTTCTTCGGACTCCGGTTCATTGGTTATTGATATTATTACAGCAAACGGTAATCAGGATCCGCCAATTCCGCAGCGTGTATTCTGGGCGTTGACTGAAGGTGCTGTAGCTGCCGCGCTTCTATACGGCGGTGGACTCATTGCTTTGCAAACAGCTACTATCGCATCGGGATTACCGTTCGGGGTTATTCTGCTCTTTATGGTCTACAGCCTCTTTAAGGGACTGAAAGATTACTCCGGCCCTCAGCAGTTCTACATTGATCCTGAGAAAAAGCCGAAGAAAATGAGTGTGACCCCGAAAGCATTTCCTGCAAAACGTCGTCGCCATAAAATTCGATAGGAGGACTTTATGTACACTACTTCTGCCGAAAAATTCACTGGTGGCTGCATGATGCTGATGCGTCAGAATGAAGAAGGTGCAGCATTTCTTGGTTCATGTTTTCTTGTACACGAAGAGGGCTATATGCTTACAACAAGCCACCTTTTCGGGGATAACCATGAAGACTTGTGTGTTGTGCCGTACGCTCCTGAGAGTACTGATTTCCAGACTATCAGTCGCGAGCATGTTCGTTCTATTCCGGCTGAGGTGATCAGTGTGGACAAAGAGCGTGATATTGCGTTGCTGGCGCTGGATGTTGAAGCTGATATTGTTATGCCTGACTTCTTGCTTGGTAATGCAGAGGCGTTGCGTCTCGGTGCACCAATGGTAAGTCTCGGATACCCGTTCGGCTTTCAGAACATGCACCATCTTACAGTCGTAAGTTCTGTGGTCAGTTCAAAATTAACATCACCGCTTGGCAACAACCATGTTCTTTTTGATACCCGCGTTCATGCCGGTGATGTTGGCGGCCCGCTTATCAGTATTAATGAAGATCGCATTGTCGGTATTGTTTGCGGACGCTATTGCCCAATGGCAGACGGAAGTGCGATTTCTTCGTACACACGTGAGCAGGCATTGGATACCGACCTGTCATACGCAATTTCAATTGAGTATGGTATTGCGTTGATGGAAGAAGAGGGGCTTGAGGTTATTTAATACCTTTCTGCTGTTTTTCTTGTGTTCAGACATGTCCGTATAAAACGGGTAGAGGTGCAGTGCAAAGCATTGCTCAGTCTGAACGTGTTACTGCTGCTCTGTAGCACAATAAAGAAATGAAAACGCCCGTCAGTGGGAAGCTGACGGGCGTTTTTAATTTAACCGCAGTTGGGGAAGTCTTTTACCGTTTCCGTGCAGTTGCAGCTACATGGAAAAGGTGCAGACCATACTGCCAATCTTTTTGTTAGTTAGCGTAGCGTGCTTCAAGCTCTTCCGCGCTTTTAATAACAGCGGCTTTGCCTTCTTCACGTGCTGCTTTGAGGTTTGCAGCAATGCTGTCGTCCGTAAGGGCGATCATCTGTGCAGCAAGCCATGCAGCGTTTTTAGCACCTGCTTTATCGAGTGCAACTGTTGCTACAGGGTAGCCTGGAGGCATCTGAACAGTTGCAAGCATAGCATCAAGACCGGAAAGGTTAGATGCAGTAACAGGTACACCGATTACTGGTTTAAGAGTACGTGCTGCCACAGCACCGGCAAGGTGTGCAGCCATGCCGGCAGCGCAGATAAATACCTGACAACCGTCTGCTTCCAGAGAGTCCACCAGATGTTCTGTTCGTTCTGGTGTTCTGTGTGCAGAGCTAACGGTGAAGATGTACGAAATCTTAAGTTGATCTAATAGCTGGGTGCATGGGCGCATGGTTTCTTCATCTGAAGCACTGCCCATGAAAATAGCAACTTGAGGCATGTTCTCTGTCTCCTGAGAGTCTTATTTAAACCCTTTAAAGCCAATGTCCTTTCGGAAGTACGCATTATCCATTTTGACAAATTTAAGGGCTTCGTAAGCGCGTTTCTGCGCAGCTGCTAAGTCTGCGCCAAGTGCGGTTACGCAAAGTACTCGCCCGCCATTGGAAACGGTGTGTCCGTTCTCAATGGTTGTTCCTGCCTGAAAAACCTTAACGTCGCCGATTGCTTCCGCTTCAGCCATGCCGGTAATTGCCATACCTTTAGGGTAGGTTCCCGGATAACCGTCTGCAGCAACAACAACACCAAGGGTTGTTTCATCTTTAATTGGGAGTGGAGTTTCGGCAAGTTTTCCCTGAACGCACGCCATCATTACTTCAGCAAGATCGCAGTCCAGACGCATTAATAGCGGCTGACATTCCGGATCACCGAAGCGGACGTTGAATTCGAGAACGTATGGACCGTTTTCAGTCATCATCAATCCTGCGTAGAGGATGCCGATAAACGGTTTGTCTTTTTTGCCGAGGAGATTGATGACCGGCTTCATGACAGATTCAATGATCTCGTCGTAGCGGTCAGCCGGTAAAACTGGTGCCGGACTGTAAGCGCCCATGCCGCCAGTGTTTGGGCCTGTATCACCCTCGAACACTGCTTTGTGATCCTGAGAAGATGGAAGAGGTTTTACTGAATTGCCGTCGCAGAAACAGATAAAGGATGCTTCTTCACCGACAAGACACTCTTCAACAACAACATGTTTCCCAGAGTCGCCAAAGGACTTCTGCACCATGATTTCTTCAAGCGCCTGAATGGCTTCGTCTGTAGACTGAGCAACGATCACGCCTTTACCGGCTGCAAGGCCGTCAGCTTTAACAACGATCGGAGCACCTTTTTCCAGTACAAAGTCACGCGCTTCAGAAAATTCTTCAAATACACCGAACGCAGCAGTGGGTACACCGGCTTCCTGCATAATCTTTTTTGCAAACGCTTTGGAGCCTTCAAGCTGGGCTGCAAATGCATTTGGACCGAAGCAGGGAATCCCTTCCAGATCGAGCGCATCTTTGATTCCAAGAACCAAAGGAAGTTCTGGGCCCGGAACAACGAGATCAATAGCCTTTTCTTTGGCGAAAGCCACCAGTGCGGGCAGGTCATCTGCTTTAATCGGCACGTTCGTACCTTCGAGCGCTGTACCACCATTACCCGGGGCGATGAAGATTTCTTCAACTTTTGCACTCTGACGAAGTTTCCAAGCGAGGGCGTGTTCACGTCCACCGGAACCCACGATAAGAATCCGCACGTCTGGCCTCCTAATAGGGAATGTGTTGTCATTCCTGTTTATGGTGCTTGTGATGCGCACCATTGAAAATTCTTGATGTGCGCCTGATACAGCTTTTTGGCGTTTGGTTCAAGATAGTTGCATTTTTTGTCTCGTACCGTCTCAACGTGCAAAAGTTCATAAACAATCATGTGTTGTGGTGACTAAGGATTGTCCAAGTGTACGTCCATTTGTGGAAATGGGATGGATATTCCCTGTGTTGTCAGGGCGTTTTTACTTTCTTCAAGCAATTCAAATTTGGTTGAAAGATATTTGGCTGAGGGTACCCATGCCCGCACTGTTAAGTTGATGCTGCTGTCTGCAAGCGCTTCAACTGCTACAAGCGGTTCAGGTGAATCCAGCACTGCGGAATGGTCTTTAACGAGCTTGGCCAATGTCTTTTTAGCCAACTTGATGTCGGCTTCGTAATCAATACCAATTGAGAGATCGATTCGTCGTGTGTCGTTGGCGCTGTAGTTGACGATGACACTGTTCATAACCAGCCTGTTTGGGATGAAGACTTTTTTGTTGTCAGTTGTATTGAGAACGGTGCTGAAGAGATTCGTAATCTCAATTGTTCCTGATGCGCCTGCAACTTCTACAAAGTCTCCCTGTGTAAACGGGCGGAAGAAAACGAGCAGCATGCCTGACGAAAAGTTTGAAAGATTGTCTTTAACCGCAAGACCGATAGCCAATGCAGCTGCACCGAAGATGGCTATCAAGGATGTGATGTTTATTCCGATGCGTGATGCCGCAATGAGTATGACTGCAATGATGATGGCATAGCGGACAATTGTTGTTAAAAATCCTGCCTGCAAAGGGTCTATTTTGTATCTATCTAACGAAGCGCGTGTCAGGCGTGAAAAGTAGCGGGCAAACCAGAAGCCGACAATGAGGATGACGAGAGCGTATAAAATGTTTTTTCCGCCATCAACGACCCAGACGGAGACCATGGAACTCATAGTTTGAAGGTCTATCATTTTTACCTCGCAGTTTACTCGTTTTTATCTTTTTTTTCGTGAAAGTAATACAAAATGTAGCATGTTTGTACGAAAGTAAGAAGTATTTGAACAGGAAGTAATCCATGTTCAGCAGTTGATACTGTATTGAAAAATCTTCTTGAACCTGCTAATTTTAATGCTGTATTATAAGGAATATCTACGTGCGTCGTAATTTAGGATAATAGATTATAGTATGTTTTAGTTACTAAAGCGCACCCTAAGACAATAAGCATGCGGAGGCTTACTCATGTTTTTCAAAAAGATTCTTGTTCCTGTAGATGGCTCTAAACATGCATTGCTTGCAAAGCGCAGAGCTCTTGCTATTGCAGAAAGCATGGATGCTGAAATTGTGTTGGTTCATGTTCTTGATCGTATTCCGGCAATCATTGGCGGCAGTGCTCGTGAAGAGCTTCGTGATGAAATGAAAGTAGAAGCACAGAAAGTGTTTGATGAGTACATTCCTGGTTTGGAAGCAAAGAATGTTGCATTCAAAACCCGTATTGAGTCCGGTCGTCCGTTTGATGCTATTTGCACCGCAGCACAGGAAGAAGGCTGTGACCTTATTTGTATCGGTTCCCGCGGTTTGAGTGAAGTTGAAGGTATGCTGCTCGGCAGTGTTTCTTCTGCAATCCTCTCCCACTGCCAGATTCCGGTACTGGTAGTTCGATAGTTTCTTGTATGTAAAACGCGGGATGTGTACATTCCGCGTTTTTTATATTCTGTTCTTTATACATAATAAAACTTGCAAATAGTTACTGCTCCGCCGTATTGATAAGAAACTGTCATTTCTGTTCTCATATCCAACCGTATAGCAGTTTTGATTTTGATGGAGCGCCTATGTCTCCTTATGTTTTATTATTCAATTTCTTCTTCATCCTGTCCCTGTTAGGAGCCGGACATGCGCTGTTGACACAAAAACAGCCGAGCTCCGCAATCGTCTGGGTAACTATCTGTCTCTCTTTACCTCTGGTGGGTGTCCTTGCCTATGTTCTTTTTGGCGTTAACCGCGTCAGAAGAAGTGCGACACGTCTTCGTGAAGAGTTTGAGCAGCAGAATGCAATGGGGCACCTTAAGCCTCCTGATCATCGTGCACATACTTGTCTGTTACGGGAATTGCCAGACGAGTTGAAGATGCTTGAGAAAATCGGGCGTGCGCTGACCGGTACATTTCCTTTAAAAGGAAATAGCATTCATCCTCTCTTCAATGGAAGAGAAGCGTATCCGGCAATGCTGGATGCGATAAAGAACGCCAAGGAATCCGTGTATCTTTCTACGTTCATGCTGGATAAGGATCCGGTGGGAAAGAAGTTTGTGGCGACTTTGATTGATGCGCACAAGCGCGGGGTTCGAGTTGCCGTTCTTATCGATGGATTCGGTATGTTTCTTTCGTGGTGTACTGTTGTACGTACGTTGCGTAAGCACGGCGTGCCTTCTACAATATTTCTTCCTTTGAGCCTCTTCCCTCCACAGATACGCTTGAACCTTCGAAATCACAGAAAGTTACTTGTTGTGGACGGAAAAATAGGTTTTACGGGCGGTATGAATATCGGCGGAACTCGTAATTCCAAAGGCCACAGGCGTCTTTCTGATATGCACTACAGGCTGACAGGCCCGATAGTTTCTCAACTTCAGCAAATATTCATGGAAGACTGGGCGTATGCTCATGGACAGGCGCATCAACCGCTTCCTGCTCCTATGGATCATACCGGGAATATTCTCGCACGAGTGATTAAGGACGGACCGGATAATCCGGATAACCCGCTTCATACTTCACTTCTTGCAACCATAAGTGCTGCAAAGCATTCCGTGCGAATCATAACACCCTATTTTTTGCCCTCAGCAGAGCTTATAAGCGCGCTTTCTATTGCAGCCTTGCGTGGAGTGGCGGTGAAAATTATTTTGCCTGTCAGGTCAAATTGGCCGTTTGTTCACTGGGCAAGCCGAAATTATTTTAAAGACCTGCTGGAAGCCGGTGTACGAATTTTTTATCAGCCATTGCCGTTTTGTCATACAAAACTGTTCATTGTGGATGATTGTTACGTGCAATTCGGTTCAGCGAATATGGACCCGCGCAGTCTGCGCTTGAATTTTGAATTAAATGTTGAAGTGCTTGATATGGAGTTGGCGGGACGGTTGATTAAGCATGTAGATACAACCGTATTGCAATCGCAGGAAGTAACACACCGTGAAATGGTCTCCAGGCCGTTACCTGTCAGGATCAGAGACGCCTTCTTTTGGCTTTTCTCTCCGTATCTTTAAAATATTGGAAGTAGATAAAAGAAAAGGGCTGTTCCACATGGAACAGCCCTTTTTTATAACTATTGAGTAGGATTAGAGTAACGTTAAATCCCAGTTGAACGGGGACGTACGTTTTGCTTCTGGAACGGCAGAAGGCGGTCTTTCCATAAGCTTTACAAACATTGTGTAGCCTGCCTGTAACAGCTGCTGTTTGTTCTTTTCAATGTCCATAGGCCAGCCCGGGTAAATCCAAGAGTTCTGCCCATAGCGGCGAAGCCAGAAGCACTCACCTTTAGGAGAGTAGAACGGCTCATTCGGTTTCACACCTTCAAGTGGGAAGCGTGAGATACCCATTGGCCAGTAACCGTAAAGAACAAGGCCAAGCGGCAGACAGCTCTGTTTTGGAAGCTCCATGATATCCTCCTGAGAAAGTTCAGGGGAAATGATAGCGCCTTTGAAGCCCATTTTCTTCAATGCCGCAATTGCAGCAGGGTTTGAAGGGTTGCAGAACGGGCCTGCAATCAGATCAATATTGCGTGCTCCTTCAAAGAAGGCAGCCTGCCATGGAGAACCGAGAACAAAGTGGCGTGCACCCTGACGGAGTGCCTGCTTGATCATGGAACGCCATTTATTTTCTTCATTCGGCCAGATCACAGGTGGCAGCCACCATGACATGCGTCCGAAGAGAGTTCGTCCGACAGTTTTTAATGAACGCTGGCTGAGCCAGATGCCGTTTGCAGTATCGGTAAACTTACCAGCTTTGCCCTGCTTGCCATGTGGAAGATGGTCGCGGAGCAAGATGGTCATGGAACGAGGACGCTTGCCCATAGCCGGATAGGCAAGAGAAGCATCAATTGACTGGCTTTTTTTGCCTTTGCAACGGGAAAGCTTTCCTTCCCATTCGCGAAGAAGCTTAGTCAGCTCGTGTTCACGGCGGTCAATAAGGAAAACAGGTGTGCCGCTTTTCGGGCGTTTACCGGCAGGAGCGCGCAGCACAAATGTACCGTTTTTCGGCACAGGATGCGGAACTCGATCAGTAAAGTGCCACTGTTCGTCTTCGTAACCGATTCGCAGAAAGTCTGATTTTAACAGCTCAAAACGAGGTTTGAAGAAGTACTTAGGATAGGTGCGTTCACCTTTTTTCGCTTTCTTTGGTGGCTCAACTGTAATTTTACCAACGAGACGACCTGAACTTGTCTGTTCTCCCGGATCAACAGGGGAACGGCGTTTCTGCGGCAGGAATGTGCTGTGAGTAGAAGGACGTCCCAGAGCCTGTTCAAGGATCTGTTCTGCCTGCTTGCGTGCCTGCGGGTCGTTCGGGTTATCACGGAGAAGTTTGTACGCTGTTGTTACGTAGTAAACGTAATGAGGGCCTTTTTTACGGCCTTCAATTTTCCATGATTTTAAATTTTCAATAGGAAGCAATGTCTTTGCAAGAACATCCAGAGATAAGTCCTGACAAGAGAAGAAGCGACCTTTACGTGCTTTCTGCTGATATACACGGCGGCATGGCTGAACACAGCGACCACGGAGACCAGATTTGCCTCCCATGTAGCTTGACCAGTAGCAACGACCGGAAACACAGTAGCAAAGAGCACCGTGAACGAACATTTCCAGAGACATGTCTTCAGGGCAGGCATCACTGCACTGACGAACCTCATCAATATCAAGTTCTCGCGGAAGAATGATGCGATCAACACCCATGTCCTGCGCAACTTTAAATGCGGCAGGGTGTGTAACGTTCGCCAGAGTAGAAAGATGGAGTTCGCCTTTAAAGCCAACCTGTTTTGCGACTTCAACCATGCCTAAATCCTGCATGATGAGTGCATCCGGCCCTACGTCCCGCTGAAGTCTGCCAATGAGACGTGCAGCGGAATCAGGATCACCCGGCTTAACAAGTGTGTTCATTGCCACGTAGACTTTACGGTCTTCTTTGTGGGCAAGCTCCACCATTTTTGAAAGTTCGGTAGAGGAAAAGTTATCTGCCGCCATACGGGCAGAAAAGTGTTTCAAGCCTAGGTATACCGCGTCTGCACCGGCTGCAATTGCAGCGAGAAACGCGTTTTTATCACCGGCAGGTGCCAAGATTTCAGGTTTATTTTGCATAATATATATCTCTTATGATCCCGCCGTCCCTAGATGGTTCAACCAATTGCCGTGCAATGAGTTGAAAAAAAATTTGCTGGCGGAAATAATTTTCTTCGTAGTCTGCGATGTAGCTCATAACCATTGAATTACCCGTTGGCAACAGTAATACACGTACTGGAGAAAACTCTTTTGCAGAAGTTTACGTAACTGTCGGTGTCAAAGCGGCAGTGTGTGGTTTGAAGTTCTTTTCTACTGTGGTTGTATGCTTAATAAATGTATGAATAAGTTTCAGTGGTTACGGTTTCTGTGATACGTTCTTGCGCGATGGGGGATTTTGTCCGCGAAGGTGCAGACAGCAAATGCTTCTTACCCCCAAAGTATTGATTGCGACTGGAGCGGAAAGAACGTACACGTAAACAGCCCGCGTTCGGGTAATACTTTACTATCAGGATTTGCACGCTTTGGGCAGGAAAACAAAGCCTGAAGAAATTGCAATAAGGTTACAGGAATTATGCATCAGGAACAATGCACTACACTTACAGTCCTTGATAATGTTCCCTTTGGAACAGTATCCGGCGAAAGTTTATTTTTCGCCCTGCGCATTGAGCGCCCGGAATGGGCAGATTGGCAGCCAGGCCAGTTTGTGATGCTTCGCCCGGAAGGGTGGGCGCTTGATATGATGTGGGCGCGTCCCTTTTCTATTTGTCGTGTGAGTAAACGCGACCTCGTAATTTTCTTTCAGGTTGTGGGGCGCGGAACAAAGCGTCTTGCAGAACTGAAAACAGGCGATAAAGTTGTGGTATGGGGACCTCTTGGTACTCCGTTTGCTGTCGAGGATAAAACTCCGACACTGCTTCTTGCCGGCGGAATCGGTATTGCACCGCTTGTAGCCTACGCGCAGAAGCACCCGCAGCCATGGAACCTGCATATGGAGTTCGGGCATAGAATGCCTTTGAACTGCTATCCGTTTGAATCTATCAATGAGCGTATTACAGCAGCAAGCCACCTTGAACGTGGCCCTGATGACTTGGCGCATTTCCTTGATCTGATTGAAACAAGCATTAAAGAATATGCTGAAAGCGACGGCCTTGTATTGGCTTGCGGCCCTACCCCGTTCTTACGTGCGGTACAGGCTTTTGCAGCTAAACATGGTGCCCGTTGTCAGCTTTCCTTGGAAAATCGTATGGCATGCGGCGTTGGCGCATGTTTAGGGTGTGTAACCAAAACTACAGACAAAATGACTGCCAAAGGTGTAGCAGCCGGTCGTGCTCAGGCTTGTGAGCATGGTCCTGTTTTCTGGGCGGATCAAATTGTTCTTGATGAAGACTAGGAGGCTGAAATGAACATGAACGTAACGCTTCCCGGCTCTACTGGTTTACAGTTTAAAAACCCTATTCTTACTGCTTCCGGTACCTTCGGATATGGTGTTGAGTTTGCTCCGTACGGCGATTTGACATCACTCGGCGGTATTGTTGTTAAAGGTCTTTCCCTTGAGCCGCGTGCAGGCAACCCTATGCCTCGTATTGCAGAAACGCCGTGCGGCATGTTGAATGCTGTTGGTCTGCAAAACTCCGGTGTGGAAACCTTCATCACTGAAAAATTACCGAAGCTTCCTACTGACGAGCTTCCGGTTATTGCCAATATTTATGCTTGTGATCCGGCAGAGTTCGGAGAACTTACTGCTGTTCTGGCGGCTGAGAAAGGTATTGCGGCGATAGAAGTGAATATTTCCTGCCCGAACGTACGTGAAGGCGGTATTCTCTTCGGACAGGACGCAACGCTTGCTGCTCGAGTAACCGAAGCCGTTAAAAAAGCAGCCGGTGATAAGCCGATTATTATTAAGCTGAGCCCGAACGTTACTGATATTACAACCATTGCCAAAGCTGTTGAAGGTGCAGGAGCCGACGTTATCTCCTGTATCAATACATTGTCCGGCATGGGCGTAGATATTCGTACCCGCAAGCCGCTCATCGCGAATGTCATCGGCGGTCTTTCCGGCCCTGCAATTAAGCCTGTTGCACTGCGTTGTACGCATCAGGTTTGCAAAGCTGTTTCTATTCCGGTTATCGGCATGGGCGGCATTGCATCAGCAGAAGATGTGCTTGAGTTTATTCTCGTAGGCGCACATGCTGTACAGGTTGGTACTTCTAACTTCCTTCGTCCTGACTTCTCTTTCCGACTGGTGAAAGAGCTTGAGCAGTTGATGGAAAAAATGAATATTACTGATCTGGAAGAATTTAGAGGGTCTTTAAAATTGTAGTTTGCTACAATTACGTAAGAAGTAAAAAGGGTTGTCCTTCGTGGACAACCCTTTTTTTGTGCAGTGTTTTTGGCTCTCGAACGAATTACCGTCCATCAGGCTCTTGAATATGCAGCTTTGTATCAAGGAACTTGAATTTCGCATCAAGTGCTTTGTTGTGCGCAGCATCGGTTTCAGAGTAACGCCATAGCGGTGACATTTCTCCAAGAACGTCTTTCAAGTGCCAGCTATGAACAAAGACCTGACCGGACAGTTTGTTAATTACGGCTATTTCAGCTTCAGTTAATTTTTCTGTACCGAGGCGTTCAATAACCCTTGGTGACAATCTGAGTGAATCACGACGTGCATAGTACATGATGGTCTGGATGGTTTCCGGCTGTTTCCCGAGTCTGTCGCGTAATTCCTGACGGAATTCACGTGCGTTCGGGAAGCGTTCAAGCCAGAGGTCATCAATTTTCGTGAGTGTTTCCTGCTTGATTTCATCCAGTTCGGTCAGCTTTTCCCAAGCGGTTGGAGTGAGCTCATACGATACCGGCTGGAATGTTGTCTGCTGGAAAACGTTCTGCAAAAAGAAGAGGCAGACGAAACAGATTGTTGCAGCCATAACAGGAGTAAGCACCCATCCGAAGGCGATGTTTGCCAGAGATCTCCAGCGGATTCCTCGGCCGCCTTTGAGCAGTCCTATGCCGACAATAGCGCCGATAGTAGCCTGAGAGCTGGATACCGGTACAAGCGGAATAGGTGGCAGACCAAGGGAAACGGCAAAGTTTGAAAGCCCCTGTGAAGAGAGCATGAACAGAACGAGTGAGTTCGCCATAACAACAACAAATGATGCGACTGGTGAAAGCTTCACAATGCCGTCGCCTACAAGCATCATTGTTCTGTGCGAGTAGGTGAAAATACCGACAGAAACGGCAAGACCGCCTAAGAAAAAGAGCTGCTGTGTTGCAGTCAGGATTAGTCCCGGAAATATTTCAATCGGCTGAAGGTGAGCTACGGGGATAAATACACCCATGACGTTCGCCATGTTGTTTGCCCCTAGTGCATACGAGCCGAATGCTCCGGCAAGAATGAGTCCCCATCGGGTCATTCCGTCCAGAGTGAATATGTGCAGTTGTGCAGCGCGGATTGCTCCGGCTATGCATTTGTATAGGAAAATAGAGAAGACCGCGGCAAGTGCCGGACACGCTACCCAGGTGAGCATAATTTTACTCAACACGGCGGGGTCAGTCGCAGATCCACTAAAGAAGTTCCAGCCTACAACGGCACCTACAATTGCCTGCGATGTGGAAACGAGACAACGGGCTTTAACAAGTAGGTATACAGTGATGGCAGCTGAAAATGCGACCATGAATGCACCGGCAAGAGCATTAACTTCCCCGAGTTTTCCAAGGGTGTCCGCAGTGCCGGAGCCACTGTACATAGCGCCGAAAATAACGCAGAGAGAGCTGACGATGGCTGCGGTTCTGAACCGCACCATGCGGGAGCCTACTGCTGCGCCAAAAACGTTTGCTGCATCGTTTGCGCCCAGTGACCAGCCCAGAAAAAGGCCGCTGGATAGGAATACAGGCAACATAAAAAACCGTCCTTAGAGCATCCGCTTGATAACGTAAATGGTGAGTCTGTCTGCCACGTCTTCAGCCCTGTCAGCAATTTGTGCAACTTGTCTGACAAGGTCTTTGAGCTGGCTCTTGTGGCACAGGCTTAAGTCGTCGCGTCGGTAAATATCCATGAGCATACGGGTTGTGACTTTGTCAGATTCACTTTCCCAGTAGGAAACTTTGTGGAGGTGATCTGAAACATCGGAGCTCCGGAAAAACGCGCGTGCAGAGCGGACAATAGCTTCAACTGACTCAACTGAGTACGAAACAAGCTCCTGCATGTCGTCATGTGATTTGTAGGGTACTTCCGGAAGTTCAATCTGAAATTGCCACAATACCTCTTTACAGCAGTCGAGCAGAGTGTCGAGCTGCTCTAACAACTGAAGTACGTCACCGCGCGATTCTGGAATAAGTGTCTTCAGGTAAAGCTGACGTTCAATAGCGCGTCGCATTTCGTCGCCGTGATGTTCTACAGTTGAAATCTGATTCAGTTTTTGTTCAAACTGGTCATGTTTTTCGTCAATATAGAACCCGACTCCTTGCTTGAACAGCAAAGAAGCTTCACTTACCTGATCTAAAAATTCATCAATACGCTTTTTTAATCCAATCTGTTTTCTCAATACGCTGTGAGACATCTCTTCTCCAGTACAATAATTGCTTGTAACAATTCCTTTTCAGTATTTAATAATCCATGTAATATACGCGAAATATCTTTCGCACGATTGTTTTGTATATTTTTGTATTTTTGCAGCGAAGGTTGCTCTATCCGTTTACCACATCGCGTAAGAGAAAGAGGGTTGGAACGCATGCAAGGGGATACACTGCATTTATTAATTATAGATGATGATACAATGTTGCGCCGCAATATTTCGGTTTACTTCGAAGACAGCGGCTTTTTTGTGACTCAAGCCTGCAATGGTACAGAGGGGATTGAACTTTTTTCACAACATCAGCCGGATATTGTGATTGTTGACTTGCTGATGCCGGATACAGGCGGCCTTGCTGTTGTTGAGCACATTAAAAAAGTAGCGCCATATGTACCGGTGATTGTTATCTCCGGTGTTAACTTGGTAGATGAAGCAGTCAAGGCACTAAAACATGGTGCCTGGGAATTCATCACTAAGCCGATTGTCGATCACGGTGTTTTGGATCATGCTGTAAAAAAGTGCTTGGAACGTGCAAGCTTACTGCTTGAACGTAGTCAGTACCATGCGTTATTAGAATCCCGATTAGAGACTCACTCTCACGAATTGAAGTCCACTAATGATCAGCTGATTCGCTATCAACAATTATTGCGGTCAAATAGCAGTTTTGTAAACAACCTTGTTGAGGCAATTCCCAGCCCCCTCTATATCTGCGATAAAAATTTTGTATGCATAGACTGCAACAAAGCGTTCTGCGACATGTTGCAACTTGAAAAAGATGACGTAGTTAACAAGCGGATTGCAGATCTTTTAGGTGCAAATTTAACATGTGCCGATGCCCTTTGCAGCGACGTTTTTGAGAACAATAATACAGGTGACTGCGAGATTACATATATAGCGCAGGATAAGTCTGTTTCATATTATGTGTTGTATCGTAGCGCATTTATGAACGGTAACGAAGGCAAGCTTTGTACACTTGGCGTGTTGCATAATATTACTGAACTTAAAGCTCAAAAAGAACTTGTAGCTCATCAGGCGTATCATGATGAGCTGACAACACTGCCTAACCGTTTTTATATCATGAATTTCCTGCATGAGCTGCTCGAGCGGGATACCGGTGATACAAAATTCTGCCTTCTTTTTATTGATCTGGATAACTTTAAACGTATTAACGATAGTCTCGGCCACGACTTGGGTGATGAGTTGCTTAAACTTGTTGCGAGCCGATTGAAAGAGATTATTGGTGTAAATGGAAAGGTTGCCCGTGTCGGCGGTGATGAATTTTTAGCATTGCTTCCGAATGTGACAGAAGAAAATGTCATATCCCGACATGCTGAAACGTTGAATCAAGTTTTTAAAGAGCCTTTCTATGTAGCCTCTCATAAGCTTCACCTATCCGTAACTATAGGTATTACCTGCTATCCTGACGACGGGCATGATGCTAACACCCTGCTTACCCGTAGCGATATTGCTATGTATCGAGCAAAAGAACATAAGCGCTCCAGCTGGATGCGTTTTGATGCCCGTATGCTTGAGCAGGTGACGGAGCGTTTGAAACTTGAGCGTTTGATTCGTGAAGGTTTGGAACGACGAGAGTTTATCCCGTATTTCCAGCCACGGTTTGACGTACAGAGTGGTGAAATTTTAGGTGCGGAAGCATTGGTGCGTTGGATTCGGGCTGACGGCAGCATAGGAAATCCGGCAGAATTTATTCCTGTTGCAGAGGAAACAGGGCTTGTACGTGAACTTGGGGAACAAGTTCTTCTTGATTCCTGCAAGCAGATGCATGCATGGCACAACATGGGGTATCCAGAGCTGACTGTTTCTGTAAACATATCAGCTGTTCAGTTTACTGAAGATTTATACGGAACTGTTAGCAGTGCCATTGAAGAATCGGGAATTAATCCGCAAAAGCTGGAATTGGAAATTACCGAAACTATCATGATGAAAAACTTGGAGAAAACAGCACAGATTCTTCGTGAACTGGCTAAACTCGGAGTTAAAATAGTCATTGATGATTTTGGAACAGGATATTCTTCATTGTACTATCTCAAGATATTCCCGATTGATATTTTGAAGATTGATAGAACGTTCATTGACGGGATTCCGGAAGATGAGAACGACGGTAATATTGTGACCGCGATTCTTTCTATGGCTAAGCAGATGAAGCTGCATGTGGTAGCTGAAGGTGTGGAAACAGATGAACAGCTCGTGTTCCTGCAGAAACATCAATGTGAAGAGGCGCAAGGCTTCCTGTTCTCAAAGCCGGTAGGGGTTGATGATTTCTTTGTTATGCTTGGTGATGAAAAAGTCAGTTAATACCTTTTTATATAAGTAAATAAAAAAGGTGGAGTTGAAGAAACTCCACCTTTTTTTATTAGCTTTTTTTAGTATCGGGGACTGGGGCGAATCGATAAAGAACTGTTTTCCACAGAATGTAACTGACACAGAATCCGAGTATCCAGCCACCTAGAACATCCATAGGGTAGTGTTTTGCCAGATACACTCGAGAGTAGCCGATGAGTAACGGCAGCAGCCATAAAAAGCTTCTGAGTTTCGGCCAGAGCAGCATTGCGATTACAACGGCTGCCATTGCGTTGGAAGCATGGGCAGAAACAAACGAGGAGCCTCGAGTGTCCGTTTGAACAAAGTCTGCGGGTTTCTGGAGCCATTCACTTTTTTTGTAGTTGTAGTAGTGGGATTGGGCGATGGCGTCTTTAGGACGAACCCTTCCGGCTGTATCCTTAACAACGTTTGTGATTAAGTCTGTAGCCCCTACAACAGCCCCGATCATAGCGACGCCGATAAGTAATTGGCGCCATTTTTTTGTTTTTAATCCAGCAATCAAAATGAGAGGGACAGCAATAATCCAAACAAGCATGCGGTCTGAGAAGATAGGCATGAGTACATCAAGTGCCTCACATCGCCATTGCATGTTGATGAGCTTATAAAGTGCTAAATCCCATTCAGGAGTCGGAAAAGCCATGTGTTCCTCTGAACAGTAATATTAATGAAAGTAAACAGTTTGATATTACTGTTTATGTTTGTCTCGGCAACAAAATGGTTTGATAGTCTGTGGTTGGTTTTTACGCATTGAAATGGCGTAATGCAAGGTAAAAACAAGAGTGTGGCTCCCGCGCTGATATTGTACACAAAATTTTCATGTTGTTTTTCCGTTGAATCGGAGCTGAGCGCGTGAATATGAACGTATTATGTCGATCTATTGGTTAGCCAAGCTGCGAGAGAACAGGATGGGACATATGCGAATGCATAAAGAATGAAAGCCTGCTTAACGTATCAAAAGAAATGCTATTTTCTGGAGATAACAGTCTTTTTTTGGTATGCTGTGTGTAATTCCATTTACAGCACCGGAGGAGATGTATGCCGCAGCAGAAAGAGTGCGTTTCCCGTCCCTGGCTTGGTGTCTCGTCTAGAATTAATGCACATACCCCTATGCTTTTACTGGCATTGGGGGTTGGTATCCTTGCAGGGTATGGCTCTGTAGTTTTTCGATATGCCATTGATGCCGTTCAAGTGCTTTTTTATCACAACAGTTCCGATTTTTTAGAATTTTATGACACTTTGCCATGGTACGGTGTTCTTTTTCCTCCTGTGATCGGTGGTGCGATTGTGGGACTGCTAACATCAAAAGGAGCCCCGGAAGCCAAAGGGCATGGTGTGCCGGAAGTTATGGAGGCGGTTGCGCTTCGAGACGGTGTTATTCGTAAGCGTGTTGCAGCTGTTAAAATTGCCGCATCTGCTATTTGTATCGGTTCAGGTGGTTCTGTAGGGCGTGAAGGACCTATTGTTCAAATTGGCTCCAGTATCGGCTCAACCGTGGGGCAGTTTTTGAAAGTAAACAGGACGAATCAAAGGACTCTTGTGGGATGCGGAGCTGCTGCCGGTATCGCGGCAACGTTTAATGCTCCCATTGCCGGAATTCTTTTTGCGTTGGAAATCTTACTCGGTGATTTTGGATTTGCAGCATTTTCCCCCGTAGTCCTTTCCAGTGTTACTGCTACAGCTATCTCCCGATATTACTTTGGAGATTTTCCAGCATTTATTTCTCCTGTCTATGAACTCGGCTCTCTCTGGGAGCTGGGGCTGTTTCCTATCCTTGGCGTGATTTCTGCTTTGATTGCCGTTCTGTTTGTTTTGACGCTGTATAAAATGGAAGATCTCGCTGAAGCTATTCGTATTCCCCCAATTCTGAAAGCGGCATTAGGGGGATTGTGTATTGGTGGAATTCTTTTGCTTTTCCCGGAAATTATGGGGGTAGGGTATGGGGCAATTACCCTCTCCTTAACGGATAAAATGGCATGGGGTACTATGCTTGTGCTGATCTTTCTGAAGATTTTTGCAACGTCGCTGACAATCAGCAGTGGAGGAAGCGGCGGTATTTTTGCTCCATCGTTATTTATCGGTGCGATGACAGGTGGAGTGTTCGGCGTTGCAGTGCACTATTTATTTCCGGCAGTTGTGCCGACTCCGGGAGTTTTTGCTTTGGTTGCCATGGGGGGGCTGGTTGCAGGAACGACGTATGCACCGATCACGGCTATTTTAATTATTTTTGAACTGACAAGTAATTACCATATTATTCTCCCGCTTATGCTGACGTGCATTATCAGTACACTTATAGCTTCTTCAATCAGTTCTGGCTCGATTTATACCATGAAGTTACTAAGGCGGGGTGTAGATTTACGTGGAGGAATGGAACAGAATATTTTGAAGAAATACAAGGTGAAGGATCTGATGCAACCGATGCCGGATACCATATACGAAGGGACATCTCTTCAACAGGTATTTGAAACATTCAGGTTGAAGAATGCACCCTATTTGCACCTTGTGGATAAAAAAGGCGAGCTGAGCGGGATTATCTCTTTTCGTGATTTACGTTCTGTTTTGGCGGAAGAGTATCTGGATCATCTGCTGATAGCTAAAGATATAGCTACAACGTGCATAGAAACGGTGCAGGGAGAAGATATGGTGCTTGCTGCTCTACATCAGATGGCGGCGTTCAGTATCTCTCAACTGCCTGTTGTCGGGGCAGACGGTAAACTTATAGGCACGTTGCGTGAACAGGATGTTCTTGCAGCGTATGATCAGTCCGTTGTGGGACTTCAGTTGCAGGATGCAGCGTAGATAAGACGAAAAATCTCTCTTTCGTTACAAAAGAGAGATTTTTTATTGTCTGTTAGCCAAGTCCCGGCAAGAGAAGTTTGCGAGGCTGATTCACACGGCGTTTGACTCGTGTCCATGTTTTGGGTGTGCAACCGAAGCGGAAGGACCATAGATCGCAATTTTCTCTGGCACTGCATGCCCGTACTTCCTGACGGCTATTGTCTGAGCACATAAGGCAGTATTGCCGGATTTGCTGAACCGTACTGCGTTCAGGTGTTTCGGGTTCTGTCCCGTGGCGATGGTTGAAGAAGAGGCAGGTGTTATCTTCGCATTCTTCTACTCGCTTTGAGGAGCCGCCCTGACAGGAAAGACAGAATCGTCTGATAGCTTTATTAGGTGATACCTTTGCCATATGTCGCCTTATAAGTAGCTGTTTGCACATTTTGCATACAAACAGTATGTAAATTCAGTAAAACGTAACCGTAAGCAGTGTATATAACAGCAAGTTTATGTGACTTTGCTGACTTTTTAATAACTTTTCTGCGTGCAGCGCGAACTATGATAGCATAATAGTTTCGCGATGCTGCATAAAAAAACATGATATAACACCGGACAGGGGGCACTGTGCCGATAAAAGATTCTATTACAACAGGTGTTGCACACTTTTTTCAAGCATCAGGCTACACCATGCAAGGGATTATTTCCACGTATCGTTCTGAAATTGCATTCAAACAAGAGATTGCACTTATTCCAGTAATAGTACTTGTTGCATGGTTTTTCTTCGGTTTTCCATCCGCATTATTGCTGACCGGCATGTGGCTTATAGTCTGTGCTTTTGAGTTATGCAATTCCGCGATTGAAAATATTGCAGATTTAGTTATGCCCGAGAAAAATGATTTTATAAAACGAGCTAAGGATGCTGGTTCAGCTGCTGTAGGTGTGGCGATTGTAGCGAACATTCTTACCTGGTTTTATGTAATTTTTTCATAATAATACGTTCATAAAAAAAGCCCTGTCTTCATATGAAGACAGGGCTTTTTTTATGAACAAGAGGTAGGAGTGCCTAGGTGGTAGGTTCATATGGGAGATGGGGTACTTCTACATTTAGTTCCATAAAAATGTGAGAGAGTTGAAACTCGTGCATAACCAGATGCGCCAGATTAAGGCTCATTGCCTGTTCAATGTTTAAAGGGCCGGCAATCTGGTGATGGAAATAGTTTTCGCCAAGGCAGTCGCGTGGTGCTTCTGTTATGAAGGACCGCAGCCAGGCATGGTTTTCATCCCACATGTCTGTCAGTTCATAAATGTCGTATTCCCCTTTGGGGTATAGCGCTACTTCAGGTACCGGAAGGAGCAACTGAAGATTGAAAACGTAAGACGTGATGGCATACGAAATTTTATTTCTCCATGTTCTTTCCACTGGCTCCATGTTTTCTGGTTCTGGCAGCCCGCCCAGCAGGGAGCGTTCTGTAAGAACCATGTGTTCAAGCACCATAATAGGTGACCACCGTTCTTCGCCCGGTGGTTTACGCCGTAGTATACCCGCGTACTGCTTATTGAGTGAAGATAGAGCCTTGATAAGCTCCGTCTTATGATCGTGGGTTGAATGCATCATATAGTAAAGGTTCTGTTCCATTTTCGTATGGTACACAGCCGCTTTTGATAGCTTCTATGATTACTCTTGAGGCATCAGGGGGAGAGAATGAGGGTATACAGAACAACTATTTGGAACAGTTGTGAAAAGGCAATGTTGGGTGGCGTATTATTTTACGAATATTTTTGAAAGGAATGGTGTGCGGGAATTTTTTCTTTGAACAAAAAAGTACTCCCCGACGGTGTCGGGGAGTAGGAGAGGCCTTGCTAAAGGAGGAAATTAACGTGGGCTAATGAGTGATGTATGCTTGTCGCTCTATATATTAAAAACAGTTAGTACTGTTAATTGCTCAGTAAGCGGGGGTCGAGTGACCAACCCCCGTTGGGACCTGATGGAAATGGTGAGGAGGTATAACCCATTCCCTATTTGTTACCCTGAGTTGTATCAGTGTGGGGGATACAACCGAGTGCCTATGCTACTAGGCTTTCAGTCTGCCCTGGGGTGTGTGTGAGGGGGACTGAATTCAACACGTTTTAACGAGGAGTATGTATGCTGTCTCTTTTGCATCTGCCACAATGCGATAAAGAGAAGCTCTGTTTGCAATGTTACTTGCGTTCTCTATGCTGTTTGAATTTGTATATGCATTGTGCGTGCCAAAAATGAAAGTTATGTTAAATCAATAAGTTAATATTTTAGGTGTAAAAAGCATAAAAAAACATGTGCAAACTTTGCACGTAGAGAAAGATGCTTGTGCAAACGCACATGTGCAATAATTGCACATGTGCAACTCCGGAGGATATGTGCACATGTGAAGTGCACTTTTATTCTGCGGGAGTCACTTCTAGACCCAATTCAATGAGCTTGGCTGCAAACAAGCCGTTGCCGCTAATTTTTTTTCCTGAAAATGAGCCGTCATAAATTATTCCGGCACCGCAAGAGGGTGATCGGGGTTGCAAAATAGCCTTTTTGCATCCGGCAAGCTGAACGAGATGCACTGCCTCTTCAACTCCGCGGTGCATCTGCTCTGTAATATCGATTCCGTCTTTAGAGATGGCTCTGCCATTTTGGAGTTCAAATGGAGTTCTCGGAGTAGGAAAGCCACCCAGCTGTTCTGGGCACACCGGAAGAGCCTGACCCGCTTTGATGAGTTCTACAACTGTCTTGTCCTCGTTATTTCCACCATCGTATCTACAGTTACACCCCGCCAGGCAGGCACTCACAACATATTCCATTCTGTATCCTCCTAATATTACCTAAGTGTTTGTTTTGCCCCTAGCATTCATCAAATGAGGCGGCAAGTGATAACGTGACAGGTAAAGATAACGTTCAGTTTTAGTTAATTCTTTTGAGGTGCTGTGTATGAAAAATATACGCATGAGCAAAAATTACACAGCAACATGAAGCTAACCCCAGCTTCTTTGTATGTTTTTTTTACAAGTGAGGTGAGATAGATTTTTTGCGTGAAGTAAATCTTAATAAAACTAAAGTGTTATATTTTTTGGCACAAGCGTTGCTCTATGGTGAATACAATCTAAAAAAAACGGGAGTTCATTATGAATAAAAAAATGATTGCGATCGTAGCAGCAATGATGGTTCTGACTGGTTCAATGGCATTTGCAGCAAGTGACACATACAACAACCAGATGCCGATGAACCATTACTCACAGCAAGACGGGAACTATGGACAGCATGGCCGCCATGGTCAGCACATGTACCGACTTTCAGATCAGGCAAAAACTAACTCAACATCCATGTGGGATTCCATGTGCAACTTTTTCGGAATGCACGGCGGACACGGTAGCCATGGTGGATATGGTCACAGAAATCACTCCGGCTACGGCCATGGTAATCACAATGGCTACGGAGGGCACATGTAGCACATCAGCTAGATTGAATAGGTAAGTGTTCATCTAGTCTACTGAGACAAACTGACAGGCGTTATGAGAAGAGCCGCGGTAACGAGTACCGCGGCTCTTCTTTTTTTATTATAAGATAGGGAGATATTTCCGAAGTTCGAATTCGGAAATGTGAGTGCGGTATTCATCCCACTCAATTCGTTTATTGTTCACAAAGTTTGCGTGCATGTGTTCGCCGAGGATATTTTTCATCAGCTCGGAGTCTTTCATAAACTCGACAGCTTCATGCAGGGAACCCGGCAGAGAGTCGATACCCTTAGCCGTGAGATCTTCTGTTTCCATAGCAAAAATATTTTCTTCAACAGCAGCTGGAAGTTCATAGCCGTTTTCGATGCCTTCAAGGCCTGCTCCAAGGGTTGCTGCAAAACAGAGGTAAGGGTTTGCAGCAGGGTCTGGGCTGCGAAGCTCAATGCGTGTGGCTTGCTCTTTGCCCGGCTTGTACATTGGAACACGAATAAGTGAAGAGCGGTTGCACTGAGCCCAAGCAATGTACACAGGGGCTTCAAATCCCGGTAATAAACGCTTGTAGGAGTTAACCCACTGGTTGGTGATGCAGGTGTACTCTTTCGCGTGTTTTAACAGACCGGCAATGTAGCTTCGAGCTTCTCCGGAAAGGTTGTGTGGGTCATTTGCATCAAAGAACGCGTTTTTACCGTTTTTGAATAATGACTGGTGTACATGCATGCCGGAGCCGTTCTCACCGAAAAGCGGCTTAGGCATAAAGGTAGCGTAACAACCGTGTTTTCTGGCGATTTCTTTAACAACAACTTTGTAGGTCATTGCAATGTCAGCCATTTTAAGAGCTTCGGAGTAACGAAGATCAATTTCATGCTGGGATGGTGCTACTTCATGATGAGAGTATTCAACATCTACCCCCATTTTTTCCAGTGCAAAAATGATTTCGCGGCGCACGTCGTTACCCATATCAAGCGGTGGTGCGTCAAAGTAACCGCCGGAATCTAGCGCTTGCGGGTTTTTAGAGTCTGTAAAGAGGAAGAATTCCAGCTCAGGACCGACGTAGTATGTGTATCCCTTTTGAGCTGCTTTTTCGATGAGCTTACGCAGAATGTAACGCGGATCACCTTCGTACGGTGTTCCATCCGGATTTTTAATATCGCAGAACATGCGCGCTACAGGGCGGTCAGATGGGCGCCATGAGCAAATCTGGAATGTGGTAGCATCGGGGTAAGCCACCATGTCGGATTCTTCGATACGGGTAAAACCGAGAATAGATGAGCCGTCAAAGCCCATGCCTTCTTCAAAAGCTGCTTCCAGCTCTTTCGGAGTGACCTGAAAACTTTTGAGAGTACCTAAGATGTCTACAAACCAGAATTGAACAAAGCTGATGTTATGTTCTTTTACTGCACGGATAACATCATCACCGTTTTTGCAATTAAATACCGTATATTCTTCTTTCACAAAATACCTCCCAGAAAGGCAAGCCTGTTGTTATGGATGACAGGAATGGTTGCCCCGTTTCCTAAAAATCCTATATTTCCAAGGGATACATTGAGTTGTCTTAAAAGTGATTGCGTTTTTTAAGGCTCATCCCTGTTATTCACGGGCGCATCATTAAACAGCATCGAAGTGAATAGCAAGAAGATAAAAGCATCCTTCTTTACAAAATTGTCACATAATGAGTTTTTTTTCTATACTTTATTTTATTCGTATAAAAAAACTCCCCTGCTTCAGATGAAACAGGGGAGTAACTTTGCCAAGTGGAGGCAGGATTTTTTCAGTAACTGTTATTTAATGAACAGCATTTCCTGGTAAGTAGGCAGAGGCCAGAGATCGTCAGCAACGATTTCTTCGAGCTTATCTGCGTACTCACGAAGCTCAACCATTACTGGAAGCACGTCGTTGCAGAGGAATACTGCATGTTCCTGCTCATCGCCGTGAGCTTTGGCAATCATGCTTTCAAGCTCATTAGCAGCAGATTCAAGACCATTCAGGTTTTCAGTGAGTTTGTTCAGAGGACCCTGAACACAACCGAGACCGAGTTCCTTCATGTTGATGCAGTTACGTGCAAGCTCTGTCTGGTAGCGCACAGCTGCCGGAAGGATTGTTGTACGGGAAATCTTGATTGCCAGTTCAACTTCAGTCTGAATAGTGTTGACGTACTGTTCAAAGAAGATTGATGTACGGCTGTTCAATTCGCGTTCTGAAAGAACACCGAAGCTTTCGAACAAGGTTACGCTAGACTCGCTATTGAGTGCAGGAAGCGCTTCTGGAGTCGTGCGGAGGTTCGCAAGACCACGAGCTTTTGCTTCTTCTGCCCACTCTTCAGAGTAGCCGTCGCCGTTGAACACAACTGCATCGTGTTCCTGAACGATTTCGCGAATAACTTTGGTTACTGCATCGTTAACTTCCCAGTTTTCACCGTACATGAGGTTTTCAAGACGGTTGGAAATGTAATCCAGAGAGTCAGCAAGGATGGTGTTGAGAACAAGCTGAGCGCCTGCGATGGACTGGCTGGAGCCAACAGCGCGGAACTCAAAGCGGTTGCCTGTAAAAGCAAACGGACTTGTACGGTTACGGTCACCGGCGTCCATAGGCAGTGGAGGCAGAGTATCTACACCAACACGCAGTACGCCTTTTGCTTTTGAGGTAACTTCGTCACCTTTCTTGATGTGCTCAAAGATTTCAGCAAGCTGCTCACCGAGGAAGATGGACATAATTGCCGGAGGTGCTTCGTTAGCACCGAGGCGGTGATCGTTACTTGCGCATGCTACACTGGAACGGAGTAATGAGCCGTGTTTGTGAACCGCGCGGATCATAGCTGCACAGAAGAGCAGGAACTGTGCGTTTTCATGCGGAGTTTCGCCCGGATCAAAAAGGCTGCCGAACTGACTGTTACCAATAGAGTAGTTCAGGTGTTTACCGGAACCATTGATGCCAGCGAATGGTTTTTCGTGCATGAGGCACGCCATACCGTAACGTTTAGCAACGCTTTTCAGTACGCTCATGATCATCTGGTTGTGATCGTTTGCGAGGTTGGAGTCTTCAAACATCGGTGCGATTTCGTACTGGCCCGGTGCAACTTCGTTGTGACGGGTTTTTACTGGTACACCAAGTTTGTAGAGTTCACGCTCTGCTTCAATCATGAACGCGAGAACACGTTTAGGAATAGTACCGAAGTAGTGGTCGTCCTGCTCCTGACCTTTTGCTGGCTTTGCGCCGAAAAGACTGCGGCCGGAAAGGTAGAGGTCTGGACGTGCGAAGTAGAAATTGCGGTCTACAAGGAAGTATTCCTGTTCAACGCCAGCGTAGTTCTGGATGCGATTGAAATTTTCATGGCCGAGAATTTTGAGCAGACGGCTGGTCTGAGTGTGGATAGCCTGGTTGGAACGCAGAAGCGGAGTCTTTTTGTCAAGCGCTTCACCTGTCCAAGAGACAAACGCAGTCGGGATACATAAGAAAACGCCATTGTCGTTTTCAAGGAGGTACGCAGGGTTTGTAAGATCCCAAGCTGTGTAACCACGAGCTTCAAAAGTGGTACGCAAGCCACCGTTAGGGAAGCTGGATGCATCCGGTTCGCCCTGAATAAGAGTAGAGCCGGAGAACTGCGCAATAGCGCCGCCCTGTCCGTCAGGCTCAAGGAAGCTGTCATGCTTCTCAGCGGTCAAACCGGTAAGCGGGTAAAATACGTGTGTGTAGTGAGTCGCACCACGGGAAAGAGCCCATTCTTTCATTGCAGAAGCAACGGAGTCTGCAATGGATGGATCCATCTGTTCACCATTTTCGATGGTACGCTTAAGGGATTTATATACAGCCTTCGGAAGGTGCTCTTTCATGACTTTGTCATTAAAAACGTTGCAGCCGAAAAGTTCAGTTGGCTTTTCTTCCATAAAGTTTAAAGGCTTGGTTGTTGATGCTATGTTATTTACTGCCGAAATGGCTTTAAGTCTTGCTAACGATCCACTCATGAAAAACTCTCCTTTAAACTAATTCTCGCAATATAAATCGTACACGCCATAAAAGGCATCTGCATTCTTCTTATGCAAAATATAAAGCACATTCAGTGCCAACTCTGTAAAATCAGTGTGTTACAAAAAATGGCTGATTTTGATGAGTTCTAATTATGACAAATTTGTAAAATAGGCAACATGGAAAGGGTGTCTTTTGACAAAATTGTAAATTCAGCTACCAAAAAAGGAAAATATGCCAAAAAGCAAATTACAATTTTGTAAAACAGCCAATTCTTTTGTAAGTGGGTGCCTACCATATAGCGCGCGGAGCACTATGCTACTGTAACTGAAATATCACAATGCTAAATTTATTACCAAAGTTGTAATAGTTGAAGATCATAGTTTTTCTATCGATTTTTAACGCAAAAGCCGATACTTGACTGAAACACTGACGTAATTAAAGTACTATATTACTCACAAATATAGTTTACCATAAAGACACATTCATTAATCATTAAATACAGTAAGTGAATTTAGCCTTGAGAGGTTGGCCATGATGAGACGGAGTATTGAAGAGAGAAATATCAATCTAGATTTTATTCCGCCTAAGGTTAAGAAGGTACTCGCACCGATCAAAAAGCCATTGATGCATATGACTCGTGTAGACGGGTTGTTTAATGTATACGACAGCATTTCAAGACGCGAAAACCCACTAGAGTTTTGTCAGGATGCATTAGAAATTCTGAACGTAAAAGTAGAGGCTTTGGGAAGAGGTTTGAGAGATATGCCTCTCGATAAGCCACTTGTTATCGTTTCTAACCATCCATTCGGCGGTATTGAAGGGATAGCACTGATGGCGGAAGTTTTGCCATTACGTCCTGAATGTAAGTTTCTGGCGAACTATCTTCTTGGAATTATGCCGGAGTTGCGTCCGTGTATGATTGAAGTAAATCCATTTGAATCTAAAGAAGCACGCCGAGCAAACATTCGCGGGCTTCGCAACGCCATTTCCCACGTTTCTGAAGGCGGTAGCCTTGTCGTTTTCCCAGCTGGAGAAGTTTCCCACCTTCAGCCGAAAATGGGCGGCATTGTTGATCCTGTCTGGAGCCGAAACGTCGCGCGTATTATCCGTAAAACCAATGCGGATGTTCTTCCCCTGTATTTCCACGGACGCAATAGCCTGTTCTTTAATATGATGGGCATGGTGCATCCACTAGCACGCACAGCACTTTTACCGGCACAGCTTTATAACAAACGAAATAAGAAAATTACCTACAGTGTCGGGAATATTATTCCTTCAAATATGCTTAAAACGTTTGCCACAGAAGATGACGTAATGAACTATCTGCGCGTTCGCAGCTATTCTTTGGCAAAACGTCCTTCATCGAAAAAATTTGTTCTTCCTTTCAAAAAAGAAAAAGATCAGATGGAGATTGCAGAGGCTCGCCCGCATGATTCCATTTTAAGAGAGATTGACAACCTTCCTGAAGAGCAGATTCTTGCCAAGGAAAACGGCTTTACAGTGTTTGAGGCGCAAGCGTTTCAGATTCCTAATATGCTGCACGACCTCGGGCGACTGCGCGAGCTTACTTTCCGTCCTGTCGGTGAAGGCACCGGTTTAGATTTGGATTTGGATACCTACGACTATGAATACGATCATCTGATTCTTTGGGATGATAAGAAAGAAGCGATTGCCGGTGCATACCGTCTTGGTTGTACAGACGACATTGTTCCTAGAAGCGGTGTTAAGGGAATGTACTGCAGCACATTGTTTAAGTTTAAGCCGGAATTTTTTACACGGTTTGAACATGCTGTAGAATTAGGGCGAGCCATTGTTCACCCTGACTATCAGAAAGATTACAGTCCGTTGATGCTGCTCTGGAAAGGCATAGGCCAGTACATTCTGCGTCGTCCTGGTACTCGTTACTTGTTTGGCCCGTGTAGTCTGCCGCTTGAGTTTAATCCGTTCACGCTTGTAACGGCGGTAAACTATCTTAAAGAGCATCATATTGATAAGGAATTGGCGACACTTGTTTCCGGCAAAAAAGCTCCAAAGCTGAAATTGCCGAAAGGTGTTCCGTCCGCCTTCAATATTGCTGATTTAAGTTTTACAGGGTTGAATGGTTTAGTCAGAGACATGGAAGATGGCAGAACAATGCCTATTCTGTTTAAGCATTATTTGCGGCTTGCCGGTAAGATCGGAGCGTTCCATGTGGATAGTGCGTTCGGCAGCCTTGATGCTTTTCTTATGATTGACCTTTCAGAAACCCCGCTTCGTACGCTGAAGCGTTATCTCGGTGATGACGAAGCCGTGCAGCTTCTGGAATCATTTGAAGCTGGTGAAAAGTAGCAGAAAGGTATGCTCAGCTGCTGGTTGTGCAGTAGAGAAGGATTTCCTTACCAAAGCAATAAAAAAAGCCCTCAGCATGTGCTGAGGGCTTTTCTTATTTATATGATGCAGTAGATTCTAGTTTGCATCCGGCAAACGCTTACCGAAGAGGAACAGCAAGCCGAGAATTGCTACAAGACCTACAGGCAGTGTGATCATCGGGGAGAGACCGAGACCGGCTGGCAGGAAGCCGAAGAGGATAGAAACACTACCAACGGCAACTGCATAAGTCAGCTGGGTGCGAACGTGGTCAATGTGGTCACAAGCAGAACCCATGGATGACAGGATGGTGGTATCGGAGATAGGTGAGCAATGGTCACCGAAGATAGCACCCGTAAGAACTGCGCCTACGTTAAGAAGGAGGTACGCCTGATCCGGATTGATTGCCCATGCTAACGGAATTGCCAGCGGCATGAGGATACCCATTGTGCCGTAGGAAGTACCTGTCGCAAATGAAATGACAGATCCAAGCACAAAGATGATGGACGGAAGCAGGAAGGCAGGTAACGCGTCTGAAAGAACACTTACGAGCCACATTGCAGTTCCGAGTTCCTTAATGATGCCGGAAAGTGACCATGCGAGAAGCAGGATAACAGCAGTGATGTTCATGGATTTAATACCAAGAACCCAAGTGGTAATTGCTTCTTCAATGCTGAAGATTTTTTTGCTGATGCCCATTACGATTGCAACGATACCAGCGAGTAATGCTGCCTGAAACAGAACAACAGAAGCGTCGGAAGCACCGAAGCATTCGCGGATTGCGAAGAAGCTGTAAGGAGCTTCATGAATTTTAGCCAGCAGTTCCGGATTATCGATAGCGCTCAGACCGTTGAAGTAGAAGCCGAGGAAGGCTGCAACAATGAGGGTACCGATAGGGATAATTGCATTCCAGATAGAAGGAACAACATGAGAGCCGGGCTCAAGCTGCGTTGTTTCTTCAGAAGCCATTGGGTTTGCATTGTCGGCAAGAACTTTACCGTGTTCACGCGCGCGTTTTTCAGCTTTAAGCATAGGGCCGAATTCACGCAGCATCATAATGCCAGCAAGAACGAAGAACAGAATGAAGATGTTGTAGAAGCGGTATGGAATGGTTTCTACAAAAGCACCATAGGCGTTCATCTGAATGCCGATCTGTTCAAAGCCGTCTTTGATAAGACCTACTTCGTATGCAACCCAAGTGGAAATAAGTGCGATGCCTGCAATCGGTGCTGCGGTAGCATCAATAATGAATGCAAGTTTTTCGCGGGAAACACGCATGCGGTCTGTAACCGGACGCATGATAGGGCCTACGGTCAATGAGTTTGCATAGTCATCAAAGAAGATAACCAGACCCATCAGCCATGTGAAGAACTGTGCGCTTCGAGGGCCTTTTGCCTTGCGCGCCAGTGCTTCTGCAACTGCCAGTGTGCCGCCCATTTTGGAAACAACTGCGATAAGACCGCCGATTGCAAGACACTGCAATACAATACCGGCGTTCCAAGGGTCAGCCAAGGAACCAAGAATTTCGTTTGAAACACGCTGGAAGGAACCGAGCAGGCCGTGGTAAAAATCAAAACCGGTGGTTTCCAGCATCATAGCGCCGGAAAATACACCAAGGAATAAGGACAGGACAACGTTACGGCTGATAAATGCGAGGATAATCGCTACCAGCGGCGGAACCAGTGTCCAGAATCCGAAAATTTGTGAGTTTGCAGCACCTTTGCTTGAGTCAGCAGCAAATGCAGGTGCAGAAATAAAAAGAATTCCTACTGCGGAAAGCAGCAGCAATAAATGTCTAAGTCTCATAATCACTCTCTCCCGATGATTGCTCTCTTTTGCGTAGTTCCTAAAAGAAATACCCCTGCATTGCAAGCATTGTCTTTTTTGTTTGAAAATAGAGAAAATAGGCAGCAAATTGAAATAGTAAGGTGCTCTTCAGGTGTTGCTCATGTCAGTATATTTACGTCATTGTTAAACACTGTTCTTCCATCGTTTGCAGATTGACTTTCGAGTGCGTGCGCAGCATGTTCATGACATGCATGAGGATAAGGACATAGTAGCGGAATACGTGGAGGCGTTGCGTCAGTCAGAACGACTTGGCGATCAAGTTGTGTATCATAAGGTTTTGCCTGATGTGGATGCGCAATTTGCAGAGAACCGCCGCCCGTGGGCACAGGCAATTAAAGATATGCTGGCAATGCAGGGCATACGTCAGCTTTATGCACATCAAACGTTGGCAACAGACCATATCCGTGCCGGAAGACATGTTGTTGTGGCAACGCCTACTGCAAGCGGCAAAAGCCTTGTATACAATCTTCCGGTCATTGAGCGTTTTTTACAGGACCCTGATGCACGTGGTCTGTACCTTTTTCCATTAAAAGCGCTGGCTCAGGATCAGTTAAAAACCTTCCAGTCTCTTACCGCGCACTGGCCTAAAGAAGCACGACCGGAGGCCGCCATTTATGATGGTGATACCACGCCTCATTTTCGTAAAAAGATCCGTACAAAGCCGCCTACAGTCCTTATGACGAACCCTGAAATGCTGCATTTGTCTATTTTGCCCCATCATGAGCAATGGATAGAGTTTTTAGCTTCGCTTCAGTTTATTGTTGTGGATGAGGTGCATACGTACCGTGGAGTTATGGGGTCGCATATGGCGCAGTTGTTCCGCAGATTGCTTCGAGTCTGCAAGCAATACGGCATTACTCCGACGTTTATTTTTTGCTCAGCAACTGTAGGTAATCCGGCTGAACTTTGCGAAAACCTGACTGGAATTGCTCCTACGGTGATTACTGAAAGCGGAGCACCGCAAGGTAAGCGTCATTTTGTCTTCATGGATCCGCATCAGAGCCCGTCATCCGCGGCTATTTCATTGTTAAAATCTGCGTTGATGCGCAATATGCGTACGATTGTCTACACACAGTCTCGTAAGATGACTGAGTTAATAAGCATGTGGGCGGGGCAGAAGTCCGGAGCATTTAAGGACAGAATCTCCGCATACCGCGCCGGTTTTTTACCGGAGGAGCGTCGCGAGATTGAGCAGAAAATGACCAGCGGGGAATTGTTGGCTGTAATTTCTACCAGTGCGTTGGAGCTGGGGATTGATATCGGCGCACTCGATTTGTGCATTCTCGTTGGATATCCCGGTTCAATTATGTCTACAATGCAGCGTGGTGGTCGTGTAGGGCGTAAAAAGCAAGAATCTGCAGTTGTCCTTGTAGCTGGTGAGGATGCGCTGGATCAATATTTTATGCGGCACCCTAAAGAGTTCTTCTTACGCCCGCCTGAATCAGCGGTGTTGAATCCGCATAATCCTGTCATTTTGAAACGCCATCTTGAGTGTGCAGCGGCTGAGCTGACGTTAAGAAGTTCTGAAGACTGGTTGCAGAATAAAGATGTTACAGCAGCAGTTCATGAGCTTGAACAGTGCGGCCTTTTATTACGGGATGCTGAAGGGACAGCGATTTTTGCTGCGAAAAAACGTCCGCATCGTCATGTTGATCTTCGCGGAGCAGGGAACAATTTTCACATAGAATCAGAAGACGGCACCGTTATTGGCAGTGTTGACGGGGTAAAAGCCTTTAAAGAGACCCATCCGGGAGCCGTTTATCTTCATAAAGGACAAACGTGGTCGATTACCGAGCTTGATTTCGGTACGCGAACAGCCAAGGCAAAGAAGGGGCGTGTTAATTATTACACCCGTACCCGCTGTAATAAGAGTACGGAGATTTTAGAAGTGCTCGATCAGACCATCGTTTGTGGTACAAGGCTTTGTTTTGGCAAGCTGCGAGTAACAGAGATCATCAGTGGGTTTGAGAAGCGCAGTGTGCAGGGTGGTAAATTACTAGGCATTACTCCGTTGGATCTTCCTCCGCTTGTTTTTGAAACGGAAGGCATCTGGTTTGAAGTTCCGTTGGGGATACAGCGAAAAGTTGAAGATGAGTTTCTGCATTTTATGGGATCGATCCATGCGCTTGAGCATGCAATGATCGGCATTTTACCTATCCTCGTGTTAACTGATCGTAATGACCTTGGTGGCATTTCAACGCCTATGCATGCTCAGGTCGGAAAACCTGCTGTCTTTGTTTATGATGGAATGGAAGGCGGTGCCGGATTGACTCGGCATGCATTTACTCTTGCAAAGGATATTTTTGAGCGAACGTTAGCCGCTGTTCGTGACTGTGGGTGTGAGCTTGGCTGTCCGAGCTGTGTACATTCCCCGAAATGCGGGTCCGGCAACCGTCCAATCGATAAAGCGGGCAGTATTTATCTGCTACAGGAAATGATGAAAGGTGAATTCGCACCTTCGCCCGATGACGTTTTTGAAGTGGAACTCTTACCAACGTTACCGGACTCACCACCACGAGTCAGTCCGGACATAGTCCGAGTTGATTCAGGGAAGTTTGAAATGCCTTCCAGACCGGCTGAGATCATAACGGGAGATAGCTCTACGGAATTGCCGCAACGGTATGCTGTGCTTGATATTGAGACACAACGGTCTGCTCAAGAGGTTGGCGGCTGGCATCGTGCAGATAAAATGCGTGTATCAGTAGCGGTACTCTATGATTCACAAGAAGATGTTTTTATCAGGTATATGGAAGAAGATATGCCGGAGTTGCTGGAACGGCTGAAAGGATATGATTGTATCATCGGGTTTAATATTATCCGTTTTGATTACAAGGTACTTTCTGCATACGCCGACTATAACTTGAAAGCATTACCTACCCTTGATTTGCTGGATGAAATCCGCAAGCGATTAAATTATCGAGTGTCACTGGACAACCTTGGGTCAGCTACGCTCAATGCACCTAAATCTGCTGATGGCCTACAAGCGTTGAAGTGGTGGAAAGAGGGCAAGGTTGATGAGATAGCAACGTATTGTGAGGCTGACGTTCGCATTACCCGCGATATTTATCTGTATGGTAAGGAACACGGCTACCTGCTCTTTACGAACAAGGCTAAGCAGAAAGTTCGTATTCCCATTGCGTGGTAATGAGTAGCTATTACTGGCGACTGATAGGAAAAAAGAAACGCTGACCTGATACTTCAGGTCAGCGTTTTTTTGTTATTTCTCTATGATAGGGTGGTGAGCTGATTCGTATACGCTCATCTCCATTGTGTGGCAGACACAGCCGCCATCAGATCCCAGAGGGGCAGCGAATTTTTGATATTGCATCGGAGCAATGTTGTTTCGTGTTTCGCCGTAGTCATTTTCCGCAGGGTACAAGGCGTGCGCAGTGCCATGACATGCCTGACACATAACAGCTTCAAGGTCATCTTTTCTATTCTTGAAAAGTTCTTGTTTGCTTTCTGTCCACTGGTTTGCAGCAGAAGCGTCACTATCCGGTGTCTCAAAGAAGGTATGGCATGCGCCGCAGTCCGGCTGATTTACCCATGCTTCACGCGGTGCCACCTCATCGAGCGTTGCAGACACTCGTGGAATAAGGTTTTTCATCAAAAGTTTTGCTCGTGGTTTGCCTTTTTCATCTTCTGCTTTCAATAAACCAAGGGCATGGTCTTCGATGGTGCCGTGGCAGTTTGTGCAGGTGATGTCACGATCAACATGCAAGCCTCGCATGGCTTGTGTGTCAGTATCGTGTCCTGCCGGATGGCAGCTTTCACATGTAATGTCGTCGCGTCCTGCCAGATAGTTTGCATGCCAACCATGAACGGCAGCAGAGAAATTGAGTATCTGTTTTTTGCCAGCATCACCTGTTCGCGGTGATTCATGGCAAGACTGACAGCGTGGCGGTGTGCCTTTTTCTGCTTTTTCAGCAAGGCTGGTTCCGTTGATTTTGTCATGTGCAGCCAAGATATTATCTGCTGTCTTGTCAGAAATACCGGCAGTGCCAGCAACTCTCCATTCGCCATCATGACAGTTACGGCAACCCCATTCTGTTGAAACAGGAACAGCAACTTTTGTTGTGGCGAGAAGCTTGCCGTCAGCTGTACGGGCTTCGACAGTCACCAACGGATAAGGATTTACCGAACCATCATTTGAATACGGGAAAACAGGTAGTGAACATGCCTCAAAGAAGCCGTTTTCATCATCAAGTTTGAACGTACCTATCAGGTTTGTGTCGCAAGTTCCTGTGTCTACAGGCAGATTTTTACCTGTAAGTTGTTTTGCGTATTTCCAAAAATCGACGTGCTCAGAAGGTGTGGAGAATGCTTTGTCGATTTTATACGTCAGCGTTACGTCCTCTGTGATGATTTCGGGAACATCATCGCGCAGGAACAGTTGTGCACGAATTGTTGAGCCGGGGAGCTGCATGGTGAACTTTGCGTAGTTATCAGAAATTGTGTTCATACCTTCTGTTGCCCATGCCAGAAGAACGTATTCTGCTTCTTCAGGATCAAAGGATGGCAGAACAACATTTTCTTCTTTCGGCTGCTTGGCCGGTGCCGCTTCGAGTGGTTTATTCATTACATGCGCGAGGTAGGCTGAAACAGCCTTACGTTCTTCATCATTACCAAGGAACGGCGGCATGAATTCACGTAATTTCCCCTGTCCGTTGAATTGAGCCATTAAGCCTTCACGGGTAAGGCCTGCCGCTTCTCGTTCTGCCGCAAGCATCGGGCCGTTGATGCTGTGACAGCTCATACATTGGACTCTGTAGAGCTCTTCACCGGCGGTGAGAAGATTGTTATCTGTAATTTCTTTGGTTTTTATCCACTTAGCATAGGCAAGCATGCCGTTTTCGCGGATAGCTTCAGTCTGTTCAACAAGAATAGAGTTCGACCACATGTATCCGTGAATGATGTATGGGCGTCGACCTGCTTCTCGAATCCATTCAAATGTACCGATTTGTCCTATTCCTATAACAAGAAGAACTGCCAGAAGCGCAGGACGAACCACTTGAGGAGTGAAATAGGCAAATGCCAGAACACCTGCCAACAGTAAGGCTGAAAGCGGTAGGAATATTTTTACAAGCTGCGGGGTCTGCGCTGACTTTGTCAGGATCATCGTAAATTGCGCTTCAGGCAATGCGTAGATGTACCAGATAGAGCTGAGAACGAGCAGCCCGAACGGTAACGCTACGAATTGCACTGCATAGCGGATCATTTGTTCACGAGTTTTCTTATCTTCAATACGGTAAGCAGTTACCAGAGCAAAAAGGCCGGCAAGCATAAGACAGATTGCGAAACGTAAAAACAGCGATGGCCAGAAAGTAGGGTTCCAGAAGCCGTCCCAGAAGGACTGAGTCTGAAGCCAATTTCCCGGTGTGAGCATCATTGTGATGATGCCGTTGATAACGAAGAGGGAAAGAAACGCAAACAGCGCGTAGAACCAGCCGACGATTTGATGATCGCGGCGGGACATTTTGCCGAACCGGTAATGGTAGATAAGAAGAGCTACAATTTCACAGAGGAAGAAGACCCATTCTGTTGCCCACCCAAAACCGAAACGGTGAACCAGAACAGATGTAGCCGCCGGGGAAAGCAGGCCAATGGTGAACCATATGCCTACACCGGTCATTCCGCCTGCCACCATAGTAAGCAGAAGGAAAAATTTGGTGTGCCGTTTTACGTAGTCAACAATTAGCGGATTGTTTTCCGCGTACCCTTTTCTTTCAGTGAGAACGAGAAAGAAGCCGCCGCCAACTGCAAAGTGAGCAATGAAAACATGGAAGATTGCCATACAGGCAATGAGTAAACCGCCGGAAAAAGAAGGGAGCCACCATACTGGATATTCCATGTTACGCCTCCTTGTTGCTGCGCATTGCAAGTTTGATCATGTACGCAATGGCAACAAGTCCCAGTGCAAGAGAAACGATAAACATGATGAATGGTGAGTATTCTGCCTGAACAGGAAGCGCTGCAATGCCTCCGAACGGGTCAAGCATGGCTTTACGGAGCAGTGCCCTGATTCCAGACATTATGAGGACTGTAAACACCAGTGTTATAATGGTTCCGTACAGATTGCGGCTAGCAGCCTGAAAGAGAAGCATCGCAACAAAGGTTAACGCAATAAGCAGTGTGCCTGTGTAAAATTCGGAGCCGCCGGAGAACAGTGTGCGTACGTGTTCCGGTATGGCAAAAAACAAGGTTACGCCGATGAGGATTTGTACAAGGGAACTGAAGAGGAAGATATTTAAACCAAGTTGTTCCTCTTTTTTTGCAGTTTCCGGATCATCTTTGGCAAGGCTGTGTCGTGCAATAAGAGCAAGCACCAGCCCACCCACGGCGACAGAAGCAACAACTACATGAAGATAGCGGAGCCATACGGTCTGGTCTCCAAAATTCAATAATGTTCCGCCGGGGGAAGAGAAGTACTCTGACCAGACGTCCGGCCTGAGCATCAGCGTCATGTTGTTTGAAAGAATTAGGCCAATACACAACATGGCTGCACTGCTTGCGAATATTGCTAACGGAAATTTGGCATGTGTTCCGTATCTACCTGCGAAGATATAGAGCGCGTAGTATGCAATGATTGCAAGAAAAACTACACTTAACCAGTACACTGCCATCAAAATGGAACTTGTGTACAGGTATTGTCCATAGAGCATTTGAATAAACAGCAAAGGAGCAACCCCGAAGTTTACCGCAAGGGCAAAAATAGACGGCAGAACCTTGGCCATTTTTTTTATGAGAATGCTTTTTCTGTTCACAATGCTGCGTACGGAGCACACGAGTGATCCTCCGAGGACAGCATTAACGAGAAGAATGTGCAAAGCGAAAGTCAGTATTAAAAGTGCTTCCAACCAACCGGCTGCAACCGGAATCGCATCTGGAGCAGGAATAAGAGCAGCAGCTTGCATTAAATCTCCTTAGAAAAATGCGCTACAGGAACATTGTAAACTGTTTCATGCAGCTTTATTTGTTTTTTCTCTTTTTTGTTCTCTTGTTTTATTCTATCAAAGAGGGTACGTGCCGCTACAGCACGAGTCGTTGGCGCAGTAGTGTGCAGGGCAAAGCCGTTTATAATCATATATGCGGTGGACTGAAACCCGCACAGCACTCTTGCTACCGAAACAACGCATTTCTTTTTATTTTGAATGCGTATTTCGAACGATTTCTAATAATATGTAGATACCGCACTGTATACTACTATGTATTGTCTGTATTCGGATGAAATCCAGATACAGAATGCCGGTAGTGAGCATGTTATACCTACTTAAAGTTCCTGATGATTTGTTGTTATAATATGTACAAATCGTAGAGTGCATGCTCAGGTGTTGAGATTCAACCAGAGGAAATATGGCTAACACAGTTTTATTATTCGATATTGGGAATACTAATATTAAAATTGGTATTACACAAAGAGAAGATCTCGCCACAACATATGTCTTGCCCACAGACCCGCACCAGACCTCGGATTCTATTGGGTTCCGCATAGGAGACATTCTCTCGCATATGTCTATTTCCCCTGATGACGTCAGGGCATGTATCGGCAGCTCTGTTGTGCCGGATATGAACCCTATCATCCGCAAAGCAGTAAAGCGCTATCTTAACCAGCGACTGCTTCTCGCTCCCGAAGACATTCCTATTCCTTTGGAGAATCGTTACACCCGACCGGAACAGGTTGGCGCTGACCGTCTTGTGGGTGCATATGCAGCTCGCAAGCTGTGTCCTGAAGCCCGCTCCATCGTTTCTGTAGATTTCGGCACCGCAACAACCTTTGACTGTGTACAAGACAACGCCTACCTTGGCGGACTGATTTGTCCGGGGGTTAAGTCTGCGGCGTCTGCACTTGCCAGTAATACTGCTAAACTTCCTCAAATCAGTCTGGAAGTACATAGTGATATGCCGGTTTTCGGGCGCAGCACATCAACCAGTATTAATCACGGGTTTATTTTCGGTTTTGCTTCCATGACAGAAGGGCTGTGCAAACGCCTCTCAAGCACCCTTGAAGGGCCTATGGAAGTTGTTGCAACCGGCGGTTTTGCAAAAGATATTGCCCGCGTGGCATCTTGTTTTGATCATGTCCGTTCAGATCTTCTCATGGAAGGTCTGCGGTTATTATATTTGGAAAGTGGCATTCGGTAACACGCCGTAGCTACTGTGGTTTTTGTACCCTTTTGTTAGAAAAGAACGGCCAACCGGTCGGACTACAAGGAGTTATAGAATGAGTACTATTGTTTCTGTATGGGCAAGAGAGATTTTGGATTCCCGTGGCAATCCAACCGTTGAAGTTGAAGTTTCCCTGGAATCCGGTCACTCCGGCCGTGCTGCTGTTCCATCCGGCGCATCCACCGGTACCCGTGAAGCACTCGAACTGCGTGACGGCGATAAAAACCGTTACCTCGGTAAAGGTGTTGAGACTGCTGTTAACAACGTTATGGGCGAAATTGCCGAAGGCATTATCGGTCTTGACGCTACTCGTCAGGTTAACATCGATAACATTCTTATCGAACTCGACGGCACTGAAAACAAAGAGCGTCTCGGCGCTAACGCAATGCTGGGTGTTTCCCTCGCTGTTGCACGTGCAGCTGCAAGCTTCCTTGGCCAGCCTCTGTACCAGTACCTTGGCGGCATCAACGCTAAAGTGCTTCCAGTTCCAATGATGAACATCATCAACGGTGGCGAGCATGCTCCGAACAACCTTGATATTCAGGAATTCATGATCATGCCTATCGGTGCTCCTACATTTGCAGAAGCACTCCGCATGGGCGCAGAAGTTTTCCATGCTCTGAAAAAACTGCTTTCCAACGACGGTCACGTTACTTCCGTTGGTGATGAAGGCGGCTTTGCTCCAAACCTGAACAGCCATGCTGAAGCATTCGATTACATCATGAAAGCTATTGAAGCTGCCGGCTACGTTCCAGGCAAAGAGATTGCTCTTGCTATCGACGCAGCAGCTTCTGAGTTCTACAAAGACGGCAAGTACGTTCTTTCCGGCGAAAACAAAACTCTTTCTTCTGAAGAAATGGTTGCTTGGCTTGCTGAATTTACTGAAAAATACCCGCTTATCTCCATCGAAGACGGTCTTGCTGAGCAGGATTGGGACGGCTGGAAACTCCTTACCGAGAAACTTCCTACCACCCAGATCGTTGGTGACGACATCTTTGTAACCAACCCTGAAATCCTTGCTGAAGGTATCGAAGAAGGTTGCGGTAACTCCATTCTGATCAAACTGAACCAGATTGGTACTCTTACCGAAACTCTTGATACCATCGAAATGGCTAAAGGTGCTGCATACTCAACTGTTATCTCCCACCGCTCAGGTGAAACAGAAGATAGCTTTATTGCAGACCTCGCAGTGGCAGTTAACTCCGGTCAGATCAAAACCGGTTCTCTCTCCCGCTCCGACCGTCTTGCAAAATACAACCAGCTCCTTCGCATTGAAGAAGACCTCGATGATGATGGTATCTTCTTCGGTCCATTCATGGCAGCTCACTTTGGTCTCAGCGACTAAGCTTCCTTTTGGACAGTCTATAAATAAAGCCGGAGCGCAATTGCGCTTCGGCTTTTTTGTTACGTAGTTCTAAATGGTATTAAATATCGAGCTCAAGCCAGACAGGACAGTGGTCTGAGCCGAACTGTGAGTCTTCAATCCATGCATCTTTGATGGAATCTTTTAATTCTTCGGAGACAAAGAAGTAGTCAATACGCCATCCAGTATTGTTTTTACGGGCATTAAAGCGGTAAGACCACCATGAATATTTGTCTTTAGCGTCTGGATTAACATGGCGGAAGGTGTCAACGTAACCTGCTTCAACCAGCTTATCGAGCCATGCTCTTTCGATTGGAAGAAAACCCGAAGTGCCTTCGTTAGGTTTTGGGCGTGCAAGATCTACGGGCTTGTGAGCCGTGTTGAAGTCGCCGCAGACCACGATAGGTTTCGATTTTCTAAGCTCTTCTGCGTGCTCGAGGAAGGCATCGTAAAATCCGAGCTTGTATTCCAGTCGCTCTTCACCGGCCTGTCCGTTTGGAAAGTAAATATTGAAGTAATGGAATGCTTCAAATTCCAGATGAATGACACGCCCTTCACCTTGGTATTCACTGTTAGGCAAATCATAGCTTACGCTGAGTGGTTTGAGCTTAGAGAAGACAGCGGTTCCTGAGTAGCCTTTTTTTACGGTAGAACCAAGCCAGTAGCTGTAAATCCCTTCGGGATGTCTATCTTCTTCAGCAATCTGTTCCGGCATCGCCTTTGTTTCCTGAATGCCGATTACATCTGCTTCATTTTCTTCAAACCATTGCCATTCGGGCTTTTTACGTACGGCGCGAAAGCCGTTTACATTCCAAGAAGTCAGTTTCATAGTGATATTCCTCGAGCTGGTGAATTTGCTCATCGAACGTAACGTAGAGGGTTTTTGCCGTCAATTAGGAATTGTTCCTAATTTGATTTCATTGCCTGTTGTGACAGGCAGGTATATGCTGTCAGTTTAACCGACACATAAAACAGAAGTTCCAGAATGGTTTGGTTTTATAGACATAATTGGTTTCTGAAATGGTCTGTTTTTCCTGTATACAATGCTTCTATGAAGGAAATGGGTAGAGTATGATTCAAGTATGCGAAGCAAGGCGCGAAAAACTTCGCGCACTGATGGATGAAAAAGGGATTGATGCCCTTTTTATCAGTCATGAGGCAAACCGTTACTATTTATCCGGCTTTGAATTACATGATGGGCAGAAAAACGAATATGCCGGCTATCTGCTTATTACCAAGGACGGGAAAGACTGGTTGTTTACTGATTCCCGTTACTGGGATGCAGCAAAGCGATTGTGGGAAGAATCTCGAATTTTTATTTACCGAGCAAGTGCCGCTGCATCTATTAATGAGCATATCAAGCAGCTTGGATATAAGCGTGTGGGCTTTGAAGCCCGTACGATTCCATACGCGTTCCACAAAGTTTTCGCAGATGGACTTACCTGCGTGGAAGGTGACGGCCTTGTTGAACAATTGAGAATGATTAAAGATGCACATGAAATAGCGTGCCTTAAAAAAGCATGTGCATTGAACCATAAACTTATGCAGTGGGTTCCGTCTGTTTGTCGTCCGGGACGGACAGAACGTGCTGTAGCTTGGGATATTGAAAAATTCTTTCGTGACAACGGTGCCAGCGAATTAGCCTTTGCCTCTATCGTAGCTGTAGGCAAAAATGCAGCGCTTCCTCATGCTATTCCGGGCGATACTGTTATTACAGAAGAATGTCCTGTTCTCATCGATGTGGGCTGTCGTTTAGACGATTATTGTTCTGACCAGACCAGAACTATTTGGGTCGGCTCAAATCCTACAGATGAGTTTAAACGTACCATGGAATTTGTGCGGACTGCACAGGACGCTTCTATTGCTGCAATGGGACCCGGTATACCTGCTAAAGAAGCGCATGCTGTGGCTGCGAATGTCTTTGCAGATGCAGGTGTGGCAGAGTATTTCACGCATTCACTTGGGCATGGTGTGGGGCTTGAAACCCACGAAGCTCCTTCCGTAAATTCCCGTTCTGATGCTGTGTTACAGCCGGGCATGGTTGTTACTGCTGAGCCTGGATTGTATTATCCGGAATGGGGTGGAATTCGCTGGGAACATATGGTTCTTATTACTGAAGACGGAGCAGAGCGAATGTAATGAAAAGTATGGTACGTATGCGTATCATATTGTTTCTATGAGTTTTCTAGACTTTATAAGACCCGTAATGCGTTTTTTGCATTGCGGGTCATTTTTTTAGCCCCATACTCCCTTGAATCCGTTCAGTTATCCCAACCATCATCCTGTTTATCAACGAACGGTGTATGGCAGAGTGCTACAATGGTGCGTACTCAGAATAGGTACGTGTTCATGGCCATGGGAGGGCTAGGTATGACTAAGATAGTACAATGTTTCGCACTGGTCGCTTGTCTGTTTTTGCTTGGTGCAGCGAATGTCTCAGCCGATTATACGCAGCAGGATTGTGATAAATTCTATTTTTCAGCGCAGTATGATGAAGCTTATCAATGTATTGAATCAATGGCCTCAGAAGGTGATCCGCAGTCGCAGTTCAATTTGGCTGTCCTGTATCATTTGGGACAGGGCGTAGAAAAAGACACGTCGAAAACCATCTACTGGCTCACGCGTGCCGCAGAGAACGGTCACCCGAATGCTCAATTCGGTATTGGTGCAGCGTATGAAGCCGGATTTGGTGTTGATAAAGATTTGGTCGCCGCTGCTAAGTGGTACAGCATGGCTGCTAATCAAGGCCATGCTGCAGCGCAGACAAATTTAGGCGTAATGTACGGTAATGGTGAGGGTGTTGAGCAGAATTCAATTGAAGCCCTGAAATGGTTTAGACTTGCAGCGTTCAGTGGAAGCAGCAAGGCAAAGCGGAACGCAGAGGTTCTTGCTCAGCATATGACAGATGAAGATATTTTAGAGGCCGATGCTATGGCGGCAGCATGGGAGCCTGTTGCGTCTGGAAATGTTTCTCCGTTATCTAATCCTTCCGTACATAAGTAGAGGATAGTATGCTTAAACTAATAGAAGGCTTTGATGATGCAACTCTTGCTGTGGAATCAGAAGGCAGGATTACGCATAAAGATTATGAAGAGGTTATTATTCCACGTGTAAAAGAAATTTTGCAGACCCATGACAAGGTGAATTGCTTTATGCATTTTACAGAGGGCACAGAGTACTCTGCTGGTGCAATGGCAACTGATGCCGTTTTTGGTTTGCGACATCTTTTTTCATGGAATAAAGTTGCAATCGTAACAGATCTTAGCTGGGTTCATAAGGCCGCGGGATATTTTTTACCGCTGATGCCGTTTAAGGCTAAAGTTTTTGTCAACGAAGAATACGAACTTGCCAAGAGTTGGTTGGAAGGTGTGTAGCCTGAGTAATGTTTTGGCAGGTATGAAGAAAGGAAAGGCTGTTCCGGTGGTTGCGGAACAGCCTTTTTTTATTGTTTTCGGCAGCGTCCTGCGTATGCCTTGGCGAGTCCCCCTGTGGAAGTCTCACGATACAGGCTTGGCAGATCGTGTCCTGTCTGCTTCATAACGTGCACAACCTCATCAAAGGTAATGTGGTGTGTGCCGTCAGAAAGAATAGCCATTTGTGCACATGAAAGTGCACGTGTTGCTGCACATGCGTTACGTTCGATGCAAGGAATCTGCACCAGTCCGTCAACGGGATCACAGGTTAGCCCGAGGTGGTGCTCGAGTCCCATTTCCGCAGCGTATTCAATTTGTCTTAGTGTTCCGCCCAGTAGTTCAGCAGCAGCCCCTGCCGCCATAGCACATGCGGAACCTACTTCGCCCTGACAACCCACCTCTGCTCCGGAAATTGAGCCATTAAATTTAATGACATTACCGAATAAGCCTGCGGTTGCCAGTGCACGCAGAATGTCACGACGAGTCAGTTGCTGCTGTTCTTGAAGGTAGTATAATACTGCCGGAACAACGCCGCTTGCACCGCACGTCGGTGAGGTGACGATAATGCCGCCCCCTGCGTTTTCTTCTGATACAGCAAGTGCATACGCTGTAATAAGCCCTGTTTGCTGCATTTCTTCAGAGGCACTCCGGCATCTCCGTAAGAAGCGCCATGCCTGTCTGCTGAGCCCGATAGAACCCGGTAAAACACCTTGGTTTTCAAGCCCTCTTTTTACTGCTGTTTCCATTGTTTCCCAGACAGTATCCAGAAAATCAAAAATAGTTTCCCCTTCGCATTCCACTACATATTCCCAGTACGTGATGCCTTTTTGCGAACAGTACTCCATAATTTCTTTCACTGTCGTGATTGGGTAAACAGCCTCGCTTTCTTTTTCTTCTTGCCCAAGTTCGCGGATTGCTCCACCACCCACACTGAAAAAGGTACGAGAACCTAACAGCTCTCCTTGTTCATCAAACGCTTCAAATGTCATAGCGTTTGGATGCTCCGGCAAACATTTTTCAGGATGCCATTTAATTGTTGTGTATTCCTTGCCAAGTACTTCCAGTACTGCCTGGTCTGTAAGGTGCCCTTTGCCTGTAGCAGCAAGGCTTTCATACAGATGTACCACATACCGGTGGGCATGTGTGTACTGCTGTAAAAACAGCTCTGCTGCCCGCTTTGGGCCCATAGTATGACTGGAAGAAGGTCCGACACCAATTCTGTACAATTCACGAATGGATTTCATAACAGCTCATCTCCATCTCAAATGAAGAATTGTCTGCCGCTCGACCCCAACATTGCGGTTTAAACAATTTTTTACATTTGGAAGAAAACAATTTTTTGTGTTCAGCACCAGTGTTTAGCACACAATCAAAATCTCGGCTGATAAGCAAGCTTTTCCGAAACGTTTTTTTTATCTTGCTAGAATCGCTGAACACTGTTCACTTTTTTATGAAAAGTAAGCACATCGAAAGTCAATAGTATTGCTATTTTTTATAAACTAAAAACTCTCAATAAGGGGGATGTGAGTAACACTCTGACGAGTGTATGCAGCTGTCGTTAACAGTGTTTACTGATTGCTAATATCCTGATTTTTCTTGCAAATAACCGTTCTAACGATTAGGAGAGTGCTACTTCAATTTGATAATAACGACTGAATTGAACGAGGGACACACGATTTTGTAAGGTAGCCAAGGGGAATGGTTGCTGCATCCTTAACTCACATTAGGAGAGAATGTGACTCGTCGTGTAATCCAACTTATTGTTATCTGTTCTATGGTGTTAGCTGCTGTTTCAGTTCAGGCAGCTGGTTTTGGGATTTATGAGTACAGTGCCCGTGCTAACGCATTGGGTAACTCTGTGATGGCTGGTAAAGCAGACCCTTCTTCTATAGCTGTTAACCCTGCACAGCTGACACAGCTCGAAGGTACACAGATTGCTATCGGTGCAACCGGAATTTACCCGCAGGCGACTGTAGAGATAGATTCTCCAGCATCTGATGCCGGCTCGTATGATGGTGAAAGCAGTCTTTGGACTATGCCGCACTTGTATGTGACACACGCATTAAACGAACAAATTTCTTTTGGTGTCGGTGTATATTCTCGCTTCGGTCTTGGTACAGAGTTTAAAAGTTCTTGGCCTGGTGCGTCTGATGTATACAAAGTGGGCATCAAAACCGTCTCCATCAACCCGATTGTCGGGTACAATGTAACGAAGAATTTTTCTATTGCTATCGGCCCTGAAATTATGTGGTTCGATTTTGACCTTAAGAAAAAGACTGGCCACCGAAGATATCCGGGATACCTTGATACTGAAATGGGTGGCGATAGCTGGGGAGCAGGCTTCTCTCTTGGCGCTCGTTACCAGTGGAACGATTGGCTTTCTTTTGGTGCGAGCTACCGTTCTGAGGTAACTCAGAAGGTTGAGGGTGATATAAAAATGAAATTTGCTGGAGCATCTATCCTTGATAGCGATGCTTCCGGTAAAATCACTCTTCCTCAGCAGATCGGTTTTGGTATTAATGTTAAGCCAATGGATAAATTGAGCATTGAAGTTGGTGCAACTTGGATTGGCTGGAGTAGCTATAAAGAGCTTAAGGTTGATTACAATTCTCGATATTCTCCATTTTTGAAGCATAGTAATTACAACGATACTTGGCGCTTTAATATCGGTGCTGAATACAACCTTACAGAGAACTGGGATTTGCGTGCAAGCTATGTGTACGATGAATCTCCGCTTAACAGCGACAGTTTAAGCTACATGGTTCCTGCGAATGATCGTCAGATCATTGGTGTCGGTGTAGGCTGGCACAATGCAAATTGGTCTGTAGATGCGAGTTACAACTACTTGTTTATCTCAGATCGTTCTGGTCACGTAGAAGTTACTGACGCTAACGGTATTCCATACACTCAGGACTGTGAGTTTAAAGACGGCGATGCTCATCTCGTAGGTATCACTGTCGGCTACAAATTTTAGTAGTTAGGATATAAGCAAGTAAAAAGGGCTGTCCGTATTGGACAGCCCTTTTTTATATCTTTTAGGCAGCGTCGTATTGAATCTAAAATTCAATGTGCTGAGGGGTACGTGGGAACGGAATAACGTCACGAATGTTTGAAATACCGGTCACAAGCATAAGAAGGCGTTCAAAGCCCATTCCGAATCCGGCATGAGGAACTGAGCCGAAGCGGCGAAGGTCTGTGTACCACCAGTAGTCTTCAGGGTTCTGACCCATTTCATTAATGCGTTCAAGAAGAACGTCCATACGTTCTTCACGCTGAGAGCCGCCGATCAGTTCACCGATGCGTGGAACGAGAACGTCCATCGCCGCTACAGTTTTGCCGTCATCGTTCATTCGCATGTAGAATGCTTTAATATCTTTAGGGTAGTCATATACGATAACAGGCTTTTTGAAATGTTCTTCAGCAAGGTAACGTTCGTGTTCTGTCTGAAGGTCAATGCCCCATTCAACAGGGAATTCCCATTTCTTTTTTGCAGCAGAAAGCAGTTCAACAGCTTCTGTGTAGCTTACACGTGCAAATGGTTCGTTGATGATGTTCTCAAGACGTCCCATGAGTTCTTTATCAACAAATTTTGCAAAAAGTTCGATGTCATCAGCGCAATTATCAAGAATGTGCTTAACAACGTATTTGGTCATCTCTTCAGCGAGATCCATGTTGTCTTCATTGTCGGCAAAAGCAACTTCTGGTTCGATCATCCAGAATTCAGCAGCGTGACGTGGAGTGTTGGAGTTTTCCGCGCGGAATGTTGGGCCGAAGGTGTAAACTTTGCCAAGCCCCATTGCGAGGAGTTCTGCTTCGAGCTGGCCGGATACAGTTAAGTTGGCTTCACGACCGAAAAAGTCATTATCAAATACGGAGCCTTCTTTTGGTGCTTCAACGCCTGTCGCAGGCAGTGTGGAAACACGGAACATTTCACCAGCACCTTCGCAGTCTGAACCGGTCAGGATTGGTGTGTGAACATTAAAGAACCCTTTGTCACGATAGAAATTGTGAATAGCGAAGGATGCTTCAGAACGAATTCTGAATGTTGCGCCGTATTTGTTGGTGCGGGGACGAAGGTGAGCAATCTGGCGAAGGAATTCGTCAGAATGACGCTTTTTCTGGAGCGGGAAATCATCTGCATCAGCAGTGCCGAGTAATTTAAGTTCTGTAGCGCGAACTTCCCATTTCTGACCTTTACCCGGAGAAGGGACAAGTTCACCAAGCACTTCGACAGCAGCGCCGGTGGTTACATCTTTAATGATCTCATAGGTCGGTACAGATTCGTCGACAATGGCTTGCAGGTTTTTAAGGCAAGAGCCGTCGTTCATTTCAAGAAATGAAAAGCCCTTGGCGTCACGTCTGGTTCGTACCCAGCCGCAAATTTTAATTTCTTTAGTAGCCTCTTCTGCCTGCAATGCATCAACAATGGGGGTTCTACGCATTCCCTGTCTCCTTACAGTCGTGTAGCGGTATACAATGCCGTAGTCGGCACTGTTATTTACTTGGTATTGAAGCTCTATAACTGACTTGCAAGTCCACTGCAATTTGATATTACTTGCTATTATGAAGATGGGTTTATGTCTGACTGTTTGAAATAATGATAAAAAGCTGCGTTACGTCTTTTGTTGAAAAAAACAATGCAACTCAATGGCGTTGAGTTGGAAATAACCTTATGTACTGTATATTTCAGCAGCAATTTGGAAAGAAAGAGCTTGCTTACTTGCAACTGCTTAAGGCAAACAGTACAAAAAATGTTGGTATGAAATGCATAATTATTTTCATACGGACTCGCCTGTCACGACGATTCTTTTTATGCACCCTAACCTTCTGAAAGACCGGTCCGGAGGACGCATGGTTCAAAGAATTTTTATGGCAGTGTTTGCACTGCTGCTCCTTATTCCGCAGAATGTTTCTGCTGCTAGTACCCCTGAATTGAAAGCTCAAGTAGAATCAATACTGCGAGAGAATCCGGACATTTTACTCAGCATTATTCGTGAACACAGCGAACAGGTGCTCATTGCGTTGCGTGAAGGTAATTCCAAAGCTAAAATTGCTGCGATGAAAGCACAGTGGAAGCAGGATGTTGCTGTTTCTAAAACTGTTGCTCTCAAGGATCGTGCGATTAGAGGAAGTGAGGATGCTCCTGTAACTATTGTGGCATTTTCTGACTTCACTTGTCCTTACTGCGAGCGAGCAGCATTTACGTTGAACAGCCTTATGTCCCATTACGGCAAGACAGTGCGGTTTATTTTTAAGAACTACCCGTTAGCCTCACATGAGAATGCACGCTTAGCGTCACAGTACTTTGTTGCCGCAAACAATTTTGATTCTGAGAAGGCATGGAAGCTGTATGACGAGTTCTTTGCCAACAGAGAGGCATTGATCGCTCAGGGCGAACCATTTATGCAGAAGCTTGCCAAAAAAGTCGGGCTCGATCCTGAAAAATTGGCAAAAGAAGCCCGTGCAGAGTCTGTAAATGCCATTATTGATGAAGATATGGCGGATGCAAAAGCTCTTGAACTTGAAGGCACCCCGTATTTTCTCGTGAACAATATTCTTATTCGCGGTGCATTGCCTTTGGATTTGTATTCTGAAGCCGTTGAAATTGCGCTTGATTACGAGAACAATAAGTAAACATTGTTTATACCTTTTAGTACGGCTTGTACGTGAAATGAAAAGCCTCTGCATAACTATGCAGAGGCTTTTTTTATAGAAAAAGAGCAATTACAAATTTGTAACAAATTTACGATTTTAAGCAAAAACAGTGAAATAGTAGGGTGAGAGCGCTTGCATTGTTGTTCTTGTTCAGGCTATCGTCCCGTTTCGAATTATATTTTTAGCATGTACAGGGAGAGTTCATCCGTGCAGAAAACAGTGTATTTTATCGAAGGCGACGGGATCGGCAAAGAGGTGTGGGCAGCTGCACGTCCGGTTCTTACTGCTGCGATTGAAAAAGCGTACGGCAAAGAACGTTCCTTGGAATTTAAGGAGCTTCTCGCCGGAGAAAAAGCATTTAACGAGACAGGCGAATACCTGCCGCAGGAAACATTGACTGCATTGCAGGGAGCGGAACTTGCCATTAAAGGCCCGCTTATGACTCCTGTAGGGAAAGGGTTCAGAAGCCTTAACGTTACCATGAGACAGACGCTCGACTTATACGCCTGTATTCGTCCTATCCGCTACTATGACGGCATTATTTCGCCGGTAAAGCGTCCTGATCTTGTGGATATGGTTGTGTTCCGCGAAAACACCGAAGACGTCTACGCCGGCATTGAATTTGAATCCGGCAGCTCTGAAGCAAAGCGCCTTATTGCATTTTTCCGTGATGAGCTTGGCATTTCTGTAGATAACACTGCCGGTGTCGGTCTTAAGCCGATTACACCGAACGGTTCTAAACGCCTTGTGCGAAAAGCGTTGGAATTTGCAGTGGCACAGGGCAAGCCAAGTGTGACCCTTGTTCATAAAGGGAACATCATGAAGTACACCGAAGGCGGTTTCCGCCAGTGGGGGTACGATGTTGCTTCTGAAGAATTTGCTGCGCAGACCACAACAGAAGATGCACCGGCAGAGGGTAAAATGGTTGTTAAAGACCGCATTGCAGATGCAATGTTCCAGGAAGCCCTTATTCGTCCGGAGCAGTACTCTGTGCTCGCTACAACAAACTTGAACGGTGACTATCTTTCTGATGCGCTTGCAGCACAGGTTGGCGGTCTTGGTTTGGCTCCGGGTGTGAACATGTCTGACAAACTTGCCTTCTTTGAAGCCACACACGGAACTGCGCCTACAATTGCCGGTAAAGACATGGCAAACCCTGGCAGTGTTATTCTGTCCGGTGCCATGATGCTTGAGCACATTGGCTGGACAGAGGCTGCTGAATCTATTCACACAGCGGTAAGCAAAGCCATTACAGGAAAAACAGTTACTTGCGATCTAGCAAGCCAGATGGAAAGTGCGACGACTGTCGGCTGTAAAGAATTTGGTGAACTGGTGGGAAGCCTGTTGTAATCGTATCGTACAATACAACATTGAAAGGGTGGTCTCGCTGGAGGCCACCCTTTTTTTATGCACTAGAAAGAGAGGCTATAGTTGCAGGTGCTTTTTTATTCGAAAATGAGAAAACAGCGAAAATGCCAATTTTGACAAAATTGTATATTTTGACCAAAAATACCAATTTAAAATTGTCAAATTTGACAAAATTGTAAAAAACAAAAAGTCAGAAAAAGTATGAATTGAGTAAAACCAAGTAGTTATGTTTTTGGCACAGACCCTGCTTTAGTAAAACCAAAATCGTTAAAGTAGGAGGTTACTATGTCTGTGTGCAAAAGCACGTTATCCCGAACAGGATTAGTTGCGGTAATGACAGTTTTGGCGCTTGGCGCAAGCGCAACGCTCGTCCATGCGGAAGAAGAGGCGGTATATCTGACCCAAACAAACGCGAACATAGTATGGACTCTGCTCGCTGCCATGCTTGTGATGTTTATGCAGGCCGGATTTACGTTGGTAGAATGTGGACTGACCCGTTCAAAGAACGCCGGTAATATTCTGATGAAGAATATGTTGGATTTTGGCGTTGGAACAATGCTCTTTCTTATGATCGGGTACGGATTGATGTTCGGTAAAGACATTATGGGCATGATTGGAACGGATGGATTTTTCCTTTCTTTCATTGGCAGCCCGTCCCCTTCTCGGGATTTTGATATTACATTCTGGTTTTTCCAGTCTGTATTTGCTGCAACCGCAGCAACTATCGTTTCAGGCAGTGTTGCCGAACGAACTAAATTTCAAGCGTATATTGTGATCAGTGTGCTTGTTACCGGTTTAATTTACCCGATAGCAGGACATTGGGCGTGGGGTGGTCTTACCGGCAATGCCGGATGGTTGGAGTCTCTTGGCTTTGCAGACTTTGCAGGTTCAACAGTTGTCCATTCTTTAGGTGGATGGGTTGCTCTGGCTGGTGCTATGGCTGTCGGCCCCCGCATCGGTAAGTACATGCCGGACAAAAAACCTCGTGCGATTCTTGGGCACAACATGCCTATGGCTGGACTTGGTGTCTTTATCCTTTGGTTTGGCTGGTTCGGTTTTAATGCCGGTTCAACAACAATGGCAGACGGCAGCATCGGGTATATTGCTCTAAATACCAGTCTGTCAGGGTGTGCAGGCATGATTGCTGCCATGATTACTGTCTGGGTGCGCTTCGGCAAGCCTGAAGCATCTATGACAATGAACGGCGTACTTGCTGGCTTGGTCGGTGTAACTGCCGGTTGCAGTGAGCTTTCTCCTTTCGGAGCGATCATGATCGGTGCCATTTGCGGGGTCGCAGTTGTCGTCGCCATAGAGTTCATTGATACTGTGTTGTGTGTAGATGACCCTGTAGGTGCTATATCTGTTCATGGTGTCTGCGGTGCGCTGGGAACCCTTGGTGTCGGCCTGTTTGCATCACCGGAATACGGTTCTATTACGGGTTTTTTCTATAACGGAGATTTAACCCAGTTCGGCGTTCAGTTGCTCGGAGTGGTCGTCTTTTTTGCATGGGCATTTGGAGCCGGCATAGTATGTTTTAAGGTTGTAGATAGTCTTGTAGGGCTTCGTGTAAGCCGTGTTGAAGAAATTAAGGGACTGGATATTACCGAGCATGGCTCTGAAGCCTACAACGGATTCCAGATTTTTAGTGTCGAATAACCTGATTGGAGAAAAACAATGAAAAACGTCGTTGCTTTTATCAGACCGGAACGTCTCCCGCAGGTTAAGCAGGAGTTGTTCGCAAAAGAACTTTTTGGCCTGTCAGTTACCAACATTCTTGGAAGCGGGCAGCAGAAGGGATTTACTGAAACCTACCGTGGTGTCACCAAAGAAGTGAACCTTCTTAAAAAGCTGCGGATTGAACTTGTTGTTCAGGAAGAACGACTTAATGACGCTATTTCAGCCATAGAAACAGGCGCCCGAACTGAAACAGAAGGCGACGGCATCATTTATTTCCAAAATATTCATGGTGTCCGACGAATTAGAACCGGCGAGGAGCTTTAGTAGAAAAGAGAAAGCAAGCGTATACGCTGCGCCTGATCGGCAAGAAATTGATTGAAAAAATAAGGGTAGAGTTCCCAGACTCTACCCTTTTCTTATGCATGAAAAAGAGTGTGCTAAAGGTGCAGCAGGTTGGAGACCAGTTTTCTGATGTGATCTAGAGGAAGTGTTTTATCTGTCCATAAACGGAACTGTTCTGCGCCTTGAGCAGCAAACATGTGTAACCCGTCTATAGTTTCCCATCCGGCAGCAGCTGCCGTGCGGAGAAAGGCTGTTTCTAGTGGATTGTATACCAGATCATACGCAACGCCTGTTTCGCTGAACATGTCAGCTTCATACGGTGTTTTTTCAACGTGTTCGCCAGCCATTCCCATTGGAGTGGTGTTAATGATCAAATCAGTGTCTACAGTACCGCGAGATTCCCAATCAACAGTTTTGACCGAGAATTGTTCAGCCAGCTTTTCTGCACGTTCTGGGGAGCGGTTGCAGATTGTGATATCTTCAACACCGAGCTCCTGTAATCCGGCAAGAACAGCTTTTGCGGCGCCACCGGCACCAAGCACGAGGGCTTTAGAGCCTTTGTTTTCGCGTGTTGTTAATGGCTGCATGAAACCGAGTACGTCTGTATTGTCGCCCACAAGTAGGTCATTTTCCCAATAGAGCGTATTAACGGCACCGACTTTCTGTGCTCTCGGAGTAATACTGTCCAGATAATCCATGACAGTTTCTTTGTGCGGAATAGTAACACTGGCGCCGTACATTGGCAGCTTGCGAAAGTTGTCCATAAACTCGCTAAGTTTTTCCGGAGGGGTAGGGAATGCCATATAAACAGCATCGAGGGAAAATTTATTGAACCCGCTATTGTGCAGAGCAGGACTCATTGTGTGACCGAGTGGGTGGCCAATAATTCCGTAGAGTTTCTTATGTGCTGGCATTGTTCATCCTTCTTGGGCAACAAGTTGTGCATTGCGTTTACTGTGTGCCTTGGAGTGTAGCCAAGAAAAATATGAACGTACAGTATGAGGGGAATGAAGAAGACAAAAAAGCGGAGTGCCAGCCTAGCACTCCGCTTAAGAAATATGGGTTTGGGGAGCCACCCCTCGCCATGAAATACCTGTGAAAGAAAGAAGGTACTGTAACTGTAGCAACGAGTGTGCCAACTTCTTTTTATTTTTGGTATTTTTTAAAAGTCCTGAAAAATCAACGCATAGCGGTATGGTGAGTATTTCTTCAAATACACGCGTGCGTAAAGGATTTTATACTTGGGAAAAAGCTTCCGCTATTATCAGGCGCTCTGTACAAAAAATTTGAACCGGTTTGGTTCGGTACAACAGCAATTGACCTAATCTACGTATAGGTAGCGTTTAATTTTCTGAGTAGGGGTTTTCTCAAACGGCTCAGTTTGCTCAATTACTTTAGCAATACGTGAGAAGCCTGCCACCTTGCTGTTAACTGCGGTACGAATTTCTTCAAGTAATTTAAGAATCTTTTCTTCAACTTTGGCAGCATGCAACGAGCCGTACTCTTCATCAATTTTGGCTCTGTCGAGGTGGATACGGGCAACAAGCTTTCTATCCTGTTCATAAACAATGGTTTCCAGAACCCAAGGAGATTGCATAATCATTCCTTCAAGTTCTTCAGGATAAATATTTTCTCCACTTGGGCCGACAATAACGTTTTTGAGTCGTCCTCTGATGTAAAGGAACTCGTCGCGGTCAAATTTCCCTAAGTCGCCTGTACGGAACCAGCCATCTTCTGTGAATACAGATTTCGTAATTTCCGGAGCCTTATAGTATTCACGCATGATACTAGGGCCTTTTGCAAGGATTTCACCTTCACCGGTTTCCGGATGCGGGTTGTCGATTTTAAGCTCAACGCCGCTGAGCTTATAGCCTGTAGAAGTCAGACGGGTTTGGGCGGGACCTGTTCCGGCAAGAAGCGGACTTGTTTCTGTTAACCCATATCCGATGGCATATGGAAAACGGGCTTCTTTTAAGAATCGTTCAACTTCCGGTGCAATGGCTGCACCGCCGATACAGAAGACGCGAAGGCTGCCTCCAAAGGTAGCCAAAAGCTTTTTACCAGCAAGAGCATGCAGCTTAGGTCGGGCAACTTTGTACAGCATACGTTTTGCCCAGCTGCTGGTGAGTTTAGGTAGAATGGCTGCCTTAAATATTTTTTCAATAACGAGCGGTACAGAGAGCATAACCGTCGGCTTTACTTGAGCCATTGCAGGAAGCAGTGCACGGGCTGTAGGCGGTTTATCCATGTAGTTGATATGCGCACCGTTCATAAGCGGGAGGATAAGTCCCAGAGTACACTCGTAGGTGTGAGAAAGCGGCAGAATGGATAGCAGTCTGTCGCCGGGACCGACCTCTACAATGGAGCGGACAGCGTAGGCATTCGCAACAATGTTTTCATGTGTGAGCACAACGCCTTTGGAATGTCCTGTGGTGCCTGAAGTGTAGATAATAGCAGCTACATCATCAGGGGCAATAGAGTGTCCTCCAGAAAAGAGGCTGACACTGCCTTTAATCTTTTCTGCATGCTCGCGTTCAATAAATTTTTGAGTAAGGTCTCGCGCTTTATCCATGATGGAGCGAAATTCGCGCAAACCGGCTTTTTTAAGTTCCTTGAGCTTCTGCGGTTCTTCGTCAAACGCAACAGCGGTAAATGTTTCCATAAGAAACAGTTCTGGCGGAGTATCGTATTGTCCGTCTTCAACTTTGCTGAAGAGTTTTTGTGAGACAATAACGGCAGACGCTTCTGAGTGTCGGATGATGTGGTGAACGGCGTCAGGATGGAAGTCTGGCAGAATAGGAACTGCAACTGCTCCCATGGCGGTGATGGCAAAGTATGCGATCCCCCAGTTCGGAGTGCTTTCACTTAAGATGGCAACTTTATCTCCGGCAGAGATACCATGTTCTGCAAGAAGTCCCTGAAGCCCCTGAACGGCTCTGGCAAACTCTTTGTAGGTGATTGGTGCTCCGCCGACTCGTGAAAGTGCCGGTTGATCTGGGAACAGGTCAGCACTGCGTTCCAGCACTGCTGTAAGCGTATGTGTCGTAAGTGGGTACATGGGCGCTCCGTAAAAAATCATCCGTTAACAACAATGAATACTGTTCACTGCTAAACGAATTGTCTGTACGCGAAGATTGCGAACTCTGCAATGCTCCTCGGGGCTTTTCAGCTGTTCCTGTACCCGCGGCAATTGACCTTTTTGGCTCTTTGAGCATAAGAAAAAGAGTACAACATTATTTTGCAGAAAGGATAATCTCATGATTAAACATATCGTATGGTTTACTCTTAAAGAGGAAGCAGAAGGCGCAACAGCAGCAGAAAATGCAGCAAAAGCTGTGGCAATGCTCCGTGATCTTGAAGGAAAAATTCCATCCCTGAAGACTTTGGATGTGTCTATGGAATTTGCGGCAACCACCACTGAAGATGCACAGGTAATTCTTCTTTCCACCCATGATGATGAAGCCGGTCTTGCTGATTACGCAAATGACCCTCTTCACGTTGCCTGTGTTGATTTTATTAAAAAAGTTATTTCCGGTCGAAAAGCTATCGATTTTGTTGTGTAGCTTTTTGCCATCAGTTTTCCGTATGGAGGGCTGAACGCCTTTGGCAACCAATTTGCCATTAAGAAGAAGAAAAGGGCTGCTCGGTAACGAGCAGCCCTTTTTTATAGCATATAGACTGTGAAGCTTATCGACTGAACTTTACGCGTCCCTTACCAAGCAGATCATGCATATGCACAATGCCGCAAAGTTTACCGTCGTTTTCAACAACAGGCAGAACCGTAATTTCTTTTTCTTCCATAAAATCAAGAAGCTGAGCCACAGAAGAACCTTTTTGAGCTCTGTATGGGTCGCTGATCATGATGCGGGAAGAAGGTTGTTCCATGTCGAGTGTACCTTTGCAGATGAGTCGACGCAGGTCGCCATCTGTAAGGATACCTGTAAGGCAGCCTTTTTCATCAGTAAACACAACAACTCCGAGATGCCCTTTATCCATAACTGCAAGTGCTTCAGCAAGAGGTGTCTCTTCTGTAACAACAGGGTCTGAGTCGCGAAGAATCAGTGCATCAATGGACATGGTAAGGCGTTGACCAAGAGCACCACCGGGGTGGTAGCGTTTAAAGTCTGCCGCTGTGAATGCTTTTGCTTCGATCAAGCAGGCCGCAAGGGCATCGCCAACAGCGATTGTTGCCGTTGTAGAGCTTGTCGGAGCAAGGTCGAGCGGACAGGCTTCTTTTGGAACACCCGTATTAATGACGATGTCGGAAAGACGCGCCATAGTTGAATCAACGCCGCCAGTCAGGGAGATTACAGATGCTCCCAGTGAGCGCATAGCCGGAAGGACTGCGTTGAGTTCGTCGGTTTCTCCGGAGTTGGATATAGACACCACAACGTCTTCTTTTCTGATCATGCCCAAGTCGCCATGAGCGCCTTCAACAGGATGCAGGTAAAAAGACGCAGTCCCTGTGGAAGACAGGGTAGCTGCAAGCTTGCGTCCGACGAGGCCGGATTTGCCAAGACCGGTAATAATTACTCGGCCCTTACATTCTGCAAGCAGGTCAACGGCTTTGACAAAGGAGTCATCAAGATTTGTTTTAACAGTCTCCAGACCTTCAATTTCAATCTGGAGTGCTTGACGGCCTTTAGCCAGCCAGTCACCAGCCGGTGTACAGGTACACTTATTCATTATTCACTAAGCTCCAGCGTGTCTGTAACTAGCAGTTACAGGACCCGCAATTGCTGCCCGGACAAGGGATTGCATAATCCCCGTTAAAGCAAGCAAGACAGTAATCATCAGGAGATGACACCGATTTGAGCAGGCCTTCGATGGAAAGATAATGAAGGCTGTCCAGACCGATGAATTTTTCGATCTCCTTAACGGAATTATTGGCAGCAATGAGTTCCCCTTTAGAGGAGAAGTTGATGCCGTAGTAACACGGGAACTTGATAGGCGGGCAACTCACACGGAAGTGAATTTCCTTAGCGCCCAGTTCCCGTAGCTTCTTAACACGGGAGCGGATTGTGGTACCGCGAACAACTGAGTCATCCACAATAACAATACGCTTATCTTTAATAAGGCTCTTAACAGGGTTGATTTTAACACGGGTGCTAAAATCGCGCATGTTCTGAGACGGCTGAATAAATGTTCGACCCACGTAATGGTTTCGAATCATTGCATGCTCGTACGGTAACCCGGATTCCTGTGCGTAGCCAACAGCACAGTAAATTCCGGAATCGGGGAACGGCATAACAAAGTCAGCATCCACATGAGACTCCAGCGCAAGCTGATGTCCCATTTCTTTTCGACAGGTATACACGTTTTCGCCAAAGACAAGTGAGTCTGGGCGGGAGAAGTAGATAAGTTCGAAAATACAATGGCGTTTTTTCTCTACTTTCACGTCCATTCTGTAGGACTCAATAGAGTTGCCATCCATAACTATCATTTCTCCCGGCTCAACATTACGCACAAGGTCTGCTTCAAGCAGATCAAATGCACATGTCTCAGATGCGATCACATGTGAATCTCCGAGACGTCCGAGTACTAACGGGCGAATGCCAAGCGGGTCACGAACTGCGATGAGCTTATTATTAGCCATAAGCAGCAGCGAGTATGAACCCTTGGCTTCTTTGCAAGCAGCAAGTACCGCTTCTTCAAGCGGTTTTGTGCGCAAATGTTTAACAATCAGATGCACAATGACTTCACTGTCAATTGTGGTCTGAAAAATAGAGCCGCTTGCTTCAAGTTCAGCGCGCAGTTCCATTGTGTTTACAAGGTTTCCGTTATGCGCAATGGCAAGCTGCAGGTCTTTGTACTGAACCATAAATGGTTGAGCGTTTCTCAGACGGGAACCACCGGTGGTTGAGTACCGGATATGACCCATACTGATGTCGCCTTTCAGCTCCCTGCTTAAATGCTCTTCATTGAACACGTCGGGAACAAGTCCCATGCCACGTTCTTCACGAAGCTTTGTGCCGTCCCATGTTACAATACCGGCACTTTCCTGTCCTCTATGCTGCTGAGCATATAGACCAAAGTACGTAAGGCGGGCTGCCTCTTCGTGATTATAGATCCCGAACACACCACAATATTCACGTTTCATGGCATCCCTTCCAGCCTTTTATGGAGAATTATTCTCCAGCGTAATATTCCTGCAGACTTCGAACTGTAAGTCCGCAGTTTCTCTGTTCTGCTATAGCCATAGATATAGCACGAGCTCCGGAAACTGTTGTGGAGTAAGGTACTCCGTACACCAGTGCTTCCTGACGGATAGACTTGGAGTCCTGCACGGTGCGTTTACCTGAAGCCGTGTTCAAGAGGAGAGCTACTTCACCATTCTTAATAAAGTCAACTATGTTTGGTCGACCTTCGTACACTTTTGCAACTCTGGTTGCCGGAATTCCGTTTTCTATGAACAGTTTAGCGGAACCGGAAGTTGCGAGTACTTCAAATCCAAGATCAACAAAACGCTTCGCAACATCCAGAATGTATGGTTTGTCACGATCATTTACTGAAATGAAGACTTTTCCTTCCTGAGGCAGTACCTGTCCAGATGCAACCTGTCCTTTCAAGAATGCTTCTTCTACTGTCTTAGCAATACCCATTACTTCACCGGTTGAACGCATTTCAGGTCCAAGCAGGATATCAACACCCGGGAAGCGGGAGAATGGGAAGACGGATTCTTTAACAGAAACGTAGCCGTGTTTACGCATGGACCAAGGGTCGAGGTCTGCAAGCTTTTCGCCGAGCATAACCTGTGTTGCCAGACGCGGTAACGGTACGCCGGTTGCTTTGGAAACAAACGGTGCGGTTCGGGACGCACGAGGGTTAACTTCAAGAACGTAAATCTGCTTGTCTTTAACCGCAAACTGGATGTTCATAAGGCCGACAACACGAATTTCTTTAGCGAGTTCGATGGTCTGTCTGCGAATTTCACCTACGATTTCAGCAGGGAGTGTATGCGGAGGCAGAACACATGCGGAGTCACCGGAGTGGATACCAGCTTCTTCAATGTGCTCCATGATGCCTGCAACGTATACTTCGTCGCCGTCACTGATAGCATCAACATCAACTTCTGTTGCGTTCTCAAGGAATTTATCCAGAAGGATAGGGTGCTCAAGGTTCGCTGGAACATATTTATCGAAGTAAGTAGCAAGCTGCTCTTCATCGAAAACGATTTCCATTGCGCGTCCGCCAAGTACGTAGGAAGGACGAACAACCAGAGGGTAGGTGATAGTTTTTGCAGCCTTGCGTGCTTCTTCAAAAGACATAACGGTCGCGTTAGCAGGCTGCATCAAATCAAGCTTGTTGATAAGAGCCTGGAAGCGTTCGCGGTCTTCAGCGCGGTCAATGGAGTCCGGATGTGTGCCGAGGATTGGTACACCGGCACGCAACAACGGTACAGCAAGGTTCAGCGGAGTCTGACCGCCGAACTGGATGATTACTCCGTCCGGTTTTTCCATTTCTACGATGTTCATAACATCTTCAAAAGTGAGCGGCTCAAAGTAGAGACGGTCAGATGTATCGTAGTCAGTAGAAACAGTTTCAGGGTTGGAGTTAACCATGATGGACTGTACGTCCATGTCGCGCAGTGCAAAGGATGCATGACAGCAGCAGTAGTCAAACTCGATGCCCTGACCGATACGGTTAGGACCGCCGCCGAGGATGATTACTTTTTTCTTATCCGCAACTTCAATCTCGCTGCCTGTTTCATAGGTGGAGTAGTAGTACGGAGTGTATGCTTCAAATTCAGAGGCGCAAGTATCTACAAGGTAGTATACTGGCTCAAGACCGAGTTCTTTACGCAGCTGGCGGATTGCTGTTTCCGGTTGCTTCCACATTTCAGCAAGCTGACGATCAGAGAAGCCGTACTCTTTCGCACGTTTCATGAGTGCATGGAGTTCTTCGTTCTCAGGAGCAAGAGAGTTTGCAAGACCAAAGTCTTTAATCTCTTCTTCCATGGAGATGATGTCTTTAAGCTGGTGGAGGAACCACGGGTCAATGAAAGTGATTTCGTGCAGTTCTTCGATGGTCATGCCAAGGAGGAACGCATGGCGCAGAGCAAAAACTCGTTTGGAGTTCGGTGTGCGGAGCAGACCCATGATGTCTTCCAGTTCAGGAAGTTTACCACGGTAGTCATTACCGAAGCCGGCAACACCAACTTCAAGAGAGCGCATGCCTTTCTGGAAGGATTCTTTGAAGGTACGTCCGATAGACATAGCTTCACCAACACTCTTCATAGCAGTGTTGAGTTCGTCCTGAGCGCCCGGAAATTTTTCAAATGTAAAGCGAGGAAGCTTGGTTACGCAGTAGTCAATGGTCGGTTCAAAAGAAGCCATTGTCTCACGGGTAATGTCGTTAGGGATTTCATCAAGAGTGTATCCCACAGCAAGCTTTGCCGCAATTTTAGCAATAGGGAAGCCGGTTGCTTTAGAAGCAAGGGCAGAGGAACGGGAAACACGCGGGTTCATTTCAATAACCACGAGGTCGCCGTTTTTAGGGTTCACACCGAACTGAACGTTGGAACCACCGGTTTCAACGCCGATTTCACGCATGATAGCGATAGAGGCATCACGCATTTTCTGGTATTCAAGGTCGGTGAGAGTCTGTGCAGGTGCTACAGTAATGGAGTCGCCGGTGTGCACGCCCATCGGGTCAAAGTTTTCAATGGAACAAATGATAACGCAGTTATCCGCTTTATCACGCATAACTTCCATTTCGTACTCTTTCCAGCCGATGATGGACTGTTCAAGCAGCAACTCTGACTGAATAGACGCGGCAAGACCCTGTGAAGCAATCGCTTCAAGGTCTTCCATGTTGTAAGCAATACCGCCGCCTTTACCACCCATGGTAAATGCAGGACGGATGATGATCGGGAAGCTCATTTCTTCGCCGATACGACGTACGTCGTCCATACTTCTTGCAATGTCAGAAGCTGGAACGCTGAGGCCGATGTTCGCCATTGCTTCACGGAAAAGCTCACGGCTTTCCGCTTTTTCAATAACTGACTTGGTTGCCCCGATAAGTTCAACGCCACACTCTTCAAGCACGCCGGATTCTGCAACTGCAAGGGCAGTGTTCAGACCGGTCTGACCGCCAAGTGTGGGCAGAAGAGCACAAGGTCGCTCTTTTCGAATAATTTCAGCAACCGTTGCAGGTTCAATTGGCTCAATATACGTCCGGTCGGCAAGTTCAGGGTCTGTCATAATCGTAGCTGGGTTGGAGTTCACCAACACAACTTCGTACCCTTCTTCTTTCAAGGCTTTAACAGCCTGAGTTCCGGAGTAATCAAACTCACAAGCCTGACCAATTACAATTGGTCCGGAGCCAATAACCATGATGCGCTTTAAATCTGTCCTTTTTGGCATGGTGGCAAAAATCTCTGGTTGTAAAGGTTGCACCTTCTCGGTGAAGACAGAAAATACTGTCGGGCACAAAAATAGCGGGAAAGAATTCCCCGCAAGATTAATGACGTAAGAATCCGAGATTACCGTCAACCTGTAAGACAAGGAGCGGATTGTACCTCGAGCCCTCGCCAGAAATCTCCGTGTCTTACGCTAGCGGAAATCAAAAAGCAAACAAAAAAATGAAAACTGGGCAAAATATATCCTGCCGTGCAATGTAATGCAAGTGGCGTCCTAAATACTTGCTCTTCTCGATTCTGCCTGTTACTCCCCAAACTGAATCTTTATAAACTACTGCTGTATCCAACAAAGTGATCAGCGTAGAACAGAACACTACATAAGGAGGCCGCTCACATGCTCGCGATTCTTGAGTACAAAGCGGGGAACCAGACAAGCGTGAAACGTGCGCTTGATCACCTTGGTATCCCAAATAAAATTACAGCAAACCCAGATGAAGTGTTGGCGGCTCATGGAATTATTTTCCCTGGTGTCGGTGCCGCAGGTCAGGCTATGGATGAATTAGTCGCCTCCGGTCTTGAAGCAGTGCTTCGTGATGCTATTGAACAGGGGAAACCGCTGCTCGGTATTTGTGTTGGTTGTCAGATTATGCTCGATTACAGTCAGGAAGGTAACACTAAGACTCTTGGTATTATTCCGGGACAGTGTAATCTTTTTAATGACGAATGGAAGGACATGAACGGTGATCCGATTCGTGTTCCACATATGGGCTGGAACAAAATTACACAGCGTAAGCCGTGTGAATTGTTAAAAGGCATCAGTGATGACGATGAATTTTATTTTGTTCATTCATACTTCCCTGAGCCTGATCCTGAATATGTTATTGCAACAACGCAGTACGGCTATGAATTCTGCTCCATTCATGGAGGTCCCGGTTTGTGGGCTGTTCAGTTCCATCCGGAAAAGAGCGGACGCGCAGGACTTCGCTTGATCAAAAACTTCTACAACTACTGCGAGGAGGCCGCTAATGCTAAGTAAACGTATTATTCCGTGCCTTGACGTACGTGATGGAAGATTGACCAAGGGTGTAAAATTTAAAGGTAACGTGGATATCGGTGATCCGGTAGAAACTGCCAAGAAATATTACGATGAAGGTGCTGACGAGATTGTTTTCTACGATATTACAGCATCGCACGAAGGTCGCGGGATTTTCCTTGATGTTGTTGAGAAAGTAGCTTCAACAATCTTCATTCCGTTTTCTGTCGGCGGCGGTATTAATTCCGTACAGGATATGCGAGATGCCTTGAATGCCGGTGCAGAAAAGGTTTCCGTGAACTCCGGTGCTGTTAAGAATCCTGATATTATCAGTGAAGGCGCTGCCCGCTTCGGTAATCAGGCGATTGTTCTCGGTATGGATGTTAAACAGGTTCCTGTTACTTCCGAGATTCCGTCCGGCTATGAAATTGTTATCCATGGTGGCAGAAAGCATATGAATATGGATGCAATTGAATGGGCAAAAACTGCTGAAGCGCTTGGTGCCGGTGAAATTTGCGTTAACTCTATTGATGCAGACGGTACTAAAGACGGCTATGAATTGAATCTTACAAGCACCATTGCTAATGCCGTAAATATTCCGATCATCGCTTCCGGCGGTGCGGGAAACCCTCAGCATATGTATGATGCCGTGACCGAAGGTCGTGCAACAGCAGCGCTCATTGCTTCTATTGTCCATTATGGCGAATACACCATCCCTGAGCTGAAACGCCAGATGGCTGCCATGGGTGCAAAAATGCGTATGAGCTGGTAGGTTGAGAGAGTGTAGACTCTCCTTGATCTCTTAGTAGAATAGAATGAGAGCTTCTCTGTTTCAGGGGAGCTCTTTTTTTGTGCGTAAGCTAACGGAAAAGTGACTTAAGCAGAGGGTAGGAATGACCTTTAAAGAGAGTGAGGTCTCTTTGTTGTCAGGCTGAGGGCGTGTGTAAAGAGTCAGCTGAGCTGTGCCCGCTGTATGTATCTGTCGATCAGTAAGGGTTAGCGGATAGTTCTGCCGCTGGTTTTAGCGGCAAATTTAGCAAGCAGGTACAACTTTGTGCCGAGCCAGTCGATAACGAGTGCAGGAGCTACAAGTGCATTGAGAGAGTCCTGACATTCGCTGAGAACTTCGTCGAGCTTGCGTTGGCGTCCCATATCAAGTTGGGCAAAGAGTCTTGCCAGCTCGCCGCCTTTTCTGCCGGTGATCGCTTTAGCCAGTTCATGTTGGCAGTGTACGACCAGGTGGGCAGCCAGTGTTGCGTCAAGCGCACCGCGAGTTCCGGTTTTGGTAAGCAGCCCTGTGCCTTCAACCATGAATGTCGCAAGCAGTTCAGACCATTCACGAACATCATCAGAATGGGCGGAAGTCTCTTCGCCTGTAGGCCACGCAAGGGTTACAACCCAACTTCTGGAGACCAGTGTAGGGAGTAATCGTTCGCGCTGCGGAGCAAGGAGAAGGAAGCTTGTGTTCGGGCGGGGTTCCTCAAGAGATTTGAGGAGTGCGTTGGCTGACGCGATGCTCAAAGACTGTGCTTCAAAAAGAACGACAACACGTTTTTTTTCAGAACGTGGCGGTTCGCCGAGGATGGAACGCAGTTCACGTATCCACTCAATTTTGATGGTTCCCGTGTTGTTCGGTTCTCCATCAAATCCAATAGATCCGGCGCGTCCGTCAAGAAAGAAGAGATCGCGTGATGATTTGGTAATCATCTGTTTGCAGGCACTGCACTCCAGACAGGGAGCTGGAGAGTTGAGGCAGTTTATGCGCGCAGCCCAATAGAGCGCCACGGCTTCACGTTCATCGGTGGTTCCACCTTCGAACAGGATTACTTGTGGCGGGTCTTCTGCGAGCTGCTCAATAAAGCCCCGCACTCTGGCATGACGAGCATCCAGAGACGGGGCTATAATATCATGAGGCTCCAGAGCGGACTGGGTTGATTGGTCTTTTGACGTACCCAAACCGTTACCTCCGGGTAAAATTAGCGCATGATGGTCTGATCGCGTTCAGGACCTACGGAGATGATGCTTACGCGTACGCCGGTGAGGTCTTCAATGCGTTCAATGTACTTCTGACAATTTTCTGGGAGATCTTCCCATTTGGTTGCCTTGGTGATGTCTTCATCCCAGCCCGGCATGGATTCATACAACGGGGTGCATTCGCCAAGAGCGCCCTGCTCCTGAGGGATGACAGTAACACGTTCGCCTTTGTACTCGTATGCGGTGCAGATTTTAATTTCTTTCATACCGCTGAGAACGTCAAGCTTAGTAAGGGCAATGTCAGTAGGACCGTTGAGACGTGCAGTCTCGCTGAGCACTACGAGGTCGAGCCAACCGCAGCGACGACGACGACCGGTGGTTGCACCGAATTCGTGGCCTTTTTCCTGCAGGTAGCTACCGTCTTCGTCGAAGAGTTCAGTCGGGAACGGACCTGCGCCTACGCGGGTTGTGTACGCTTTAACGATTGCAATGATACGATCAAGGCGGGTAGCCGGAATGCCGGCACCGGCAGATGCGTTACCTGCAACAGTATTGGAAGAGGTTACGAACGGGTAAGTGCCGTGGTCGATGTCAAGGTGGATACCCTGAGCACCTTCAAACATCACGTTCTTACCAGAGTCGAATGCTTCCCAGATTTCACCAGTAACATCGGCAAGATATGGCACAAGACAGTCACCTGCTGCCACAACTTCTTCGAATACTGCGTCAACGGAAACAGCTTCACGACCATAAAGAGCAGTGAACAGAGCGTTCTTTTCAACCAGAGCGGCTTCGATTTTAGTGCGAAGCAGATCGTGGTCAGCAAGATCGCCGGCACGGATGCCGATACGGGCTGCTTTATCTTCGTAGCATGGACCGATACCGCGACCGGTAGTACCGATCTTGTTATCGTCTGATTTGTGATCCTCACGAGCACCATCAAGCGCACAATGGTACGGCATGATGAGGTGAGTCTTTTTGCTGATTTTCAGGCGTTCAGGACTTACATCAAGTCCTTTTGCGCGAAGGCCTTCAATCTCTTTCCAAAATACGCCCGGGTCAAGCACTACACCGTTGCCAATGAGACACTTTTTGCCCTCGTGCAGGATGCCGGAAGGGATGAGATGAAGGATGTATTCCTTGTCACCTACGATTACAGTATGACCGGCGTTATTTCCGCCCTGAAAGCGGACGATTACGTCGATGTCGCGGGTAAGGAGGTCAACAATTTTACCTTTGCCTTCGTCTCCCCACTGAGCGCCCATCACGATTACGTTTGACATTAGCCTCTCCTTCTGGAATGAAACTGCTTTTTCGCAACCTTGGCTATCCAAGGAACGCAAAAAATGCATCTTCTCTTAATACACTCTTTGCGTACCCGTCAATTGATTCAAGGAGAAAAATTCACTAGCGGCGTATTAGATTCCTGTTATAATGCCGCTACGATGAAAAAAGTTACAGGTACAGTTTGTTACCTGCTTCGGAGATTCTATGAAGAGACGTTTTTTCACCTCGTGGGAAGTAGTTTTACTACTCCTGCTGATAACAGCGCAGGCAGCGCTTATGGTAGGGCAAGAAATTGTAACCTACCTTTACCGCATTCCTCCGGTTCGCGTTGTTGTGCCCAACGTTTCTCAGTTCTCCTCCCTTGTTTCACCATACGGACTGGGCGTTGACGGGGAATTGCTGAGTAGTTTTGCTAAAGAAAAAGGCTACACAATCAGCATTATTCGCGTAAAAAGCGATGAAGAGGCATGGGAGCTTATCTCAAAAGATAAAGCTGACTTGCTTGTAGGGTTCGGCGGCGAAGTGCCGGAGGACTTTGCAAAGAAAATTACTGCCGGTCCTGCGTATGATGATTACCAATCTGTCATAATCAAAGATACTAAGCAGGCAGATAACGAAGAATTACAGGCTCTTTGCAGCAGTCTTCTGGATACAGTTCCTGAGGGCGTAGATGAAGAGGTGTATCGGGAAAATGCTAACTTCCTTTCTTCGCTTGCCGAGGCATTGCCGGAAGTTGTCTCTCCTCGTGAAGGCAGTGAGCCTTCAGGTCAAACACCGTATGCAAAAGAGACGCTCGGAGCAACAACTCCAGCCCTTGATGAAGATAAAAAAGAGCGTAGAACGCCGCCCGCCACAGTAGCAGAAGTGCAGCAGGATGCTCTTGAAAACGTCGACTGTGTGGATTTTGACCGCTTCCACATGTATCATCTCATGTCATTCGACAGCAGCGAAGGTGGAACGGCACAAATTGATGTGCGTAACTTTACCATGCTGCAACCTTTCTTCCTTGATGTCGTTCCAAAGTCTCAGGTGCACGACGGCGACTCTTATCGCTGGTTCTGGCGAAACAAATTTTTTGCTGGAGTTGGGTTGCAAAAGGACCTTGCTGAGTTCTGGGATGAAGTTAACGCTCAGAACATTGTCGCGGTGCTTAAAGAAAAGCACTATGGGTTCTTCCCTGAAGATTTGAATTACTATGTCGTCGGTAAGCTGAAAAAAGCATTACGACGTAAGATGCCGAAATATATTAAGACAATGGAAAAAGCGAGCAAGAAGTACGATGTTGATCCGTTATTGCTTGCTGCTGTTATTTTTCAGGAATCTCATTTCAACAACAATGCCCGTAGTCGAACCGGCGTTCGCGGGTTGATGCAGATTACACAGACTACTGCCAAAGAGCTTGGAATCAATAGGCTTGACCCTCACCAGTCCATTATGGGGGGAGCAATGTATCTGCGAAAATTATGGGATCGGTTTGAAGATCTTAATTTGAAGAAATGGGATAGGTGGTTCTTTACCCTTGCTGCATATAATCAGGGGTATGGACATGTTACCGACGCTATCAAGCTTTCTCAGAAACGAGGCGGCACGGGCAAAACATGGCAGGAGTTGAAAGAAATTCTGCCGTTGCTGGCCTGGAAGCGGTATTTTTCTCAGACCAGACACGGCTACTGTCGCGGCTATGAAGCCGTAACCTATGTGGAAAATATCCGGTATTACTACTACCTGATTAACGGGCTAGTCGTTCTTTCTCGGCCTGAAGGCGAGCACCTTGGCAAGCTTAGGAGCAGCGTTGGTGTTGCTACCCCCGACGCTTGATGGTGCGTCGTTTTCTGCTTCGCGTTTCACCATGTCAAAGGCTGCCTGCGGCGGCAGATTGCGAACATGACCCTGCTCTGATTCTGCCCAGTGATGGTTGAAGAGCTGGTTTTTCCAGCGTACAGCCTGAATCAGTGAAAAAATCAACGCAGATTCTTCCCATTCCCTGCTCGGTTCAAAAGATTCTGTCTTTGTTGCGTACTTTTCCCACAAATCCATGAGGGATGCTTCGTCGTATCCATTTAGCTGTGCAGCTAATTTTCGAAGGGCGCGTTCCATAGCAGTAAATTGCTCCTTTCTACATGTGAATAATGATGGTACCGAATCTCTACTGCAATCTGCCACAGGCTTCAAATGAAAATTGCCCCCCGTGCTACTGTATGATACTTTCTTGCGCCTCTAGGGGTGTTGTTGCCGGGGGATGGCAACCAAACTCGGCGATGCACCACATGTTTGTGTTTTATTTGGGCTACTAACATAACAAGCGGAGTCAAAACCTCATGAGCGACTTGAAGAATATGTACAAAACCATTCTCGGAGACCCATTTCCTTCCGAGATGAAAGTTCAGTTGGGCGATCAAGAGCTTGTGTATCGCAAGCGCACGTGGGAAATTGACGGGGAAGAAAAAGGGCTGCGCTACGGCGAGAACCCTGACCAGCCTGCAGCTGTATACGAGCTGGCTGAAGGCTCCCTTACTCTTGGTGGTGTGGAGTTTCGTGGACCGGGCAAAGGACTTGTTTCTGCATTGACTGAAGAAAACATGATTCAGGCAGGCAAGCATCCTGGTAAAACCAACCTGACAGATGTTGATAACGCCATTAACATTTTGCAGTACCTTACTGCAAAACCGGCTGCCCTCATCTTAAAACACAACAACCCTTGCGGTGCCGCATGGTCTGACAAGGGTGTTGCAGATGCGCTTGATAAAGCCTTCTGGAGTGACCGCATCGCAGCCTTCGGTGGCGCGGTAGTGGTAAACCGTCCTATGGATATGGAGTGCGCTAAGGTTATTAACAGTGCGTACTTTGAGGTTGTGGCAGCACCAGCATTTGAAGACGGTGTTGTTGAAGAGCTGAAAAAGCGTAAGAACCTGCGCATCCTCGAAATTCCGGGTATGGCGCATCTTGAAGAGCTGGTTAACGTACCTATGCTTGACTTCAAGAGCCTTATTGACGGCGGTATTGTTATGCAGCAGTCTTTCCGCAACCGTATCCTCACAGCAGACGACTTTATCCCTGCTACAGCGGAAAAAGACGGTGTGGAAGTGGCAGCACGTAAGCCGACAGCACAGGAAGCGGACGACCTTCTCTTCGCATGGGCTGTTGAAGCAGGTGTTACCTCCAACTCTATTATCTTTGCACGTAATGGTGCCACCGTATCTATCGGTACCGGCGAGCAGGACAGAGTTGGCTGTGTAGAGCTGACTATCCATAAGGCATACACAAAATTTGCTGATATGCTGGCATTTAAGGAACATGGTATTTCTTTGTACGAGCTGAAATTGAAAGCGCTCAAAGACAAAGAATCACAGGCGATTCTGGACGACATTGAAGCCCGTACCCGCGCAGAAAAAGGTGGACTCATGGGAACCGCAATGGTTTCTGATGGATTCTTCCCGTTCCGCGATGGTGTTGATGCTGCACTTGCGCATGGCGTTGGTGCGATTGCACAGCCGGGCGGCTCTATTCGTGACCATGAAGTTATTGAAGCAGTGAACGAGGCGTCACCGCAGGTAGCTATGGTCTTCACCGCACAGCGTTCCTTTAAGCATTAAAAAAGATACTTCCCGCAGGTGGAAATACACCTGCGGGAAGTTCCTGTATGGTTACAAGAAAATTTTGCTTTCCAGTAATTGGAAACGCTTCTGAAAAATACACGGTGAGAGACACACCGCATTGATACGAATGAATATCGGCATAAGCCGGTTCCAAATAAAGCAGGTAATATGAGTGCTTCTTCTCTGGTTCGGTATCCCGGACCGGGCTGTGTTGTAGAGTTCATGCACGGTAACAAGGCTCAGCAGGGCTGGGTACTTGACGAACAGGGTGGAAAACTACGGCTTCTTACTATCAATAAACGCGAGATGAAGCTTGCTTCTTCACGCGTTCTTCCTTGGGCTGGTCCTTCTTACAGCGGCGAACGTTCACGTCAGGAAATCGGTGTATTGTTAGAAGAACACCGTGCAAAGCGTGATGCCATGAGTGCGGAAATTGACGCGCTCGAACTGTGGGATTTTGCGCAGGGTGAGGTGGATAAAGAGACCATTCAGTGGTTTGCAGAACTGTTGTGGGAAGAACCGACTATTGACCAGCTTGCTGCTCTTGGCAGCGCAATGCTTGCCTGCAAAACGCATTTTAAATTTCAGCCACCAGAGTTTGAAATTTATCCGGCAGAAAAAGTGGAAAAGCGCCTTGAAGAGGACAGAAAGCGTTTAGAACGTGAAGCGCTTGTTACACAGGGTGTCGGCTTTTTCCGCAGCCTTTGGGAGAAGCACTCCAAAGGGCGGGCATTGGGTAAAGAGCCTGATGAAGGAGTTGCTGAGCAGCTTAAACATATCATTCTCGGACGGATGAGTGATCCTGACAGCCATGAGATTGAGCAGGTGTGGAAGCAGCTTGCAAAAGGGCTTCCTGAAGATCAGCATATGGCATTGCACCTTGCTCAGGCATGGGGACTTGTGCCGCCTCATCATAACTTCTGGTTAGACCGCGCAGATTATGATTGCTCAAATAGCTGGGCAGATGAATTTGCCGGCGACGTGCAGGATATTAAAGACAAATGCTTGTCTGTACGTCAGGAACCGGAAGACCGAACCTATATTTCTATTGATTCCGCTACTACCAAAGATATTGATGATGCCTTTAACATAGAGCGTCGTGGTGATGGCGGGTATCGTTTACGTATTTCCCTTGCATGTCCGGCGGTCGCATGGCCGTTCGGCAGTCGTTTCGATAAGCATGTATTACGTCGCGCTACCAGTGTCTACTTGCCGGAAGGTGACTGCCACATGATGCCGACGGCATTGGGAACAGATTTCTTCAGTCTTCATGCAAATGAAGACCGCCCGTCACTTATTCTTGATATGGAATGCAGCAGCACCGGCGAATTGGAACGCTGCACGCCTGTTCCTGTATGGGTAAACCTTGCAGCGAACTTGACTTATATCGACTCAGAAGCCGTGATTAATGGCGGCGGAGAGGGAACTCCTGCTGCTGCATTTGCAGAGCAGATTACCCTTGGTGCAGAATTAAGTGACAAACTTCAAGAACAGCGTATTGCCAATGGTGCTGTCATAATCGAGCGGAATGATCCAAAGGTTAAACTTTCCGGAGAAGGAAGCGATACCAAGGTAGAGATTCATCCTGCAGAAGATACACCAAAGGCTATGAAACTTGTGAGCGAGATGATGATTCTTGCGAACTCAGGTATCGCGTTGTGGGCTAAAGAACATGGCGTAACACTGCTTCATAGAACGCAGGATGTGGCTGTACCTAAAGAGTATGTAGGGATTTGGAGCGCTCCGCATGACATTGCACGTGTTGTTAAAGCGCTGTCTTCTGCTATTCTGGAGATCACCCCGCGCCCGCATAGAGGTATCGGGGTGGATGCATACAGTCCGATTACTTCACCGCTCAGACGATACCCTGACCTTGTCAACGTAGCTCAAGTAATACACTATACTGCTACAGGTGAGGCGCAGTGGTCCAGCGAAGAAGTAACGACAATGCTTCCTTTGCTTAACGCCCGTCTTGACTCTGTAGGGCAGATTCAGCGTTTCCGCCCGCGCTATTGGAAGCTGCTGTACTTTAAGCAGCAGGGGGACAAAGTTTGGCGTGAAGCTATTGTTACGGAAGAAAACGATGCATTCGTAACGGTTTCTTTACCGAATGAGCAAATTTTTGTACGTGGCAGACGTAAGTCATTTGGCGATAAGGTGAATCCGGGGCAACATTTTATGGTTCGCATCGGTAAGGTTCACCCTTTGAATAACGAAATCCAAATTCTGGATGCTATGGAAAGTTAACATCTTGCTTTGCGGTTACGCACAACTGTAGATACCGCAAGCGGGTTTTGATGAGCTATCGCAAGGAGAGTGAACATGCTGGCAAAACTTCTCTGGCTTGGTATGGCGTATGTTATGGGTTCCGTTCCGTTTGGTCTGCTTATCGCTAAAGCTACCTGCGGAATTGATCCACGTCTCGACGGCAGTAAAAACGTTGGTGCAACCAACGTAGCGCGTCTGTGTGGCTTTAAATACGGCGTTGCAACATTGGCATGTGACCTTCTTAAAGGCGCTATTCCGGTAGCAATTGCGTTTACCATCAGCCACAACTGGTTATTTTTAAGTCTGGTTGCACTTGCTGCGCTTATGGGACACGTCCGTTCCTGTTTCCTCGGTTTTGAGGGCGGCAAAGCTGTTGCAACAACCGTTGGCGTATTCGTACCGCTGGCATTTTTCCCTATGCTTTTTAGCTGCATCGCCAGTGCGTTTGTTATCTGGCGCTCCGGTTATGTGTCTATGGGGTCACTCACACTTGTGGTAACCCTGCCTATATTCCTGTTCCTGTCCGGCCATTGGTCATTTATTCCTCTGGCTCTCGTAGTGCTTGCACTCGTATTCTGGACTCATAGAGAAAACATCGGCCGCCTTGCACGCGGTGAAGAAAAATCGTGGCTTAAGAAGAAGCACGAGGAACAAGCATAATGAAAAACGCATCAGTGTTCCCCGAATATCGGGGAGAGATGGAATACTACTGTCTTGGTTGTGGAAAACGATTCGGCATTGAAGAACTGCTGTACACTTGCCCTGAGTGTGGCGGCGTATTCCTGCTCGACAACCTTGATTTCGACAAACTTTCCGAACGTACCGGTGAAGAATGGCGTGAACTGTTCGACACCCGTGCTGCTTCCAAGAACACCGCGCTTCGCGGCATCTTCCGTTTTTACGAGTTGATGGCTCCTGTTCTTGAAGAAGAAGATATTGTTTACCTTGGCGAAGGTAATACCCCGATTGTTGAAGCGAACGATCACCTTGCTGAAAAGACAGGCATTCGTTTTGCGTTCAAAAACGACGGTCAGAACCCGAGTGCGTCTTTTAAAGACCGCGGCATGGCATGTGCGTTTGCCTATCTTAAAGCGCTCGTACGTAAACATGGTTGGGATGAAGTACTGACTGTCTGTGCTTCCACGGGTGACACATCCGCGGCAGCAGCTTTGTACGCCTCCCATATCGGTTCTCCACTTAAGTCTGTGGTGTTGTTGCCGCATGGCAAAGTAACTCCGCAGCAGTTGTCACAGCCTTTGGGCTCCGGTGCGACTGTAATGGAAATTCCGGGCGTTTTTGATGACTGCATGAAGGTTGTAGAAAACCTTGCAGAAAACTACCGTGTTGCGTTGCTGAACTCTAAAAACAGCTGGCGTATTCTTGGTCAGGAATCCTACGCATTTGAAATTGCGCAGTGGTGTGACTGGGATCTCAAGGGCAAATGTGTCTTCGTACCTGTCGGTAACGCGGGCAACATTACTGCTGTTATGGGTGGTTTCCTTAAGTTGCATCGTCTTGGCATTATCAACGAACTTCCTCGCGTGTTCGGTGTGCAGTCTCATCATGCAGACCCTGTGTACCAGTACTACAGCGTGGAAGATCCTGCTAAACGTGAATACAAGCCGGTTGCGGTAACACCGTCTGTTGCACAGGCTGCAATGATTGGTAACCCGGTGTCGTTCCCACGTGTTAAGCACTTTGCAGAGCAGTTCGAAGCAATTGGCGGCAAGGGTGCTTTCCAGGTGCTTCAGGTAACAGAACAGTCCATCATGGATTCTATGATTGAAGCAAACATGAACGGACACATCGCTTGTACTCAGGGCGGTGAGTGTTACGCAGGTCTCAAGCGTGCAAAAGAACTCGGACTTATTGCTGACGATGAATTTGCAATCCTTGATGCAACAGCACACGCACTGAAGTTCTCCGGTTTTCAGGATATGTACTTCAGTAACAGCTTCCCTGCGGAGTTCGGAGTTAATCCGGATACTTCTCTTGCTAATGCTCCTGAGCTGGTTATCGAAGAATCTGCAAAAGCAGAGTTGGCTCCTGAAGCTTTCACAGAAGCAGCAGCTAAGACTATCGCCGGTAAATTAGGTCTTCAGAGCAAGTAGGATACGAGTATGACAGCTGAGTTTGTTGAAGCTTGGCGAACTGTTCTGTCCTTTTGATAAAAATAAGAGGCTGTCCCTTTGGGGGCAGTCTTTTTTTATTGTGATATACTGTGGCAAAACTCTATGCTGAGAAGGCCGCACGTTGTTTTTTCTTTTCTGTACTATCTTCAATTGTATGTGGACAAGAACAGTCTGTTGTAAAGTACGTTTATTTGAATTACCGTTAATCACAATTTTGTAATTAATCTTCAGAGCTGCTCTTGATGGGGGATTTTCGGAAAATGGAAGGTACTGCACCACACGACTCAGTCTCATATCCCTCCTTACTCGTATGGCATTGGTATTTTATTGCCTGGGCTGCCGGATTATGGGGAGCACGTTATTTCCTTCCCTCTCTTGCTGCTCTCGGGGCAATTGTCTTTTTCTACGTACTTACACGTCTTCTTGCCCGTCAAATTCCAGAAGAAGGGGTCTCTTCACCAATCATTTCAGCAACACAGGGTGTTGTGAGACTTTGTGTTGTTTTTGCTGTCTTTGTGCTCGGATTACAGGTCGGGTCAACAGCACTCTCTGATCGTCCGTTTGATATAACAAAGTCTGAAACCTTACCGCAATTTGTGTTGGAAAAAGAGTACACACAGGTCACCGGTACCATACGTGAAGTGCAGACTTCACCGGACAGGCGGATTAAGTTTATTCTTTCAGATGCAAGCTACACGTATGATGGAGTGAAAACACCTGTTTCAGGCGATGTTGTCTGGACTTGGGCTAACAGGAAGGATGCATGGAAAAAGCAGCAGAAACGTGCTTCTGAAGATGAAACGGGAGGGCTGAATTCTGAGGAGCCTTCGGTTTCGAATATTTCACGTCTGCGCCCAATGGTCGGAGAAACCATTACTCTTCGAGCCAAGCTGGTGCCGATTGTGGGTTTTCGTAATAAAAGTTTATGGAACAGCGGCGATTACTGGCAAAACAGAGGTGTCTTTTGGCGAATGTACACATGGGGGGATAAAGCAATTCCTTCGCGTTCAGGGGATGTAGCCTTTTGGACACTGTGGCGTGAGAAGATCCGTTTTTCTGTTTCGCAGCAGGTGGACGAGTTAGCGCACTCAGAGGTGTTTCATTCTCTTGCCGCTGTTTTTGGAAAAAAAGCCACAAGCGATGCCTTCAGGGTTATTCCTGCGTTAGTTTTCGGGGATAAATATAGCTTTTCAAGCAAGCGCTATGGACAGCTTTCTCGTGCGTCATTGTCCCATTCTTTTGCTCTTTCGGGCATGCATTTGGCGATTGTTTCGTTACTTATCTCAGTCTTATGTTCGCTCTGCGTCCGTAACGGACGGATTTTTGAACACCTGAGTCGGTCAAAGCTTATTGCGCTGACAGTCCTTCCTGCCGCAGGGCTGTATGTCTGGATTGGCGGTGGTTCGCCTTCCCTTGAACGGGCTTTTATAATGCTTGCGTGCTGGTGTGTGCTGATGCTCTTTAACAGGCCGCGGGTCTTTATGGACGGCTTGTTCTGGGCACTTGCAATCATGACTGTTGTTGACCCGCTTATTGTTTTTGATTTGCGCCTTCAGCTTTCTGCTTTGGCCATTGTCGCTATGATCGTTGCCTTACCGTTGCTTAGCGTTGCGAGAGAGGCGTTGTTGCCTGAGAAGGATACTTTTTTCCAGAGAATTAAGCGTTCAGCTTTTGATATTCTGTTTATCTCAATTTCTATTCAGCTTGTCTTGTATCCAGTCACTGTCTGGAACTTTAACGAATTATCCTTATGGAACATTCTGAATGTGATCTGGCTTCCGCTGCTCGGTATGGTTATTATGCCGCTGTTGTTGTGCGGGTTAGCTGCAGGATGTCTTACAATGGCACTCCCAGTATTCTTGCCAGTTACAGAAGCTATATTCACTGTAGCCGCTACACCTATTGCGGCATTATTCGCTTTTTTGGACGATATGGATAAGGCAGGTTTTTTAACCCCTCTCATAATGGAGCGCCCGCATTGGGTTGAGATTTTCGCATGGTACGGTTGTATTGTGTCTGCATTGGTTTGGTGGAGCATTGAAGGAAAAGCTGTTTTAACGCTGATGTACTCCTCACTGAGTGAAGGTGCTCCTACATGGGAAAATAAGCTGTTTACTGCTGTTGGACTGCCTTTAGTAGGGAGTGACATAGAGCGAGAAACTGAGCCGGCGTCATCCGTTGTGCTGCGTGAGATGGAGTCTCAAAAAGCACAAGGGAGTGGGGGGAGTGCTTTTGCAGCTTGTGATAAACGATGCGGTCTTTCGCATTGGGCGCATTGGGCTGCCCGCCTTGCTCTTTCCGGTTTTGTTTTGTTGTTGTTTTTGCCTGATGCACTGCACGCATACCACCTGGAGCAGCGAACTACGCTGAATGTGTTGGATGTGGGACAGGGACAGTCTTTGCTACTTACGTTCCCTGACGATAAACGCATGCTTATTGACGGTGGCGGGTTTTCATCTCGTTCTTTTGATGTCGGCCGTGCGCTGGTTGTTCCGTGCCTTACACGACAACATGACGCTTCTGTACAATGGGTTATGGCAACGCATCCTGATACCGATCATATTCGTGGGTTGTTTCATCCACTCGCATATGCGGACGTGAAAGGGTATTTTGCAACAGATGCTGAGCCTCATGGCTGGAATAAAACACAGCTTGCTGCCGCACTGAAAAAAGCCGGATTAGAGAAACAGATTTTGGTTGCCGGAGATGTACTCATTATTTCTGATTCCCTTGAAGTGGAGGTACTGCATCCACCCAAACAATCTCAACTTGCTGGAAACAACAAATCGCTCGTGCTTCGCCTTGTTCACGTTGATGGCAAAAAAAGAAAAGGATTGGCACTTCTTACAGGCGATATTGAAGTGAAGGGGATAGAGGAGTTGCTCCGGTCAAATGCAGAGTTGAAGGCGGATGTGCTTATTCTCCCGCACCATGGATCTGCATCAAGTTTTTCTCCGGAACTTTATGATGCAGTTACGCCGAAAATTGCCGTGGCGTCGTGCGGATTTTTGAATAAATTTAAGTTTCCTTCACCGGTTGTTATGGATGAGTTGCACCGAAGAGGTATACAAACAATGACGACAGCAATGCAGGGTGAAGTGGAACTCTATTTAGAGTAAGTCAAAATGTTAGAATTAAATTATATTGTAATTAGAACGCGTTAGATAGGCTTAGATTGATTATTTTTCATGAAATAACGCTAAAAGGACTTGAGGTCTGTCGACGATGTGGTAGGAAAAAAGAAAGCATATTGGCGGGTTGGTAGAAACCTGAAACTACCCCTCGGGAAAATCAGCCATCCATATGCTCAGGGAGATACGTTTGGATTCGACTCCGGACATGCGGCGGCCCCATTCCGCTTAAAAAACAGGGCCGCTACACACATTATCCTGATGCTGAAGAGTGACCAGCTCTTTCAGCAAGTCCCTGAAGGATGACCCCCTTCAAGAGACAATATCTCAAAAAGGGCACGCTCTAGGGCGTGTCCTTTTTAGTTCGAAAAGAAAAAATAATGCTATTCGAAAAAACTTGCAACCTTCGCTTTCAATTCTGTCAAATCCACCGATTTAACGACGTAATAGTCTGCGGCAATTGACTTCATATCATGTTGAAAGCTGTCGTACGCTGTACTTAATATAACAGGTAACGTTGAATTCATGGTGCGGATATCTTGTAGCAGATCCAAACCGGTCAGTTTTTGATTCAGCCGGATATCGAGTATTACCACATCAGGTTTCTCTTTACTGAGAACTTCCAGAATAGGTTCAGTCCCGTCAGAAAGTGCCACGGCGTACCCGTCCTCTTCGAACGCGTCTTTATATAACAGCCGGATATTCTCTTCATCATCCACAATCAGTACTTTTTTATCAGCCATATCATTCTCCCCCAAAACGGAAAAAAAGAACAATTCTCTACAAGGTAATCTCGCGTAGAGGCTGATTGCGCAATGATTAAAACATTGCGGGGTTGGTTATATACAGATGTTGAAAATGAAAAAGCGTTCCTTCAAATAATACCGCGTATACTTGGCATACACTGAAAACAAATGCAACGACATTCGTAACCCCTTCATTAGAATGTACAAGCTTGGCAATAACGCATGTTTTTTGCTGAAAATAGATGTGATCACTGTTTACCGATTAATTACCCGATATTATAGAGTATGTATTGTTTGTGGTCTTGCACCTATAGATTAGCGACCATTTACTTTTCTGTTTCTTGTCATGCTGTAAAAAATGAGTAAAGTATGCACGGGCTGTCGAGTAACTGTGTTGCACAACTGTAGCGATTACGGTGACGGTTGCACGACCCCCGTAGGTATGATGCAAACTACTGCCTCGGCTCAAAAGAGACAGTAGCTTTTCAATAATTTATAGAGTTGGATATACAAAATGCCAGAAGAAAAGGTTGTTTATACGAGACCGTACGGAGTTACTGTTACGCTCCAGCCGCAAAATGAAACTCGTACAGTAAAGGCTCGCTCAGTGCGTCAGCTTTTGAACATTGTCAAAGCAAGCCCGACAACAGTGCTCGTGATTCGTAACAACGAATTACTTACCTCAGACAGAAAATTATCGCATGGCGATGAAATTATCGTTCGCACTGTTGTTTCAAGCGGTTAACGAGTCTCATCGGTACCTTTGTACCGGATTTTTTGATGTTATGCTCCGGTGTCGACTATCCAAGGCGCCGCATCTATCGATAAGGAAAACTCAGAATGAAATGTAAAGTATGTAAGGCAACTGCCGTTGTCTCACTCCCAAGTCATAATACCGGCTTTTGCTCTGACTGTTTCATGGCATTTTATGAGCGTTCTGTTGAGCGCAGTATTCGTCGTCAAAAGCTGTTTACATTTGAAGATAAGATTCTTGTTGCACTTTCAGGTGGCAAGGATTCTCTGGCCTGTGCGCTTGTACTTAAAAAGCTTGGCTACAAAGTGCACGGTTTGCATATCGATTTAGCAATTCCAGAAAGTTCAGCCGCTGCACGCGGTGTTGTTGAACGCTTTTGTGCTGCCCACGATATTCCGTTGATTGTGAAAGAGATGGAAGAAGAGGGACTTCAGATTCCGCGCGTAAAGAAAGTGCTTTCCCGTTCCGTATGTTCCGCATGTGGTCGTATTAAGCGCTACTTCTTCAACAAAGTTGCAATGGATGAAGGGTTTACTGCGCTTGCAACAGGGCACAACCTTGATGACGAAATTGCACGTCTTTTTTCAAATACATTGCGTTGGGATATCCCTCACCTGAGTGATCAGGGACCGCTTCTTGAAGCTGATAACGGCTTTTCACGCAAAGTCCGTCCACTGTATCGTCTTACAGAATTTGAAAATGCGAACTACGCATTTTTGAACGGGCTGGAATACCATTACGCACCGTGTCCGTATTCTCCGGGAGCTACTTCCACCGCGTACAAAAAGTTGTGGAACCAGCTGGAAGAAGAAATGCCTGGTCGTAAGCTCGCATTCTATACAGCATTTCTGGCACATGGGCGTGAACCTTTCCGTCAGTTTGAACAAGCTGAAGGAACAAAACCTGTTCCTTGTGAACGGTGTGGGTACCCGACATCAGCTGGTATTTGCGGTGTATGCCGTACTCGCGATGCTGTCGCTGCTGACGAAAGCTAAAGTGTTTGCTGCCGCCGACTTGGTGGGTAATGATTTCTGAAAATAAATAAAAAGGGAGGAGCATTTGCTCCTCCCTTTTCTTATGTAGTCTTAGCGAACTTCGAAGTACTTTTCGTAATCGTCACGAAGTTTGAATTTCTGGATTTTACCAGAGGCTGTCATTGGATATTCTTCTACAAAGGCGATGTAACGTGGAACTTTGTGCCATGCAATTTTACCGCGGCAGTAGTCACGTACATCTTCCGGTGCAAGGTCGTATCCTTCTTTATTGATAATAAAGGCAGCAACTTCTTCACCGTATTTGCGGCTTGGAACACCCACAACCTGTACATCATGAACGCCGTCCATTCCGTACAGGAATTCTTCAATTTCACGCGGGTAAATGTTCTCACCACCGCGGATGATCATATCTTTGATGCGGCCGGTGATGACAACATAGCCGTCTTCATCCATGACACCAAGGTCACCGGAGTGCAGCCATTTTTCTTCATCAATGGCAGCTGCGGTAGCTTCCGGCATTGCGTAGTAGCCTTTCATGACGTTGTAGCCACGGCAGACAACTTCACCCTGAGTGCCACGCGGGCATTCTTCGCCGGTTTCAGGATCAAGAATACGTACTTCAATACCCGGCATTTTTTTGCCGACACTCTGCGTGCGACGTTCGAAACTGTCGTGCGGCAATGTCTGAGTCATTACCGGAGAGCCTTCGGTGAGGCCGTAGCAGATTGTAACTTCAGTCATGTTCATATCTTCAATAACACGTTTCATAAGTGGCTCCGGACAAATGGAACCAGCCATGATGCCGGTGCGTAATGAAGAGTAGTCAAATTTGCTGAACATTTTATGCTCAAGCACAGCAAGGAACATAGTCGGTACGCCGTACAACGCTGTACAACGCTCCTGATCCACTGAAGCCATGATATGAACAGGAGAGAAGTTTTCCAGAATAACAAGTGCTGCACCATGGTTTACGGCGGCAAGGACGCCGAGTACGCAACCAAAGCAGTGGAACAGCGGTACAGGCAGACATAATCTGTCTTTGTTTGTAAAGTTCTGGTTTTTACCGATCCAGTATCCGTTAAGCCCGATACCGACGTGAGTAAGCATAACCCCTTTAGGGAACCCTGTAGTACCGGAAGTGTACTGCATGTTCACAACATCGTATGGAGATAGGGTGTCCTGCCGTTCTTTATACTCTTCATCAGATACCATTGCTTTCATCGCCATGATTTCCGGAATAGAGTACATACCGCGGTGTTTTTCCACACCAAGGAACATGACACGCTTCAGGGACGGAAGCTTGTCTACATTGAGCTTGCCGCGGGACTGTGTGCGTAATTCCGGAATCATATCGTAAATAGTCTGAACAAAGTCGTGGTCGCGGTAGCCGTCCATAATGAACAGGTTTTCGCATTCAGACTGAGATAGCAGGTATTCTAGTTCGCTTTTACGGTAGTTGGTATTCACAGTTAGAAGGATGGCACCAATTTTTGCTGTGGCAAACTGTAGTGCAACCCAATAAGGAACGTTTGTTGCCCATACGGCAACTTTTTCGCCCCGCTGGACACCAAGAGCCATAAGCCCTTGCGCCAGATCATCAACCACCTTGCCAAATTCTTTGTAAGTCTGACGGTAGTCACGGTCTACGTATACAACGGCATCATTGTCCGGATACGCTGCAACTGTTTCATCAAGAATCTGACCAAGGGTCTTTTCGCGAAGTTCGAATGCTTGCATGGAATTTCCTAGTCAGGGTAGTAGATTACTGCGTAGATTTCAGCTTCTTCACCATCTGCCGCACCTACGTAATGCGGAACAATGGAGTTGAAGTAAGCACTGTCGCCTGCTTCAAGGATGTGTTCTTCTTTTCCGTAACGGATAAGCAGCTTGCCGGAAGTAACAACGATAAATTCTTCACCCTGATGGGAAGAGATTTTACGGTTTTCTTCTGATTCCGGTGTAATATGAATGAAGAAAGGTTCCATATTACGGTCAGTTTTGCCTTTACCCAGAGAATGGAACAGGAAGCTAGGGCTTTTATCACCGGCTTTCTGCATGGTAAGGTCTGCTTCGCGGCAGGACTTACGTACAATAAGCGGATCAACAGAAATTTCGTCATCCATAAATGTGCCGAGACGTACGCCTAAAGCACGGGCAATCTTTTGTAACGGCGCGATGGAAGGGTATAAATCCTCTTCTTCCAATGCAGTTACAAATAATTCAGTTAAATCTGCCTGTTCAGCAAGTTCTGCTCGGCTTAAGCCGCGCTCTTCCCTGAACTTGCGAATGCGATTTCCTAATTTTTCAGTCGCCATGGTCTCTCCATACTACAAAATTGTTCAAATTAGCCTTACAGGTAGCCGACGTTCCAAGAATATTCAAGTGTTCAGAGGCTATGAATACAGTTTATCTATGAATTAGAGTGGCGTAGGTAATACTATAATAAATTATTGTAACAAGTTATTAACGGTGTTTATTTTCGCAAAATTGTAATCATTATATTTGCGTAGCGCATTCTCTTTTCTCTGTGTGGTATTTGCGGTATGGTTTTGCATGACTCATCATGCACGCCGCAAGCGCTATATCATTACTGGTCAGGTTCAGGGTGTTGGATTTCGTCCGTTTGTGTACAGAATTGCCTTGGATAACAAGGTGACTGGCACTGTCAGTAATACTTCAGATGGGGTATTCATTGAAGTGCAGGGCGATGAGAAGGCACTCGCTGGTTTTGCTTTTGACTTAGTAGACAAACTGCCGCCACTGGCCGAGGTGACCTCGAAAACAGAGGAAGATCTTCCTTCAGTTGATGGCGAAAAAGAATTTACAATTTTGGCAAGTGAGGGCAGGAAAGGTAATCGTGTTCTCATCAGTGCCGATGTTGCCACGTGCGATGATTGTCTGCGCGATATGTCTGATCCAGATAATCGACGATTTGAATATCCCTTCACTAACTGCACCAACTGCGGTCCACGGTATACCATCACAAAATCCATCCCTTACGACAGAGCCAAAACCTCAATGGCCTGTTTTCCGTTATGTCCTCAGTGTAAAACAGAGTATGAAGATCCGTTGGACAGACGATTTCATGCACAGCCAAATGCGTGTGATGTCTGTGGTCCTTATGTCTGGTTTACAAAGAACGACGGCATAGAAGTATGCAGAGGAACAGAAGCAATTGTTGATACTGCTGAAGCGTTGGCAGCTGGTAATATTGCCGCGGTCAAAGGACTTGGCGGATTCCACTTGGTCTGTATGGCAATGGGAAACGAGGGACAGCGTGCTATTGAAACGCTTCGCACTCGTAAGAACCGTTGGGGAAAACCGCTTGCTGTAATGGCGCGAGATATCGAAACCGCTCGAGCAATTGCAGAGATATCCGAGGAAGAAGAGAAGCTGCTTCTTACGAAAGAGCGTCCTATCGTTTTGTGTAAGCAGCGTGGAAACGCAAATATCGCAGAGTCGCTGAACCCCGGAACTCAATATGTCGGGATAATGCTTCCGTACACACCACTACATCATATTCTATTTAAATATTTCGCACAGAAAGCAAATGGGTTGCCAGTACTTGTTATGACTTCTGGTAACATGAGCAGCGAACCTATCGCATTGGGCAACCGCGAGGCATTGAAACGACTCCATGGTTTAGCTGACGTTTTTTTACTGCATAACCGCGATATTCTGGTTCGTGTTGATGATTCAGTTGTCCGTGTTCAAAAGGATACAGATAAATCGCAATTTTTCCGGCGTGCAAGAGGTTTTGCCCCGAGACCGGTATTTATGGCGGAAAAAGCACCTTCTGTACTCGGTGTAGGGCCAGAGTTGAAGAATACATTGTGCTTTACTCGAGATAACGAAGCCTTTGTTTCTCAACATATTGGAGACATGCAGAATTTGGAGGTCTACTCCTTCTATGAAGAGATTGCTGAATTCTTACCTGAAATTTTAGAGGTAGAAGTTGAAGCAGTCGTTCATGATCTACATCCTGATTACATGACAACGCGTTTTGCCCGTGAATATGGGAAGAAACATGATGTTCCTGTGATTGGTTTGCAGCACCATGCTGCACATATTTACAGTGTCCTTGCTGAAAACAAGTTCGAAGGAACAGCGCTTGGTTTAGCCTTGGATGGTACAGGCTATGGTGATGACGGAACAATCTGGGGCGGCGAGCTGCTGTATGTGGATAATGCGTCTTTGGAACATCGCCGTGTCGGGCGGTTTGCACATATCCCGCTTCCGGGTGGTGAAACTGCAATTCATGAACCTTGGCGCATTGCTCAGGGTATCCTTTGGAATGCAGGTATCACAGAGCCTTCACAAGAGTGGACATGGCTGACTTCATTCAAACAACAAGCGCAATTTCTTCCTCAACTGCTAGAACGAAATATCAACACACCGCTCACTTCCTCCTGCGGACGATTATTTGATGCAGTGTCGGCCATGCTCGGCATCTGCCATACTGTCACATATGAAGGAGAGGCAGCTATCCTGCTTGAAGATGCACAAGATATGCACGTTACTGACTCCTACGACTGTCCAATACGAAAAGAGGGAGAGCTTTGGGAGCTTGATAGCGTGGCGCTTTTCTTACAGTGCTACGAAGGTTGGTTGAAAGGTGAGTCCGTAGGAACCATTGCTCGAAAATTTCATCTTGGATTGATTCAAGGCTGTGCAGAGCTTGTTATGCTCGCTGCTCAAGAATCAGGGATAGATACCATCGCACTCTCAGGTGGAGTGATGCAGAGTTTTACTGTGGGGACTAATTTGCCTGAGGAGCTTTCAAGGCGAGGCTTATCTGTGATTCAGCATACGCAGCTGCCACCGAATGATGGCTGTATTTCTCTTGGTCAGGCCGCTTATGGCAGGCAATGGTTGTTAAAAAATAGCTAACCCAAAATATTTTTGTCTCCGACGGGCAGGGGAAATGATTCCCCCTGCACCCCCCGTAAGTGGTGCAGTATTCTGCTATGAAAAAGAACCGCCTGTTGTTTGCGTTACTGAGGCAGTACGCAACCAACAGGCGTTTTGTGTAATGCGAGTCGAGAGGAGCTTCCTCTCGCGGGGTGGAGGGGCAGAGCCCTCCTCGCCGAAGGCAACATATTTTTACCCTATAAATTATCGGGAGGATCGACTTCGGTATCGCTGTAGGTTGTCATTTGGTTGTAGGTGTTGCAAGCGCAGCGCATGAGGAAGAGAGCAAGAGGAACGCCGCTCCCCTCACCAAGCCTCAGCCCTAGATCATGCAATGGATCAATTTGCAATTTAGCGAGAATTTGCTTGTGTCCGGCTTCTGCTGATGCATGAGAGAAAAACGTGTAATCTTTGACGGTTGGGCAGAGCTTCCACGCTGCTGTGTACGCTGCTGTAGCAATGAAGCCATCGAGAAGAACAAGTTGATTGTTGGCTGCTCCACCAAGGATAAGTCCGGCAAGGGCGGCAATTTCGTAGCCACCCAGTGAGGCCAAAATGTTTATTGGATCTCCACCACTGATGGTTTCCGAGTGAAGAGATAACGCCCGCTCTATGACGCGAGTTTTTCTAGAGATGCCCTCTTGGTCAAGCCCACCCCCTGCACCGGTAATATCTTTAGGAAGAAGGTTGAGATACGCGCAGTAGAGCGCGGTAGACGGGGTAGTGTTTGAAACGCCCATTTCTCCGGTGCCTATTGCCGGAAAGCCTTCAGCTTGTGCTTTGTTGGCGAGCTCTGCACCGATAAGTATTGCGCGTAAACACATCTCCCGGCTCATGGCGGGTGCTTTGGCGATATTGTGTGTGCCCTGAGCTATTTTGCATTGAAGTAACGATGGATGGTTCGGGTAACCTCCACCTTTAGAAGCTAGATCAACAACGCAAAGCTCTGCCCCCGCAGTGTCTGCAAGAACATTAATACCTGCTCCGCCGTCGCAGAAATTTTGAACCATCTGCCGTGTTACATCCTGCGTGAACGCTGAAACCCCTTCTTCATTTACTCCGTGGTCGCCTGCGATGGCGTATATCCTGAGTGGGTCAGCGCTGATGCCGAGTGTCTTGTTTTGAATGCAGCACATGCGTACGGCAAGTTCTTCTAACTTGCCGAGGCTGCCGATGGGCTTGGTCAGATTATCAAGACGGTGGTTTGCCGCTTGGCAAAGCGTGGTGGAAACCGGCTTGATTTTTTGAAGAAGATCGCGCAGCAGAGCTTCGTTTTCTGCGGTGTTCTCGTAGGTGCAAACACCTTCACCCGCAAAATCGCAATCCGGTAAAGAGGTCTTCATGCAATCTCCTGAATTGATGGAATGATAAGCCGGAACATTCTGTTGTGTTGACTTTATTCGTGCTGGCTATAGCTTTTTAAGGCAGACATATTTACAGTCTGAGTTATCTGAACGCCAGTCTACATATTAACCACAAGAACAGGGTAAAGGTATCTGATGCGCCGAATCTTCGCAATATTCCTTGTTATCATGCTTAGTTCAAGCATGGCATTCGCTCAGAATAACTATGAAAAATTACAAAGTCAGGGGAGTGTTCGCATAACTCCTGTAGTGACAGCTGTGCAGAAGGCTGCTCCGGCAGTTGTAAGTATCAGTACAGATAGGATTGTTGAACGTGCGGTAAACCCGTTTGCCCATTTACTACCGCGTAACCCGTTACTTGATGAATTTTTCCAGCGGGGACAAGGGCGTCGCAGAGTAAAAGAACAAACGCTGGGTTCTGGCGTTATTATTGATTCAAAAAAAGCTATTGTGCTGACGAACGCTCACGTTATTCAGGGAGCAGCGCAGATTAATGTTACGCTTCTTGATGGTCGTACATTTACGGCTTCATTAATCGGGTCTGATCCGGATTTCGACCTTGCGGTTTTGAAATTGGATAAGGCTTCAAATCTTCCGGCATTACCTATGGGACAGTCTGATGACCTTATGCCGGGGGAGACCGTAATCGCTATCGGGAACCCTTTAGGGTTCAGCCATACAGTGACAACAGGAGTTGTTTCTGCGCTTGATCGTTCTATCAAAACAGATCGATCAACCATTACAGATTTAATTCAAATTGATGCCGCAATTAACCCCGGCAACAGTGGCGGGCCGCTAATCAACCTTGCTGGGGAGCTTGTTGGAATTAATACAGCCATGTTGCGCCAAGCTGCGAATATCGGTTTCTCCATTCCTATTGATAAAGCGCGCAGAGCCGTAACGGAGTTGTTGGAGTCCGGCCATATTGTTCCTGTATGGTTTGGGATTGCTGGACAGAATCTTGATGAAAATACTGCTGCATGGCTACGTTTGTCTTCAACAAAAGGGCTTCTTGTTACAGCCGTTTATGATGGTACTCCTGCTGCAAAAGCAGGAATTACATCCGGTGACACAATAATTAAAGTAAATGACAACTTGGTGACAGACCATCGGCATTACGTTCAGTTATTAAAGAATATGACTAAGGGTGAAGTCGGTTCGATTACTCTGATGCGTGACGGCACAGAAAAAACTGTTCAAGTGCGAACTGTGCCGTATACAGAAGCGCTTGCAGTACAGCAGATACAGGCGCGATGGGGTATGACGCTTCGCAAAGGTAAAACCTATTTAGTCGTAGAATCTGTACGGCAGGGAAGCCCTGCTGCGAAGCTGGGCTTGCAGCGTGGTGACTTGCTTGTGAACGTAAGCGGACGGAAGATAACCAGTATGAAGATACTCTATCAGGCTTTCTTTACCCACAGACTGGACTCTTCACTGATTTTGTTTGTCGCAAGAGACGGTAAAGGCTACCGCGTACGTATGGATATATAGTGTTATGATTACTGGAAAAATTAATTAGCGTGTGATATGCACGCAAAAAATGCTGCAAAGCTCAAAGATAATGTCTTTCAGGTCTTGACACTGAAGACAGGTCAGGGCTAATTGCAGGTTTCGATGAGACTAACGCACCAAACCTAGTCGCTAGGTGTTGATGCTTTACTTACAGGTTCATCGAGAACCAAAATCAAACCTGGAGGATTACCATGGGTTACAATGTTACCGTTGATACAGACAAATGTACTGGCGACGCAGAATGCGTAGACGTATGTCCAGTTGAAGTTTTCGAAATGCAGGACGGCAAAGCAGAGCCAGCAAACGCAGACGAATGTCTCGGTTGTGAATCCTGTGTTGAAGTTTGTGAAGCAGACGCAATCACTGTTGAAGAAATGTAATTCAACACGTGCGTTTTTTCGCATGCTTTGATTTTTGAACCGGACAGTGGGGTCACTCGCTGTCCGGTTTCATATATGGGCGGGCTAATCGTCTCATATATAACCTTTAACTGTGTTCAGTGATATTTCAGAGCAAAAAATTACTTCCCACTGCAACCGTTGGTATTCAACGCATCGAAGCAAATTTTTTTATTCTACTGCCGTTCTTCCCTTGCCAGTTGGGCATTTCGTTACTAATGATTTGTTGCAGACAGGTACAAGGTTGCCAGTACCTGTTTCACTACTACTTAGAAATTTATTGCTCCAATCATTGATTATAAAAAGGCTACCGAATCGGGACACCTAACGGGTCTACGGGGGGTAGGGAGTTTTCTGATGAAGTTGGATTTTTCTGAATTTTTTGCACAATACGAAGCACTTGTTGCTGAAGTAGATTCCGTTTTTAATCGTGTAGCTGATATGCACAGCGACTGTATTAACTGTGGTTCCGGCTGCAGCGACTGTTGCCATGCATTGTTTGATGTAAGCCTGATTGAAGCGTTGTACATAAATCACAAATTTCTCGAACAGTTCCCGTTTGGCGAAGAGCGCTCTAATATCGTAGAGGCTGCCGGCGAAGCGGACCGTAAGATCTACAAACGTAAGCGCCAATTGTACCGCGACTCCATGAAAGGTGCCGAGCCTCGTGAACTTCTTGAAGCGATGGCTAAAGAGCGTATCCGCTGTCCTCTTTTGAACAGTGAAGATAAATGTACCATGTACGACGCTCGTCCAATTACATGCCGACTGTACGGTATTCCAACCAATATCGGCGGCAAGGCACACACTTGCGGGCTTTCAAAATTTGAACCCGGCAAACCGTACCCGACTGTATCTTTGGATATTATTCAGGATCGACTTGCTAAAATCAGCCTTGATCTGTGTAAAGCAATCAAGTCTAACTACAAAGAATTGCCGGGTGTTTTTGTTCCTGTGTCAATGGCTCTTATTACTAACTACGACGAAGAGTACCTTGGTCTTAAAGAACCTAAGAAAAAGGGTGCGTAATGAGTATTTCCGCGAGCATGTACCGAACCGGTGCTGATCACGAATTGACGCCGGAAGAAGAAGAACAAAAGCGGTTCATGTACGAGCAGATGGCGCCTCGCCGTCGCAAGTTCATTGACCGTATCGGATATGATAACTGGGATCCGTTCCCTAAACCGAACGATCCTATGGAATTGCGTATGGACCTTTCCAAACGCACCACACAGCAGCTCGTTCGCGAGTTTCTCCAGTCTCATAGAGGCCAGTATTCCAACGACTACGGTCGCGGCGCGTTAGAAACGGCTGTCGGCATTGTCAATAAGGATGAGAAGTACCGCGGCATTTTCGATTTCTGCGTTTGGTATTACAACCTCTTGCTTGAAGAAGGGCATATAAGTCATGACGACTAAAGAATTCGCAAGTATTGAAGAATATATTGCATTTTTGCGTAAAGAGATTGATGAGAATCCAGAATGTGCAAACCACCATTACAACCTTGGTGTAGCACTTCTTTCTGCTCGTGACTGGAGTGGTGCAGAGGCAGCATTCCTCGAGTGTATCCGTAACTCCAGCCGCTTTGCTGAAGCATATGTTCAGCTCGGTGGTATCTGCATGCAGCGTAACGACCTTGAAGGTTGTATGCAGTACAACAAAGAAGCTGCACAGTGTCGTGCTAAATTCCCTGTGCCTTGGGCAAACATGGCGTTTGTTCACCTCCAGCAGGGTAATGCAGAAGAAGCTATTAAATGTGCTATGAAAGCCCTTAAATGGGACCCTGATTTCGTTCAGGCTCAGGCTACTATTGCTTCTGCTCACTACATGCTCGGCGAACTGGATGACAGTGAAAAAGTTTCTAAAAAAGCTATTGCTGCATACCCTGCGTTTGCACCTGCATACAACAACCTCGCTCTCGTAGCTCTTGAGCGTGGTGATTACGATGTAGCAATCGAAAACGTAGACAAAGCAATTGAGCTTGGCTTTGAAGTTGATCCTAACTTCCTTGCTGAACTCGCTCCGCATCGTAAAGCGTAGTGTTTTCATTGCGTCTGTTGGCGTAATGTTTGTCAGTGCACCGTTATGTAGTATTTCGGTGTGTATTGTGAAAGAGAAAAGGCTGTCCTTGAAAAAGGGCAGCCTTTTTTTTATGCATTCAGCAGAATCTCGCCGGTATACTTATAAAAAATACTAAACGAGTTTCTATTTGTATCATAATCACAAAAAGATACAGTGTGTTGCGCAAATGAAGAGTTGGCGGGCGCTGTAGGGGAAAAAGTACATGTTTCCTATGGTTCTAGCCGACTGTCATTCCTTGAAAATAACGGAGTGAGGGGGTAACCTGTGCAGTCCGCGTGTTAATTTTGTTGATTTTTACATAATTGTATACAACAACTGTTCATCAGCTTTTTACAAGGCAGGAGTGCTTTGCTTAACGTTACAAACTTGTCGCATAACTTTGGACCGTATTGGGCATTGAAAAATTGCTCTTTTTCGTTGGATAAGGGCGAATTTCTTTTTCTCACTGGCTCATCCGGTGCTGGTAAAACAACGCTTTTACGGCTGTTGTATGCCTCTCTTCCGGTTATGCGGGGAAATGTAACGGTAGCTGGGTATAATTTACGAGCTTTACCCGCCCGTAAAGTTCCTGACCTGCGCAGGCAGGTGAGTGTTGTTTTTCAGGACTTTAAAATTCTGCCGTACCGTACTGTTTATCAGAATGTGGCTATGGCTCTTGAGGTTCGAGGGCTGAATCAAGTGCACATTGATAGGCGTGTGCGTGCGGTTGTGAGAGGTTTGGGGCTTGAATCACGTATTAATATGCTGTGTGGAGAGCTTTCCGGCGGAGAGCAGCAGCGTGTAGCTGTTGCCCGTTCTGTGGTTGTGAATCCAAAAATTCTTTTAGCGGATGAACCGACAGGTAACCTTGATGAAGAACTGGCAGCGCGCATGATCGGAATTTTTAAACAATTCCACATGCACGGAACAACCGTGGTTCTTGCGACGCACAGCAGCGATATTGTGCGGATGCATCCAGAGGCTCGTCAGCTTAGGTTAGAGCATGGCAAGATTGTTGCCGCTAACTGGCGCGGAGCGGAGATCTTTTCTGACGGAATTTCGGAGGTGCATGTATAATGCGTGTATTCTTCAAACTGTTGGGACAAGGTGTTCGCGATATTGCTTTGCATCCTTGGGCGCAATTGATGACCTTGCTGGCTGTAACGTTCATAACGTTTCTGGCAGGATTAATGTTGCTGGGTGTAGGGAATCTGGACAATGAATTACGGGTAACGCGGGGCGAAGTGGCTTTTCAGATATACTGGAAAGAAAATGCTTCGCCAGAGCGGGTAAAGACAGCGTGGAGATCTTTGCGCGGCATGGACGGGGTTGTAGAAGTTTTAACATATACCCCCAAACAGGCGCTTAAAGATTTGAGTTCTACACTCCCGGGGGGAAGCCGTGGGCTGCTTCAAGCAGAAAGCAGCCCGCTACCCTATACGGCGGTTATAAAATTTGCGCATCGCTCCGGTGATGTGGCAAGTTGGAAAAAGGCGACCCTTGCCGCACTGAAGGGACTTCCCGATGTGCGCTCCGTTCGTTCAAGCAGTTTAAAAGATGAGGTTAGCCGTGCATGGCAGGAGCTTTCCAGCACGTTTATGGCACCGGTACTTGTCTTTTTAGTGCTTATTCTTTCCATGGCTGTCGGGAATACGATGAAGCTTTCACTCATCAGCAGACAGGATGAAATTGAAATTCTCAAACTGGTGGGTGCTAAAAACTGGTATATTCGAACTCCATTGTTGGTCGGCGGAGCACTGCTGGGCAGTGTCGGCGGTCTTCTTGGTGTTGCCGGATTATACGCAGCTTGGTGGAACTTGAAGGACACGTTTAATTTTGCCCCGCTTTATTGGGAGCTTCACTTTTTGCCTGTAGACCAAGCGCTGATGCTTATACTTATTCCGATGCTTGTCGGTTGTGTCAGCAGCTGGGTTGCTGTTCGTAATTAATGCTGCACGTGTTGCGGCAGCTCATATTTTTGATTGACCAGAAACACTACAGGAAGCTTAACTATGCGTAGTAAAAAAATGACAGGCGGTCTTGAAAAAGCGCCGCATCGCTCCTTGCTGTACGCTCTCGGGCTTACACGTGAAGAAATTTCCCGCCCGCTTGTGGGTGTTGTTAACGCAGCCAACGAGGTGGTTCCCGGTCATATTCATCTGGATACCATCGCGAACGCTGTTAAAGCCGGAATCCGTGCCGCAGGCGGTACTCCAATGGAGTTCCCTGCTATTGCCGTATGTGACGGGCTTGCCATGAACCACGAAGGAATGCGTTTTTCGCTTCCTAGTCGTGAAATTATTGCCGACTCCATTGAGATTATGGCAACAGCTCATCCGTTTGATGCGCTTGTGTTTATCCCGAACTGTGACAAGTCCGTTCCGGGTATGCTTATGGCCATGTTGCGCATGAATGTTCCTTCTGTCCTCGTAAGTGGCGGCCCGATGGCGGCCGGTACGACCAAAGGCGGAGGCGGAGCAGACCTTATTAACGTTTTTGAAGGCGTTGGTCAGGTTAAGCTTGGCAAAATGACAGAAGATGAGCTTGAAGATCTTTCTGAAACAGCTTGTCCGGGTTGTGGCTCTTGTGCCGGTATGTTTACGGCAAACTCTATGAACTGCCTTTCTGAAACAATCGGTCTTGCATTGCCGGGTAACGGTACAACACCGTCTACCTCAGCTGCACGAATTCGTCTTGCTAAGACTGCCGGCTTTAAAGTTATGGAGCTTCTGGAGAAAAATATCCGACCTCGTGACATTGTTACAGAAGCTTCTGTTTCAAACGCCATTGCAGCTGACATGGCACTTGGTTGTTCCACAAACACCGTGTTGCATCTTCCAGCTGTTTTCCGTGAAGCAAATTTGGATATTTCTCTCGAACTTTTTGACAAAGTCAGCAAGAAAACTCCGAACCTTTGCAAGTTATCACCTGCTGGTGACCAGTACATCCAGGACCTCCACAGAGCTGGCGGTATTCCGGCTGTGCTTTCTGAGCTTCGCAAGAAAGACGCATTGAATTTGGACGTGATGACTGTAACCGGCAAGACTCTCGGTGAAAACCTGACGGAAATGAATGCCGCTAACTGTGATCCGACTGTTATTCGCCCTATCGAAGAGCCATACTCTGAAGAGGGTGGGATTGCGATTCTGTACGGCTCTCTTGCCCCGGAAGGTGCTGTTGTAAAACAGTCCGCTGTTGCACCGGAAATGATGGTACGTACTGCAAACGCTCGTGTGTTTAACTCTGAAGAAGAGGCTTTCGAAGCCATCATGGGACAAAAGATTAACAAAGGCGATGCCGTTGTTATTCGTTATGAAGGGCCGAAAGGCGGACCGGGAATGCGTGAAATGTTGTCACCGACAGCAGCCATCGCAGGAATTGGACTTGGCGCAGATGTTGCCTTGATTACGGACGGACGTTTCTCCGGCGGAACCCGTGGTGCTGCAATCGGTCATGTTTCCCCTGAAGCAGCAGATGGCGGTATGATCGCTTTTGTTGAGGAAGGCGATAAAATTGAGATTAATATTCCGGAACGTAAGCTTAACCTGCTTGTTGATGAAGCAACCATCACAGAGCGTAAGAACGGCTGGAAGCCTCTTGAAAAAGAGGTAACTTCTCCATTGCTTAGACGCTATAGCCGCATGGTGAAAAGTGCTGCTGCAGGTGCTGTTTACAAATAGTGAGTTGCAAGGAACGTAACGCGACGCGTTGCGTACTACCTTTGAGTGTATCCCAAGGCTGTCCTGAATTTTCAGGGCAGCCTTTTTTTGTGAGGAGTTGGCCGTCACTGAATATCAATTAACCGTGTTGGCAACCATGCTACACTTCCCTGCATCCGTATCTAAGCAGGAGAGATTATGCGTAAAAAAGTAGCTGATAGTGTGTCATGGGTTGGAAAGGTTGATTGGGAAATTCGTAGTGCACACGGAAAAGAATATTCTACCCATAAGGGAACTTCTTATAACTCCTATTTAATCGAAGATGAAAAGACCGCTTTAATTGATACGGTGTGGGAACCGTATGCAGATGAGTTTGTCCACAATCTTTCATTGGAGGTGGACTTGGATACGATTGATTACATCATCTGTAATCACGCAGAACCGGACCATAGCGGCGCGTTACCGGTTCTTATGAAACATATCCCTGCTACTCCAATTTATTGCACTAAGCAGGCGGTCCGTTCGATATATGGGCACTATCATCAAGATTGGGATTTTCGGACTGTTGAGGCTGGCGATACACTGTCTCTCGGTAAAAAAACGTTTTCATTCCATCCTGTGCCGATGGTGCACTGGCCTGATTCAATGATGACCCACCTTTCAGGCAATAATATTCTTTTTTCAAATGATGCCTTTGGGCAGCATTACGCACATGAGCTGTTATTTAATGATTTAGCAGAAAAATGCACATTACATGAGGAGGCAATAAAGTATTTTGCAAACATTCTCACACCGTTTAGTGCAATAATACAAAGCCGTATTCAAGATTTTTTGGCTACTGGCCTGCCTGTTGAAATGATCGCAACCAGCCATGGCGTATTGTGGCGGCAGAACCCTGAACAAATAATAGAGCGATATTTGCAGTGGTGTGATGCGTATCAGGAAGACCAAATAACAATTATCTACGATACAATGTATAATTCTACAAAGGGTATCGCAGAGACAATAGCGCGCGGGATACAGCAGCATAGTCCTGCGACACGGGTGAAGCTATTCCATGCAGCAAAAGCTGATAAGAATGATGTGCTGACAGAAGTGTTTCGTTCAAAAGCTGTGTTATTAGGGTCACCTACATTTAATAAAGGGCCGTTGGCTTCACTTTCCGCACTGACAGAAGAATTTCGTGGATTGAAATTTATGAATAAGAAAGCAAATGCGTTTACTTCATATGGATGGAGTGGAGAGGCTACATCAATGCTGAATGCGCAACTTATTGATGCAGGATTTTCAGTAACAGGAGAAGGGCTTCGTATAAACTGGCGTATGGATAGTGAAGAGCTGGAAAAAGCATTGCAGTTTGGGGTCGATTTTGCTTCTGCAACATTCTAGCCGCCGGATATTAGAAAAAAAGAATGCATTGTATAGCAATTATAAAGCAAAAATCAACAAGTAATAAAACACATTGCAGAATGGATAGTGTATACCACTTTTAGATCATTCGACAATTCGGAGGGGTCCTATGAAACAGAGTATTCTTTTTGTGTGCTTCATCTGCTCGTTATGTTTGTTTTCAGCATGTTCAGTGTTTCGACCTGCTCAAGGAGAAATGCCTCCGATGACAGATGCAGCAACTTTGTGGCAGTACATTACGGTTACAAATCCATATACAGAATGGAGATTGACCGATGAAACTGAAGGCATAAAAGAAGCTGATCCTCCGCATGGTCCGCTTGTTAGGGTGTATCCTAATAGAATTGCCAGAGTTTCAGAGTACACGGCTAACGAGGGGGCCATCATTGTTATGGAAAATTATGATAAAGACGGAACAACACTCCTTACCATAGACCTCATGCAAAAGCGCAACAACTACGCCCCTTCCGCAGGAAATTGGTATTGGGCTTCGTATGAGGCAAACGGAACGGTTATTAAGGAAGGGAAAGTCAAACAGTGTGTTGAGTGTCACGTCAGCATGGCGTTTGATGACTATACGTTTATTCACAAATGGTGATTACGCATAAACGATAAAAACCTCTCCTACTTTCCGTTGGAACTGCTCTGACACCCCGAATTGAGCAGTGCAAACTCCTCGTTTGCTGTGGCGTACCCGCACAGTAAACAAAAAGGCAGAAGCGTAGATGCATCACTACGCTCCTGCCTTTTTTATTTTTATTCAGGTTATGCGTTGCATACCCTGTTCTCGGCAGAGAGTTTTATACTGCTACTCTGCAGCTTCTTTTTTTACTTCACGAAGACGAAGGCTCAAGTCGCGCAACTGAGTGCTGGAAACAGCAGATGGTGCGTTTGTGAGCATGCAGGTGCCTTTCTGAGTTTTAGGGAAGGCAATAACGTCACGAATGGAAGGGGAGTTTGTCAGGATCATAACAAGACGATCAAGGCCGAATGCGATGCCGCCATGTGGTGGTGCGCCGTATTCAAATGCTTCCATAAGGAATCCGAACTGTTCTTCTGCTTCTTCTTTGGAGAATCCAAGTGCTGAGAACATTTCTTCCTGACGCTCACGGTTATGCATGCGAATAGAACCGCCGCCTACTTCGCTACCGTTGAGTACGAGGTCGTATGCGCGAGCTTTAGCGTTAGCAGGGTCGGTTACCATCACGTTTTCTTCGCCGTCCTGAGCAGAGGTGAACGGGTGGTGACATGCCACGTAACGTTTTTCCTCAGCATCGTATTCGAAGAGCGGGAAGTCCGTTACCCACAGGAAGTTGTAGGTATTTTCAGGGATAAGGTCGAAACGTTTTGCCACTTCGATACGCAAGTAACCAAGAGCATTGTTAACCATATCTGAAGGACCAGCCTGGAAGAATACGATATCGCCAACTTCAAGGCCGAGTTCTTCGGTGAGACCTTTACGTTCTTCATCAGAGAGGAATTTAGCAATCGGGGACTGCCATTCATCTTCTTTGATTTTGATCCATGCAAGACCCTGAGCGCCGTAGATTTTTACGAAGTCAGTGTACTGGTCGATTTCTTTACGGGAAAGAACTGCGCCGCCCGGTACGCGCATGGCTTTAACGAGTTCTGCGCTGGAGAAGAGGCGGAAGCCGGAATCTTTTACAACGTGGCTTACGTTTTTAAGGCGCAGGTCAAAGCGGGTATCCGGTTTATCAAGACCGTATTCTTCAATAGCCTGATCGTAGGTCATGCGTGGGAAGGTGTTTGGAATTTCTACATCCAGACACTCTTTGAATACACGTCCAACAAGGCCTTCAGCCATATCCTGAACCTGCTTTTCGTCAGCAAAGCTCATTTCGATATCAACCTGGGTAAATTCAGGCTGGCGGTCAGCACGGAGGTCTTCGTCACGGAAGCAACGAACGATCTGGTAGTAACGATCCATGCCTGCAGTCATGAGCAGCTGTTTAAAGATCTGCGGAGACTGAGGAAGAGCGTAGAATTCACCCTGATTTGTACGGCTTGGTACGAGGAAGTCACGTGCGCCTTCAGGGGTAGACTTTGTGAGGAACGGAGTTTCCACTTCAAGGAAGTCCAGTTCGTCGAGGTAACGGCGGATTGCCTGAGCAGCGCGGTTACGGATGATAAAGTTGTTAGCAAGCTTCGGACGACGAAGGTCGAGGTAGCGGTATTCAAGACGCAGGTTTTCAGATGCGTCAACGCGGTCTTCAATCTGGAACGGAGTAGTTTTAGCAGTGTTGAGCAGTTTCCACTCTGTTACATATACTTCAACTTCGCCTGTTACCATGCCGGTGTTGGTCATGCCTTCTGGGCGATGACGAACTTCACCTTTAATAGCAACAACATATTCAGTACGCAGAATATGAGCAAGTTTGTGTGCTTCTTTGTTCACGTCAGGGCTGAATACTACCTGAGTAAGGCCTCTGCGGTCACGAAGGTCGATAAAAATCAGGCCACCATGATCGCGACGGAACTGCACCCAACCCATCAGGCATACTTCTGAGCCGATATTATTGGCATTCAGCTCGCAGCAATTATGGGTGCGAACCCACCCGTTAAGAGGCTCGATGTACTGCTGATGGTCCTGCTGAATATCCAGATTTTGATCGCTCATTCTCGTTTCCTTTAAAAATGTAGTAAAGACAGCCAGGCTGTCCAACGGTTAGGGGTTCTACACGAATGGTGTTATCAGATTGCGAAAAAAGCAGGCGGTATACAGTGACAACGCCTGCTGTGCTTATTGCTTCTGATTAAATTATATATGCTCAATAAGTTCAGACTGGGCAACAGTGACTTGTTCACCTGTTTCCATGTCTTTTACTACAACAGTCTTAGCTGCCAGTTCGTCGCCGCCAAGGATTAATGCTTTGCATGCGTTTTTCTTACCGGCTTGGCGCATCTGTGCTTTCATGGATTTGGAAGCAAAGCTTACGTCACCTTTTTTGCCTGCGAGACGAAGAGCCTGCGCAAGCATGAGGCCATCTTCAAGGCCGTTTTCATCAAGAACTGCAATGTAGAAGTCCGGTTGTTCAACTTTGTGTTCGCCAAGCATAAGAGCAAGACGCTCCATGCCGCAGGCAAAGCCGATACCCGGTACATCTGCACCGCCTAGTTGTTTGATAAGGCCGTCGTAGCGACCGCCGCCTGCAACAGAACTTTGAGAGCCGATTGCGGTGGACACAACTTCGAAGGTGGTACGGTTGTAGTAATCGAGACCGCGAACGAGGCGGTCGTTCTGAGTGAACGGAATATCTGCAGCACGTAATGTGGAAAGTACCTTGTCGTGGTGAGTTCGGCAGGTTTCACATGTGTGCTCAATGATTGTCGGGGCGTTTTCAGTTAATGCCTTACAGGTTGGAACCTTGCAGTCCAGAACGCGAAGCGGGTTAGTTTCCATACGGCGACGACAGTCTTCACAAAGCTCTTCTTTGTTGAGATTTGCAAGGAAAGTGCGCAGTGCTTCGTTGTACTTAGGACGACATTCACGACAACCAAGAGAGTTGATTTCGAGAGAGAGCTCTTTGAGACCAATCTTAGTGAGGAAGGTCATAAGCATAAGGATAACTTCTGCATCCGCATGCGGCTCATCCGGTCCGAGACACTCACAGTTGATTTGATGGAACTGGCGCATACGTCCTTTTTGAGGACGTTCGTACCGGAACATCGGGCCGAAGGTGAAGAGCTTTGAAATTTGCTCTGATGCGTTCACGTTGCCTTCAATGTAAGCACGCATAACACCTGCGGTTGCTTCCGGACGCATAGTAAGGGAACGACCTTTGCGGTCATCAAATGTGTACATTTCTTTTTGTACAACGTCTGTTTCATCGCCGATGGAGCGTTTGAAAAGTTCGGTACGTTCAATAATAGGCGTACGCAATTCTTTATATCCAAAGCTGCCAAAAACGTCGCGTGCAACAGTTTCCATAAAGGTAAAGGTATCGCTCTCCGGAGAGAACATATCTGCAAAACCTTTAATTCTTTTTACTTTACTCATGCCGGTTCCTAAAAAATTGTAATTTTTTCCATGTGCTACAACACAAAAGTGTAGCAAATAAAAGGTGCTGTCCGCACACAAAAAAAGCTGTATCGACAAAATTGTGTCGAAACAGCTTTGGGTAGTCTAAAGTTGCTTATTTGTCAAAACTTGAAGTGGAGTTTCTGGCAGCAAGGTTTGTTCGACAAGCATTGATAATAGCCGGTTTTGTACGCCGTTTTTTTGTGAAAAGAGGAATAGCAGTTTTTGTGTCGTTTTTGTCTACGCAAATTCCGGATAATGCTCCGAGGCCGTAGGGGAGAATTCTGCTGTTTATCCAGCTGCACATAGGCGTGTCTTTCCATGAAGAAACGGGACCGAGAAGGATTGAACGTCGAGTCAGAGCACCGGTATCCACCAGTCCTCGAAATATTTTTTCCAATTCCAGCGGGGTCATCCAATTCCTATGTTGAATGCATCCAGATTGGGTGCGGTTACGGAGCAGGTAGTAAAGAGACCACTTTGAGTAAACGGTGACAATGACACCATAAGAGGCAACACGTAACGCCTCTGTTAACACTGCTTCCGGATCATCAACAAATTCAAGAACAGAGCCTATGCCTACGTAATCAAACTGTCCGTCATCAAAGGGGAGGTGTTCTGCTCTGCCCAGAAAGAATTCTGCACGGCGTCCCATACGTTCTCTGGCTTCAGCTAGCATACGGGGCGAGCAATCAAGGCCGGTAACATCAAATCCTGCGTGGTAGAACATTTCTGTCATGAGGCCGGTGGCGCATCCAACTTCAAGAAATCGTCTGCCGCGTCGTGGCCATCCTGAAATTAAATCTACAATGAGTTTCATTTTAGATTGTAATGCCATGGTTCCAGCAGGAGATTCTATCCACTGTTTGTACTCATCTACAATATTTTCATTAGCCCAAATAGTCATAATCAACTACCTTTCAATAAAGGACATCATGTATATTTTTGAACTGATTGAAGATACTATTTACGCCACTGGGTCCTTGAAAACAATAGTAAACCTTGTCTGCATTAATAAAAAAAAGTGGAATTCAGAAGTTTATAGGAGATATAACGCGACTACACTTTTTTACAAAATTTGTGATTGCGTGATGTATTGTTAAAGGTGTGAACGTTGAATGTGACCAATTGGTGCGAGGCGTAGTGCTAAATTGCTTTACTGGCATGAATCAACACAACTTACGTTTGCATCAAGATACATCTTTTTACCATTGATTGTAATTGAAACATGTTGTTCTCTTGAACATGACGCTCGATAAAGATTGCAGGAAGAGTTGGTTATCGTTAATGCAGAACTTCTTGCATATTTTATAGTTCAACATTATGACAGCACTTAGAAAATAAAAAGATATTAGGTAGATGTGTTGCCGTTAACCGTAAAGAGAGATATAGACCCCCAGTTATTCTGGGTAAGGAAGGCTATATGAAAGGTCGGAGTGTATCCAGTAGTGAAACGTTTATGACCCACCGCGCGTTACCGGGTGATACAAATGCTGCAGGCAACGTACACGGTGGTGTTATCCTTAAGCACATAGATCTCGCGGGGGCTGTGTGCGCTATGCGTCATGCCAGAGGATGCTCGGTTGTGACAGCTTCTATAGACCGCATGGAATTTAAAGCCCCTGTTCATGTAGGCGAGCTTATGATGCTTAAGTCCAGCGTTAACTTTGTAGGTTCAAAATCTATGGAAGTTGGTGTCAGGGTAGAAGCAGAAGACTTGTTTACGGGAAACATCAGGCATGTTGCTTCCGCATATCTTACTTTTGTCGCAATGGGACCTGAAAAGAAGGCCACCTCCATTCCGCCATTAATTGTTGAATCAAAAACGCAGGAGCGCAGATTGCAAGAGGCAACTCTGCGTCGTGCCGCCAGACGTGCAGAGCGTCAGCGTGAAAAACAGACTCAGGATGAAATGGAACAAAGTTCTATTTATAGTCCTGAAGAACTGTTTTAAATTTTTTTATTGCCGTGTGCGCAGGAGTGGCATGCAGATAGTTTGTGCAGGCAGGCATAATAGATTGTTAACAAGACAAAATCGCCGTCTTGTTAAAAGGGGGCTTTGGGTTATATAAGCTAAGCTATTTTGTGCACCAATACCCAGATTCAGCAGACCCCTACCCTGCAGAACATGATCGTGCACAAAGAGCAGAATCCCCCTTCTATCGCTTAGGTACCCATTGCCCCCAATTACTTCTCATCGACAGGCATTCTTCTTTCTTTACACATTTATGATTTTTCTTGTTTTTCAAATTAAGTCAGGTGTTTATCTTTTATTTTAGGTGTTTGTGTGTTGGAGTGGAAAAAGTCAAAACGACGGTCTGTTAACAGAAGATGTCATGAATTTTATCTGAAAAAAATACTCAGAATTTTGGTTACAAACTAAGAAAGAGCAGCCGGTAGTCACTGG
>NZ_JADMLB010000014.1 GCF_015482765.1 Halodesulfovibrio sp.
CAGCATCATATGATCTACGTTTTCGGACACTCACTTTCATCTCCTCTTTCATTCAGGATAATGGCTTAACTATGTGTCCACAAGTTTGTAGCAGGATCAATCCTTCTGAATTACCGAGAAGTTCTACTTCATCCCGTTTAATTGTGAGTAAGCTTGGGAAAATGCGTATCAAAAAAATTGTATCATCCTTAACAGCAATCGCATGAAAAAAACTGCCAAGAAAGATGATCAATGGGGCTACGTACAAAAAAGCAGATATAAAAATGGGTGCTAATCCTATGCTAATTTCTAAGGTGAATGGAAAGTTTGAATACGCATGCGTTCGAAAAGCAAACAGTAGTGCTAATGCGAGGAAGATAAAGCGCGTCTTATTTGTGATGATGGAAATGTCTTTTTTGTTTCCCGAAAAACCAGCTTTACGGAAAAAATAATAAGGAACTTCTCTTCTGATGTCGAAGTTGAAAACTGCACAAACTATATTCACAAGTATAAGAAAAAAAGCAAGATAGACGGGGTAAGTGGAGAGAGCGCCAAGTAGAGCTGCCATAAAAGGTTTCCTGAGATGTTTTTGTAATGTTTTTTGGGTTATGCAATAACGCCATTACTCAGATGAATTAATGATCATTTGTCAATCTTCCTGATCAGTTCTGCAAGGTTTTCGGTTTGATTAGAGAGTAGTTTATTCTTTCTATTTTATAAGGGCGGTAAGTTGTTTTTTACTCAGCAATACAAGGCGTCCTTGTTTCCACTGCGGGCAATATACAAGCGAGACATTGCCTGCTGATTTGACTGTTAATTGCTTTTTTTCATTCTTTGTTAGCCGAATTCCGGCTGTTAGCCGTAACGGGCTAAGAATAAGCTCGTCATTGTTATAGCTTGCTCCACCGTAGTAGGAACCAACAAAGAGGAAAAAGGCACAGTATGCGATTATAAAAGTACCAATGAGTATCGAAAGGTTTTCGATTGTCGGTATTTCTAATGCCCTTCCAAACTGGTGGTCTAGGATTGCCCCGTAACTAAATAAAAAAACAAGTCCGCTCCCCCATCTTGTGTATTTACAAGGGTAAACAACTTCTCCTTCACCAAGCCATCCATAAGCTTTGAGAACGAAATTACATGCTTTTATCGGAAGTTTAATTCCAGTAACTCGCAATATTACACTGCTGAATGTAATGAAAAGAAAAAGTGTAGCTGGTATGATGACTAAGCATCCCATGACAAGTTCATAGAAATTTTTAAACATATGCGCCCCCACTCGTCGTTCTTTAAAATGGATCATCGCGTTGTATTAAACTTATAAAACAATTGTTCTCGTTGTATGAAAGAACTTCAAATTCAACCTATCGTATTTGTCTACTTATGTGTTTCTTTTTGAATAGTGGCTTGTTCTTTTTTGTTCCCTCCGAAAGAATTCCAGCAGATAAATCAAGTTCACTGGATCTACTCAATAATATCCATACCACATCCACGTCACCGTCACGCATTCCTAAGAGTGTTTTTTGATAAATAATCCGTTCCTACCATAATCACGGGATGGCAAATGGAGTCATCCAGTGTCTTCATAAAATTGTCTGCCTTCGAAGCAGAGCATTGCTACATTGACAAGTTTGTGACGTGACAACCAACTGCCAAAGCTGTCAGCTTCTTCAAAATGTATGAATCTGATTTTTGGTAATTTAAAGTCCCAACTTGCTTATATTATATGAGATATGTTTTTCCATTGCATGGATGAGCCTTGGGCTGCAAATCCTTTTTTCTGGTTCTGGAAAAATGAACATTTTTTAGAGCATCCGTTCGATGTTTTTTAGATACAAAAAAAGAGTGGCCAGCCACTCTTTTGAGATTTTGAATTACGGGGAAGCGGTTCATTTATTGTTGGGGGTGCTCTGATACGTACCGTATAGAGAGAACACTCTTTTTATTTTTGGAAGATTCTACAATGTCAGCTTTGAAAGTTCATGCTTAATGAAGTCTATGAAAAGACTTTTTGCGGGATTCATTTCCTCGTCATCTACAAGTAGAATTAACTTATGCATTGGTAATTCAGGCAATCCATAGGATTCCGGAGCCTTTCGTATATTAGGCGTTAAAGCCCAGGCTGGCAGGGCGGAGATTCCGAGACCTGCTTCAACAGCGGCTTGAATGCTGACAACTGAGTTGCCGGTGAATTTTACTTCCCATTCTCTTTCTGCACTATCCAGTGCCTCTGTGCTTTGTTTTCTAAAACAGCATGGGGCAGAAAAGACTGCTAGCGGGATGCATTGTGTGTCAGGAAGTTCATAGTTCTGCCCAAAAATCCAAACCAGAGGTGCCTTGAGCAACGTATGTTTTGAAGGCGTCAGGCTGCTGTCTCCGGTAACTACAAGATCAAGTAGCCCTTCGTGATACATAGGAATGAGATCGCGTCCACTTCCCATTGTAATTTCAAGATGGATGTTGGGGTGGTGCTGTCGGAACTGGTTAAGAAGCGAGGACAGCATGTTGGGAACAAAGTAGTCCTCTATGCCTACGCGCAGGTTCCCAGACGCAGACGGTACAACGAGTCGCTGCAACGCCTCGTTGTGTAAGTTGATAATTCTTTGAGCATAGCCTTTAAGCAGTTCTCCTTCGGGAGTGAGTGCCAGGCTTTTGCTTGTGCGTTCAAAAAGTTTTGTATCAAGCCGTTCTTCAAGCCGTTTAATTTTAATGGAGACTCCGGACTGAGTAAGCCCGATTTTATCTCCGGCTTTTGTGAAGCCTTCATTTTGTGCAACAGCTAAAAAACACTGGAGCAGGTCTATTTCTAAAATTGTTGTGTGCATGAATCTATTGTGTATCGTAATTGATATGATGACAACAATTAATTTGTGTTATGATTTGCAGGTGTCTATATCATGGTCATACGAAAATGATTGTCCAAAAATAGTGTAAAATTATTAGGAGAACGCAATGAATGAAGTCATCAACGCAATGAACGAGCGACGTACAATACGTAAATATACAGATCAGGAAGTTTCTGATGAAACAATGAATACTTTGTACAAAGTTGTAGAAGGAACACAATCCTGGGCGAACTCTCAGTGCTGGGAAATTGTAGAAGTTCGTGATCCGGAACGACGTAAAGCGTTGCAGGAAATTGTTCCTAAAAAAAATCCAGCATATCCTGCAATTGTTAAGGCTCCTAAACTGTTGGTTCTGTGCGCGCGTAAAGGCCAGTCAGGCACCATAGGAACGCCGGAAATGGTAACAAAACACGGTGATTGGTATATGTATGATCTTGGTCTCGCAACACAGAATCTTTGTCTGGCAGCACACTCATTGGGACTTGGTACAGTAGTCGTTGGTTGGTTTGATCCCGATAAGGCAGAGGAAATTATTGAAGCTCCGGAAGGTGTGGAAGTAGTATCTCTTATTCCTCTTGGATATCGGAATCAAAAAGGCGTTGTTCCGAAGCATAAGCCGTCAGAACAGTTCGTTCATATTGATTCATTCTAATTTTTCAAGAGAACTTAGGAGTACAGAATATGGGCAACCCACTAATCATTGTTGCAACGATTGAAGCTAAAACAGACAAAATTGCTCTTGTTAAGCAGGAGTTGGTCAAGCTTATTGAGCCGACCAGAAAAGAGGCTGGGTGCATTCAGTATGTTTTACATCAAGATAATGAGCAGCCGGAGGTGTTTCTTTTCTATGAACGTTGGGAGACTCGTGAGCTTTGGCAGGTTCATATGGGGAATGAAAATTTAAAAGCATTCCAAGAAGCAACTGATGGCGCTTTGGCAAACTTTACTGTTCATGAAATGACGCAAGTAGACTGATTTCAGAGACTGGAAAGAAAAAACCACCCAAACGGGTGGTTTTTTATGTTGTTTTAAAGACTTGCTGGCAGACAGTGCATGTGTATGAATCGCGTGGCGAGCAATAGGCGCCGCGTTCTTTGAAACATTCCTCTGCCTGCATAAGAGCAACAGCTTTTTCTGCTGCTTTGTTTTTTTGTGATGTAGCACCGTTTATTCTGTCGATATTTCCTTTTATCCAACGCTTTAGATAAAAGCGCTTGCCCCAGAATGTCATATGCACTGCTTTTTGTTCGGCAATCCGAAGTTCTGAAACAAATTCCGCAGTAAGGTTTCTACTGTCCATTTGCACTGCATATTCAAGGGCTTCAAGAGGATTGAAATTCGCAACGCGGACTAGGTTTCCAGCCAGTTGCCGTGGGCTGTCTTCATAACGTTCTTTTTCTATAACAAGAAATGCAACTTCATCCGGTTGTACTTCGTCATCACTCTTAGCGGCGTTACGTTCTTCTGTGTGGTCGAAAACATGGACGATTTCTACGGTGAATACGCTATTGGAAGAAATATCTTTCAGTGCAATTTCTAAAAATTCATCAATAATATTGTATTCAACTATGCGGCTGGACATACCTAGCAGGTAAGCAAGTTGGGTAGTTTTGAAGATACCGTAATCACGCCCGATAAGGTTGGCTAAAATGCGCAGAGCCTGAACAGAACGGAGTGTTGAAAAAACGAGATACGGTTTCAAAAGTTCTTGAGCCTGCTGTAAATGAGGCATGGGGCGCCCTGTAATACGCGTAAGATCATCCTTGGACGGACGCTTAAGCGGATTGGCTCCATAGTAAAGGCTGCGTGAAGTAGGGCTGCTCATTTTCATCTCCTGAAACGGTACACTCTGTGCTGTGCCCTGTGTATCAGCTTTTGTTTTCTCATGCCATAGGCTGTTCTGTGGTTCTGTTATTCTGGTACGTTGCAGAAAGGTTCAAATGGTGTTCAAACTTAGTGGTTTGAAAATATTGGATAAAAATATTGCTCCTATTGTTTGAAGTAAAAAAAATGGTGAGAACGTCAATTGCTCATTATTCTGCACTAAAAAAGTTTGAACAGAAAGTATGACTTAAATCCTGTAAAGTGCCATTCCTTCATATCTTTTTTACATATTTTTGTTTGTGTACACAATCACATGTGCTATCACACCCGCAGTCATTCTGGAGAAGAGACTGAATTATTGCTTGCTGCCTCTTCTCACGTAATTGCGGATTGACCAGTCAATCCGCAATTTTATTTGATGATTTGTTCAATATTTTTGAAAAAACTTTTTATCAAAATTGGTAAAAATTTCACAGTAATAACGATACAACTCTCAGTAATCACTGCCTTTTAGATTATAAATGAAGATTTCATATGCTGAAATAAAAGGCTTGTGAAAAAAAGAACTTTTGTATATCAATAAAACCAACTGATTAACAAGTCAGGTCTGTGCGCCAACACAGAACAACAAATAACATAATAGTGAGTGAACAAGATGATGCAGCAAGCAACACTGATAGAATCATCTGTTTGGTCCCAAAATAGAACACAACCTAGCGTGCTCGTTGGGGTCGGAAACGACCATACCAAACAATACGGTATTCGGTTTGTACGTGACTTTTTTTGCCAGGATGACCTAGCTAAATTTACACTTTTTCATCTGCAGAATGCAGAAAATCTTCAGTTACTCGGCACAAGTGAACGGTCTGCTAGCGCCAAAGAGACCGTTGCTGAAGAGTTTTTAGCACGAACAGGTGAACAGCTGTCATGTTTGATGACTGCTCAGGCAAGTCTGAAGCAGGTAGGCATATCAAGCAATCGTATTGCTCTTCTTTCAAGACTGCAGACCCATTCTAAGGCGTGGGATCTGATGGAGGAAGCAGCAAACGGTAATCATGATGCCCTCGTTTTAGGTAAACGTGGTAAATCATGGTTTGAGAGCATGATTAACGGCTCCACCGATATTACAAAAGAAGTTATTGAGCGATCCTGCGCAAGACCGGTTTGGCTTGCCCCTTCATCGATCCATGGCCGCAGGAATGTGCTGTTATGTGTGGACGGTTCTCGTTCCTCCAGAAACATCACTGAGCATGTAGCACAGATGGTTGCAGCTAACCCGATGCATACCATTACCGTTCTGCATGTGGCTCCCGGTAAAAAATATACTACCGCTTCTCCTAGTGTTGCGTTTCTGAATAAACAGTCTCGCAATCAGCGCAAGGCGCAGTGTTTTATTTCTAAAACCAGCCACCAGGTTGTAGCAGATGCAGTTGCCCTGCTTGTTGCAAATGGTGTGAAAGAAGATGTCATCAGAACCCAGTTGGCACATTCTAACGATCCTGCTTCTGTAATTATGGAAACCTCTGATCAAGGTAACTTTGCAGTAGTGGCAATGGGTCGTTCCGGTACAGGAAACAGCTTTATGCGTCACATGCTTATGGGCTCTTCCGTGGCCCATGTGTGGAAAAAGCTTAATAACGCATGCTTGTGGTTATCGTGTTAGGAACCCGTTAGTGGTAACTTCGCAACACCTCAAGGTAACTACTCAGTCTTAGACACCCCCGACCATGTAGAGATGACCCATATCTCTGTATGGTCGGGCTCCATACAAAAAAGGGCTTTGTACTCATGTACAAAGCCGTTTTTTGTATGATGATTGATCCGGAGCAGACGCTGCCGGATTTTTTTTATGCAAAGAAGAATCGGAGTATGCCAAGGCATACCATCGCGTACAGCCCAGCCAGAACGTCATCAATCATGACTCCCCAGCCGCCTTCCAGCCATTTTTCAGAATCTTTGACTGGGTAAGGTTTTGTAATGTCGAATATTCTAAAAAGGATGAACCCGATCACCATCCACCAGAATGACAGTGCAGCAAACGGCAGAAAAGTTATCCACTGGCCTACCAGTTCATCAAGCACAATAGAGCCGGGATCTTTGCTCTCAAGGATTTCTTCTGCACGGGTGATTTGAATACTGCCCCAGCAGAAGAGAATAGCGATAGCCACAATACGCAGCCACATAGGAAGCGGCATGAAAAAAATAGGTGCCAGCAGAACCGCAGCAGCAGAACCGGCAGTACCCGGTGCAACCGGCGAAAGACCGAATGGACCCAGCCGTGAAGCATGCAGAGCAATTTTGTCACTGGTGGAAAGTTGTGTGATCATGTTACAGCCCCTGTTTTAATTGTGTTGACGGTATATTACTGAGCTGTTGGTGTAACAACACCGGCAGCCTGTAGTTTTTCTAATAATTCGGTTACTGGTAAACCAACAACATTTGACCATGAACCGCAAATTTCTTCTACAAGGAATGACCCGATTCCTTGAATTGCATATGCCCCTGCTTTATCTGAAGGCTCGCCTGTCCGAATATACGCCCGCAATGCTTCGTCAGAATATTGTTTCATTGTTACAGCTGTTTCAACTGCATATGTTTCTGTTGTGCCGTCTGCATACACTAATGCTGTTGCCGTAATCACTTTATGTGTATTGCCGGAAAGCCTGCGCAACATGTCGAGAGCATGAGCATTATCAGCCGGTTTTCCCATTATTTCATTGCCGAGAACAACAATGGTATCTGCGCCGATAAAACATGCAGCGTCTTTGTGGGGTGAAACCTCTCGAACAGAAAGTGTTTTTGCAAGAGCACAACGGCATGCAAAGGATGCCGGAACTTCTCCGGTATCAGGAAGGGGTTCGTCTCCGGCATGTGTTTCAACGGAAAAAATAATGCCTAATTCAGAGAGGAACTGACTTCTTCTTGGAGAGCCGGACGCAAGAACAACAGGCGTTAAGGTTGCATAAACAGGTGTATTCATATGGTAATAATAATTCCGGTTATAATGTAGTATGTCTTCGCTGCACTTTGCTGCATCTACAAAGTATTTGTCAATAAATTGAAATTTTACTGCAAGGGGTTGAGAAACAGGAGATACGTATATTCTTCGTATAAGCATATAATGCCGCCTGTTTTTTAACTGTGATTCTTTAGATTGCTAAAATACACTGTCAGTCTAAATTCTAATGAGTATCAGTCTAAAGTTTATCTTTAGGATGTCGATACCGACTATTAAGAGTATAGCGTCATGACAGTAAATTCATTTTATGTGCAAAACATGCTTCGAAAATACAAGAAGCAAATTACTTCTGCCCAGCATATTGCGCGGGAGACAGGTTCGGCGCGAAATTTGCATTTTAGTTACGATGACGATCAATTATCTGACATGGACCAGCGTGTTGCAGAGGCAAGGCGTCAGGGACTTGTTGAGCGGGTTGCCAGAGAAGTGTACGAAAACTTGCTTTTCTCCGGTAGCGACAATCCAATTGTGGAAGAAATCAAGGCGCAACTTGAAGATGATTTAGGGTTTGCCGTATTGTTCCGGAATCCTTTTCCAAATCTTTCTCTCCAAATCTATAAAGAAACTGATTTGGGGCCGATAAAGGTATCAAGTGATGAGAAAGAGGATATAATGAACAAGCTCTGGGCAATCTCTTTAGACAAAGTCAATGCGACCATGTTATAAGCGTGCCGTTGACCGGGAGGTAGGGAATGAAAGTTTATGATTATAACGCAAAGCTGGATTACGGCTCGACGCTGAAAAAAGGAAAGCGTGCCGAACAGGCTGGACGTGATCATGTTAGTCGTGAGCAGACTGCTGTAGAAGCTGAACCTAAAGGCGATAAGGTTAGTTTCTCTGATGAAGGTCGTTTACGTACTGAAGCATATAAAGAAGCAATGAACGCACCTGAAGTGCGCAAAGATAAAGTAGCTGCCATTAAAGCGCAGATTGCTTCCGGTGAATATGAAATCGATAGCAAGAAGATTGCTGAAGGCATTCTTCGAGATGAGATCGATCTGTTCATCTAATATGTTTTACTAGTTCTTAAAAAGTAATAAGCCGCTCTGAATAGAGCGGCTTTACTGCGTTTGTGGCGAAAGGATTGTTTTTTACGAAATCATTTGCGCAGGGCATTAAGTGTCATTTCTTTAAAATCCTTTTCTCCTAACGTAATCCGTTCGTTCGTGACTTTTTGGTCAACTTGCCTGCGAACTTTGGCTGCAATTACTTTGGCTCGCATTCTTCGAACCGGCATGGCCAGCTCTCTGCCTACATCCTGAACATATTCCGGTGTTATTATTGCCTCAGCACTGGCTGTAACGGAATCTTTCAGCGCAGCGAACTCTTGAACAAACTTGCTGGGTTTCATCATCCGTTTGTTTGCTTCAAGTTTTATTGTTTGCATGCGACACCATGAAGCGTTGTGTTTTAACGACTCGTGAAGAATACGCTCAGTCATTCGAATAATTTGTTCTCTGGAGAACACACCTTTTGCTTTGGTAGCTCCTACTTCATAAAGAAGCCTTTCTGTAATGTAGTCAACGCGAGATTTGTTCAGTCGTGACGGCTCTTCATTCAGCTCTGCTAAAAGGAATAGCAGATTTGCCTTGTTGCCTACGAAATCAATGGCTCTTTGATGGTTTTTAATGGCATTACTGACGGTTGAAGTGTGCGGATGCTCTGGTTCATACAACGCTGCTTCTTTCTCAGTCATAGGCACGTGTTCATGGAGCTGCTGAATTTGTTGGCTTCGTAAGCGATGTATCGTTTTTGTTTTTTGGATGAGCTGAGAGACTTCACCACAGGTAAGACTATCTGCATTGCCCACGGTAGATCGCTGAAGTAAGCCTTGCCGGACTTTTACGCCGTCCATTCCGTGTAGTTCCGGGTTCATACCGTGCAGTGCTTCACGGGCATTATCGATACCATATTTTTTTACAAGTCCGTTCCAAAGTGTCCATGCAGCAAGACGATTTTCTTCTGCCTGTTCCATTTTTGTTCTCTCGCAGTAGCCTTTGAAGAGACCTAGAGGCTCTAGAAAAGAAACAAACCGTCCTTTCCATGTTTTTCCGGCCTTAAGAGTTCCGTCTTTGGATAGGCGAATTTTTTCAGAGCTGCTTCCTATATGTTCAAAACCGCTAAGTTCTGATTCGGTTATTTTTTTGCTGAGTACCCGCATAGTTCTCTCCCCCTGATCGCATTACGTTTGCTGTAGGCAGGTATGACTTACTATCATGTTGATGGCCATCACATATGCCTCAGTAACACGTTGAAAGAAAAGGTGTATTCTCTTATGGTGCTCTACCAATTGGTAAAAGAGTAAAGCTGTACTATGGGCTGTGTTTCACCCGTGTTGTTTGGGACTAGTGTACCTTTTTTTTCAATTGTAGGGTACTGTTCTCAATTTATTATGTACTGCTTTTGTGTACGGGAGAGACTGGCGATACAAATTTTACTGCATGGAAAAACGAGGTAAAAGGCGTTACGGTAAACTTATTTGATAACGTCATAACCCTCTGTAAATATAATGCAGCTGTTGCATGGGGCTGTATTGTACAATGAAGGCACTCATACGTCATGCCATACGCCTTGGTAGAGTGCCTTCATTTTTTATTACATAGTTATTCACGCTTAAAAGTGAATATTCGCGTAGAGTTTGCCAAAGCAAGAAGTGACGTGCCTACATCGGCAAATACAGCTTCCCACATTGTGGCTATGCCGAAAATACCCATCGTGATGAAGATCGCCTTTACAGCAAATGCAAAGAAAATATTTTGCCACACAATCCTTTTTGTTTGTTTGGCAATGGCTATGGCCTGCGGAACCTTTGAAGGAGAATCTGTCATCAGTACCACATCCGCAGTTTCTATTGCAGCATCACTTCCCAGTCCGCCCATAGCAATTCCTACATCAGCGCGGGCAATTACCGGAGCATCATTGATTCCATCTCCGAGAAAGGCTGTTTGGCCTTTCTCTTTTTGATTTTTGTGCAGTGTTTCAAAAAACGCGACTTTATCTTCAGGAAGCAGGTTAGCATGGAATGTATCAAGCTGGAGAGAGTCTGCGATTGCCTGTGCTGCTTTTTCATTGTCTCCAGTGAGCATTACGGAAGCAATTCCTTGTTGTTTGAGGTTCCGTATTGCTTCTTGAGCATCACCTCGTAACGCATCTCCAATAACGATAGCTCCTGCAAACACTCTGTTTACCACAACATAGACTACCGTTCCTGTCTGTTTTGTTTGGGAAAAAATGATTCGTTGCTGCGTCAGCAATGAGGCATTTCCTGCAAGAATATATTTGCCGTGATAATGCACACTGGCTCCTTTGCCGGTGAGCGTCTTGGCTTCCTCAAGCGCATTTTCATCCAGTGTTCCCCCGTGTGCCTTATGGTATTCCAGAATCGAGCGTGCAATAGGGTGTGTTGAATTAAATTCAGCAGCCGCGGCATACTCTATTAGCTCGGTATGTGTGAATCCTTCAGCAGGCTCTACAGATTGCACGACGAAAATGCCGTGTGTCAGAGTGCCGGTTTTATCAAAGGCAACGGCCGTAACATTTGCAAGCGCATCGATGAAGTTGGAACCTTTAATGAGGATTCCCGCACTGGAGGCACGCCCTATGCCGCCAAAGTACCCTAAAGGAATACTGACGACTAAAGCGCACGGACAGGATATAACAAGCAGAACAAGGGCTCTGTAGACCCATTTGGTTATATCACCGCCCATAATCAGAGAAGGAATAAATGCGACCGCAAGTGCTGTAAGCACTACATATGGTGTGTAGTATTTTGCAAAGGTTGTGATAAATTTTTCTGTTTTCGCTTTGCGTGCAGTTGCATTTTCTACAAGCTCCATAACTTTAGCGATAGATGATTCTTCAAAGGGGCGGGTAACTTTTAGTGTAATGGCACCGTCGATACATAGTTGTCCTGCCATGACCGTATCATCTTTATGGACAGAAATTGGTACAGATTCACCTGTAAGGGCAGCTGTATTTATCTGAGATGTTCCTTCAAGCACGATGCCGTCCAGAGGAATTTTTTCACCCGGTCGAACTGTGACGTTATCTCCGATTGAGACCTCTTCAGGGAGCCGCTCTATGACACCGGCTGCTGTGTGCACTCGGGCAACTTCCGGTTTGGAGGCAAGGAGTGATTTGATAGAGCGGCGGGACCGCGCCACAGCCAGTGACTGCATGAGTTCGCCAATCTTAAAAAAGATCATGATACCTATTGCTTCAGTGTAAGCATGAATCACTAGTGCTCCTGCTGTTGCGATCACCATGAGTACATTTTCATCAAAGAAATCACCTCGCATTACGGTTTTGTAAGCATTGGTGAGTACAGAGCCGCCAGCAAGCAAATAGGCTGTGAAAACAAGGATGAATTCCCAGAAAAGAAGGTTGTGTTTATGGAACAGGTGCTCGAAAAAGAACTCCCAAAGAAACAGTATGATGGCGATATAGAGCATGATTGCATCAGTATTGAGGAAGAGGCTCTTTCGTTGTTGCCATGCGCGGGCAGAGCACACTTCGCAGTGGGCTGCTTCCTCAAATGTAGAATGGCGATGCGGAATAGGTTCCATAACATGACCCTTTTTAGAAAATACATGATGAAGAGAAAGATTTCGCGATGCTTCTCCACCTGTAGCAAACATGAACAAATGTTACGATACTAAATTTTGATAATATCATCATATTGAGCTGCTGTTGCAGGGATTCAAAAAAGCTTATGTATGTATGAATTAACTTATTGATATATTCCAAACAATTGTCGCACCAATATGTTGTTTGATGTACTGTTGAGTATTCCTATGTGTCGAATGGAATTACTCAGGAGTTCAGTATGTTATGCAGGTGTGTTGTCGTATTATGCAGCCTGTTGTTGTGGACAGGTGTGGCGTGGGGGTATGCTCCTCCGGAGATGTCTCCGGAAGGGTATCCTGCTGTCGGGCAGGGATGTCTTGCCGGTCACTGTCATGCAGATCAGGCTCCCATTCGTGCTCATGATTCTGAAATGGCAAAGCAGATTTATATTCTCGGGGCAGCGCAAGGCGACCCAAACGGTTGTGTTGTTTGTCACGGGGGTGATCCTGTAGCGTTATGGCAGCGTCGCTTGCACCATGGCGCACCGGAAGAGAGCTTGCTTACAGAGTTTACAACAACCCCGTCAGCATTGTCTGTGGTGGATAAAACGTGCGGACAGTGTCACAAAGAACAAGTCTATCGTGTTCGGCGTTCAGGCATGGCAACGGGAACGGGACATCTTTCTGCAGCTCTACAAGGCTGGGGCATGAAACCCGAACAACCTTTGGGCGTATGCGCTATGACAGATACTGATGGAAAACTGCCGTCAACAGGGACTCCGGAATATCAGTCATACATGCTTTCGTTAGATGCCCGCCAAGGTGGTATATTTACTGAACGGGTTACTGAAGTTCCAAAGAAGAATTGGGCAGAGATTGAAAACGATCCAGCGCTGGCCGGCTATGCATATGTGAAGCAGGAATGTACATCTTGTCATATTGGGCTGGTGAATAACGGAGGGAAGAGCTCAGGTTGTGCAGCCTGTCACCTTCGATTCAGCGACAGTGGCACATTAGTGACCCATTCGTTGCAAGGAAGCGCGAAAAGCCCTGTAGTAGTGGCAGGAAGAGTAAAAAGAGGTATTCCTGTTGAAGCATGTGCGCGGTGTCATTCTGAAGGGAGACAAATTGCTGCATCGTACAAAGGATCAATGCGGCTTTCAAATTCACAAAAATACCGTGCAATGCGGGATGATGTTCACCACAGCAGTTTGAACAGATACGGAAATCATTCCGGAGGATTACTCTGTCAGGACTGCCATTCCACTAGAGCAATGCATGGAACAGGGAACATTGCCCGTTCAGGCAGGGGGAATGTTGAAGTTGAATGTGCGGATTGTCATGGCACACCAACAGCGTATCCATGGGAACTTCCCATTGGGTGGCAGGATGAGTTTGCTTCAGTACCTGCAAAAGGGGATGGACGTGGCGTTGCAGAAATTCTTCCAGCAGAGCAGCGCGCCGGTACTGTCTATGTGCCAGAAGACGGATATATTTTAACTGCACGCGGTAATCCCTTCGGTAATGTTGTGCGTAGAGGAAAAGCCGTTATTGTCCACTCTGCAACAGGTAAATCGTATGAAGCGCCTGTGCTGAAAAATCTTACACAACGCGATACTTGGACGACACCGATACGTGCTGCAGCAGCAATGGTGCAGCAACCTGAACACATGAAGCAGCTTGAATGTTACAGCTGTCATAGCGCGTGGGTTCCACAGGAGTACGGAAAGCATTTACTTGTTGATTTTGTGAAAACTGAAACTGTGTATTCAGCGCAGAAAACAGATCGTCAAGAATGGCGCAATGCTGTTCTCGGTATAAACGGGGAAGGACGTGTTAGTCCTCTTGCACCGTTGATGCAGCAGGATGTGACTCTTATTTCACCAGATAAAGCGGTCATACTTCGACGACATATTTTTACAGCTCATTCTGCTCAAAAGAATCCAGCCATAATCTATAATGTCCTGAGCAAAACTATCGAAGACCTACTGCTGAATCATGTGGATACTAGTAGGGAAGAAACTGTGCTTTCTGTATACCGTTCAGCAGAGGAGTATGCACAACAGAATACGCCGTTGCATAAATTATTGTCTGCATCTTTTACAATGGCTCCCCTTGCACCGCATACGGTAACGCGAAATGCGAGACCGTGTGAGTCATGCCATGTAAGCCCGAAGGCATTGGGATACGGAGATGATTCAGGTGGTGGGTCACCAGATGCTCCGTTGAAAGAATCTTTGTTGCAGGCAGCGCTTCGCAGCGGCAGTGAAACAGAAATACTTAGCCGTGAAAAAACGCGGCGTATGACTGTTCGCAGAAATGAAATAATTTCTGCACCGAAGGTGCCGTATGCTCAGGTTGTGACACGGAGCGGGAAGCAGGTTCAACAGGTAGGATTTCATTGGGCATTAAGTTCACCGCTTTCGGAAACGCAGCGGGAAAAAATGGAAGAACAGAATCCATTTGCCCTAATGCGAGCCGGACGTAACGTTACGGAGGGCATGATTATGGTTATCGGAAAATATGAGATTGATGCGATTGCAGCCTCGGCAGCAATTTTGGCGATTATTTTTTTCGTAATCGTCGCAGCGTTTATGCATACTCGTCGATGTAAGCGTAAAAACGGACCGAAATGTTAGTGGAATGTTCGTCTTTATTCTCTGTACGTTGAATATCTTGTGCAGATAGTAAAAAGTATGTTCGCAAAGAAAAGGGTAGCCTGTAAAACAGGTTGCCCTTTTGTCGGGAAGAGGACGGACAACACATCTTGTGGTCGTGTAATAGAAACGTTGCCTGCATATGCTGACGCATGATTTTTTTGAAAAACTTGCAGGAAAGAAAAAATTATTTTTCCAGATACGAAATTGCTTCCTTAATTGCGTGTAAGGCGGAGGGAGTGTCAGCCAGAATTTCCGGATGTTGAGGCATCAGAACTTGTAGCAATTCTTCCGGTGTGGTGGCTTTTGTGTTTGGATCTTTTTCGTAAGCAAGTGCTTGTAATTCTAAGAGAATTTCGTTCGGGATTTGTGAGTCTGATGGCTGCATACGTCTTCTCCAAAAAAGGATTGTATTATCTTCTGGTTAGTTCACCGTTACAGAAACGGATAGCTTTGACAACAAGTTGGTGTCGAAACGTGGTGGAGAACTTTTTTTAGGACATATGCAATTCTTTTACTTATATGAAGGTCGTTGCTTGTTTTTCGGCATTTCAATGCCAGCCATACCCGAAAATTTTTTGTGCTCCTTATGATGCAACAGCTTTTGGGCAATTGTTGCAGCCTTCCAGACAAGGCAAAGTAGAATTTTTTTGGTCACGGCGTTTACTACCCCCATGTATTAAGCGCAGCCATGGCTCACCGCTTGGAATGTTGAAACATCGAGGTTCATTCATTGACCTCTCACATAGTAGAGACTGTGTTTGGTGAACAGATTAATACTATGTACGTTTTTTAGGAGTTCTGCTTTTGCAGAACAGACTGTCCAGAGTAAGCCGCTTCAGTGCCGGAAGCGGTGTGCGGAAAGATAGTTTTTTGGCTAAGATCCCCTCTGTTGGCGCTAAGGGGATCTTTTCTTTTGCGGCGTGCTACGCAACAATCCGCGTTTCTAGCCCGAACTGCATGTCGCAAAAAGGAGTCCGCCCCTGTCAGAGGAACGACAAGGGCGGACTTATATTTTTTCAGGGTATTTTCTCAAAACCCTATTCAGCTCTTCTGTGTAGCAACAACTTTTTCAACGCGTGTGTGAAAACGACGCGTTAAGTCTATTATCTCAAAAAACTGTTTGCTACGGTTTAGTAGAACGAATTTTTTCAATAAGAGATGTGGTTGAAAAGCCTTTCAGCAGCGGCAAGCTGAGAACAGTTCCGCCATCTGCTTCAACGATGTCTTTTCCCACAATCGAATCTATTCCCCAGTCTCCACCTTTGATGAGCACGTTCGGGCGTACTGCGTCGATGAGTTCAAACGGTGTGGATTCATCAAATTCAACAACGTAATCAACGCTGGAGAGATGAGCCAGCACATACGCACGTACAGCAAACGTGTTGACGGGTCTGTCGTTTCCTTTACCCAGTGAACGCACAGAAGCATCACTGTTCAGTCCAAGAACCAGAATATCTCCTTCAGCCTTGCAGCGTTCGAGGATATCAACATGTCCGGGATGAAGGATATCATAACAGCCGTTAGTAAAAACAATACGCTTATCACGTTTGTCCGCCAGTGCCGCGAGTAAATCGTCCCACTGGTCTGCACGGAAAATTGCCGGATGGGCTGGAATACCGTTGTTCATGCTCATACTACTGCCTGCTTACGCAGAATGTGAAAGGGTTGTACTGGTGCCGAAGAGGATGAGTTCCATCCACTCCATAGCAAAAAGAAGGCGTTCCTTCTCGTCTGTCATAATTTTTTCGCGACGCTCTACAGGTACGTTGACTCTATCCATCAGGTTCATGTCTTCCATAAATCCTTTGAAATGGTCGAGCTGATAGAACGCAAGCAGAGCCATTTGAACACGTTTCTGAGTCAGCTCAAGATCTGTGTCGAGGAAACGGGAAATGATGCTCATGTAGCGGTCTGCGAAGTAGTTGTATTCCTCCAGACCCTGATCATTAAGCCATTCCTGTGCTGTCCATTTTTTGGCTTCGGCAAAGCCTTTACAGTGGTCTTCCTGTACAACAACAAATTGTTCTACAACAGCACCTTTATCATCAAGATGTGTTGCTCTGCCGAGTGGGTACGTACGACATGCAGCAGAACGGTGTTCATAAACTGTACAGCCGTTTTCGCCAAGGAAAGGACATTCCTGCTCAATGGTATCTTTCATTTTAAGAAACAGCACTGGAAAACCGGAGTTAGGGTACTGTTCAATGACAGTGTATTCTTTGATAAATGTGGTGCTGTCCAGTCCAAGCCCCTGACGCAAGCGCAACGCGTCATATGGGGAAAGCGGCATGTTTAAGTCGCGGCAACATGCATTAAAACAGGAAACCTCAGGATGACATGCAAAAGTGAAGGTGTCGCCGTCTGCCAACTGCGGCAACGATTCAAGATACTCTAAGGTATCCTGCACTGTGGATTCATCATCAGGTCCTGCATCATGTGGATCTACAAACATAAAAAACTTCCTGAAAAATTAAAGGCGGGCTTGCGCCCGCCCTTAGGTGATTAAAAATCAAAGTTCATAACGCTGCGAACCATTTCCATGGTTTCGCGAGCCATTTTAGTGGCGCGTTCATTGCCGTGTTCAAGCACTTCCTTAACAAAGTTAGGCTTTGCTTCAATCACTGCACGGCGCTCCTGAATAGGGGCAAGGAACTCTTCCATGGACTCGAGAAGAATTTTCTTACAGTCAACACAACCAAGTTCTGCAGAAGTACAACCCTTGCGGATCTCCGCCTGTTTCTCTTCGGATGTCATGAGTACATGGTACGGGAAGAGGTTACAGATATCTGGATCGCCTGGATCTTTGCGGCGAACACGGTTTTTATCTGTCAGCATGCCGCGTACTTTTGGCTGAATGTCGTCCATGCCTTCACGCAAGAAAATGCCGTTGTTGTAGCTTTTGGACATCTTACGGCCATCGAGACCCGGAAGCTTCGCTTCAGGAGTAAGCTTTCCTTCAGGTTCAGGGAAAATGCTACAGTCGTACATGTGATTGAAACGACGTGCAATTTCGCGTGTCATTTCAATGTGCGGAAGCTGATCCTGACCTACAGGAACATACGCAGGGCGGTACATCAGAATGTCTGTAGCCATGAGTACCGGGTATCCAAGGAAGCCGTAGTTTCCGAGGTCTTTGTTGCTGATCTGGTCACGCTGTTCTTTGTATGTAGGACAACGTTCAAGCCAGCCAAGCGGGGTGATCATGGACAGGAGCAGGTGCAACTCTGCGTGTTCTTTAATCGCGGACTGCTGGAAAATAGTACATTTCTCAGGGTCAAGACCGGAGGCAAGCCAATCTTTAACCATTTCCGGAACATGAGTTTTAATACCACTGGTATCTGCGTAATCACTTGTGAGCGCATGCCAGTCTGCTACAAAGAAGTAGCAATCCATCTCGTGTTGCATTGCTACCCAGTTCTTAAGAACGCCAAAGTAATGGCCAAGGTGAAGGGCGCCAGTAGGACGCATACCGGAAACGGTACGTGTGAGAGTCATTTTTTTCCTCCGGATATAGTGTCAGGCTTTAAATCAGGTAGATCAATTGTTGAATCAGATCGGCAGATCCAGTGATGAGCGGACTGATGATTCTACCCAAAAAGCCTGTTGCCAACAGAATAATTATAAGAATAAATCCATAGCGTGCGAGGCTCTGGTATTTATAAGCAAGATTTGGCGGCAGTATACCTGCCACAATATGGCTGCCGTCCAGCGGTGGGAACGGCATAAGGTTGAACCACCCGAGTGTCAGGTTGATCCAGATACCGGCAACACACATGTTACGCAGAAAATCGTATGCTGAAGCATACAGCGAGCCGGCTTCAGGAATATTTTTTGCGACTATCGCAAAAAGAACCCCGAAGAGGACAGCGAGAATAAAGTTAGTAAGCGGCCCCGCAATAGAAACGAGGATCATACCTTTTCTCGGATTTTTAAACCAGCGTCCGTCAACCGGCACTGGTTTTGCCCATCCGATGATGAATGGACTTGTAAGCGCTGTAAGAACAAACATTGCTGTACCCATAGGATCAATATGAGGAACAGGGTTCAGCGTCAGACGACCGGCTGCCTTTGCAGTCGGGTCTCCAAGTTTGTTTGCAACCCAGCCATGCGCCACTTCATGGCATACCATGCCTAGGAGCATTGGAACGAACGCAACGGCAATCTTTGTTACACTTGCTGCAATATCGGTATTTATCATAACTTTTGCGGCTACCACGAACCCCCTTGGGAAGCAAGTAAATTCGCGGCTCCGAAGGTTTTACGCCAGTTTTCTAGCTGTTATCCAAAAGCGGTTTTAACCGCATATCGTTTTGCAGATGATCGAGAAGTTTACGGTGCCCTGCCGGAAGAGTCACTTCATCAAGTTCATCCATGCTTACCCATTTGTACTCAGTGGCAGCATGCAAAACAGGTTCTGCTGAATGTTGATCTGTAAAGGTCAGAAAGTAGCAGTGCATCGTAACACGGTAGGTTGTGTAGCCGTGTTTTACTACAAGAATTTTATCTTCAATGGTTACAGGAAATTCAGTTTCTTCCATGAACTCACGGACAACGGTTTCTTCCGGTGCTTCACCTTTTTCTACAGAGCCTCCCGGCAGCTCCCAGAACCCAGCCCACACGCCGAAATCAGGACGTTTCTGTATGTAGATTTTACCCTGGTGCATAAGAAAGCCTGTTGCCACGTCGATGTGTTTAATCTCTTTTTTAGCAGTGGGAACCGGACGTTCATGCGGAATGCCGAGATGAAACGCTTCGCAATATTGCTGAAGAGGGCACCGTTCGCAGCGGGGCTTTTTACTGCAAACTAATGCTCCAAGCTCCATGACCGCCTGATTAAATTCTCTGGCATGGCCGGAGGGGAGAACGTCAGTAACTGTTTTGCGAATAAAGGCCATATTGTGCTTTTGTTTGACCGGAGAATCTATGTCAAAAATACGAGAAAAGACCCTTTCTACATTAGCATCAACACAGATAACATCCTGATTGAAAGCAATAGAAGCAATAGCACCTGCGGTGTACTCGCCGATGCCCGGTAAGGCTCGTATGGCAGCGTGTTCTTCTGGAAAGACTCCCTTATGTTCAGCAGCAATAATCTTAGCAGCCTTGTGCAGATTGCGGACACGGGAATAGTAGCCAAGTCCTTCCCAAAGTTTCAGCAGTGTATCTTCATGAGCTTCAGCCACAGCTGTAATACTTGGCAGTGCCTCCATCCAGCGGTGGAAATACGCGACTCCGCGCTCCATCTGAGTTTGTTGCAGCATTATTTCTGAAACCCAGACTCGATACGGGTCATAGTCTTCACGCCACGGTAGAGCGCGTTTATTGGCATCGAACCAAGTCAGCAGGTCGTTGGCAAAAGCAGGATATTGTTCCGGTGAAATCATTTTTTACTCGTTGTTCCTTGCGTGGGATAGAATATGTATTCGTGGTAGCGTCTGCATTACATAGAGTAAAGCCCTGAATTTTGCGAAAAACCTTGGCAATGTGTAACTTCTTTTAGACATTAGATATAGTACACTGTATGATATTTAGAAGTTTAACGAACTAAAAGTACGAAGTTTGCGTTGGGGGGCTAAGGATGTTGATTCCTAAAATTTGTCCGAACTGTAATGGGAGCAGGACGCTTCTCTACTTTGACGCTGTTTACTACTACGTTGTATGTGATCAGTGTGGGATGGCTGGTGCCCGTGCATTAACAGAAGATGAGGCTTTGACCTTATGGAATGAGCGCGGGAACACATCATTTACGTATGAAGTTGTGCAGGATAGCAGCAAGCTTGTGCGAGCTATGCAGTGTGATACACAGCGGGCAAGTAAGCGATATCCGATCAATTTACCTGTAGTTCTTACTCTTTCCCGCCCTACAGGAAAGAAGATTACAGGTGTCATGCGTAACGTTTCGTACTATGGAGCTTTTTTACAGCTTAAGGGGGGGAATGTTAGCTATATCCCAACCTCCACTGAGGCGTTGGCAGAGCAGAGGATGTTTTTATATTACAAAAATCCTCCGTTGAAGCATAAACGTGACAGTGGTGATCTTGCTACGTCTCCGGAATCTAATCCGATCCAACAAATTGAATTGATTCCGAAACATATGTTGCAGACCAGTCAGAGTGTTGGCGTGGGGGGCTGTTTCAAGAGTCCAAATGCTCAACAGCTTGAATCTGTCCAAGGACTGGTAGATTTTGCCCGTAATCGGTAAGAGTGGTTATTGCTTCCATTAGAATTTGTGGATGAGAGGGTCGATACAATGTATCGACCCTCTTTCTTTTGGGAAAAAAGGCAGTTGAAAAAATATGATTGTATGCTGACTACTCGGAGACGGGTTCTTTTTCTGAAGCCCAATACGGGTTTTGTAAATCTTCAAAAGCGGACATGGCTGCTACTGCACCATCACTCACAGCTGTAACAATTTGCCGCACCCCGCCGTTTACATCGCCTGCAGCATAGACTCTCGGAATATTCGTACGCATTGTAGTGTCTACACGGATTGTTTTATCAGGATTGAGTAAAACCCCGATTTTTTCTGCCAGTTGAGAATTCGCGTCCATACCGATGGCGATAAATACACCGTTACAGGCATGCTCAGTTGTTTTTCCGTTTTTAGTATTTTTAAGCGTAACACCTTCTACTTCAGTGTCATTGCCGTATATTTTTTCGATAACTGTATCGTAGAGTACGGGAATTTTTTCTCGTTTTAGCGCATCTTGAAGAGCCTTTTCAGCTCGTAAGGTGTCCCGTCGATGGACAATCGTGACATCTATCCCCAAATTTTTGAGGTGAAGAGCATCAGTCAGGGCACTGTTCCCCCCGCCAACCATAAGAACATGCTTGTCTCGGAACATGTACCCGTCGCATGACGCGCAATGGGTCACACCGGTTCCAAAATATTTCTTTTCCCCTTCCACACCGAGCGAGCGCCATTCAGTACCAGTTGCAAAAATAAGTGCCTTGGCTGCATAGATGCGTTCTGCGGTGTGAACTTCAATTTCCTCTCCGATTGTGACATCCACAATACTTTGATTCTCTCTGATGTTGGAATACTCCCGAGTGTGAGCTGTAAGAATTTCAACCAGAGCTACACCGCCCACACTCCTGAAACCCGGATAATTTTCAACAACAGGTGTCGTGACTATCTGTCCGCCGATGACAGAGCTATCCAGAACAACAGAATCCAAGCCCGAGCGTTTTGCGTAAATTGCAGCAGTAAGGCCTGCTGGTCCTGCACCAAGAATAAGGAGGTCATAGACCTTCCCGTCTTCTTCAGGCTCAGCAGCTTGTGTTTGTTCTCGTAAAACGTCTTCTGCATTGCGGAGCATAAGTAGTTCCAAGCAGAAACGTTCTTCAGGCATTAACCCGACTTGGTAGTATTCTTCACTAAAGCTTGTGTGCGGCACGGAGCCGACACTGTATTCTT
>NZ_JADMLB010000012.1 GCF_015482765.1 Halodesulfovibrio sp.
CGCAATCCAACCTACACCGGAACCAGCAATAGCTGAACCGAATACGTAACCGAAGAAGCCTGTGAAGCCGGCAGCGGTACCAGCAGCTTTTTTAGGTACGAGGTCAAGTGCGTGAAGGCCAATGATCATGATTGGGCCGTATACGAGGAAGCCGATAGCAACGAGTGCAACGTAGTCGATCCATTTTGGACCGCTGAGGTTGAACCAGTAAACTACAACAAAGATAAGGGTCAGCGCCATGAAGAGCATGGTAGCCGGAGCACGTTTACCTTTGAAGATTTTATCAGACATCCAGCCACACACGATGGTGCCAGGAATAGCTGCATATTCGAAGAGTGACCATGCAATGGAAGATTCTTTAAAGGAGTAACCTTTAACTTCCTGCAAGTAGGTAGGAATCCAGTCAACTACGCCGTAACGCACGAAGTAGCAGAATGCGTTCGCAATAGCGATTGCCCAGAGGTATTTGTTAGTAAGAATGTGTTCGAAGAAGATTTCTTTGAAAGTAAAGGTCTCTTCGTGTTTCTTAGCGTCGTATCCTTCAGGGTAGTCGTTACGGTATTCTTCAACACTAGGAAGACCGCAGGACTGAGGAGTGTCACGCATAAGAAGGAAAACGAGCAGAGCGAGACCGGCAGCAATAAATGCGTTGAAGTAGAATTTAGCAGCCCAGTCGTTGAACATCATAACACCGAGGAACGCGAGGTTAGCAACTAATGCGCCGCCGATGTTGTGAGCTACGTTCCAGACAGCAACAGTCATGCCGCGCTCTTTAGTTGAGTACCAGTGAACCATGGTTTTACCACATGGAGGCCAACCCATACCCTGAACCCAGCCGTTCAGTGTCATGAGTACTACCATGAGGGTTACACTTTCAAATACCCATTTGTTCAAGCCGGTAAAGGCAAGAATGGCACAGGAAAGAAGGAGGCCACATGGAAGGAAGTACTTAGGGTTACTTCTGTCAGAGATAGAACCCATAATAAATTTAGATACACCGTACGCAATAGACAAACCAGTCATTGCAGTACCAAGCATAGCTTTTGAGTATTCCGGGTATTCTTTAAGAATATCAGGGATAGCAAGTGCAAAGTTTTTGCGTACAAGGTAGTACGCAGCGTAACCGATGAAAATACCAAGAAACACCTTCATTTTGTTTCTTTTGTATTCAGCATCAACTCGCTCTTCAGGCACGCGTGCAATGTGCGGTGCCGGCTTGAAAATACCAATCATCCTCTCTCTCCAAATAGGTTAAAGGTATAGAGCAGCAATTAATGAATAAAGTTGGCAACTAAAAGTTTACATTTGACTTTTTGTGTCAATGCAGAAGGTGGAGCTACTAGAAAAAAACCGATGTTGCAACGCTTTTGTCAACACTTTGTCACATTGCCGTAATATTATTTTTTTTACAAAAAATGTGTAACCGTATACATCGGGTCTAGTGTTCAAGAAAGTTAAATAAAAAAAAGGGATAATTTGTAGTAGTAAATGTTGTAGTAATGTATTGATGTAGTGAAAACGGTTTCTTTTGTAGTAAAAGAGTGTGTATAGCGGTCAGTTCTGCGTGGTGTTTATATAATTTCTTTATTTCTACATCAAAAAAACTGTAGCAATGGATAAAATTGGTGGTTATCAGCCTGAGAGGCGGAGTGAGTATTAGCTTTCATTTAGTGTAATGAGCGCGACTATAGTTTTTTATTGTTGCTATCGTGTTTATCAATGGGGTGGTGTGTCTATAAGTGTCTCAATATGTCTTACGATACATATTTGTAGATTTTTTTATGTCTCGAAGAATTTTTTTTGAAAATTTAGAAGGCACAGACAGGAAAAATTGACAAAAAACGGTAAGAGCCAAGAAATCAGGATTGGCTCTTACCGTTTTTATTTTTGGTTACCCCCGCTGTATTGATAAGCGTATTTTTAAAGACGGGGTAAAAGGGCAGGTTGGAGTATCTATCAGGTTTTATAATGAATTTTTCATAACAGGATTGTTTTTATCAATTTGTTTATCCCTTTAGGCGTGTGTATACGTAATTATTTCAATTTTAGGAGGTTACGATGAGCGACGCTGCACATACCGAGATGTGGGAAAAGTTAAATCTTGATATTTCTGCACATGATGGATTGTTGGAAGTTTTAGGAAAATTCTACGGGGATATTTATCTTTCACAGGAAAATAGACTGAAAGGAATGGAGTACCTCGACTTTGTTTTGTCAGAGGTACATGGCTTGCGAATTAAAGAACTTCAGGACGCAAAAGCCACCGGTAAAAAAATTATCGGTACATTCTGTGTTTTTGTACCGGAAGAGTTAACATTGGCTGCAAATGCAGTGCATGTAGGATTATGTTCCGGTGCAGATGCCGGCACTGACGAGGCAGAGAAGTTAGTACCTCGAAACACATGCGCACTGATTAAATCATTCATTGGGTTTAAACTTGCCCGTCTGTGTCCGTTTACAGAATCTTGTGATTTGGTTGTTGGTGAAACAACCTGTGATGGAAAGAAAAAGGCATACGAAGCGTTCGGTAAGCTTGTTCCAATGCATGTTATGGAAGTTCCGCAGACTAAAACTGATGATGCGAAACAACTTTTTAAATCAGAAGTGCTTCGATACAAGGCTGCTTTGGAAGAACTGACAGGTGTTGAAATTACTGTTGAGAATTTGCGCAAGTCCATTGCTATCGTAAACGAAAAGCGAAAGGCATTGCAGAGATTGTCTCGTTTACGTGCAGCTGATCCGGCTCCTATTTCTGGCCGTGATGCTTTGCTTATTAATCAGGTCTCATTTTATGACGATCCGGTGCGTTTTACCCAGTCAATTAATACGCTCTGTGATCAGATTGAAGAACGTATTGCACAAGGGGAAGGTGTGGTTCCTTCCGGCACTAAACGTCTGCTCCTTTCCGGTTGCCCGATGGCAGTACCAAACTGGAAATTGCCGTATGTTATGGAAAGTTCAAATGCTGTGATCGTTGGTGAAGAGTCGTGCATCGGCTCCAGAAATATCCGTGATCTCGTGGATGAATCTGGTGACTGTATGGACGAGATGCTTGATGCTCTTGTTGACCGTTATATGAAGATTGACTGTGCGTGTTTTACTCCGAACGACGAACGTATGGTCAACGTAGAGAATATGGTTTCTGAGTTGAAAGCAGACGGTGTTGTCCATTACGCTTTGTCTTTTTGTCAGCCATATGCTCATGAAGCTATTAAGTTGCAGAATGTGCTTTCTGAAAAAGGCATCCCTATGTTGAGTGTAGAAACTGGCTACAGCATGGAAGATGTTGAGCAGTTGAAAACACGTGTGGAAGCTTTTGTAGAGATGTTGGATTAACTATGTTTGCCGGCATTGATATAGGTTCCCGCTCGACAGAGCTTGTGTTGCAGAAAGAGGGAACCGTTATTCACAGGGCGCAGTTGCCGACCACGTTTTCTCCTCTTGAGCAGTGTCGCAAGTTGCTTGAAGGATATTCGCCAGAGTGTCTTGTTGCCACAGGGTACGGACGGGAACTGGTGAAAACGCTTGGGTTACCGTATCGAGTTGAAGCCATAACCGAGATTAAAGCGCACGCACTTGGTGCGCATGCGTTGTTTCCGGATGCTCGTACTGTTCTCGACATAGGAGGACAAGACACCAAGGCAATTTCATTGAACCCCAAAGGCGGTGTCCTTCGTTTTGAAATGAACGACCGTTGCGCCGCGGGAACAGGGAAGTTTTTGGAATACACTGCAAACGTATTTCAAATTAGCATTGAAGAGTTTGGTGCATATGCGTTGAAGGGGAGTAATCCTCCAGTTATTAACAGCATGTGTACGGTTTTTGCGGAAACTGAAGCAACTTCTTTGATGGCTCAGGGAGCGTTACCGGAAGATATCGCGTTAGCACTTCACACTTCAGTTGTTCGCCGAACAAGCACTATGCTGAAAAGAGTTGGGCTGGCATTTCCTCTTGTGTTTTCAGGCGGTGTTGCAAACAATGCCTGTATCCGTAAATTATTGCAGGAAGACTGCGGTGAACAGGGAATACTGTGCGTTGCGGAGGAGCCTGATATGTGCGGTGCCTATGGAGCCAGCTTGTGGGCGGAGCGATGTTGCTCGTAGATATTGTTTTCGTCATAAAATAGAAACGATAGAAAGCCTTGTGGTATATTCACAGGGCTTTTTTTATGGATGGGTATCTTGGGACGTATCATATTGGATTGATATGGTTTGCAAGAACAGAACAAGAATACCATGAGGGAGCGCCATTAGCGTTTCGTAATTGTGAGCGCAAGTCGTTAATTATGTGCTTTGCGCCAGTGAGGTCGGCTTTATTGAGGAATACATAGCGGGAGGCGGTGGAAGGGCAGAATTGAAATAAGCCATTGGGATGGTCTGCAAGCGCGATCAGATGTTCGGGGAGGATTTGCGTCTCAGGCATGCATTCCGTGCACTTTGAAAACAGGACAGAGCGATGAACATTTTCTTCTGTGAGTGGGGAAAATACGGCATCAAGCCCCATTACTCCTATACAGATATTTGTTTCGGCAGGAATAACGGGTTCCCGTGTGTTTGGAGCTTTGAGGGGCTTGCGTGCAGCACCGTCTGCTTCGACAAGTATACAGTCAGCAATGCCGGCCTGACATAGCTTCGAGATGGTTTGTTTAGAAAGTCCGATCAATTTTTTGCAATCTGGATTGAATGATTCCGCGACTGTTACAAGGGGGTATGAAGTCAGTGCGTTGTTTATCTCAGTAAAGAAGTCCGGTGAATGTTTTTGCAGAACAGTTGTTCCGTTTTTGGGAGGAAACATCTTAGTAGTTGTTGTGACTATTATACGTTTACCTGCTTTGGAAAAATGTTGAGCAAGCCAATACATGATGGATGTTTTTCCACCTGCACCGATGAGTGTAATCATGGTCGGGGGAACAGGAAAAATATTGTTGAGAGAAGAGCTATCCTGCACTGCTTACTCCGCAGTCAGTAGACGGGCGCATAGTATTTCAAGCACAGCACCACCTACGGCGAGTGCTTTGTCTGACACTTCATCACAATACGAAGGAATATTGCGAGGGTCGATGTCGGCTATTTTGGTTCCCTTTTTTACACTCGTGTTATTGGGAAGAAGACCGCGTAAGACTCCTGAAATAGAAGCTCGCACAGGGGTATCGTTGATATACCCGACAAGGTCGCTTTTAAGAATATGATTACCGATATGATTGGTCGTTGTGAAAGTGCCAGCCTCTGTCGCCCAGTGAACCCGTTCTTTTGTGAACCCGTTTACAGAGCCCGGGATGCCTGTATTGGGGATGGCAGAACCTTCGGTAATGGTTCTTCCCAGATAGTGTCCCCGTTTTGTTTCAACTACGGCATGAACATCTTTTCCCGCGGTAAAACCGGGACCAAGTCCAATGACGGTTGGAGCCATATCCATATGGGTTCCAATATTTTTTTTGGCGATGATCGCGTCAATTACTACATCTGGCTGTAGTGCCTCAATCATGCTTCCGGCAGGGTCGCAAAACAGGGGAATTCCACCTGTGTTCCAGATGGGATTTATTTGCTTTTGAGTTGTACAGCTGGTGGCTGTCACTTCCTCAACGGATGCCGTGCGGTTATACACTGCTTCTGAAAAAACGACTGTACGTCGAACAGCAAGGGGCTCTGCTGTTTCCAGCATAATAATATTACGTAGACCGGCACGGTAAAGGCGTATTGCAACACCGGTTGCCAGATCGCCGGCTCCTCGTATCAATATGGTAGGGGATTTTGTCATATGTTGCTCATTCTATTCGTAGTTATTCAGAAGCATTGCATACTGCTGAGGAGTATCAATATCAAAAAAAGGGCCGACATCATCTAGTTCAACCATACGTTTAGGCGTGTCTGACAGGGTAAGAAGTGGTCGTGCTCCAGTATCTCCACTCAGATTCAGTATTTTTGTGAAGTAGCTTGATGGAATAGTTACCGGATTCCCCCGTATTGCTTGGTGGCGAGGAATGATCCAATGGTCTGGGGAGTTAGAAAAAACTGTTAGCAGGTGATTGATTGTTGCGGTTCTGATGAGAGGGAGGTCTCCTAACAGCACCATGACTCCCTGCATTTGCGGCGGGATATTCTGTAATCCTGTTTTCAGAGATTCTGCCTGCCCATCTTTCCTGTTGATGCTGTAAGCGACAGTGCAACCCGTAAGCGACAGATGTTCTTCAAGTCTTGAATGTTCAGGAAGAACAACGGTGACAGATGATAAGTGTGAATTGCGGGCAGCATTCACAACATGCTGTACCAGCGGTAAGCCTTTGAATGGTAATAGAAGTTTGTCGTTTCCCATTCGTGACGCTGTTCCGGCAGCTAAGATGATTCCTGCTGTAGTAGCGGTGGACAGTCCGTTGGATTTTGTCATGGCATGTGCGTTGTTTTGGCTTAGATTTATGAAACAGTATGTATTATGATGTACTGTTTATCAGTTTGAAATCAATGGGTTTAGTGAATCCTTTTTTATAAGGCCAATTCATCATAAAAAAACGAGGGTTGGCATGAAATTTTATTTTTATAATAAAAAGCAGGGTGAATTTTTTTCAAAAGGTGTGACAACTGATCACACCTTTTTTCTTTGTAAAAGCAGATTGTTATCGACAATTTGTTCGTATTTTATTGTTAAGGGGTTATAATCAAAAAACTATACAGAGTAATTATAACAGCCTTATATTTAAATATATATGTATGGGTGTTTTATCTTTTTTAATCGTAACAGCAGCCCTAAGGAGAATACTTTTTACCGCTGCTCGTGTTTACCTTTTTGGAGGCACAATATGGTTCAGGATTATGTTTTCCCGGGAACAGTTGAACAGGCTGTTGCTATGCTTGCGGAGTCTAAAGGTCGCGCCAGAGTTATTGCAGGGGGCACAGACCTTGTTTTGGACATGCGTGATGGAAAGATTACAGCAGATAAGCTAGTAGACCTTCGTGCAATTGACGGTATGCAGCGCATAGTTGAGCACGATGATTCTATTTCTATCGGGGCAAGCGTCACCCATTCACAGATTGTTCGATCTACGTTGCTTCGGCACCATGCTCCGGGGTTAGTAGATGCATGCCGTAAGGTCGGCTCCTTGCAGATTCGCAATGTAGCAACTGTTGTGGGGAATGTTGTAAACGGTAATCCGGCTGCGGATGCTGCTGTAGCTCTTGCCTGCCTTGATGCTACTGCAACCGTCGTTGATGAGCAGGGGACAAGGACAATTCCATTCAACGAGTTGTATGCAGGAATATGTATTTCATGCATCAACAGTTCGTGTCAGATCGTTACACAAATTTCGTTTCCTAAGAAGAAAGCTGGTGAAGGCTCTTCATATATTCGTATGGAGCAGCGCAAAGCTTTGTCACTCCCGATGCTCAATGTTTCATCGAAAGTGCGTGTTATTAACAGCCAGTTTCAGGATGTGCAGCTGTTGATGGCACCTGTGGGTGCAGGCCCTCAGCATGCTGTGACAGCAGAAGATTTTTTGATGGGTAAAGATATTACAGACGAGAATATTCGTCAGGCGGGTGTGCTGGCCAGAGAACAGGCTACGTTTAGAAGCAGTGCCGTCCGTGGTTCCAAAGAATATCGCATAGGAGTACTTCCTGTATGCGTGGAACGGGCATTACGAGCGGCAATTGCGGATGCGCAGGAAGGGTAAAAGGGAGGTTTCATGAATACTAAACTTATTTCGTTTGTGTTGAATGGCGAGCCGGTGTCTGTCCGAGTAGACCCTTTTGAGCTGTTCGTCGATGTGCTGCGTGAAAAGCTGCAACTGACCGGAACGAAAAAAGGATGCGGTGAAGGTGGCTGCGGCTCCTGTACCGTGCTTATAAACGGAGAAGCAGTAAATTCATGCCTCTTGCCTGCCATGCGTGTTGAAGGAACGTCTATTCAAACTATCGAAGGCGTAGAGGACAATGGTGAGCTTCATCCGCTTCAAACAAGCTTTATTGAAAAGGGTGCGGTTCAGTGCGGTTTTTGTACTCCCGGTATGATTATGTCGGCAAAGGCATTGCTGGATAAAAACAAATCCCCGTCTAAAGAAGAAATTTTGGAGGCGGTCTCCGGTAATATCTGTCGTTGTACCGGCTATGTAAAGATTGAAGAGGCAATTGAAGACGCAGCAAAAACGCTTCGAAAAGCGGCGGTAAAAGGAGAAAGTCATGGCTAATTTGCGAGCGGTTGGGAAAAGCGTAGATCGTCGTGACGGTGTTGATAAGACAACAGGCCGTGCTCTTTTTACCAGTGATATGACATTCCCCGGAATGCTGCATGCAAAAGTGCTGCGCAGCCCGCATGCGCATGCCCGAATTGTTTCTATTGATACCTCGAAAGCTGAAAAGTTAGATGGCGTTAAAGCCGTGATGACGCATAAGAATGGCCCGAAGAATCTATTTAATGCGGCTGCTCCTATGTTTCTAACTGTTTCAAATCTTGAACGGGTGCTGGATCAGTATTTGTTTGATGAAATAGTGCGGTATGTTGGCGATGAAGTTGCGGCGGTTGCTGCTACAACAGAAGCTATCGCAGAAAAAGCTCTGTCGTTAATAGAGGTAGAATACGAGTTGCTTCCGGCAGTGTTGGATGCTGAAGAAGCTATGAGCGAAAATGCTCCGGAATTGCATGCGGGTAAAGGGTGTACCCCGGAAGGAAAAAATATCCCGGGTGAAATTATCCGGATTCCATACGGTGACGTAGAAAAAGGGCTGAAAGAATCAGACGTTGTTATCGAAAAGTCTTTTACGTTACCGATTGTTAAACAAGTGCAGATGGAAACTCAGAGTGCTGTTGCTCAGGTAAGCGGCAGCGGTGATGTGACAGTGTGGTCAACGACACAGACACCTCATCCTTCCCGCGCTATTTTAGGGCAGGTCTTCGGTATTCCCGCAAGTAAGATTCGTGTGCTTGCTCCTCCATATGTTGGTGGCGGTTTTGGCGTACGCATCGGGTTAAGCGGTTTAGCAGAAGCCATCGCCTTGGGCTTGGCATTACAGGCAAAGCGTCCTGTAAAAATGGTATACTCTCGCAAAGAAGATTTTATTGCATCAGACACTCGTCATCCGGCTACTGTTACCGTCAAGCTCGGAGCAAAAAAGGATGGCACATTCCACGCGCTGGATTTGAAAGGGATTTTTAACACCGGTGCTTATTGCGGCTTTGGAACCGAACTTCCCGGAGTCTGCGGGGCAATGACCCTTGCGATTTATCGTATCCCGCATCAACGTTATTTGGGACATAGCGTATATACCAACCGCACAAGCTCCGGTGCTATGCGTGGTTTTGGTAATCCTCAAGGGAACTTTGCTCTTGAACAGGTTGTGGACATGATGGCGGACGCGTTGGGCATGAGTCCGTACGAACTTCGTTTGAAAAATATTATGAAGGTCAATGATCCCTGGTGCCTGCCGTTCCCATGCTTGAGCACGGAGCTTGCCGAGTGCATGAAGCAGGCGTCAGAGAGTATTGGTTGGGAGAAGAGAGAGTCCCTAAAGGCTTCAGCACCGCACAAAGTGCGTGGTATGGGTATGGCTGTGGGAACACATGTAAGTAATGCATGGCCGTTTTGTGTAGATTATGACAACGCGTATTTTACTGTTCAGTCTGACGGAACTGTACATGTTGCCTCCGGTGTGCCTGAAATGGGTACAGGTGTGTGCACTTCATTGATTCAGATTGCGGCAGATGCCTTCGGGATAGACATGGACAGAATCTCGTTGTCGTTTGGCGATACGTTGACGACTCCGTTTGATATCGGCAGCCATGCCAGCCGTACCTGTTATGCAGCAGGTCTTGCTATTAAAGAAGCAGCAGAAGATGCACGTGCGCAGATCTTTGACTATGTTGCTCCGTATTTTGATGTTACCCCTGAAATGGTAAGTTTGCAGGACGGGTACGTGTTCGTTTCATCTCTTTCTGATCCGGATGCGGCATCTGTAGTTTCTTTGGATGATGTAAAAGAGCATAAGCAAAGCAAAGTGTCATTGGAAAATATCGCGTACCACGCTCATGTACGAAACAAGCAGTTTATTAGTACAGGCAAGATAGTTCCAAAGAATGCACCGCCTTGGCATGTATGTTTTGCTGATGTGGAAGTGGATACCGAGACGGGCAAAGTGGATGTTCTGAATCTTGTGGCAGCACATGATGTGGGAACTGCCGTGAACCCGATGATCGTTGAAGGGCAGATTGAAGGCGGTGTAGTTCAAGGGTTAGGCTATGCGCTTACTGAAGAGATCCGCTACAATGACAGTGGAGTTCAGACTCACAGTAATATGCATAGTTACATGCTGCCGACAGCAGAAGATATTCCACCTATGAAATCAATCATTGTGGAATCTCATGATCCAACAGGGCCGTTTGGAGCAAAAGGTGCTGGTGAGTGCAGTTTGGTTTGTCCGGCCTCAGCAATTGCCAATGCTCTTGCAAATGCAACTAATATTCGCTTTACGGAACTGCCGGCAACTCCAGAAAGGATTTTTGCGAAACTTCATCCACAAAACTAATTAGAAATTATTAATAATTACAGATTTCTACAGAGATGCTCCTCCGAGGGCTTTGTGAGAAGATGTAATTGTATATAGCCTTACTTGCGAAAAGCCCTGATGTAATCAGGGCTTTTTTTATGGCTGTTTTCTTAGATGATGACGGGGGCGAAAGAGAATTGCATGAAGATAATGGTTATGAAAGGGAAAGTACTTGATGAAGGCGGGTGTTATGATTGCATATATAATAGGAAAAGAGTGTATTAATTGTATGTTACAGTAACGTGCAGGTTATATGCTCGGAGTTTGTATAGGGTTAAGCATGGTCATAGCCATTATATATAAACAGAGAGTTGTTTCTTCCACTTTTCTGAGTAGGTGTTCTCCTCAGTTGTAACGGACATAAATGCTGTGTTGATCGGGATTCATGTAAAAATAATTAAATGGGATGCATATGTTAAATGAAGTAGGGATCATTCTATTTTTGGTATTAAAGATCGTCTTTATTTTAATTGCATTAATCTTTGTTATCAGCGGGATCGATGAGTTCTTTATAGATCTTTGTTACTTCTTCCGAGAGACCTATCGAAAGATATTTATTACCAGCCATCATAAACGGTTAACCGAAGAACAACTGTTGGCAAAGCCTGAACAGTCCATAGCAATTATGATCCCTTGCTGGGATGAATCGTCGGTTATTCGTCGTATGCTTGAGAATACAATTAAAACTGTCACATATTCAAATTATACGATTTTTGTGGGAACGTATCCGAATGATGCGGCAACCCGTGATGAAGTCGAAAAAGTTCGAGAACAGTTTGGCGGGGTGGAATGTATTGTAACTCCCCATGAAGGTCCTACTTGTAAGGCCGATTGTTTGAACTGGATTTATGATGGAATTCTTGCCCACGAAAAAGAGCACAATAAGAAGTTTGATATTTTCGTGTTAGAAGACTCCGAAGATATTCTGCATCCACTCTTATTAAAATTGTGCAACTACATTATTCCGAAACTCGATATGGTTCAGTTGCCTGTTCACCCCATGCCGCGACATTGGACTAATTTTACCGGTAACCATTATCTGGATGAATTTGCAGAAAGCCATACTCGAGACCTCATTGTTCGCGAGGCTCTGACAGGTGCTATTCCTTCTGCTGGAGTAGGGACAGCATTAAGTCGTCGTACGTTACAGCTTGTTTCTGAAAAAAGTAAATTTGAGCTGTTTGATACCAAGTCACTGACAGAAGATTATGAGTTTGGACTTCGAATTAAAGAGCTTGGTTTGAAGCAGGCATTTGTTCGGCAGTGGGTATGGCGAAATCGAATGGTTTCCGGAAGGTTAACAGGTACTCCCAAACAAAAAAGAGTGCAGGAATTTATCTCGATTCGTGAATATTTTCCAAACACTTTTCATGAAGCGGTTCGACAAAAAACTCGCTGGGTAATGGGCATTGCATTGCAAGGCTGGGAGCATATGGGATGGAAGGGCGGTCTTGCATCACGCTATATGTTATGGCGTGACAGAAAGACTCTTGTAACCAACCTAGCAAACTTTTTAGGTAATATTCTCTTTGTTCTAATTTTAGGGCTGTTTATCTACAACATGGTGACAGACACCTATATGCTTCCGCCACTGGTGGACGATTCGTTAGAGTCTGTTGTTATTATATCTATTTGTATGTTCTTCCTCTTCTGGAGAATCTTTATGCGCATGGCGTTTGTGGTGCGAACATACAATTGGTTCCAAGGGGTACTTTCAATTCCTCGTTTATTCTGGGGGAACATTATCAACTTTATCGCAACGGTAAAGGCTATTTCACAATACACTAGAATGCGAGCAACGGGTAAACCGATTGTTTGGGATAAGACCTGTCACGTATATCCTTCAGAGACAGAGTTACGAGCTTACCGCCGTAAGCTCGGTGACCTTCTGGTAGACCGACACTTCCTTACTATTGAACAGTTGCATACTGCTTTGAAAGAAAAAAGTAAGTCCCAAAAGAGGCTTGGCGAAGTTCTTGTTGATCTAGGCTATATTACAGAAGATCAGCTGGTACAGACTCTTGGGGTGCAATTTAGTTTGGAAACACATGAAGTTGATCCGTATAGTACTCCTCTTGAATTGTTGGAACTCATTCCAGCCAGACTTGCTGTAAAATATAAAGTTTTCCCGATTGCTTTAGAGAATGGCCGGCTGATTGTAGCAACGAATGACATTATTGATGAGAGTGCCTTGCACGATCTTGAAAAGGCATTGGGGTACGCCATTACACTGCGACTGGCGACCCGAAGTGATATTTCATTTGCGATACGCAGAGGGTATGAGCGCAAGTTTAATATTAAGCACTCAGACTTTCTTGGCAAAATGCTTGTTAATGAAGGGAAAATTACTTCTGAGCAACTGACAGAAGCACTACGTGCGCAGCGCAGACAATATCTTCCTCTTGGAGAAATTTTAGTAAGACAAAAGGTGCTGACAGAAGAGCGATTTGCTGAAGCGAAAAATGAGTTCCTTGAGCAAACGGAATACAAGCGGATTGGAGAGTATTTGCTTGCCCGGGAAATAATAAGCGCAGCACAGTTGAATTCAGCACTGAAGCAACAAGAAAAACATAGTCCTTTGCTTGGTGAAGTGCTTGTACAACAAGGGGTTATTTCACCGAAAACCCTTGATCATTACCTTAGCGTTTGGGAGATCAAGTAATGTATCGATTTATTACTGTTATGACCTTGTTAGTGTTGTTCTCCATTCCAAATGTTGTACTTGCGGAACCCGCTCCTGTTAAAAGAAATTGGATTGAGCGGCAGATAATACACTTGAAAGTGTATCCGCATAGGGCAAAGGCCTATAGTTATCTCAAAGAAGATAAGCCGAAAGAAGCTGCGGCGGAGTTTGCCAAGGTTCTTGAAATTGATCCTTATGATACAAATGTACGTTTGGATTATTCTCAAACGTTGTATGACCTTGGTGAATATTCTCAGGCAAAAGTTCAGGCTATGGAAGTTCTCAAGCTGTTACCGGAAAGCGGTGGGGCTTTGATGCTTGCAGTAAGTTCTTTGCAAAAGTTGGGAAATAATTCGGAAGCGTTGGATTTACTGCTTGGCACGTTAAAGAAAGGTGTTCTTTCACAAAAGGCACAGGAAAATGCTTTTGTCAGTGCGGTTGATCTTCTTATTAAACAAAAAGAATATGCATTGTTATTGAATGTAGTGGGTAATGAAAAGAACATATTATTCCCTGCAAAACACGACTATATTCTTGGTCTCGCTTATAAAGGGGCAGGAGAGCTTGATAAGGCTCGAGCTGCTTATGAAAAAGCCTTGGCATATACAGGGGATGATGCCCTTTCAAAAGAAGACAGGCTTGTTGCATTAAGTGATGTTGCGGATATTTTGATTCAATCTAAAGAGTACGATAAAGCGCAGAAGATTTTGCTTGAAGCTCGTACTCTTGCTCCTGATTTAATGTCCATAACTTACCGATTGGCAGAGATTTCATATGATACAGAGCAATATGAAAAGGCATTGCAGTGGATAAATCTCTCCTTAAAAGATGAGCAGACTTCGAAGCAGCTGTTGCTTAAAGCATTTATTTTAGAAGAGCTTGGTGAAAGTGCACAAGCGTTGATTCTTTTTGACAGGCTTGTGAAGTCAGCTTCTACAAAAAAAGAAAAAGCAGAACTTTTTATTCAAAAAGGTTTTGTTGCCATGAAAGTGGGGAATAATGAAGCGGCAATACTAGCATTTAAAGAGTCTATATCTGTAATGCCTACAACAGAAGCCATGGAAGCACTTGCGACAGCGCAGGGACTAAATGGCGAGTGGGCAATGGCAGTAGAGACGTATACATTGTTGCTTTCTCATCTAAGTGATGGAGCAGAAAAATCCCGTGCCCGTATGCAGCTTGGTATTGCATACATTAAGCTTGGTAATGATTCTGAGGCCATTTCACAATTGGTTAAAGCTAGAGACTCCGGTCATCTTTCAGCAAAAGATCAGGAAGCAGTTTTGCAAAATCTTGGATTTTTGTATTACCGCTCTAAACAATATGCAGCTGCAGAAAAGGCTTTTCTTGAAGCATTGGCACAACAGCCGGACAATGATGAAACATTGTTGGCATTAGGACGTGCACAGCTGGATGCGGGACAATATAAAGATGCGATTGAAACCTTTACGAAGCTTGATAAACAGCAGCATGACTTCGCAGTCTCAATGCTTCTTGCCTATGCATATGAGAAGGATGGGCAGCCTGCCAAAGCTGCAGCAATCTACAAGTCAGTGCTTGAGTCTGAAATATTGCCGGGTGAAAACACCATGGTTGTGCTTGAACGTATGGCCACTCTTGAAAGCGTGTATGGCAGAAAACAGGCTGCGGGAGATCTTTACCTTAAAGCGTATGACGCTGCTGAGAAAAAAGATCCAACATTACTGCTGCGAGCTGGTGAATCGTATTATGGTGCAAAACAGTATCCAAGCGCATTGCAGGTTCTTCATAGATATCTGAAAGTAGCCCCTAACGCTGATAATTATCAAGCCTACAGTATGATGGGTGCGATATATTCAAAGCAGGGGAAAACTGCAGAAGCAATATCTGCATACAAGAGAGCGCTTGCTTCTTCAAAGTTAACTCCTAAACAACGCAAAACCATTTTGGTAAGTCTTGGCTACATGTCTATTGCCATGGGAAAAGTAGACGAAGGTGTTAACTACATGCAGCAGGCAATTGCTGTCGGTGGTGAAGACATGCAGCTGCGGCTAGAGATTGGTTTAGCTTTGTATAGTGCTGAAAAGTATCCAGAAGCTATAGAGCAGTTGCGGCGGGCTAAAGAGCTTGGAGCCGGGTACGAAGCAGATACCACACTTGGTTTCTGCTATGAAAAACTTAATAAGCCCGGTCTTGCTCTGCATTACATGAAACAGGCAGAGCTCAGTGCTCCACCAGATGTATTGCTGAAGTCTGATGAGATATACAATCAGCTTGGTTTTCTTTATTCGAGCGAAAAAAGTTACCTGTGTTCCATTGAATATTATCAGAGAGCATTGTGTGTTGTTCCTCGCCCTCTGACAGTGTTTAAGCTTGGACAGGTTCAACGGTTAGCAGGGCAGCATGGTGCTGCTGAAGCAACTTTGCTTTCAATTTCTCCTGAGCAACTGGAATCTGCTGAAACACGTATGCTCTATTACGAAGAGCTTGGACGGATCTACAAAGACGCTGAACAGTATGAGAAGGCGCAGGAAATATTCCGTAAGGGTATTGCCGAACAGGAAAGTGCAACAGGTTTTTACCTGTTAGGTCAATCTCAGGAAGCTGTGGAAGACCATAAAGGCGCTATTCAGTCGTTCCAGCGGGCAGTAGATTTGAATCCTGCAGAGCCTTACAAAACTTCACTTGGCTACGCATACTACAGAGATGGTGAGCTTGAAAAAGCAGCCTTAATCTTTGGAGAACTTCTTAAAAATGACTCTGATTATATAAGCCTTGCGGAAGACTTAGCGCATATTAACAAACAGTTATGTCGCAATGATTTGTCGGTAGCATGGTTTAAAAGAGCCATTGATAACGCAGAGTATTATCCAAACGAGACAGAGGATTCTCTCCGTCGTAAAATCTATGATTTTAAAGAAGAGATCCGTTACATAACAAACCGTTGGGACATTACAGGCTTCTATTCTTATTCACCGGATGATGCCAATTTCTTCTCAGATGCTCAGGGTGTTCAGGTAGGTGTATTGAATAACACTGCCGGTGTTGAAGTTGCCTATATTCCTCCAAAAATTGGTTTCCGTAATGCGCGGATTTTTGAATTGATTGCGCGTGTGAGCGTTAATCGCCTTGACAATGGTGTTGTAGATTTTGATGCTGATGGCACACAGGGTGCCGCAGGTCTCCGTTATAAGCCGTTTTCAGATTATAATCTTGCCGTTGGCGTAGAGCGTCTTTTCAGAATTGGAGACAATGCTGAAGACAACACTCTGGTTCGAGTTATGGGATCGTTAGATGACGGCTGGGCAATGAAGGCTGCTGAGTCTAATTGGAACTATACGTTCCTGTATGGTGAGTTTGATCAGTATGTTGAAGAAGATTCCCGATCCGTATTTCTCATTCATGGTCGTCAAGGCTGGACATGGAATGTTGCTGATCAATTGCTGATTTCTCCTCATGGCTACATTACGTATCAGGATGTTTTGCCTGACCGCGACGGGTTGAGTCATGTTGAAGGCGGGCCGGCAATTTCTTTCCGCTGGCTTGAAGGTGAAGACGAGTACATTTCTTATAAAAGAGAATGGGAAGTGCTCGTTCGGTATACTTTCGGCAAATACACAAAGGACAACAATGATGGCAACGACGATTATTCCGGCGTGAGTGTCGCGTTGAGATTTAACTTCTAGAGGGTGCAACATGATACGTCGTCTTTATTTGATTTTAGGTGCTTGTGTTCTAGCTTTGTCCCTTGTTTTCCCGAGCTCTGGTTTTGCAATGCAAGGTGTTTCAGGAACCTTCTTTCAACCCACTAATGCGATGAAGTCGTGGGATGATACAACCTGGGATACTCTTTTTGCGACATATCAACGACTCGGTATTTGCGAAATCATTGTTCAGTGGGTGGTCTTTGAAGAAGGAGAACCTGACCCCGAAATTACTCCGGAATCAGCAGAGGCACAGGATGCAGCAGATACAAAACAGGCCGTAGTGCATGACCTTTCTGTTATTGAAAAAGTACTTAGCTATGCAGAATGTTATGGCATGCATGTTACTATCGGTGGGTTCTTTATCAATTCATACTGGACCAGATTGAATGCCGAGCCGGAGATCCTTCAGGTGCATCTTATGCGAGTCCGCAGGGAAACCGTGAAGGTTATAGAGCAGCTTGCTCCACGTTTGACATGTTCTCCGGCTTTTGCCGGATGGTATCTATCTCAGGAAATTGACGATCGAACTTGGTTGGGTAAGCAGCGTTCGGCTATTTTATGTACATTTATTAAAGATATGTATCGGGAGCTGGATGCACTTGTTTCTAATCGGCCAATGTCCATTTCTGCATTTTCCAATGGTTGGGCGTCACCGCAAACACTTGGCGAGTTTTGGCGAACTGTTGCTGATGAAACAGGTATAGTGCGTGTGCTTTTTCAGGATGGTGTAGGTGTAAAAAAACTTACTGTTGCTGAAGCACCAATTTATTTGAATGCACTTCAGCAGGAAATGGCTGGAGCCTGCTGTGCTATTCAACCTGTTGTTGAAATTTTTACACAGTTGGAGGGAGATGTTTTTAAAGCAGAACCTGCTTCTTTGAAACGTATCAAAGCTCAACTGCGTGAAGAACTTCCGTTTGCTCCTAATGGCGTGATGCTGTTTAGCGTTGCTGAATATATGAGCCCTATCGGGGGTGAAAAGGCTGAAGCATTGCTTCATAAGGTGCTTACTGAAAGATAAACGAGCGTGAAGGGTGAGCTGTTTGTGTGACAGTTCCTATGTAAGATATGTGAAAAAGCCCGCGCAGTGTGTACTGCGCGGGCTTTTTGGTACGGGGATAAGCTGGATTCTCTTGCTGCGATGAACCAACTCTGTTTATGCATGGATAACTGGTGTCTTCCATAGACGCAGGCCGCTGTCATGAACTATCAGGACGACAGTTGCCAGAATGATGTACTGCAGTGGGTTAGCTGCAAAAATGATAAGCAGACATGCACACCAGTTTCAATGGTATGCATGTCTGTTATGGGTTTGGTGGGCGCTGGTAACGCCTGTTAGAAGCTATAGCGCTGCCAAAGCGTTATCTACAGCAGAAATGATTTCATCGATTTCAGACTTTGTTGAGATGAGTGCAGGGCTGAAGCAAAGGTTGTTATTGTATTTTTCAAAAGAACGGTTAGTGCGGCCGATGATAACGCCGTTTTGCATGCAGTGACCGGCAATTTTCATTGTGACGGATTCATCAACAGGTTCTTTTGTTTTTCTATCGGTAACAAGCTCCATGCCTTGGAATAGTCCGACACCGCGAACATCACCAATGATTTCGTATTTGTCCTTCAATTCAAAGAGACGATCCTGCATGTATGCACCCATAGTGGTAACATTTTCAAGCAGGTTTTCTTCTTCTACAATACGCATATTTTCCAATGCAGCAGCTGGACCTGCTGTACAGCCGCCAAAGGTAGAAATGTCACGGAAGTAGCGCTCACGGTCTGAAGGGTCAGCTTTAAACTGATTAAAAACGTCTTCTGTGGTTACGGTGCAGGAGATTGCTGCGTAACCGGAAGCAACGCCTTTTGCCATTGTTACGATATCCGGTGTAAAGTCGTAATGCTGGTAGCCGAACCACTTGCCTGTACGGCCGATCCCGCAAACTACTTCATCGATATGGAGAAGCACGCCGTATTTATCACAAATCTCACGAATTATCGGGAAGTATTCTGGTGCAGGTGGAATAACACCGCCGCCGGCTGTAATCGGCTCAAGGATGATACCGCCTACAGTGTCCGGATCTTCTTTCAACAGCAATGTTTCTAATGCATGTGCGCACTCTATGTTACAGCTTCCGTATTCTTTTCCAAACGGGCAGCGGTAGCAGCAACAGTGTTCCAGTTCTGAAAAGCCTGTGAGGAATGGACCGTACTGCGCTTTTCGTTCTGATTGGCCTGTAGCACTGAGTGCAGCGATAGTTGTTCCGTGGTAGTCTCTGTCGCGGTAGATAACTTTATGTTTTTTCCCGTCATTGTTGAAATGGGCAAGCTGACGGATCATTTTGAAAGCTTTTTCGTTCGCTTCAGAGCCGGAGTTTGAATAATATACACGGCTGAAGCCAGGCATTTTATCTACGAGTCGTTCTGCAAAATTTGCAGCAGGAACGTTACCGGCACTGTTTGCAAAGTAGCAAAGTTTTACCAGCTGATCGCGGACTGCGTCTGCTATGGATTCACGTCCATACCCGACGTTAACTGTCCATACCCCGCCGGATACGGCATCGAGATACTCATTTCCCTTTGCGTCGGTAATACGCATGCCTTTACCTTCAACAAAAACAGGCGGGTCATTTTGCTCAAATGGTTTGTGCTGGGTAATGTGGTGCCAGCAGCAGTCTTTATCTTGTTGTACGGCGTTGGTTGGATCAATTAATTTACTCATAGTTTTTTCCTTGTGGACAGATAGATTGACATGACGGAGCGGATATCCGTCATACCTTGAAAGTTACAATACCATGACGACCGGAAAATCTGGAGGGAGATTCTCCGGTCGTTTTGTCAGCAGAATAGACTTCGTGGACTGCTAGTTCTCTGTTGCGCGAGAAGCAGTGGTTTCTTCTTTGGTTTCAAAGAAAACAGGGATGGAGTTGTCGCCAAAGATACTTTCACGGATTTCAAGTTCAGGAGTGTTGCGGACTGTCTGAACTTGAATGAAGTAGAATCCAATACCCATCATAATCCAAATTGCCATGAGAATCCAAGGCTCTCTTCCGATGATGGCCGGGGAGCCTGGAATGGTGAGCATACCAAGGATAATAAGAGAGGCAATTGCACCGAGAATAGAGCTCAGGTTTCTTTCACCGCGGGCAGCGAACATTTTGTAGCATGCCAGGCAGGTGTAGAGATACGCGATAACAGTGCCCACAGAGCACATATCAACAATCCAGCCTACAACTGCGCGTCCAGCCCAAGGAGTGAGAAGGCTGATAGCGATGGTGAAAATGATTGCGTTATGCGGTGTGTGGTAAGTCGGGTGTACTTCTCCAAACCATGGCGGCAAAAATTTACCGCGGGCAATAGAGAAGATGAGACGGGTGGTAGCAAGGTAGAAGCCGTTCATTCCCGTACAGACTGCTCCAAGAACGGCTGTACCCAGAATGATGCTGCCGAATTTACCAAGGGCAAGATGGGCAACAGTGCCGGTAGCCCATGCGTGGTCTTGAGCAAGCAGTTCTTTGTAAGGAAGAACACTGCCGACACAGAATGTGACAAGTGTGTAGAGCAATGCACCGATACCGATAGCGCCGAGCATAAGAACTCGTGCTTTCTTTGGAGAGAAAGAGAATTCTTCAGCAGCTTGAGGAATGGTGTCGAACCCAACGAATAAGAAAGGCGCAATAGCAACAACTGTGATGATAGACGCGAACGGGGATTTGCCTTCTGCAAAGTGTGGAATAAGGTTTGAGAATGCAAATGTGTCTGTTGTAACAACACCGAAGGTCATTGCCAGTACGCCAAAAGTAAGAGCAAAGGCGAGAATAAGCTGAATGCTTCCTGCAACACTTACGCCGCGATAGTTCATGATGCCGAAGATGAGGATAGAGGCAGACATAATGAGCACTTCACCGACATACACGTCCCATCCTGCAATGGTGTACAGGTAGCCGAATTCAAAGGCACCCGGTAGCAGGAAGCGGGCAAGAAGGGCTATTGCAGAGGCGTTGATGCCTACAATGCTGAGATAGCCGAGTACCAGTGCCCAGCCGCAGACAAAGGCACCGACAGGGCCGAATCCTGCGTAAGCGTATGCAAACTCGCCGCCAGCTACAGGATAATGCTCAATCATTTGGCTGTAGCTGAGTGCAACAACACTCATGACTATGCCGCCGATTGCGAATGCTATGATTGTAGCCAGAGGGCCTGCGTTAGGCAGAAAGGATATACCGGGAAGGACGAAACAGCCCCAGCCGACAATACAGCCGAGTGCCAGTGCGCCTACTTGCCAAGGGGATAGGCTTTTTTCAAGCGTGCCACGTTCTGTTTTTTGAGATGTTCCAGCCATTATAACTCCTCGTTTGGATATGCGTTTGCGCCGTAAGGCGATTTTTCTTGCTGGCGGACATTCATAAGCGTCTACGTGTAGGGCACGGACATGAAATATAATCAATTTCAAACAAAAGTGGATAATCGTATCCACAATACTTCGTACGGGTAAGGCAGACGCCTATAGAAATAGGTGGGGAACCCTGTGTTCTGCAGGGTTCCCTTCAAGTTCGAGAGTAACTACGAAGCTACACAGCTACGTACGTTTGAACTTGCTGGCTTTGCCTTACCGGCACGGACTTCCGGGTCCGGATGGTAAGTGCGAACGGTGACAACTTTGTTCTGGGTGTAGAAATCTACCGCATCTTTTCCCTGAACTTTGTCGGTACCTACGAGGGAACCTTTGATGCCACCGAAAGGCAGATATGGATGTGGAGCGCAGATGCCGACATTAACGCCGATCATGCCTACTTCGGCTTCGCGGCTGAAGGTTTCTGCGTAATGCATGTTTTGTGTAAAGATACATGCGCCGTTACCGAATTCGGAGCTGTTGATCAGGTTGATTGCGTCGTCCATGTCTGCAACTTTTACAACTGATACGAGCGGGCCGAATACTTCTGTACTGAAAACTGGGTTGCACGGGGTAACATCTTTAATGATTGTCGGCCCCACGTAGAATCCGTTCTGATCTTTTTCAGGAACTTCAGGGTTACGTCCGTCCAGAAGCAATGAACAGCCGCCACCGTGTTCCAAGGCGATATCAACGTATTTTTCAACGTTTTCTTTTGCAGCCTTACTGATGAGTGGGCCCATGTATACGCCGTCATCCATGGCGTTACCCACAGTAACTTTTTTGGATGCTTCCAGCATGCGTTCACATACTTCGTCATAAATTTCCGGAACAACACCGACGATGGAGCCGGCAAGACAACGCTGGCCGGCAGAGCCGTAGCAGGAGTTGATGAAGTTATCGATGAAGATATCCATATCGGTATCTTCCATAACAAGAAGCATGTTTTTTGCGCCGCCGAGCAACATGGAGCGTTTTGCATTTTCACCAGCTGCTTTTGCCATTGCTTTTGCTGTAGGTGTGGAACCAACAAGGCATACACCGGCAACGCGTGGATCTTCATACCAAGGAGCTGCTACGCTTCTGCTACCGTAAATTACGTTCACAACGCCCGCAGGAATTCCGATTTCCATAAATATTTCAATCATCTTTTGCATGAAGAGCGGAGACTGTGTGGATGGCTTGTAAATGAAGGTGTTACCTGTTGCGATAGCAACCGGAATAAACCAGCCGAAAACAAGTGCAGGGAAGTTAAACGGAGCAACGCCGCCAAAAACGCCCAGAGGTTTTTTTACCACTTTGCCGTTGATGTTGTTGGCAATGTTATCCAAGGTGTCACCCTGAATAAGTGTCGGTACACTTGCTGTTGCTTCGAGAATTTCAATGACTCGGCGGACTTCACCGCGTGCTTCAGAAATGTGTTTTGCCTGATCTATGGCGATGGAATACGCGAGATTTTCCTGCTCACGTTCCATGAGCTCACGCATTTTGAAAATGTATCCCATGCGTTTTGCAATAGGGGTATTTTTCCAAGTTTTAAAAGCTTCTGCTGCGGTATCAATTGCTTTTTGAGCAAGGGCATCGCTACCCATTGGCACTTCACCGAGTACTTCACCCGTGGAAGGGTTATATAACGGTGTAAACTCTGTGCCTTGTTCCTGAACCCATTCACCGTTTATATAATGTTTGATGGTGTAAAATTCGTTTGCCATGAGAGAGACTCCTTGATGTCCTAATCAGGCGCATGTGCACCTTGTTGTATTATTCAGATAACGTTGCACCTTTTTAACGGTGCGATATCCTTCATCACTTAAGGTGGGAAACGACAACGGGTGCATCCCATAATTACAGTCCGCGTGTCGCTTCCCGAGATATGCTGAAATCACTTCTCTAAAAGCAAAGTTGAGACCAAAAATGCTCTTCTTGTTATATTTCCTTTAAAAACAGTGTGTTGATAGTTTTCGAGTGAAGACTGTTTTGGTGGTCTTTTAGGTAGGTGCATTGTATGGGGCATGAAAGCCCCTGAAAATGTTTGCGGGGTGTTCTCTTTCACGCTGGGCTGTACTTTTTCGCGGGGCACATTTGCCCCGTGAAAAACATTTTTGGGAATGTGTCGTATAGATGGGCTTTGTCACGGGGCATAAAAGCCACATGGATTATTTCAGTGTGCGTTTTGATGGAAGAGAAGAAGGCAGAACTCAGCGTTTTCATTTGTTTTTGTAGATAAAAGTGCCAAGAACTGCTGTTCGTCTGTTGGTGTGATCTTTGCTGTGTATGGTGGACTTACTTAATTCATTACACAGGAGACACTATGAAGACCTTCTTTTTCTTTGGTGATTCGTTGACGTTGGGAGTGAATGATAAGGGGATGCTCGGGTGGACGGGGCGGTTTGCTTCGACACTGGATGTGCCTGTGCCGCCGACAACTTTCTATAATCTCGGGGTATGTAAGCATTCCAGCCATGCTGTTATTGAACGATGGAAGGATGAAGTGGATAGACGCGCACTGCCGGAATCAGATGTGAGGATAATGTTTTCATTTGGTGTAGTTGATATGGCGGCACCAGAAGGCAAACCGATTATTCCGTTGCAACAGTCTGTAAAGAATTTGGAAGCGTTGATTCAAGAGGCAACATCAACGTATCCCATAGATTCTATTCGTGTATTGAGTCCGTTTCCTGTGGCGCAGGCAGAGCATCGTGGACGTATTGAAGAGCTGCATTTTGCCTACGCCGCGGTCTGTCGAAAATATGGTGTTGGATATGTGGATGTATTCACATCTCTTGCCGGTGACGAAAATTATATGGGTGACTTACAAGATGGTGTGCATCCTGCAGAAAAAGGGTGCGAAGTAATTGCCGGATATTTGTCTAATGATCCGTCTATTCCGGATTGGATTGCATAGATCAAAATAGGATGTCTTTGAGCGTGCTGCATTATGTTCAGTAGATAAAACGGTCAAAGGCATCCTGATGTAATAGGGAGAGTGAAATGCGGTTGCGTTCCTTACTTGTTCTTGGGGCAATCATGGTTTTAATCGGGTTGCATTTTACATATCAAAAAGTGCTCGAGCATTTGAGTGACAGCGAAGCAGCTGTTGAAAAGATTATTGAAAATAAAGAATTTGTATGGGCTAATTTTACTGATGAGGAACGCGATTGGCTTTCAAAAAACTCTACAGTGACTGTTGGAGTTGATAAAAACTTTTTTCCTATGGAAGGGCTGGATGAGAATGGTCGCTATATAGGAGTAGCCAGTGACTATTTGCGGATTTTAGAGAAATTGACGGGATTGAGTTTTTCAATCTCTGTTGCCGGTGATTGGCCGAATGTTCTTTCGTCAGTGAAGTCCGGTAGACTTGATATGCTGGCTGCTCTTGCCCCCAGCCCCAGTCGTGCACAGTTTTTAACCTTTACCGAATCCTATATTGCCATGCCCGGCATTATTGTTGTGCAGAGGGGAAGTGAAGAGGGGCTTACTCTTGACGATCTTAAAGGCAAGACTGTTTCTGTTGTTAAGCGGTATGTCTGGCATGACTATCTCGAAGAGTTTTATAAAGACATCACATTGGATGTGGTGGAAGACAGTCAGGAAGGGTTGCAGCATGTCTCATTCGGACAGTCTGATGCTATGGTCGATTTTCAGTTCAGTATTACTCATAAGATAAAACAGAGTGGTATTCTTAATCTGCAAGTGGGCGGAGGAATCGGCTTTGATCCCGGAATCTCAATGGGGGTACGGACTGATCTTGTGATTCTGAAGGGAATTATTGATAAGGCATTAAAAAGGGTAACTCCGGAGGAAAAAAATGCGATAGCCGGCAAGTGGGTAAAAGTCAGTGAAAAAAGCACTGTTTCAAACAGGGCTATAGCAGTGATGATCGCTTGTTTATTGAGCTTGCTTGTGGCGACGTGTTTTATTTTACTCTGGAACATCTCTTTGAAACGGATTGTTGAGAAACAAACATGTGAGCTCAATAACGAGCTTGGCAATCGCGATAGGGTTGAAGCTGCTTTGCGTAAAAGTGAGGAGCGTTATCGGCGTATTTTTGAAAATATTCAGGACGTATATTTTCAAGCAACATTGGACGGAACGATACTTGAGATCAGCCCCTCTGTTGAAAGGGTGTTCGGGTGTACACAGGAAGAGGCTCAACGGCTTTCTGTGAAAAATTTTATTGATGCTTCTGTTCTGGAAGATATGTGGAGTGTGTTGCGTAAGCATGGAGAATTAGAAGACTATGCCTTTGTATACCATTCATCAGATGAACCTGTATTTTGTTCCGTAACAGGTACATTTCTTCGTAACAGCAATGGAGAGCCGACAGAGTTTGTGGGGTCTGTTCGCAATGTTACCACGCGCGTTCAGTATGAAAAAATGTTGAGTGACGCTAATCTTGAGTTGGAATCCAGAGTAGAAGAGCGAACCCGTGATTTACAGAAAATGAACGAAGAGTTGCAGCGTTCCAAAGAAGAAGCAGATGCTGCAACAAAGGCGAAGAGTCAATTTTTGACAAGTATCAGCCACGAATTACGTACTCCGCTTCATGCCATTATTGCTTTCACTGAGCATGTTCGTTCCCTCGAATCTTCATCCGCTGTGCGGAATTATCTGCGTAATATTCTCGATTCATCATTTACGTTGCTTGATATTATCAATGATCTCCTCGATTTTTCTAAAATTGAAGCAGGACATGTTGTCTTGGAGCGTGTTCCATTTATGCTTGATCATTGCGTGCAGCGTGTATGTAACCTTGTTTTGGCAAGGGCAGCAGCTCAGGAGCTTGAGTTTATTGTTGATTTGCCTCCGACAGTGCCCGCACGGCTCGTTGGTGATTCAGGTAAGCTGCAGCAGATTATATTAAATATTGCGAGTAACGCCTTGAAGTTCACTCCTTCAGGAGGAGCTATCACACTTTCATTTGACTATAAGATGAAGGCTGAACAGGAAATTTGGTTGCATTGCTATGTTGAAGATACAGGCATCGGAATTCCTGAAGATTCTCTCGATCAACTTTTTGTTCCGTTTCAGCAGCTTTCAGGTGGTGACTTGTATAGCTATGGAGGAACAGGGCTGGGGCTGAGTATTTGCAAGCGCTTTATTGAAGGTATGGGCGGTGAGATAAGCGTTGAATCTGAAAGCGGAAAAGGGTCATTGTTTGCCTTTACTGTTCCTGTGTTGCTGCAAAAAGATGCAATGAAACAACCTCCTGTTCCGGAAGAACTTTCCGGGTTGAAAGTGTTGCTTGTTACAAGGTCTGAACGCTCCGGAAAGGCTATGGCGCGTCATTTTACCTTTGCTTCGTTGAAAACAGAAATCGCATACGGGGTTGATGCCGCTATAGAGTCTCTGAACTCCGCAGAATCTAAGCCGGATGTGATTTGTATCGGGCATAATATCGCAGCGTCTGAGTGCCCCGAAAGGCTTTTTGTCTCCAGCACAGGCGAAGATATCCCTGTACTGATGTTGGCTGCGAAAAACGACAAGCTATCTCTTTCTAACCGTGCCCTTCCTGAGCATGTACACGTTGTTACGGAAATACTGACACATAGAATGCTTCAGCATGCACTTTGCAATATTTTTGGTGCAGAGCCCCTTGTGCCGCTGGATGCGGAGACGCCATTTACAGCCCATAGTGACAATAGTGTGTTTAAGGGGGTGCGGGTGCTTATTGCTGAAGATACATTGACTAACAGAGACATCTTGCAACTGCTTCTTTCTCCGACAGGTGCAGAATTGACCTTTGTTACTAACGGGTATGATGCCGTGGAAGCCGTTAAGGATGGTTCATACGACCTGATTTTGATGGATGTTCAGATGCCGAGAATGAACGGGTGTGAGGCCGCAACTGCTATTCGCACAGAATTGCAGGTGACAGACGTGCCGATTATTGCCTTGACGGCGCACGCCATTAAGGGAAGCAGGCAGCGAATGTTGCAGGCAGGGATGGAGTATTTTCTTACGAAACCTTTTGGAAAGGATTCTTTGTATTCAGTAATGACAGCAGCTCTCGGGCGGGCTGATATAGGCGGAAATTATATGCCGACAACAGACAAAGAGGAGACTCGTTTAGTCCTTCCTTCTTCCATTGATAGCGAGATAGCAAACAGGTTGGGGCTTCCTCAGGATGAGTATGATGTTTTGTTAAAACAGTTTGCTAAAGAACATTGTAATTCCGTTGAAGCCATGCATGCCGCGAGGATTGAACACGATTATGTGCAGCTTGAAAGTGAGGCTCACGCCCTTACTGGTGCGGCTGCTAATGTTGGAGCAGGTGAATGCGCTGCGTTGGCAAAGCGTATAGAAATTCACGCTGAAGGAATGAACAATGGTGTTGGTAACTCTTCTGCAATTGACGAGTTGCTTGCAACGCTTGAGCGAGAACTACAGTTTGTTGTTGAAGAGATCCATGCTTTAATTCCAGACTCTGGATACCTTGAAGGAATTGTTGGTTCGCCAACGCCATTGACTGAAGAAGGATGTGCATTGCTTATGGAATTGGCGAGTGCCTTGGAGCTAACTAATCCTCTAAAGATTGAAGAGTTACTGCCGCAAGTTCAACCGTTGTTGGAGCATGATGATTTTAAAGAGCTGGATGCTTTGGTTATGGAATATGAGTATGAGAAAGCGCATGCGTATCTTTTGCAATGTCAGCAGGCAGCTGAACGTGCGTGATTGTGTGAGGTGAGGGAATGAATAAAAAATCAAGCATTCTGGTTGTTGATGATAACCCGATTAACTTGCGTGTTCTGGTAAAGAATTTACAGACGGAATATGACCTGCTTGTTTCTAAAACGGGTGAGGCAGCATTGAAAAATGCTATGAACCATACGCCGGACATTATTTTGTTGGATATTATGCTGCCGGATATGGATGGCTTTACTGTATGCGAACGATTGCAGGAAAATGAGATAACAAGTTCAATACCCATTATTTTTATTTCCAGCGTTCATGATCCACTTCAAAAAACACGTGCTTTTGCTGTTGGTGGTGTGGATTATGTCACTAAGCCTTTCCATCAGGCAGAAGTCATGGCACGGGTTCAAACGCATTTACAATTGAAGTCTATGCGGGAAGTTTTGGAGCAGCAGAAAAACATCATCAGCCGGCAGTTGTCTGAAAAAAACAGGCAGCTATCAACGCTTATGGATAACCTGTTTGGTATTGCATATCGTGCAGATGTAGATGCTGATCGAACTATGCAGCTTATGAGTGTGGGAACACAGGCTTTGACGGGGTATCCTCCTGAATATTTTACAGGCAGGAATGCAAACAGTTTTCTCTCTATAGTATTGGAAAAAGATCGCGGCAGCATACGTGCTAAGATTTCAGAGGCGTTGACAAAAAAAGAGCGTTTTGAGTGTGAATATAGAATTGTTTTGAAATCTGGAGAAACAAAGTGGGTGCGTGAGCAAGGCGTTGGGCTGTATGATGAAGAAGATTCGTTATATGCCATTGAAGGGTTTATTTCTGACGCCACAAAAAGCAAGACACAGGAATTGGGCATTCGTAAAGAGAACTCAGTATTGAAGAAAAAGATGCAGGCTCATTATTCTGAAAATATTGTCGGTGATTCTGAACCGATGCAAAATTTATATGAAATGATACTGAAAGCTGCCGGTACAGATGACAACGTCATTGTGTACGGAGAATCCGGTACAGGAAAAGAGCTGGTTTCCCGCGCAGTCCATGATCATAGTACAAGGATTAATGGTAATTTTGTTCCCGTTAACTGCGGAGCCGTGCCGGAGCATTTATTTGAAAGTGAATTTTTCGGACATAAAAAAGGTGCGTTTACGGGCGCTGTTGCAAATCGCAGAGGATTTCTTGAACAGGCAGATAATGGAACTCTTTTTTTAGATGAACTTGGCGAGATAAGCCAGATGGGGCAGATTAAACTGTTGAGGGCGATTGAAGGTGGTGGGTTTACTCCTGTCGGAGGTACTGGAGTCGTCCATGTAAGGCCGCGTATTGTGGCGGCAACAAACCGTGATTTAATGGAACTGGTTAAGAGCGGCGCAATGCGTAGTGACTTTTATTACAGAATCCACGTTGTTCCCATTTATATTCCGCCACTCAGGGAAAGAAAGCATGATATCCCACAGCTTATTGAGCATTTTATGCGTATGTTTCCTCGTCAGGACTGCTGTTCACCAATTACAACAGAAGTTATGAATGCCTTTGTTCAATATGATTGGCCGGGTAACATTCGAGAATTACAGAATGCATTACATCAGTATCTGCATCTCGGAACATTAATCCTTGGTGAAGAACAGGTAATCAGTGGTAGAAATGCTATTAAGCAGGAATACATGCCGCAAGAAACACTGGAACGTGCAGTCGCGCGATTTGAGCGACAATATATTATTGATGTATTAAAAAGGAATGATTGGCGAAGGATGATGACTGCAAGCACATTGCAGATTGACAGAAAAACGCTGTTCCGGAAGATGCGTCATCATAATATCGTGGAAGAATAGTGATAGTATGTTGCTCAAATGAAAATAGATAAGAAATTGGATAGAAAAAAGGACTACAAAAAAATTTGTAGTCCTTTTTTGTTGGGGCATCTGAACTATGAGGATTGGATTAGAAGGGATTAGAGGGCGTTTATATTCTATCTGTTTGTAGTTGTTGTAAAATGTTTAAAGTATGTATTTAAAAGAATTTGGTAGAGCTAGTCGAAAAGTTGAGGAGTTCTGCTCAGAAATTCCTAAAAAGCAAGGAAATGTTCATAAAATGAAAGATTGATAATGAATTTCATTATAGATGGTTTGACTAGTTTTTAACACGCAATGGAGTCGAACCATGAAAAAACAAGTAGGGGTGCTGCTTGTTCTAATCGGCATTATGCTGTCTTTGCCGATTAACGGACATGCAGAGGAAGAAAAGTCTTATTATCTTGAGGGAATGACTGTAACTGCTCAAAAGGTTGAGCAGAATATTCAGAAAATTCCAGGAACAGTTGAAGCTTATACTGATCTGGAACTGGATGAGAGAGTCATCAATAACTTCAGTGAATTTGTTGAGTATGTTCCAAACGTATTTTTACGTAAGAACAGTATTGACCAGGCAATCGTGATTCGTGGGGTTTCATCATTTGCAGGGTCTCTCTATTCGACTGCCGGCTTTTATGTGGACGGTGTTAACTATCCGATTCATCAGATGCAGGATTTAGATTTTTGGGACATCGAGCGAATCGAAGTGCTTAAAGGCCCTCAGGGGACTTTGTACGGACGTAACTCTGAGTCCGGTGTAATTAACATTGTAACAAAAAAGCCGAATTTTGACCTTAGTGCGAAGCTTTACACACAGCTGGGCGCATATGACGCGCATGGTGGAGAGCCGATTGCCCGTGGTGGTTTTGCAGTCAATGTTCCAGTTATTGATAACAAACTTGCCATGAAATTTTCCGGTCAGCGCGACTACTCAAGCGGCTGGATGGAGAACGAGTACAATGGTGACCATGCGTTAAAGACAAATCAGCTTGGTGGCCGATTTACTACTCTGTTTACGCCAACTCAGGATTTGGAATTTACAGCAATTATCGAGCAGCGCAAAAAAGATAACGGCGTAGGTGTATATCGTTACATTGAAGGTCCTAACAAAACTAAGCGCAACACACTTAATTGGAACGGTGCAAATGAGAACCGTGTTAATGCTGGTGCGCAGGTTTTAAAAGTGAATTATGACGCAGGCAATTTTGATATAGCCTCTGTTTCTGCTCATCACTTGTTCCACCAGCGTTACGCAAACGATGCTGATATGTCTCCGGCCGATTGGGGTGATTCCGGCGGTAAGAACCGGATTAAAATTTTAAGCCAAGAGTTACGTTTTTCTTCAAAGCCGGGTGAAGATCGTCTTTTTGATTGGTTAGGCGGATTTTACGGTTACCTTGAAGATGTGAAAACACGATATGAAGCTGCTGGTTACACTCACAAAACAACACAAGATAACAGCGGTGCAGCAGCATTTGGTCAGGGTACATGGAATATTACCCGCAAATGGCATTTGACTGGTGGCTTGCGCGTTGACTGGCTGGGACTTGACGGTAAGAAGGATTTGACTGGTTATGGTGCTAAAGACACCTTCTCTGAATACCACTCCTATACTGAACTGTTACCTACTGCCAGCTTAGCATACGACATTACCGATGATATTTTGTCCTACGCCAAAATTAGTAAAGGCTATCTTGCTGGTGGGTATGATTACTCAACAGCAAAAGAAGCTGATCAGTTCTACTTTAAGCCAGAATACTCGTGGAACTACGAGCTCGGTTTAAAAACAAATCTGTTTGATAAAAGTCTGATTGCAAACGTTGCTTTGTTCTACATTACTATTCGAGACAAGCAGGTTGCACAGATGGAACCAACTGCTGGCGATCTGGAACGTCGCCGTATTGTAAACGCTGCGAAAGCCCGCTCTTACGGTGCTGAGCTTGACCTTCAATGGATACCAATTGCAGGTCTGACTATTAATGGTGGCGTAGGTTACCTTAATAGCCGCTTGAAGGATTGGAAGACTGAAGGAGCTGACGCGTTTGATTACGATAACAAAGTTACTCCTGGTTCTCCTGAGTGGTCCTACACCGCTGGTGGTACTTACCGTTGGGAATCTGGATTCCTTATCGGTGCAGATGTTGTTGGTGTAAGTTCCTTCTACACCGATACAAAAAATGACTCTAAAGTTGACGGACGTACTCTTGTAAACACTCGTGTTGGTTACGAGGGAGAAAACTTTGATATTATCTTCTGGGTGAAAAACCTCTTCGACAAAAAATATAATGAAAACGAATGGGCTTGGGGACCGGGCAGCACCATCGCACAGCAGGGTGCTCCACGCTCCATGGGCGTATCACTTACATATAACTTCTAACAGTATGCGAAACCATCCGCTGGGTGGTTTCGCATTTTTTTGGAGAACAGCATGGCAAGAAAATTATGGATTAACGCAACAGAATCATTTGGGTTACACAAATCTCTTGAAAACCCACCATGGCATTATTTTGTAAGCCTTGGTTTCGGACATGTCGTTCCTAACGATGACTTTATGGATGGCGCGTTAACCCTTGGCGAATATGAACTTGTAGATCCGTCTCTTAGTAGAACGCCACTCCCGATGCCAGTTGCTGAAGTAGATACAGTTTCAGGTAAGGACGGCGTAACTATTGAAGCTGGTGATCTGGCTGCTCGCAAAATATCTTTTGATGAAAAAGCAGAAGTTGGAACACATCAAGTTACAGCTTCTACAAAAGAAGAGTTTTTTGCGCTTTGGGAAGAAGATGGTCAAGTTTGCACCGCTAATAAACCGTTGTCAGAAGTTAAAGATAAAAATGTACTTACCAGCGTAAAGTATCAGGCATTCGCAAAAACGTTCCTTAAGCACAAAGAATGGACTGAGCCTAAAGAACTTGGGCATGCGCTGGAGCTTATTCCGCTTACTGATCTTAGTGATGTGCATGTGGGAGATTGGGTTACCTTTAGTGTGAAATTTATGGGTAAACCATTCTCTTGTACTCAGGAAACAATGGAATTTTTACTTGCATCTTCAAATACCTTCGGTGGTGAAGCCGGAGGTGAATTGGAAGGCTTCTTCTTGTCCGCCTACATTGTGAACGGCAGGGCACGAATTAAAATGCCGACAGCCGGTCAATGGCTTATCAACGTTTTCTCCCGTCAGGATGTAACTCCGGATAATGAGCTGAAAGAGCTCTCAGATAGTTGCAACAGAGTCTACTTCGGCAGCAGCGTCACATTTAATGTAAAAGCTTAATCTTAACAGGGCGCTTTTATACAAGGCGCCCATTTTTATAGGTATCAATATGACCGAACAATCACATGCTATTTTCAAACGAATGGGTGAAAAGCTTGTTCGTTTTCGTTGGTTGTCTTTACTTTTGGTGGTTGCTTTAACTGCTGGCTTCTTTTTTATGTCACAGGGACTGACTTTTAACGGTTCAACAAAAATCTGGTTCGTGGACAATGATCCGGCAATGAGCCGCCTTGATGTATTTAAACAGCAGTTCGGGAATGATCATTTTGTATACCTGATGCTCGAGCCAAACGAAGACAAAGGGATTTTCAAAAAAGATACAGTAACATCTTTGCGTAAACTGGCCGGTGAACTGGAACGTGAAGTTCCTTTTCTTAAAGACATGACGTGGGTAGGTAATGCAGAAGCTATCGATCCTACCAAAGACGGTATTCATATACTCAGACTGTTTGAAGAAGATGTTCCTGAAGATCAAAATGGAGTTGCGGCGCGTGGCGCCCGTGCTCTAGAAGAGGAAGATTTTGTAGGACGTTACATTTCTGCTGATGGTAATACTGCTGCTATTATGTTGGAAATGAGTGCGTACCCTGCCGATGCACAGAATCCTGAGGCGCAAGTTGCCTACACAGTTTACAATATTTTGGGAAAAAATGAATTTTCCGGATTGAAGTCATGGGTAGTGGGTGAACCTGCATTTATGTTCAACTACAACGTGCTGGCAGGTAAAGAAACACCTATGCTTTTTGGTGTTTGCATTTTGATTCAGCTCATACTTCTTGCGTTGCTCACAAGAACGATTCGTTCTTCACTCGTCCCCCTTTTGATTGTTGTTCTTAGTGTGCTGTGGACATTCGGCATTATCGGTCTTACCGGCCTCCAGCTGAACCTTATGATCATCGGACTGCCTGTCATACTTATTTGTGTAGGTATAGGTGATGCTGTTCACGTAATTGTCGCGTTTAATGAGCGATACCAATCCGGAATACCACGTAAGGAAGCAGTCAAAGAAGCTATTGCGAGCGTCGGGTTACCGTGTTTACTGACTACGCTGACAACCGCAGCAGGCTTTTTCTCTTTTATTGCCGCTCCTATTAAACCGTTTCAGGAAATGGCCTGGTATGTTCCGGGTGGTGTTATTGCGGCGCTTGTTCTTACTTTCCTCCTTGTTCCATTCTTTTTCTCTTTCGGTCGAGAACATCCAAAGAATAGTAAAGCTGTACCAGAGAGAAAAAAAGACGTTTTTGATCGTCTATTTGTTAGGCTTGCAGATTTTGTAATTAAACGACCTAAGCAGATTGTAGCGTGTTTTTCTGTCTTTGTTGTTATCGGTCTTGTGGCAGCAAACTTTGTTCAGATCGAAACAAATAATACTCGGTTATTGAAAGAAAATGTGCCCATGCGTCAGGCGATTGAACATGTTGATGATACCATGGGCGGTTCAATGGCGTTAGAAGTTATTCTGGACACTAAAAAAGAAAATGGTGTTCGGAGCGCTGCCTTCCTTCATAAGATGGAGTTGCTTGAAAAGAGTATTGAGCAGCATAGACTTGTGACTGACGTAACCAGTGTTTTAGATGCATTGCGCAAGGTCAGAAAAGGCATGCACGGTGGAGCTGAGGCATACTATTCATTGCCGGAAACCGATCGGGCTGTTTCCGATTATCTTCTTTTGTATGAAATGGCAGGCGGCGATCAGCTTGATAAGATGCTTTCTTTTGATGGCTCTATTGCACGGTTAAATGCTCGTACCACAGCACTCGGTACAGCAGAAGCACGTATTCTTCGAAACGCTATTTTAAAACAAGCAAACGCGCTATTCCCAGATGGAAGTGTAACGGTAGATACCACTGGTTCTGTGGATTTGTCTGTAGCTCTTACTGATAACATAGCAACCGGACAAAATTCTAGTTTTGCATTGGCGTTTACGGTAATCGGCCTGATTATGATGTGGGCAATGCGCTCTGTGAAGCTTGGCATGATCAGCATGCTTCCTAACGTCTTTCCAGTGTTAATGGTGCTTGGTCTTCTTGGGATTACCGGAATCTATATGGATACGGTGGTCATGAGTGTGAGTGCCATGATTATTGGTGTTGCTGTTGATGACACCATTCATTTCTTTATCCGACTGCGTAGAGAGTTTGAAAAGACCGGTGAGTATGAATCTGCCGTTCGTGAAACAATTATCGGCGCAGGACGTCCTTTGATGTTTACCACAATTACATTGGCTCTCGGTTTTGGTGTGTTGATGATCTCAGCAATGATGGGCTGGGTTAAGATTGGTGCACTTGCTGGCTTTGCTTTTGCCTGCGCATTGCTTGCAGATTTGCTGCTGGCTCCTGCTCTTGTATTGCTGCTCAAACCTTTTGACCAAAAGGAAGTGTAGGTTGAATTATGTCTAAATGGATAATGCCTAGCTTAAAGCGGGGTGGTGATGTGCAATTGTTCTGCTTTCCTTTTGCCGGTGGCGGTGCCTCGGCATATAGAACTTGGCTGCGTCAGCATTCGCCTCGTCTTGATGTAGCAGCTGTTCAGTTACCAGGGCGGGAGAATCGGATTGCAGAGCCATTACTTCACTCAATGGATGCGATACTCGGTGAGTTAGTTGAAGAACTGGCTTTGCAGATAACCGGTCCGTATGCCTTTTTTGGGCATAGTCTTGGTGCTCGTATGGCATTTGAAGTAGCAAGAACACTTCACAAGCGTGGGCATCAGCTACCTGTCCATATGTTTGTTTCAGGAAGTCGTTCTCCAGAGATTCCTGAACCGAGACCCTTGCATCAGTTGTCTGAGGAAAGGTTTTGTGAAGAACTCGGACGCTTTGGCGGAACTCCACGTGAATTAATGGAAAATCCTGAGTTAATGGCTCTCTATCTTCCAATTTTGCGGGCTGATTTTACCGTGGACGAAACATATGAATATAACCATGGCGATCCGTTGCCTGTTTCGATCACAGCGTTTTGCGGAACAAATGATCCGGAAGCAACTACACAGGAAATGCTTGGCTGGAAACATCAAACGACGGAGCAATTCACGTTTAAGCAGGTTACAGGTGATCATTTCTTTATTCAAAGTCAGTGGTCATATGTTTTGGATCAAATCGAAGAGACCGTAAAGGCAGGTGGTTGTGCAGAGCATTGCATTGCCATGTAATAATTTTGCTGAAGGGCATGATGCAGTCATTCCCCGGGCTGCATCTGCTCTCCCTTCAATAAGGCAATTAGGAATGGAGGACTTGAATAGTAGTCAGTCATGCTGTTTTTGTGACGATGAAGTACATGCATGGGTGTTTAGTTATTCAGAGTTGTTCAACATTCCGACATTACAAGACAGCCTGTCCGCTCTTGAATGGGAGCGGGCAGCGCTGTTTGCCTCGAAAAAATTTGCAGACAAATACTCCTATGCCAGAGGGGCACTTAGAGCTGTTCTTTCTCAATACAGCAGTGTCACTCCAGAGAATATAACATTTGAGTATGCTGCAAGTGGCAAGCCCTTCATTAAGAGTAACCCCCTTTATTTTAATCTTTCACATTCAGGCGACCTAGTTTTTATTGTTGTTTCTGAGACTCACGAACTTGGCGTAGATGTTGAATTTTATCGCCCTATACCAGAGGCATTGTCCATAGCAGAGAATTGGTTTTCTGACATGGAAACTACATGGATTAAATCGTCGCCATGCAATGATGAAGCGTTCTTGCGGTGTTGGGTTATTCGTGAGGCTTTTGTGAAGGCTGTGGGCTGTGGTTTAAAGCTTCCGTTGGATTCTTTTGGAATATTACTGCCGGATTTTTTTTCAACGGAAAAAGAAATGAACGGTATTCGGTCTCCTTTAATTACAAAGCATGCTCAATGTGATGACGTGCAGATTTTAGAATTAACACTGCAAAATAACTATCTCGCTGCCATAGCAGCGTTACGAGTTTAGGAGAAAGCCATGAGCGCAGTATCAATCATGGATTGTATCGGGCACACACCTTGTCTTGAACTGAACATGCAGGGCGGGACGGTATTTGCTAAAGCAGAGTTTTTGAATCCGGGTGGTTCAATCAAAGATCGAATCATCCGTCATATTTTGGATAATGCAGAACAGGAAGGGCGCTTGACCCACGGAACGCATATCGCCGAAGCATCAAGCGGAAATACAGGTATTGCTTTAGCTATGGCAGGTGCCGCAATGGGATACAAAGTTACTATTTTTATGCCGGAAACAGCCAGCTTGGAACGTCAGAAAATGATCCGTCATCTCGGTGCTGAAGTTGTATTGACTCCGGCAGGAGAGAGCGTTGGAGGAGCTGTGGATGCTCTCCACAGGTTGATAGCAGAAGAGGGCGATATTTTTACCGTCGGCCAATTTGTGAATAAAGAGAATATTCAGGCGCATTATCGAACAACTGCCAGAGAGTTGTGGGAGGATGTATCGTGTAATGTTGATTGCTTTATTAGTGGCATTGGAAGTGGCGGAACTTTAATGGGCGTTGGTTTGTACCTGAAAGAGAAGCAGCCGAATATTCACATTGCTGCTGTTGAACCTAAGGGGGCTTCTGCTTTGCTCGGTCAGGCTAACTCACTGCATCGCATAGAGGGGATTGGAGACGGTTTTATCCCTGAAATTCTCCAACCTTCAATAATCAGTAATATTATTGAAATACAAGATGATGTGGCAATGAAGTATGCCGCTGACTTAGCAAAAAGTCATGGGATTCTGGCTGGCATTTCTTCAGGTGCAAACTTGGCGGCAGCAGCGCAAATTGCCAAAGAACATCCCGAATGGCGTATTGCGACAATACTTCCAGATCGGGCAGAACGGTATTTCAGCACTGGTCTTTTCGGAGCGATATAATGAAACAAATTGCGATCCTTGGAGGCTATGGAAATGTTGGAATGGTTGCAGCTTCATATTTGGTTAAAAAAGGTGGTGTAGATCTCTATATTTGTGGGCGTAATTACCAGTCTGCATCAAAAGCTGTTGAAAAGCTTGAGCGGCTGGCGGAGGAGCAAGGCAATATTCAGGACGTTCAATGCCGGCCATATCAAGTAGACATTCAACGTTCTGATTCACTGCGCAGCTTGTTAAGCACATGTGATGTGGTTGTGAATTGCACCGGCCCAACTGCTTTAATTGGTGATAAAGTTGCACGAGTGGCGATCGATGCTGATTGTCATATGGTAGACCCCGGTGGGTATGACTATGTTATTGAGCTTATTAAAGATCTAGAGGACGTTGTTAAAGATAAAAAATTACAACTGTGCTTTGCCGCCGGTATTGTGCCGGGAATCTCTGCATCACTTCCGCTAGTAATGGCTAAACAGTTTTCACAGATTTTTTCTTTGAACAGCTATTTTGCCGGCGAGGATGTTTGGTCATACGGCTCCATGTATGACATGGTTTGTGGTATGGGCGAACTGAAAGAGCTTGGGGCGAGTCAGGCAAAAAATAAGAAACGTATTCCTCTTCCAGTTTCAGAGCGCTTTGTACATTTTCCTCAGCTTCCAGACCCCTTTGGTAAAAGTATAGCTCAACCGTTCTACACCAAAGAATTTGAGCGGGTAGTTAAAGACACAGAAGCTTTCTTAGGAAAATGCTTCTGGGTGAATACTGGCCCAGCCTTTTCTGCAACCCTCTCCCTTATGCGTATGCTTCGTTGCTACCGGTCTCCGGCTTTGACGGATTTGGCTGCACGTTTGCTGTGCCGTGTTTCTGCATGGGATGGCAACCGTAGAACTTCGAAAGGATATATGCTGGTAACAAATATTACTGGAGTTCAAGATGGTGCCGTAAGCTCCGTTCAAGGAACATTACGATTTCCTGACTCATACACAGGGACAGGTCTTGCGACAGCAATGATGGCACATCGTATTGTAACCGGTGCTTCAAAAGCTTCTGGTATTGGCAGTTTTCCAAAGATGATTCCGCCAAAAGCCGTGATTGATGTGCTGCGGGAAGAAGGTATTGAGATGGAATTACGTGAAGGAGAGAGTCATGCTGTTGCGTGTTAATGTTACTTTCTTTTGTTGGTTGATCGTTTCAATTCTTATTCCGCAATCAGGTTTTTGTATTACCGGATTAGAAGTTGCGGAACGTATGGATGCTGTTGACACAAGCAAGTGTGGTGAAATGCAATCCATTATGCTTATAAAGCGCGGCTCACAACAGCTTGTGCGTGCTATGGATGTTAAGAAAAAGAAATTTGAAGGCGTTGAAAAGCAGGTTATCCGTTTCTCAGAGCCTCAGGAAGTTCGTGATACTTCTTATCTTACATGGTCACATCAAGATATTGATAAGGAAGATGATATGTGGGTCTACATGCCGTCAGAGTCACTCGTTCGAAGGGTGAGTGGAGGCGGTAAAAAGGGGCCTTTCATGCGGAGCGATTATGCAAACGAGGATGTTTCTAAGCGTGAGGTGGCAGACGATACACACAAGCTTTTGCGTGAAGAGCAGTTATTTGGTGTGGATTGTTATGTAGTAGAAATGACACCAGTCCATCCGCACAAAACGAATTTTAGTAAACGTATTGTATGGGTGCGTAAAGATATATGGCTTCCTGCAAAAATTGAATACATCAACCATGCAGGTAAATCATACAAAGAACTGGTGTATGGTGGTTTCAAAAAAATCCAAGGAATTTGGACAACAACTCGCCAAAAAATGACAACACCTTCCCGAGGTACAGTAACCATTATGGAGTACCGTAAGGTAGCATATGATACCGGTTTAAGTGACTCATTGTTTTTACAGACAGACTTGAAGCGCTAGTTTCTGCATCATTTTCTTCTACTCAATCTTATTTGCACAGTTTCCGCAAAGATCACGAATTATGACTCGAAAAATAGTATTCTCGCTTTGTGTCTTTATGTCTTGCCTGTTCCTGAGTGGGCATTGGGTTTTAGCTGAAGAAATAGACAGCACAGTTGGTGGAGATCCTTTTGCCAATGATGTGGGGTTTTCTATTCCTGAAGAGTTGATTGAGGATCCAAAAGCTGATGCCGATGGTGGTGTGTTTTCGTACGCTGGCTTTTTGGAATCTCGAAACCAGTTTGGATTGAATACCCCGCAGGAACCAATCTCTATGCGCCAGCGTCTGCGCGTTGAGACAGATTATCGTTACGATAAATTTTCTGCTTTTCTTAGTGTTGACGGTGATTATGAAATTGCGGCGCAATACTGGGATGGAACAGGGCATGAGGCTGTGTATGCTGTGCTCCGTAGTGGCTACGTAAGCTATGATTCTGAGCAATTTGATTGTGTGGTTGGGAGTAAAATTATTCGCTGGGGCACCGGTGACGGGATTAACCCTATGGATTTGATTAACCCATTAGATGTTCGTGATCCAATCGCGACAGGCAGAGCAGATAATCGTCTTCCGGTTTGGCTGGCAAGCGCCACATGGTTTATCGGTGACTGGACTCTTGAGGGAGTCTTTCTGCCTGTCGCGAGTGTAGAAGATATTCCTAAACAGGGAAATCCTTGGGTTACACAGGGATTAAAAGAACTGTATCGAGGTGAAGATAATGGAACGCTTATTTTAGATTCGCAGGATGTTCCAGATCGGTGGTTCAGAGATGTAGAAGTTGGTGCAAGGCTTTCTCGCAACTTTGATGGCTGGGATGTAGCATTTATTGCGTATCATGGTTTTGTGAACTCTCCAGTTTATGGCAGATATGAAACTGCTTCTGGAATTCCAGAATTTCGTCCTGAGCATCCTCGATTTACAGCCTTTGGGATTAACTTTGCTAAAGGAATTGGTGCAGGAACCATTCGTGGAGAACTTGCATATAAACCTCAATATCCCGTGGCAAGAGAGAGTAGCAGCAATGGCATTGGAAGGCGTGATCTTTGGCAGTGGGTTGCCGGAGGAGATTACGATTTTGATGGTGTTTATTACGTCAATGTTCAGTTTTTTATGGATGCTGTTTCTCAGTACTTTAGTACTTCCGATGAAGGATTTATCGGTACAAAGCTATGGCACGGTTTCACTTACGAATTAAGCAGAAAGTTTTTTAGAGATGACCTTAAAGTGGGTGTGCGTGGTAAGGCGTATACCAGTGGTGATGGTGGACTTATTGAGGCATTCGGTGAGTATAAAATAGGTGATGATTGGAACTTGTCGACGGGCGTTATGATCTGGACTGGAGCAAATAATGGTTTGCTCGGGCAGTATGATAATAACGATCTGTATTACATTACTGCCCGATATTATTTTTAGTTAATATTAAGATGTGAAGGGTGTTCAAGAGCTGTTTGTCGCATCATATGTTCAGTTTGATATTTTTTAGGTTGCGAACCAAATTGTTCTACAAATGCACGGGACAAATGGCTTGGACTTGAAAAACCGCACTCATAAGCAATTTCAGAAACATTTCGTCTACCATCTTCAAGCAAGCGTCTGGCACACTCAAGGCGCTCTTTTCTTAGTATTCCAAATACAGTGTTACCATATATCATTCTAAACAGTTTGTTTAATCGAGTATGGGAAAGCCCGACAGATTTAGCAAGTTCAGGTAACGACGGGGGAGTAGATATGTCCTCCATAAGTTTTGTATATGCTTTGCGTGTAGCTTTTTCTTCGAATTCGGTAATACCTTTACTTAGTGCTGCGATTGAATCAAGCAGGCTGAGCTGTGTGTAGAGCAACTCTAGTGCTTTATATTCTAAAAAAACTTTTTGGAAATTTCCTTCAAGAGGGCACTCGAGAATTTGTTTAGCGCTGATTTGAAGGGATAAAGGGATGGCTGCCTCTGTAAAGAACGGGCAAGAGTTTTGTAGAGACGTTTCCTGCTCCATGAGGGAGAGAAGGGATGTCTGTTCTTTTGAAATGAGAGAAGAAAGAGCTTCCATGGAAACTTGTAGTCCGACAGCTTTAAGTGGTGTTCCAGAGCAGGTTTTTGAAACACCGCAGCAGTATGGAAGATAAGAGCAGGTGTAGGAACCGCTCTGGGTAGTCATTGTTTGCTCTTTACCGTTGCTATCAGATAAGCAGACGGTTGTTCTCCCTGAAAGGCAGTAAAGAAATTCTACAGGTGCATCCTGTTGTTCGAACTGAAATGTATGATCTGCTGTAATGGCAGGGCAGTCTTGAACTAACAGTTTGATACCTGATCGGATCTGGTATTCATTCCACAAGCATTGCTCTTCTTTTTCAGAAATCCATGCTTCGCCGTTTGTGAATGCTTGCTTCCAATTGTTAATACTGATCTTAACCACAGTTACCTCCTGTAAACATTACTTAATCAGTATTAATTGAAATTGCAAGTCGTTATCAAAATAGTTAGTGGCGGCCTAAAATAGGCCGCCACTAACTATTTTTTTTTATCCTACCATGCTTTTCAAGTAGACAGGAAGCAGGTCATTAAGTGATGGGAAGCAGATTGTACTATTTTGTAACGCCTTTTTTGCGTTGGAGTTATCAAAACGCAGCTGGCGAGAAATGCTTTCGGGATTCACTTCTTCTGGGAATAGAGGAAGAAGCGGGTAAAGCGGATTCTCAGGACGAGCAATGGCTTCTCGCCATCCGGCATAGGAAACCACTTTAAGCTCAGCTGTGCATTGTTGTAGTTTTTCAATCAACTGATGAGAGGAAACAGGATTAAATCCATCAAGATGATAAACATGTTCAGCGAGTTCCCCACGGGCAATATGTACGAGGGCTTCAGCGACTGTGTCTACAGGCAGGAAGTTCTCAATTCGCTGGAGATCTGGAATAACTCCTGCTTGCAATGATCCTTGTATGATTCTCCACAGGAAATCTTCTTTGTTCCATGTTCCGTTTGAACTTGTTCCTGTGATAAGCCCCGGACGGTAAATGTATGCAGGTAGCCCAGCTTCAATTGCATTCTGTATCAGACGTTCAGCTAGCCATTTACTTTGCGGGTATCCACCAAAGACGTTCATATCTTGTTCAATGTGTTCGTCTTCTAGAATAGTCAGATCGTCGGTGCATCGTAGCGGTGAAAAAACAGATACCGTAGATACATGATGCAGTGGTTTGACAATTCCTGTTGATGCCAGGCGAATCGCCTCTCGGGTACCAATAACGTTTGGCCCGAGCAAACTTTCGCAGGAATAGATGTAATGGACAAGCGCTCCGGCATGGAAGACAGCATCTACTTGCTCGGAAAGAGCGGTGAAGTCGCTTTCTGATAATCCATAGTATTTTTGAGAAAGGTCACCATTCACGGCTTGAATATTGGTTATCCATGGCGTGAGTGAGAAACCATATACCTGAGCTGTATCGAGAATACGTTGTATGCCGCTCTGCTTACCTTTTGCACGCACAAGGCAGGTTACGTTTTCAGCACCATTTTCCAGCAGAGATTTGAGAACATGGATTCCAAGGAATCCAGTTGCTCCAGTAATAAATGGTTTTTTAAAGGTGCCTTGAACGGTTGGCAAACCAGAAATGTCAGGCCTGAACGCGCAAACAGGATGTTTTTTTAAAACGTCTACGTGCACGATATCTACTATAGATGATGCTTCTTTTTCTTGAAGAGGTTCACTTTCAACAGAAGGTATTGTCTCATCTTTTGAGCATTTAGTTGCTAGGCTTGGATGCTTTTCTATGAGGTATTTGCTGAGTAATTCAATTGTCGGATTTTCAAATAAGCGTGGCAGCGCAAGGCTTACATCTAATGCATTGCGGATTCCCAGAACGAGCTGAGCCGCAAGCACAGAATCTCCTCCAGCGTTAAAGAAGTCCATATCAAGTGGTGTGTGATCTAATTGAAGCAAGTCATTCCATACCTCAGTAATTGTAGCCTGAAGCGGAGTCAGTTCAGTTGAGACTTCAGCCTGCTTTTCAGGCCTTGCATCTATCGCAGGCTGTGGAAGTTGTTTACGGTCAACTTTTCCACTTGGTGTCATTGGAAACTCTTTCATTGCAACATAGTATGCAGGCACCATATATCTTGGAAGTTGCTCCGCAGCGTATGAAGCTAGATCGTGTTTTTGAGCTGTGCCCGAATAGTATGAGACTAGGGCTGTACCGCTATTCGTAGTGATTGGGGTAACAATCATTTGGTTCACTTCAGGGTGGGCTGATAATACATGTTCAATTTCTGAAGGTTCAACGCGATGCCCTCTGATTTTCACCTGAAAATCTCTTCGCCCTATAATTGTTAAATAACCTTCAGGCATAAATGCTCCCATATCTCCAGTCCGGTAGATACGTTTTCCAGTCTCTGGATGAGTAAGGAATGCATTTTGGGTAAGATCATCGCGGCCATAATAGCCTTGTGCCAGTCCTTTACCGCCAATGTATAAGTCTCCAACCACATGCTCAGGACAAGCCCCCAGACCGCTGTCTAGTACATACCACTCTTGGTTCATCATAGGACGACCATACGGGATAGGGCCGTCTTCTGGAGAATAGTTTTTTATTGGGTGGCAGATAGACCAGATAGATGCTTCGGTGGCACCGCCAAGGCTGTTTGGAACTGCGTTTGGGGCAATCTGTTGCAGTGCTTGAGGCATATCTGGAACGATTTTATCTCCGCTAAGCATTGCAAGGCGCAGGTGAGAGAAGGTGCGCTTTGCTGCTTGTGCGTACTGGATAGCCAACTGCATTAATGCAGGGGCAGAGTTCCATATTGTGCATTTGTATGATGCTAAACAATCAATCCAATGCTCTGGATCGTTTTGTCTTGAATCATCTGGTAAGACTAAAGTGGCTCCGGCTGCAAGAGCTCCGAATATATCATAAATTGCTAAGTCGAAAGTTAATCGGGATACACCGAATATCACATCGTTATGAGAGACGGCATACCGTCTGTTGATGTCAATCAGTGTGTTTACTGCCGCCTCATGCGTAATACTTACTCCTTTAGGTTTTCCAGTAGAACCGGAGGTGAAAATGATGTACGCGAGGTCGCTATTTGAAACAGGGCCAGAGTAATTTTCTGGTGAGTCTGTGGTTGTATTCGGAGCCACATGTGTGACGTTCTCGCTGAATGATTCTTCTGCGATGATGAAAGCGAGGTTGCTCTCCTCAGCAATAATCTGTTTACGACTTGCTGGTTGTTCGTGAGCAATAGGTACGAATACAGCTCCGACAGCTTGCGTACCTAATACTGCTGCAATTTGATCAATTCCTTTAGGTAAGCTGATGCCGACAAGAGTGTTGGGCCTTACTCCAAGTTCAGATAATCGAGATGCAAAGCCGGCAGCACGCGCTCCGAGTTCGCCGTAAGATATCTCTTCGGAAGAACAAATGATTGCGGTCGCATCTGGCGTTGCGTTGTATTTAGCTGTGAATAATGACCATAGGTTGTACTCTGGGCATGGCGCTTCTGTCTTGTTCATATCTTCAAGTGCCTGCAAGGTGCGTTGTGGGAGGCAATCAAATATTTTGATGTCCCAGGATGCAGTATTGGAGAGTTGCATCAGAATTAATTTGTAGGCAGACAACATGTCTTCAATCATGTTTTCTGGAAAAAGCTCGTCTACAGAGTCCCAATGAATGATGAGGTCGCCATTGTTTTCATGGACTTGATTATCCAGCCATACTTGCGGTGTCTGGCTAATGTTGAATCCGCGGGTTCCCAATGCTTCCAGTAATTGTCCAGATGAGTTGCCACCGGAAATGTTACTGGTAAACACAACAGGGTAGCTTTCACCGAATGGAAGTTTTCCACTTCGTGTTAATTTGCGGATGACTTCAACACCGGATACGGATGTATGTTCCATATCTGCCCAGAAGCGATCACGAACAGCACCGGCGCGTGATGCGAAAGGCAGTGTTGGGTCATTAGTTATTTCCAGAAGGCTTAGTGTGGTAAAATCACCGACAACATCCGAAACCTGTTCATGAAAAGGTTGCCTGTTGAAAAGAGTTACGTTGAGACAAAAAGCATTGTTGTGGCTCCAACGTGCAATCACTTCAGCGTAACAACTTAGGAGCACAAGAGAAGGTGTTAACCCGTGAGCTTTAGCTTGCTTTTTAATGTCTTCCCATACGTTTTTCTTGATTACGCAGGAGCGGTGCGTGAATTTAGGGGTAGCAATGGACTCCGGTGCCACAAGGGTAGGGAGTTCTGGACCATGAGGAAGGCTTTCTAACCGGTTTTCCCAATAAGATTCCGCATTGGAAAGTAAGGTTGCGCCTTCAGAGCTTGTTAAAAACTTTTTAGTATCTGCAGTGTATTGTTTAAAAGAGTACTGTAGTTCCGGAAGGTTTTTCATTGCAGATGGAATTCCGGAAATGAGTCCCTGTGCATAGATATCACGAAGCTCACGCATCATGATTTGCAAACTGCGTGCATCAGCAAGTAATAAGTCTATACTCATGCATATTCTGGTTACAGACTTAGACAGCTGAATGGTTTCAACAGTGAAGAGTGGCCAGCTTGTAGTGTCATGAACTTTGTGAGAGAGCGTGCCACGAATGCCTTCCATGGCACCTTGTTGCTCCTCTTCAATAAGGCCTGAGAGGTCATGATGTTGTATATCAAGAGAGGGAACCGTAGACAGAATTTGTTGTTGTCCCTTTTCATTGATGGTCATGCGCAACATTGGGTGGCGCTCAATGAGGGCATCCCATGCCTGAACATAAATTTCATTATCAAGTGAAGTTACGTCATATTCAGCGTAACTGTGGCAGGAAATATTGCCCATTGGCATTGTTTCACTGCGACCTGCCCAGTATGCGTACTGGGTATCCGTCAGTGGGAATGGTTTTGTTTCTTCTTTTGTAAAAGGTGAATGGGCTACTTGTGTAGTAGATGTCTCTGGCTGAGCTTTTGTTCGGATGCATGCACAAATATTCGTAATGGTTGGGTTAGCAAAGACTTCTGCTGGAGTTATACGTACATCTAGTTCTTTTTTTATCTGCTGAGAAAATTGAAGGAAAAGCAGGGAGTCTAGACCTGCTATGAGTAGATTTTCATCATGATCAGGGCTGGTAGGTATCTGCAAAAGTCTGGTAACTGCTTCAGAAATGCTCTGCTCTAAGTTTTGTAAAGAAAGAGAGCTGGTTTTGTTTGATGAAGCAGTGTTTGAAACAGGCAGTGTTTGCACCGGTTGTTCAATGGTAAAAGCCAACGGGGTTCCGGCAGCTTCCATTGCCTGATTAAAAGTGCTCCACACAATATCTGCGGCGATAAGAACGGCTTTGTTCGAAGAGGTTTTTTTCAGCATAGAGAGTGCATTTGCAGTCCACGCATTAATTCCCAACGCTTCACGGGCGGTATGATCTTCCTCGTTCTGAGAGAGCATACCGCAATCCTTAAATGGCCCCCATGAAATACATGTTGCTGCCAGTCCGTCATAACAACGTTTCGCAGCAATTGCTTCAAGGTATCCATTGGAAGCAGTATATGCTCCAGCATGGGCTATTCCATGTAATGTTGAGATGGAAGAGAATAATACAAATTGTGCTACCGGGTGAGTCCTCGTGTACTCATCTAACAAGGCTGCACCAATCATTTTCGCTTTAGTCGCAGTTCTGTACTCTTCCCATGTCAGTTCGGCGAGAGGCTTATTGCTTGTCTGGCCAGCCAGATGGAAAACTGATCCTAATGGTGGCAACGAGCTGTTACAAAGTGCAAGCACACTCTTCATTTCGCTTGTAGAGCTACAATCTGCCTTTTGGAATACTATGGTGACACCGCTTTTTTCGAATTCAGAATATGCAGTTCTAATGCTGTCATTTGGCGCAGATCGCCCAGTAACCAGAATAGTTTTGTGTCCTTCATCAATAAGGCGGGCGATAAGGTTATGACCTAGACCGCCTGTGCCCCCCGTTACGAGTGTTGTTGTACCTTCGATTGGAATAAGGACACTTTCGTTAGTGGGTTCTTCGTCCACTAATTCTGCGACGAGCCATTCTTTGTTACGTAAAACAAAGAATCCTTTTTTAGATTCACGAGGAAGTTCTGATAGCTGGTTAAGAGTGTCTACATCAATGAGTGTCACTAAGCATTCTGGACGTTCAGCTTTTAATACGCGTGCAAGTTCCCACGCAACTCTTTGTTCTGGAATAGGACTAGAGTGTTGGTTGTGATCAATTGCTCTCTGCGTAATTACTACAAGTTCTTTAAGCCTGTTGTGAGACGCGAGAGACTTCATAACTTGAACCAGTTTTTTTTCAGGAACGTTGCCTGCGTAGAAAAGTACTTTTTCTGCTGAGCTAGAAGGAATTGCTTCTGATGTAAGGATGTTTCCTTCTTTGAGCTGCGGCGGGAGTAAAGGTTTTGGCAGTTCTGTCAGCACTGTGTATTCAGAAATCACACTATTAAGAGTTACTGTAGGGAGAACATCGTTGTTGTGAAGTTCTTCGTATTTTTTCCAACGAAGTGAAGTGAATCGGTGTGAAATGTTTTCTTTGTTTTCAACTGGCAGTTTAAGAAAAGAAAGGCCAATGAGTTCTGCAACAGATTGTTTTTCAGGTGTTACCAGTTTGATATCGCACGTTGCAGTCTGATCTGTAGAGTTTGTAAGAGTAATCTCACAACAAACCTGTGCTTCGTGGGAACCATAGACAGTTGTAGACTTCACTCCTGTAGGAAGTAAAATGCACGGTGCCCCATTTTTTGCAGTAAAGAGGTGTGTTATTCCTCCTAGCAATTGGATGCATGGGTCTATTATTGAAGGATGAATAGCGTCTTCAGTGCCTTTAGCTATACCTGCAAGGAGTCGATCGCTAAGGACAATATTAGCCTGAACTGTATTCTCCGTTGCTTGAGCATTTTTTAATGTCCAAAGTTCGTGACCGTCTGAATCAACTCCAAGCTGTTGAAGAACTTCAGGTAATTCGTTTTTAGTAAATGTGGAACCAGTTTTTTCTTTAACGTTAAGCTGTTCTGGGAGTTGTTTTTCAATTTGTGCTGAAACGCAATGTACCCATTCATCTTTTCTTTTTTGAAGGAGTGTAATTTTTCCATTATCTTGAGGAAGCAAGTGGATTGTTTGTGACTGCTCTACATCAAGAAGTACAGGGGCATGAAGGGATAAGTTTGTGATAGTTACCTTTTGAGTATTTTCATTCTGCTTTTTCCATACTTGAGCCATTACGTCGGTTAAAATGCCCAGCGGTGCGACCAGTTCTCCATTGATGATATGGTTTTTAAGTGCCGGGAATTGGTCAAGTCCGATTTGCGCCGTGTAGGTTGTTGTCGGGTGAGGCTGTTTAGTAATGAAGAATGGTGGAGTTCCAGTAGGTTGCATAGGTGCATTCTCAGCTACAGAAAAAACAGCTCTTGGTTCCCAGTGTGGTTCACGCTTGAAAGGATAGGTCGGAAGAGGAATGGACTGAGCCGAAGTGTCGATAAAAGCATCAATGTTTAAAGAAGCGCCTGATTTATAGAGGGTCGCAATGGCATTGTAAGTAGGAAGCAAAGAAGTATCTTCACGCTGCATAGACGGAATCCATGCAAAAGGTTTTGGGGTAGTTTTGATAAATTTTTTTGCCATTCCGATGAGAATAGGATGAGGCCCAATTTCAAGCACAATATCGCACTGTTCTTTCATCAGTGTCTGCATAGCATCAACAAACTGAACTGGATTACGAAGGTGTTTCATCCAGTAATCAGAAGTAGTGGTGAATGTATTTTCCTTTTGACCCGTATATGAGGAAATGTACTCTAAGGTCGGAGTAGCAAAAGATAATGAATTTGCAATATTACCAAATTCTTGAAGAATAGGGTCAAGATGACGAGAGTGAAAGGCATGGGATACACTTAACAGTTTGCAGAAAAAACCTTGTTCTTCAAAATCGGCTTTTACTTGCTTCAGATTTTCAGTTTTTCCAGACAGAACAATATGATCCGTACCATTGAATGCAGCAATATCAAGTGAGAGTTCATGGCGCTCTTGCACCATGGTAATAACAGTATCTTGAGGAGCAAGAACTGCCATCATGCCTCCGCCTTGAGGTAGAGAGCCGGTAAGAGCTCCACGGTGGGCGATTAATGTAGCAGCATTTTCCGGTGTCATAATACCGGCTACGCAAGCGGCAGCAAATTCACCAATGCTATGTCCGGTGACCACCTTCGGCTCAATACCAAGCGATTTCCAGTATTCGGTCAGTGCATATTGAATTGCAAAAATGGCTGGTTGGGTAATGGACGTATGGTCAAGAAGTCCAGCGTGCTTTTTGTTGAAAAGAATTTCGGTTAGTGGATGCGGCAGTTGGTTTTCAAGAGCATTTTCAATGCGTAATAGTGCTGATTGAAAAACTTTTGAAGTAGTAAAAAGTGCCTTACCCATTTCGCTATACTGACAACCTTGTCCGGTAAATATCATACCGATTTTAGGTGGGCGAGTTGAAGAGGTGGATTCTGTATTTTCTAACGCATTAGTGACATCAGTTATAGATGATCCTGCGACAGCAATGCGGTGAGGAAAGTGTTTTCTTCCTTTAAAGAGTGTCTTCATAACAGATGAAGGTGGAAGCTCTTCGTTTTTTTTCATGTAATCAATGGTTGTTGTGCGTAGCTCGTCCAACTGATCTATGTCATGTGCTGATAGGGGGGTAAGATATGGCAACCTCACGGTTGAGTCCGAGGAGGAGTCAAGCGGGCAACGGTGCTTTTTTGATGAAGTAACATCCTCTGCAGCTTGAAGAATCATGTGGACATTTGTTCCGCCAACGCCAAAGGAGCTTACACCAGCCAATCGTTTTTCATTACGTTTCTTCCATGTTGTCGCATTGGCAATGGGAAAGAAGGGGGTGCTGGCAAATGGAATATGTGGGTTGGGAGTGGAGTAATGGAGCGTTGCCGGAATTTCTTTGTGGTGTAATGCTAATGTAGTCTTGATTAGGCTACAAATTCCAGCTGCAGTATCCAGATGGCCTACATTACTTTTGACTGACCCAATTGCACAATAGCCGCTGGCATCTGTGTCTTCCCGGTAAGCCTTTGTAAGAGCCTGTATCTCAATAGGGTCACCGAGCAATGTTCCTGTACCGTGAGTTTCAACATAGCCAATATTATCTGCAGATTCTTCAGCAACTGATAATGCATCGCGAATGACAGAGTACTGACCAGATACGCTCGGGGCGGTAAAGCCGGCTTTGTTTGCTCCATCATTATTCATGGCAGAGCCGCGGATGACAGCATAAATAGGATCACCGTCTTCAACTGCATCTTCAAGAGGTTTCAGCAGTACAGCACCTACGCCGTTGCTGGCGCAGATTCCAGCTGCATCTTTATCAAAAGCGCGGCACTTAGCATCTGGTGCGCAAATCATCCCTTCTTCGTAGGTATATCCGACTCGTTGTGGAATTGAGATTGAAACACCACCTGCGAGCGCCATGTCGCACTCGCCGGAAAGTAAACTTTCTACCGCGAGATGTGTTGCAGCAAGAGAGCTTGAGCAAGCTGTCTGTACTGTGAAGCTGGGGCCGGTAAGCCCCAGTTTGAATGATGTTCGGGTTGCAATGTAGTCTTTATCATTACCAAGAACGGAGGCGAAGGCGGCACTTGTTCCAATTGTATTTGGATCGGAAAGAGCATTTTGATAAGTGCTCATCTTGGCGCTAGCAAAAACCCCAGTATGAAGTTTTGAATCTGGTGCATAGCCTGCATCTTCCAGCGCTGTCCATGCGCACTGTAAAAACAAACGTTGTTGAGGATCAATGCGTTTGGCCTCTGCCGGAGAGTAACCGAAGAGAGAAGCGTCAAACATTTCAATATCATCAATAGGATACCCGCAAGGCACGTAGTCTGGATTCTCGATTGTTTCCGGCAACACGCCGTTTTGCAACAATTCTTCTTTTGTAAAGGTTGTCAGAACGTCTTTGCCGCTCTGAAGGTTTTTCCAAAACATGTCTTTATCAGTTGCTCCGGGGAAACGGCATGCAATACCGATAATTGCAATTGCATCTGTAATATTTGTATTACTCATAATGATATCCTTGTGGTTAGCGGTGGCGTTTAACACGTTTCCGCTTACGGGATGAACGGGAAACAGGATCAGAGGTGTCATGGCTGGCTGCATCGTCTATAGTTGCTTCCTTTTCAATTGAACAAAGGCTGCAAAGAGCAGTCGCCAACTGTTCAATTGTTGGATTAGCAAAAAGCGTTACAGCATCAATGGATACATCCAGATGTTGCATCAGAGCATTCTGTAAACGGATGAGGTGGAGTGAATTTGCACCCAGTTCAAAGAAGCTCGTTTGATGGTCATGGCACGGGGAGTTTGTTAGCTCAGAGAGCTTTTCTTCAATAACAGCTGCTAGCGTAACTGCTTGAGTATTATCAGTAAGATGTGTTGTAACCTTAGTGATTATGGAAGAAGTTACGTACTTTTCAGATAACGCAACTGAAGAGACAAACACATCATTCTTGGTGGTTTTAGGAAGTTGCTTGCGGTTGACTTTTCCGTTTGCTGTAAGAGGGAATGAGTCTACAAACACCAAGTAGTCTGGAAGCATATATTTGGGGAGTGCATCTTCGAGCTGCATGGTTAACTGGACTCGAGTTTTTTCTGTTGTAGTATGAGCAGGAACTTCAAGGCAGTTTACTGCCATAGCTGCCTGATCTACAGGTGCTGTCTGGCAGTAGAGCACAAGGGATGTGTTCTGTTCATTTTTTGTAACAACGGCAACTGAGTGGTTTATTGCAGTTAAGCCATTAGCTACGGACTCTATTTCTCCAAGCTCGATGCGATGTCCGCGAAGCTTAATTTGAGTGTCATTACGCCCGACAAATCGTATTGTTCCATCTGGATGAAAGAATCCAAGGTCACCAGTGCGATATAAACGATTTGAGGTTCGTGGATGCATAATAAAGTGTTCAGCAGTTTTTTGGGTATCTCCAAGATACTCCATTGCTAAGCCTTCACCCCCGATAAACAATTCTCCTATTGCCCACTCAGGTGTGGGGGTAAGAGTGCTGTCTAACACATGGAATGACTGGTTATGCATCGGGAAGCCGTATGGGATGCTGTTCCATTCAGAGTTATGTGTTTCAATTGGGTACATGATGGACCAAATTGAACCTTCTGTGGCACCGCCCAGAGAAACGACCTTGCAATCTGTTGTAAGAGCTTTAATGCGTTCCGGAAGGGATAGAGGAATCCAATCACCACTCATCATCACAAGACGCAAGGATGTTGGAAGATTTTTACCACGCATTTCGCAGTACTCTACAAGCAGTTCCATCATCATCGGCACTGTGTTCCATATAGAAACGCGGTGCTCTTCAAGCATTTCAAGCCAACGGACAGGGTCTTTTTCACGTTCCGGTTCAGGGAAGACTAATGTCCCTCCGGCATCGAGTATGCCGAAGATGTCAAAGACAGAAAGGTCAAAGGTAAGGTTCGCCAAGCCTAATACGGAATCGTCAGATGTGATATTGAAACGCGTTTTCAAGTCGTCGAAAGTATTGCACGGTCCTGCATGATTCATCAGAACTCCTTTAGGAGTACCTGTTGAGCCGGAAGTAAAGATGCAATACGCCGGAGAGAGTGGAGAGCTTTCCGGAATTGACCAGTTGGTGTTGAAGTCAATGGCTTCAGCGATTGAATCAAGAGCGATTATGCCTACGTTGGTAGGTAGTTGTAGCTCTGAAAGAAGTGATGAAAGTGTTAGAACGTGTGTAATTTTCGCATTTTCAAGAATGACAGAGGTTCGTTGTGCCGGGTTTTCAGGGGAGATTGGCACGTAGTGACAACCTGCGTAAATGGAACCGATGACTGCTGCTGCTTGTTCGCAGCTGCGAGGAGCAATAACGGCAACGGCATCTCCAACATGTACGCCGGCATCTGTTAGCTGTTTGGCTATTGTGCAGGCGTAGGCATGAAGTGTTCCGTAGTCCATAGTCCCTGAAGGTGTAACTACGGCGGCTTGTTCAGGCTTAGTTAGAGCCATTTTAGTAAAGCCGGAAGTCAGTAAACGATGGTGTGTTTTTTCTGGAATTTCCAGTGCCATGCTATTGTATGCGATACGCCGTTGTTCTTGATGGCGTGGAAGGGCTACCAGATTTTCTTGTCCCCATACTTGAGGAGCGGTCAGGGCTTCAAGGGTGGATACATAGGCGGTAAACATATCTTCAATCATGTTTTCAGGGAAAAGTTCAGCGACGTAATCCCAATTAAAAACAAGATCTCCAGCATTTTCGTAAACTTGATGATCCAGCCAGACCTGAGGGGTTTGTGTTAAGCAGAAGCGCTGTGCTCCAAGTTTATCAATAACAGAAGCGTCACGTCCTAATGCTTCTGAACCGAGAGCACTGGTAAAGACAACAGGAATAACAGCATGATCATTGCCGTTTGCGTGGGCAATTTCACGCATTACTTCAACTCCGCTGAAGTCTTTGTGATCAAGATCTTTCCAGAGTTGTTGTTGAAGTGCCTTTGCGTATTCTTTAAACGAAGAATTTGCATCGTGGACTTCAAGCAATGTTAATGAAGTAAAATCACCAACGATTTTATTTACATCTTCATGAATAGGCAGTCTGTTGAACAACGTCAGGTTGATAGAGAAGTCTGAAGATTTGCTCCAGCGGGCAATAGTTTTTGTGTACGCTGCACAAAGAAGAGACGACGGGGTAATCCCTTCAGCTGAAGCACGTTCTTTTAGTTTTTTCCATAACGTTTCATCCAGTCGATGTTCCAGACGGCTGAACTGCGGTGTTTCAATTTCACTCGGCTGTTTTTTCAAAGGAAGCTGAGGGCCGGAAGGGATTGTAGAAACTCGCTCGCACCAGTACTGTCTGGCTTCTTTATATGTTTTACTGGAACGGAATTTCTCAACTGCGGTTACGTAGTCTCTGAAGCTGAGGCCTTGCTTTGAGAGTTTTGTGAGATCACCATCAGTGGTGTAAAGCTTGTACCATTCGTCAAGAAGTAAGAAGAGACTCCAAATATCTACGCACAACGCATCGAAACTGATGTGGATACGAGTGGTGTCTGTATCTAATCGGTTCAGGCGAATATCAAAAAGAGGCCAGACATCTGTTTCGATTACCTGGTGTGAGAGTTCGTTTCGAGTTCTTGTTAATTGCTGTTCGCGAAACTTATCATCTTTGCTACGTAAGTCATTTTGAATAAAGGAATATTCAGGAACATCTTTGAGGATTTGTTGTGAACCGTCCTTTGTGACAATAGCTCGCAACATTGGGTGATGAGTAATTAATTCATTCCAATATTGATTTAATTTCGCGGTATCAGTTAGCGGACTGTCGATCTCAAGATAAATATGTGTAGAGATATTACCTAATGCGTAAATATTACCACGCCCGATCCAATATGCCTGCTGAATTTCTGTGAGGGGGAAAGGATCATTTGCTGCTTCTGGAAGGTGGTAAGGTTTAGGTAATTCATCTGCAATATGTGGCTGCGTTGCGAGCCAAGTTGCCTGATCTTTAATCGATTCCAGTTCAAATACTTTAGCAAGAGGAAGATTCTTTCTGAACTGTGTTCTGATTGCGCTGGCAAGTTTGATCGCAAGTAACGAGTCACCACCAAGAGCAAAAAACTTTGCTGTTACAGAAGGAACTTCAATATTCAAAAGTTGTTGCCAAATGTCCTGTAAGGTTTTTTCATCAGCAGTAGAAACTTCAATAAGGTCTTCTTCTGTTTCAACGTTTTGCAGTAATGCGGTATCTGGTACAACGAGCTTTTTACGGTCAATCTTACCACTCGGTGTTAGCGGCCAACTGTCGCAACGGATGATGGCACCCGGTTGCATATAATCTGGTAATGTCGTTTCGCAACGGTGGGTAATAATTTCTGTAATTGTTTCTACGGAACTAGAAGTTATGACAAAAAGGGCGATCATGTGGACGCCGTTTGTACGAGAGACTGCTAATGCAATAACATCCTGTACACCTTCTATGTCACGTACAGTGGCTTCAATATCGCCAAGTTCAATGCGGTGGCCACGGATTTTAATTTGGAAATCTTCACGACCTATAAACTCAATGTGTCCATCAGGGTGCCAACGTCCTAAGTCTCCGGTGCGGTAAAGGCGCTCTTCAGTTTCAGGGTGGGTAATAAATGAGGCGTTGGTTTTTTCAGCGTCTCCGTAATACCCGTTTGCCAAACCAATTCCGCCAATATGAAGTTCTCCAGTTACCCAGTCAGGGCACATCTCACCATGGTGTCCTAATACATGGAAGGTTTGGTTAGACATAGCTGTGCCGTATGGAATACTTGCCCAATCAGATGGTACTTTCTGGATAGGGTAGTGTATTGACCATATGGCTGCTTCAGTAGCGCCACCTAGGCTGTGCAATTTGGTGGATGGGAGAACTGCCCTTGAACGATCTGGTAGGGTCGTTGGGATCCAATCTCCGCTCATTACAGAAAGACGCAGGGTGGACAATGCTGGACGAGGTGTCATTTGCTCTAAAGAAGCAACAAGCATTTGCATCTGTGCAGGGACAGAGTTCCATAATGTTACATCATGACGATGAATGAGGGATATCCACTCGTCAGGGTTGCGTAATTGATCTTGTTCAGGAAGGACAAGCGTCCCGCCGGCTCCAAGGGCTCCGAATATGTCATAGACGGATAAGTCGAAGTTTAATCGGGCAATGCCGAGTACTGCATCTCGAGCTGTTACAGCAAAGCGCTTATTCATGTCTTCACATGTATTTCGTGCCGCGCTATGGCTGAGTGCTACCCCTTTTGGCGTTCCGGTGGAGCCGGATGTGAAGATAACGTAAGCCAGTTGTGATTCAGAGTAGTCGGTTTTTTTGAGCGGGGAATCACTAAATAGTGTGTCTGCATAAACACAAGTGATGCTTTCTGGTAGCTTGATTGAGGACTGTTGCTCTTCAAGTAGAAGCGCAATACGAACTTTGCCCTGTTCCAGAATGGCATCAATTCTGCTTTGCGGCAGACTTGGATCAATTGGCAGGTATGCGGCTCCTGCCTGCATAACAGCTACTGTTGAAGTGACCTGCGCCCAATGTTTAGGTGCTATAATGCCGACAAGCTCCTCTTGCTCTACTCCTAATTGATTTAAGCGGTTAGCAATGCCTGCAATGGAGCGTCCTAGTTGGCGGTATGTAGTAACTTCGTCTTTATAAATTATCGCCTTAGCGTCAGGCTGGTTTGCAATTTGTTCTAAAATTGGGGTTTGGAGCAAGCCGTTAGGTAATGGTTCCGCTGTATCGTTTGCGGTAATGCGTTTTAGGTATTGGTCTTTGGGCAGTTCGCATGGCGTAGGAGCTGACCACATATATGAGTGTTCTGCTAATTTTTTCAGCAGGGTTGTATAGCTCTGCATCATGCTATCGAGCATGCCTTCAGGGTATCTTCCTTCAACTGTATCCCAGTTCCACTTTAGGTTTCCTGCTTCTTCCCATGCCTGATGGTCAAAATGGACTTGCGGAGTTTGGAAGATTCCAAACGGAATATTCTGTATAAAATCATCTTCAATTTCTTGAGGATAAAATCCATTTGGAGCGGTAGCAGTTATAGGCAGCATGCTTGTAAAAATAACCGGCATGGCAGATGGCAGGCTTCGAGAACGCAACTGGCGTAAAACTCTAACTCCAGAGTAACAACGGTGTTCAAGATCTTCCCACAGAGCAGCTTGAATTGTCTGTGCACGCTGAATGAATGATTCACCGGAAGAAGTATCCATAGAATGAACAAGAGCTGAAGTGAAATCACCCGCTATGTTATGCCCGTCAGCGTGATTTGAAGGACGGTTAAACATTGTAAGTGTCACAGAAAATTCAGGAGATTTACTCCATAAGCCAAGAACTTCAGAGAACGCTGCAAGTAGAATTCCTGAAGGAGTGATGTTCAACCCTTTAGCTTTCTTTTTAATATTATTCCAAAGACGGGCAGGGAGTTTACCACTTCTACGAGTAAAGGTACTTGTGTTTTGGGGAATGTTTCGAAGCGGAAGTTCCGGTGCTGGAGCAATTGAATCTAGTTTATTAAGCCAGTACTTTTCTGCATCAGCAAACTGTTTTGCAGACAACATCGCCTGTTCTGCAAGAACACAATCTCTAAAGGATAAATTTAAAGAAGGTAGTGAGTCCTTAGCTGCTTTTCCGTTGTTTTTATAAAGCGTTGCTAAATCACGAGCGAGAATAAGAAGAGTAAGACCATCACCGATGAGTAAGTCAAAGCTGATGTGCAGTCTTGTGGTATTATTTGCCTTATGGGATGCACGTAACTCAAAAAGTGGCCATTGAGAGCTGTTATGAACTGTGTGTGACATTGTATTACGAATATCAGTAAGTTCAATTTGCTCCGTTGCTTCTGAAAGAATGTGCTCTTTTATTACATACTCTGGGACGGACGGAAGGATCTGCTGGGTGCCGTCTTCATGTATGATAGCACGAAGCATCTCATGGCGTTTGATGAGTTCGTTTACTGCTGTATGGGCTTTGGCGGAGTCAAATCCAGAGCAGTCTATTTCTAAATAGAGATGGCAGGAAACATTACCGGAGTCAGCTTCCTCACGACCTATCCAATATGCGTGCTGAATATCAGTAAGAGGGAAAGGATTATAACGTTCAGCAGCTGTTGTGTCTGCGTTTGCTATTTGTTTTTCTTCGGCAGAAGCAGCCTTGATTGTATCTGAAGAGATCCCTTCAGATTGTTCAGATGTAATGTACGCTATAAGCTCAGCCGGTGTTGCCCCTTGCATCAGCTTGGATAAAGGTACAGTTACACCTGTTTCAACTGTGATTTTTTCAATCAACCGGAACCCCATCAAAGAATCAACTCCCTGTGCACCCAAAGGGCGATCTAGAGAAATTGCTTCTGGAGTACTCCAGAGTTCCGTCGCAACCCACTCCAACAGTGGATGAGTTGTACGGGATACAGAAGGGCCCCCCGCGTTCTCGCAGGATTGGCTTACTAAAAGCTTTCTAATGCTGCTTTCTGTATCAGTGCCATGTTGATTATCAATAGCAGGAAGAAGATAACGATTTTTTCTGAAAGGCGTTGGAGCTAATGCTACACGGCTTGTGGTTGGGTAAAGGGCATCCCAGTCCAGTGAGTATCCTGCTGATACGAGTTCATTAAGGAGAATACTTTCTGAAGTGCATAGTCCCGAGCTTTGTTGTGAGAGCCAACGCACATCAATTTGTGTGATGCATTGTTTCCCCATGTTTGTGAGTGTTGCAGAAGGACCAATCTCAATGAGGCTTTCTGCTCCGGAATCAACCACGCTCTGAATTCCTTTTTCAAAAAGAACGGGCATACGCAAATGATCACGCCAGTATTCAGGGGTTTGAATCTGCTGGCTGTCAGCAATAGAACCTGTGAGGTTGGAGATAAGGGGAATTGCAGGGGCGTGGAATGTTACCTTGCTTGCTGCTGCATAAAATTTCTCTAAAATTGGCTCCAGCAAAGAAGAATGGAAGGCGTGAGAAACAGCAAGACGAACTGTTCGGATTGATTTTTGTTCTGCAATTTCTTCTATATAATCCAGGTGCTCTTTTTTTCCGCTGAGAACTGTGTTGGTTGGAGTATTTCTAGCTGCAGTGTCAACAGGCATACCATGCTTTTCAGCGCTTATTAAAAGTTGTTCGGTTGCGGTTGAATCTGCAAGTACAGCGAGCATTCCACCATCATGCGGAAGGCTGTGTATAAGTTTTCCTCTAAGAACTACAAGACGTAGAGCATCTTCTAGTGAGAACACTCCGCTTATGCAGGCAGCTACATATTCTCCAATGCTGTGTCCCATGAGCACATCTGCCTTAACTCCCCAGCTGATAAGCAGTTTAGCTAAAGCATATTCGTACGCAAAGAGCGCAGGTTGGGTGTAACATGTTTCGTTTAGTGTCTCTTGTGGGGTAGAAAAAAGGAGTTCTGTTAACAGAGGCTCAAACAATTGTTTCGTAATCTCTTCGCAGTCATCAATAGCTTCTTTGAATGCAGGGTAATATCTGTATAGCTCCTTCCCCATACCTTCCCGCTGAGCACCTTGTCCGGAAAAGATAAATGCACTTGTTGTTGGGGGAACTGAAACAGGTGTAGTTTGTCCGAAAGATTCAGGTGTTGCGGAGGTAAGAGTTTCGAATAGTTCGTTATACGTTTGTGCTGAAACAACTGTTCTAAAGCGTTCGAACTCAACTGCGATAGCGCTTTGTTTGGCAAAAGCTGTGAATTCTGTCTTCGTATCAGAAGAAAGATAGCTTGCGATGCTGTGGCAACGTTCAGCAAGGCGTTCAGCAGAAGTCGCACCGATGGGAAGAGCAAATGGTGTTTCTGAGCTTGAGTCATCATTTGTTGTGATTTGCTTTGAGGGGTCTACCTGCTCTTTCTCGAGAAGAATATGTACGTTAGTACCGCCGATACTGAAACCGCTGACTCCTGCACGTAGAGGATGTTTCGTATCAGAAACGAGCTGTGTCCATGGAGTGTTTATTTTGGGGATGGAAAAGTTGTCAGCAAAAGACGTAACTCGGTGATTTAAAGATTGGAAACCATAATGCGCTGGAATAATTTTATTGTTCATTGCAAGGATGGTTTTAATGACGCTTGCTATTCCTGCTGCTGCTTCAGCGTGGCCAATGCATGGCTTTGTTGAACTCACCATAATTGGATTTGTACGGGAGGATGCGTTGTAGATATTCGTTATGGCGGTAAGTTCTATAGGATCGCCAAGAGCAGTGCCGGTTCCATGTGCTTCAACGTATTGTACACTTTCTTGTGAAATTTGAGCGGCATCAAGAGCCAGTTGGAGCAGGTGTGCTTGAGCTTCGGCATCAGGAGCAGTAATGCCGTTACTTTGCCCATCCTGATTCATTGCAGAGCCGATGATTGTTGCAAGGATGGTATCGCCGTCAGCAATTGCCTGTTTATGGCTTTTTAAAATCAGAACTCCGCATCCTTCTGAACGGATATAGCCGTCTGCTCGATCATCAAATGTTTTGCAGCATGCGTCATCTGCCATCAGATTAGCTTGAGAGCATGCGATATGCATTTCTGGTGAAAGAATTAGGTTAACACCACCTGCAATTGCTGTTGTGCATTCTCCAGCACGGATTGCTTGTGTTGCGGTATGGATAGCAGCCAAAGAGGCAGAGGAGGCTGTATCTACGACCATGGAAGGGCCATGTAGATTTAAGTGGTAGGAAATTCTCTGAGCGGCAAGACTTGTAAATGTACCTGTGACAGCGTGCATGGAGAGAGCGTCTTGGCATGCGAAAACTCTTTTAGCATAGTCGCTGCCACTAATGCCCATAAATACACCGGTAGAGCTTCCGGATAAGCTGCGTGGAGAAATCCCTGTTTGTTCAATTGCGTGCCAAGTTGTTTCAAGAAGCAGGCGATGTTGTGGATCAATCATTAAAGCTTCTCTTGGAGAAATTCCAAAAAAGTCGGCATCAAAAGATTCAATATCTTCTATAAAACCGCCTTGTTTTACGTAGCTTTTTCCTCCTTGCTTTTCTTCATTATAATATGAATCTGTTGCCCATCTGTTTTTTGGGACGTCAGTTAACCCATGTTCACCACTAGTGAGTAGCTCCCAGAATAGTTGAAGAGAAGTACATCCCTTTGGAAGATTGCAGGACATACCTACGATGGCGATACGTTCCTGCTGGCGGGCAGGGGCAGGGGCAGGCGATGCCGTTTTCGTGGTGTTTTCAAGAGTAGCGGCAGCCTTGGACATGGCAGAAATTGATGGATGTGAGAAGGCGAGCGGTGAAGACACAGACAGGGAGAACTGTTTTTCCAGTTTGTTAGAAAGTTGGAAAATATCTACCGAACTCATTCCTTGATCAGAAAGAGGAGTTTCTGGGCAAACAAGCGTGCCGAGAGCTTCTTGCACTTCTGCAAGAAGCCAGTGGTAGATAGTCTTTTGAAGAGAAGAAGTAGGAAAGGATAATGACATAAAACCACCTGAATAAGTTTGCCCCGCCGGAGCGGGGCATGTTGTTAAGGATTGGTTGTAAAGCTGACGGTAGCTCCGGAAAAGACCTTGCTGCATTGTTTTGCAAACTTTGTAAGAGATGCATTTTTATCTACATCCTGTGCGATGTAGACATTTGCGACCCAATGACCATTGGTGGGTATTCTGAACTGTGCTTTACCATTCATTATGTACGAAGATAGGAAGAAACCGTCTGGCCCCCCGAATGTATCACTCGTTAATGTCATGTAGTTGATGGCGTTGCTGTCTGTCGTGACAGGTTTACCCATGAAGAAGACATCGAATGTAATGATGTCGCCAGGGTGAACCGTTGAAAGATCACAGGTCGGAATAATTTCAAGCTCAGTTCCAAGTTTTTTGGGAGAGCTCCATTTCCCGACTGTATAGAAGGATTTGCCAATCATGGTGAATTTGACGCTTTCGAGAACTTCTTTAACGTCTTTCAATTGATCGATTGGCTTAGGTGCCATGCGCATTTTACCTTTTTTATTGAGGTAGCGCGTGAAGAATCCTTCTTTATTTTTAGCAACAACTTGATAGGTGCCTTCAGGGCTTTGTTCTAAAATTTCGATTTTGCGTACACCTAGGTCGCCGTTGGCTATGTGTGTGTAAGGATCAGTTTTTTCGATTGAAGATTCAGTTGTAGGAACGCCTAGCGGGATTTTTTTCCCATCAGGTGCCATTACATAATAGTCTTCAATAGAAGCTGAGCCATTGGGCGATGTGAGTAGGTCATCTAAGGGGGGAGTATGCCCCCAACCTATTGAAGAAATAACATGGCCAGGCTCGTGGGTGTGTGATTCAAAAAGTGATACCCATAAGGAGTGCGCTTGAGCCGGAGCGCTGACAGTCAGAAAAAGGGCAGCGGCAACAAGACTGCTAATAAGTAATTTTTTCGGTTGCGTGATCAAAAGAGTCTCCAAGTAAAGTTACTGTCTGTGACTAAATTCCGTCTTCGCGACACAGGTGCCCTGCACCGGCGTCCAATTCAACCTCGTAAGGAACTGCAGGGCGTGTGAAGATGCAGTAGCCGTCTTCATCCGTTTTCCCATGCCACAGAACATTCCCTTTTTCTTTTCCGAACAAAGTGACCGGAGTGTTTGCAGCGATTTCACCTGTTGAATACATTCCAGATAGTTCAACAGTATTGTCCCCGTTATCATCTAAAGTGAAATGTAATGTGTGGGCTAATGCAGGGGTCGCAATAAGCAATGAACACAGTAAACAAAGTTTGATTATGAGTTTCATTTTCAATACCTAGCCGTAAAGTTATGTGAATAGTAAAAGTCCAGTAGCGTTGTAAGAAGGAATAGGGATAAGCACTAACACATAGTGAATGAATTTTTACATCCTCCGAACTACTCATATTTTGCTTGTTGTCAGTCATCCGTAACCTGCTATCGAGGATATGAAGAATTGTTTTATGTTTGCCTGCAACCCTCCTCAAGCTCACGTTGAGTAAGTTATTTTGTAGAGAATGCTGCAAAGTTTGATAAAGAATGGAGAGGAAAAAGTTGTAAATGAATTTCATTTTCATATTAGAGCCATTCTCTATGCTTCTTCTTGAGTAAGTTGACAACCTGTTTCAATTTACTCTTTTTTTTGACATGCCATATCCGCAATACTATTAAGTTGTTGTTTTCTTTTGTTTAAAAAGTATGAGGAATATGATGAAAAAAACTCTTAATACCATAAATGCAGGATCGCACGCGAGTGTTGTTACTATAGATGCTGGTCGATGTGCCACAACACGCTTGGAGTCTTTAGGTGTTTACCCGGGGACAGAGCTGTCAGTTGTGGTTAACGAAGGACGAGGCCCTCTCATAATTTCAATAGGCGACGGGCGGCTAATTCTAGAACGTGGCATCGCAAGCAAAGTGGTTGTTCACTAACAGCAAGTGTTTTTTGTCTGGAAAGCTCGATGCTGTATTTGTTCTGAGTGCGACAGTATTAGTAAGTCTTAAAGTGTATAACGTTGAATAAAGTATTTAGGCATGGGTGCTGTAAGTGGATAATAAATTGATCATTGCTTTGGCAGGACAACCAAACTGCGGAAAATCGACAGTTTTTAATATGTTGACTGGTGCTAGGCAGCATGTAGCTAACTATCCGGGTGTAACAGTAGAGAAAAAAGTTGGTGCTTTTAGTATAGGTCTTCAACGATTTGATCTTGTGGATTTACCGGGAACCTATAGTTTAACCTCTTACTCTCTAGAAGAGCGTGTGGCTCGTGACGTTATACTTCATGATGATCCGGAAGTGCTTATTGATGTAGTTGATGCCTCTAATATTCAGCGACATTTGTATTTAACAGTTCAGTTACTTGAAATGGAACGTCCGATGGTTGTTTCCTTGAACATGATGGATGTAGCTGAGCGCAGAAATATTGTGGTTAAAAAAGACGTGTTGCAACAGGCGTTAGGTGTTCCTGTTGTGAGTACTGTTGGCAAGAAGTCGATTGGCCGGGAAGAATTGCTCTTAGCATTAGAAAACACAATGTCCGGTACGGCTGTCTCAAATTTTAAAGTCGATTATGGAATACTTGAGCCGTATGTTGCGAGAGTCATGGAGCGACTACATTTTATTCCAAATCCAAAGTATCCTCTTCGTTGGTTAGCAGTTAAGTTGCTTGAAGATGATTCAGAGGCAATAACGCTTCTAAAGGATAGTTTAAAAGAGCTTACTTCGATTTACTCAGAAATAATGCTTTTTGTAGAAGCGAATCGTAATGACTTTGTTCAGAAGCATGAACTCGACATTGAGCGTGTTATTGCAAAACAGAGGCATCAAGCATGTTCTGCTATTACGGAAAAATGCGTTTCACTGACTGAAAAAGTTAAGGAGAATTTTTCAGATTCGTTGGATCGATATGTATGTCACAAATTTTTTGGACCGCTTATTCTTTTTGCTATTCTTTTTTGTTTGTACCAAGTCTCAATTGTATTGGGAAACGATTTGGCACAAAGAATTTGGCCTATGTGGGCGGGGCTAGGGGACTTTTTAATGCAAGTGTTTCCTCAGCCAGAGTTTCTGGTTGACCCTATGCTGCGTTCTCTAGGGAGTTGGGTGATTCAAAGTGTGACGGCGATTCTGAATTATCTTCCTATCTTTTTTCTTTTATTCAGCTTGATCGCAATACTTGAGGATAGTGGATATATGCCGCGAATGGCGTTTCTGTTGGATCGTCTTTTTCGCACATTCGGCATGCATGGACAATCAACGCTTCCGTTGATTTTAGGTGGTGTATACGTCGGCGGCTGTGCCATTCCTGGCGTAATGGCTACGAAAGCAATTCCAGATGAACGGGCGCGTTTAACTACCTTAATGGTTGTGCCTATGATGAACTGCCTTGCTAAGGTGCCTCTTTATCTTATTTTGATAAGTGCCTACTTTAGTAATCATGCAGGGATTGCAATGTTTTTTATTGCTACAGTGACGCTCTTCATGGCGCTACCAGTGGCTAAAATATTATCACTTACTGTGCTGAGTAAATATGAAAGTGCTCCATTTATTATGGAGATGCCTGCCTATCATTTGCCGACAGTTTCAGGTGTGTTGCGGCGGGCTGTAGAACGTATGTGGCTCTTTGTGAAAAAGATTGTCACTGTCGTTATCGCTGTAGCTGTTATTGTGTTTATGCTTATCAATTTCCCAAATCTTTCTAAAGAGGTACGGGAAGACTTCGCTCAGAAAGAACAAAAAGCAATTGAAAAATTGTTAAATGTTACTTCAGAAACGTCATTCCATAGTGCTATTAATGAAAAGAATATTATGGAGTTAATGCTGTTTGTGGATGCGTTTAAAAAGGCAAAACGTGGTGTAAAGAACTCTGAAAAGCTTCAAAGAATCGACGCTAGTTTCGCTGAGCAAAATTTACAGTTTTATACCATAGCTATTCGTGACGGAGTTGAGGCAAAACGTGTTTTGAAAGCCTTACGCAAAGCAGAGCGTGAACGCCGTAAGCTTAGAAGAAAACTACGTGCTGCGCAGTTTGAAAATAGTTTTCTTGGTATGATGGGGCATGCATTAGAGCCTGTTACACAATACGCTGGATTCAACTGGCGCATTAATATTGCACTTCTTTCAGCTTTTGCGGCAAAAGAAAATAGCGCTGCGACACTAGGGGCTATTTATGGAATTGATGGGAGTAGCAAGTCAGTTCAGGACAGTATGGTTGAAGGTGAGACAGGATTTACACCGTTACACGCATTAGCTCTTATGTTGTTTATGGCATTGTATCCGCCATGTATTCCAACTTTGATAATGGTTCGTATGCAAACTGCATCAACTAAGTTAATGTGTTTTTCTATTGCGTATCAGGCCTTGCTGGGATTAGGCGTTGCAACATTTGTATTTACTGGCGGTACGTTACTTAATTTATCTGGTTTGCAAATGATGTGGCTGTTCTACGGATTGTGTGTGGTGGCTACTATTTTAGTAGGGCTTCTTCCAAAGTCTGTAGAATTTGAAAAAATGGCTGTTGAGGGTCGTGTATAACGAAGTTTTGTACGTGTAAGTTGCCTTGATGGAGCTTTGGCGCGTATATTTGTGACGAACTAGTTTGTAAGATTAAAAAGGATAACAGCACTGCTGTTATCCTTTTTTATTTTTTGAGGGACTAGTTATTTTTTCGAATGGAGTAACGAGAAGTGGACTCAGGTGCTGGGGGAAAACCTGCGGGATTGCCTGAAGTAAACGCAACTATTCTGAGAATACTAGTAGGGCTAATACGCCTATCCAGCATCTCAATAAGAAAGAATGAACGTGGTGATAACTTGTTTTCTGCAATGTATTTGCAATAACTGTTGAATTCTTTAGTCGTATCATCGGTGTCTACACTGTAGCTATTTTTACGCCAGACTTTTCCCCAGAGTGAAAGCTCTTCACCTTCAAGTGGAACAAAATAGGTGTTTGAGACAGGAGCAGATATTCGCTGGATAAACAACGTTGTCTCTGTGTCTGAATACACTTTGGAATTTACAGTAGCACGTGCAAAGGTTCCGCTAACTTCTGAGTGCAGAGGAACGGATACCGAAGTGTCCCCAATGTATTTGAAGTTGAGCGGAAGTGTAATCGCATATGCTCCGCGCCCAATTTTTTGTGTTTCTGGTTCATGCTTTTGGGGAGCTGAAAAGAGAGATGCAAAGGGTAGTGAATTCAGGAAGCGTTTAAATCCGTTAGACATAAGAACCTCACTTTTCTGTTTTGTGCGTGTATTTGGTAAGGTTGTCAAATCTTCTATCAAAGCGGAATAAGCTTCAATGAAAACAAAAAAAGGATCATAGATTTATTCTATGATCCTTTTGCTATCTTGATGGTAGCGAGGGAGGGAATTGAACCCCCGACACTGCGGATATGAGCCGCATGCTCTAACCAACTGAGCTACCTCGCCATCAATTATGTTGTCGTTTTACAAAGTATCTATTCAAAAAAGTGGTAGCGAGGGAGGGAATTGAACCCCCGACACTGCGGATATGAGCCGCATGCTCTAACCAACTGAGCTACCTCGCCATCTCTTGTGAATCGCACTTCGTTGCGACGGGAGAGTGTTTAAGGAAATCTCAAACACATTGCAAGCATTTTTTGAAAAAAAGTTATTTTAGAGGCAAAAAAGACTAAGTCCAGAAAAGGTATACCAGCGGGGCGATAATTAATCGGTACCATGCAAATGGTCTGAACGTCATTTTACCCACCAAAGCAATAAAAGTTTTTACAGCAAGCAAAGCTGAAAGAAACGAGACTACGAATCCTACAGCAAAAAAAGGTATGTCGGCAGTGGTGAATAGATGATAATTTTTGAGAACATCATAACCTGTTGCTGCAAACATAATAGGCACAGCTGCTAAAAAAGAATATTCAGCAGCAAGAGTTCTTCGTGCACCAAGAAGCATACCGCCCATGATTGTTGCTGCAGAGCGTGAAAAACCGGGCCATAAAGCAAGACATTGGAAGCAGCCGATGCCGAATGCAAGCTTGGGTGTCATATCATCTAAGTTGTGGAATGTTGCTTTTTCTTTTGCATGGGCTGGTGCGAACTGTTCAACGCAGAGAATAAAGACAGCTCCGATTGCAAGTGCAAATGAGACTGTGATCGGGTTGAAAAGATACGTTTTGATGTAGCCGCTTAGTAATAACCCTAGAATACTGGCTGGGAGTGATGTGAGAAAAAGCATCCAGAGTCCGCGAATTCCTGAAAATGGGATTTCTGGTGTATTTTTTAATAAGCCGATGAATCTGTTAAAATAGAGCATCACAACAGCTAGGATTGCCCCTAGTTGGATAAATACTTCGAACACTGCCGCCTTGGGGCCGGTGTAATCGAGAAGGTGACCGGCAATAATGAGGTGGCCGGATGATGATACTGGAAGGAATTCTGTTAAGCCTTCGATAATGCCGAGAATTACAGCGGAAGAAAGTTCTGTCATAGATATGTCGTATGTGTGTTAAAGTTTATGGCAACAACCGCGGAAAAATACAGGATACTTGTGCTGGTTGCAAGGTCTTGGTTAGTGAGTTAGATTACCGCGTTTTTCCGTGTTAAAGGATCAGGTTGAGAATACCACCAGAATTACGGAGCTAGATATGACAACAATTATGCCACAAAGTGAATTAGTTAAAAAAGCTGTTGCGTATATTCAGGAACGCCGGAGAGAAGAGTCGCAGGATATGCGCAAACTCATAGATCAGGCGGGAATGCGGTTCAACTTGAGTCCTAAGGAAGCAGAAATGCTTAGAGATTTTTTTAAACAATCAGAAAGTGACCACTAGGGGGCTGTTCTGTTTAACGTTAGCTTAGTGCATAGGCAGATTTTTAAAGAACATGTTTCTATCTTCTGTCTGGCAATGTTTTCTTTAGTTTTTCTGATCGTAATCGGTAAGGTTTTGCAGCTGAGAGAGCTTTTTTTGGGGCTCGATATAAGCATTCTCGATATGCTTAAGCTGTTCGGGTACCTGATCCCGGCCGTTCTGCTTATGATTATTCCTATAGCGACAATGCTGTCTGTATTTCTAACTTTTCTTCGTATGAGTTCTGATAGAGAGTTAGTTGCCCTTAAGGCCAGCGGTGTTAGTTTGTACCAGCTGCTTCCAGCACCTGTTGTTTTCGGCTCGCTGTGTACATTGCTCACTCTTTGGGTTTCAATGTTCGGCATTGCCTGGGGGATGGATAATTTTCGTTCCTCTATTTTGGAATTAGCACAAACACGAGCGAAGGTTGTTTTACAACCGGGAATTTTTAATAAATCGATCCCTAATTTGATGATCTATTCTCGTAGCTCAAGCCTTGCAACGGGTGAGCTTGAACACGTACTTGTTCAAGATACTAGCCGTGATACAGGTGGTGTTACCATTGTTGCGCCGACAGGTAATATTGTCTCTGACACGGAACAAGGTGAGATTCGCTTTGTGCTTTACGATGGTAAAATTTATCGTCAAAACGGCGGCGAAATAAGCGTACTTGGATTTAACCAGTATGTTGTTCGCCTTGCACTTTCTCAGTTGGTAAAAGGTGTGCATTTAGGAAAACTTCGTCCTTCCGGCATGTCTTATGCGCAACTTCAGGCTATTAAAAAAGATCCTTCACTTGCCGAGAGTGAATCATTTATTCATAAAACTGCCGTAGAAATTCCAAAGCGCTGGGCAATGCCTTTTGCGTGTCTCGTGCTTGGACTTTTTGCAATGCCGCTTGCGTGTGCCTTTGAAGGCATGCGTCAGCAGATGGGCGTTGTGATGGCTCTTGGTAACTTCCTTGTTTACTACAGCCTTCTTTCTGTAGGCATGAAGAGTGGTGAAAGCGGCAGTGGTATTTCACCAGATATCAGCCTTTGGCTACCAAATGTTCTCTTTGCCGGTTTGGCTATTGCAGGACTGTATTTTACTGCAAAAGAGCGAACCATCAATCTTACAGCAATGATTACACATGTGTTGTTTAATCGCCGTAAGAAGAAAGGAGGGCGGTAGGATGTCATTGTTATCTCGCTATATGCTTAAGCAGAATCTTTTTTTGATGCTGCTTATTCTTGGAATTGGTACTGCAATTTATGTCTTAACCGACTTGTTTGAAAAACTTGATGACTTCCTTGAGGTTGGGCTCGGTTTTTCAACTATTGCTATGTATTTTATTTGCAAACTGCCGTTGATTATTTCGCAAATTCTTCCTGCTGTATTCTTACTTTCGTGCACAGTTCAGCTGTGTGTAATGTCTCGAAACAAGGAACTCGTTGCTTTGCAAGCCGGCGGTGTTTCCTTTATGTCTCTTGCCCGTTTTATCATCTACATAGGTTTGTTCTGGGCTGTTCTTCAGCTGGGGTTCTCGCAGTATCTTGGCGTAATGGGCGATGTTGAATCTCGCCGTATCTGGAATGAAGAAGTCAAAGGCGAGACGTCTAAGAATGCAACGGTCCGAGACATCTGGTTTATTGAAAATCAGTATGTAGTGAATCTGGGCGTTGCCCATTTGAACGCCGAAAAGGCGTTGAATGTGACTATCATGCGTTTGTTAGAAAATGGTGACACTATTCAAGAGGTGATTAAGGCTCAGCGAGCAGAAGTGCAGCCTGATGGCTGGAAACTGTATGGTGTTTCCAGCACAAAGCCGGGAAGTTACCTTACGTCTACAGAACCAGAGATGACGCTCCCGCTCCAGCAGAAGCTTAAAGTATTTAAAACCGTTGCGACGGATACGAATCTGAACAGACTTGCCTTGTGGGAACTCGGCGCTGCAATCGATCGATTGAAATCTTCAGGCTCTAACGTTGAAGCCCTTAGAACTGCATACCATCAGAAGATCGCGTATGCTGCGGCTGTGCTGATAATGGGGTTAGTTGCGCTTATGCTGTTAACATGGCGAGACAGCCTTTATATCAATATTTCTATTGGTCTTATCCTTACCTTTGCTTTCTATGCACTCTTTACATGGTTTGGTGCACTTGGCGAACGTGGGTATATAAATCCTGTGTTCGGCGCGTGGTTTTCGAACATATTATTTGCGATAATTACTCTTGGTCGCGTTCTTTGGTACACTCGCTCCCGTGTAAGGAAAACGTCAGCGATGACGCTTTCCGGCAGCACTTCGTAATTTTTATCGATACGGTAATAATATTTGTCATACACTTGAATATAGGTGTATGGAGTTTATATGTTTGAAAATAGCTTTTTTCCTGAATGGTTAGATGCTTTTGTTGTGGATGATGAGCAGTTTGGTACAGCGTATGACACCGTACCTGATAACCGTCGCGCATGGCTTAAAACTACAATCGCTCGTCTCCATGTGCTGTACGGTACTCCTCAGGTTATGTGGGGAAGACAAGAGAACCATTGGCGGCAGGGGCATGTTTCTATTGCTGAAACACGCCCTGTGGATTGGACAACGATTGTTGTTGATTCAGAGTATGCCTCTGGTGTTCGGCTGCTTGCCGCGGCAATGATGCCGCTATTGAGCGGTGTTGAAAATATCCTTGTAGTTTTTACCGGCGACACTCCTATTGCTCCTGAAGCTCTTGCGGCTCTTGAGTTGGCAGGCGTAGAACTGGCTGTTCATGTTGATGTTGAAAAGGCGTCTGCGGTGTTGAGTGAGTTGGCAGAGACTCAAGGAGCCGGACGTGTTCTTGCCCTTGGAACTACAGCCCGTGAAGTTACCAATTCTATTGACTCAGGTGTGTGTGGTCTTTCTAGCTGGCTGGAGCCAGTTTTTTCCAGCATTGGCATTATTGAAGGTACCGCATTAGATAGAGACCTGCTATCTTGGGCACATCCTGATATGAATATTGTTGATGTGACTGAAGATGAGCTTTTTTCACTCTCTGCTGTAGCAGCAGTCTGTTGTGAAGCGGATGTTGTCGATAACGTTCCTGATACCGTCCCAGTGTCCTTAGGCGCAGGGCAAGAAGGCTGTTGGATCTGGCCTGAATTGCAGCCGCAGTGGTTTATGCATCGTCGTTTTTCTCTTCTTTTCGAAGTATAAAATCTCACTTGAGTGAAGGTGAATTCAATGAGCAAGGGCGCAACTTCGTATCTGAACTGCTTGAGAAATATTGGTATTATTGCACACATTGATGCAGGTAAAACAACTCTTACTGAACGAATCTTATTTTATACTGATAAAATTTATCGCATGGGTGAGGTGCACGAAGGCACTGCAACCATGGATTTTATGCCCGAAGAGCAGGAGCGAGGGATTACTATCGCGTCTGCCTGTACTTCGTGTGAGTGGAAGGACGGTGTAATCAATATTATTGATACACCGGGGCATGTCGATTTTACGATTGAAGTAGAGCGCTCTCTTCGTGTCCTTGATGGCGCAGTGGGCGTCTTTTGTGCGGTCGGTGGTGTTGAGCCGCAGTCTGAGACCGTCTGGAGACAGTCCGAAAAGTTTAGTGTTCCTAAGATTGCGCTGATAAATAAAATGGACAGGCTGGGTGCTGATTTTGTTTCCGTACTCGATTCAATGAGGGAACGGCTGAACGCATCACCTTTGTTGCTTGTTGCACCATTAGGTGAAGGCGACGAATTTTCCGGCCTTGCAGATGTACTTACGCTAGAACGGTTGGATTTTGATCAGGCGTCGGAAGGGCGAGAGTATACTCGTACTCCTTTGGTTGACGAGGAACTTGCGTTTGCTGAGGAATGGCGTGAAAAGGTTTTCGAAACCGTTGCAGATTTCGATGACGATATTATGGAATTGTATCTTGCAGGGGAAGATATTCCGCTTGCTCAATTGAAAGAATCCATACGTAAAGCGACATTGAATTTGACTGTTACACCGGTTTTTTGTGGGTCTGCATTAAAGAATGCCGGTGTTCAGTGTGTACTTGACGGTGTCTTTGACTATCTTCCTAATCCGTTGAATGTTCCTGCCCCAAAAGCGTTACGTCATGATACAGGCGTAACCGAAGAGCTTGTTGTTTCTCCTGTCAGCCCTTTGGGGGCTCTTGCATTTAAAGTTTACATGGATGATGGGCGTAAGATGGTTCTTGCCCGTGTTTATTCCGGCACATTACGTACCGGTGATGCTGTTTTTAACAGTACACAGGGAAAAAAAGAGAAACCAGCCCGCATTTATCGTTTGCATGCCAGCCATAGAGAGCAGGTTGACGAAGCCAGAGCTGGAGAGATTGTAGCGTTGGCTGGGATGAAATTTGCAAAAACAGGCGACTCATTAGCAACAGAGGATTCTCCATATTTGCTTGAAAATATTACAGGATATCGTCCTGTTATCTCTCGTGCTCTGGAGCCCGCAAATTCTGAAGAAGCAGACAAATTAGATGAAGTTCTACAAAAACTTTTGCTTGAAGATCCGACGTTGCAATATGAGCAGAGCCCAGAAACCGGTCAACGTGTTATCTCCGGTATGGGGGAATTGCATCTAGAGGTTATCGTAGATCGTTTGCGTCGTGAGTATCATGTTAATCCGCGTGTTGGGAACCCGCAGGTTGTATATCAAGAGACAATCAGTGGAACAGGCTCTGCTTTTGAAGAGTTTGATCGGGAGCTTGGTGAAAAGCGTCATTACGGTTTTGCCAGTCTTGAAGTTTCCCCTCGTGAACGTGATGCCGGTAACGTTGTCCGTTTTGCATTCGACACTACAGACTGGCCGGACGCATGGGTGGATGCTGTAGAGCAAGGTGTTAAAGACGGGTTGCAGTGCGGTGTGATTAAGGGGTACCCTGTGCAGGACGTTGAGGTTGCTGTTACAGAGATTAAGCGTAATGAATGTTCATCTGAACCGGGATACAGGATGGCTGCCGGTATGGCGCTTAAAGCAGCTTTGCAAAGTGCGTCTCCGGAATTGCTTGAACCTATTATGGATGTAGAAATTTCTGTTCCTGATGAAAATGTCGGGGATGCTATTAGCTTGCTTGGCGCAAAGGGTGCAAAAGTAGAAAATCTGTTTGATCGTGCTGGGCTGAAGATGGTGCAAGCTTTGGCGCCTATGTGCAGTCTTTTCGGGTTTTCGACTGATTTGCGTTCCGCAACACAGGGGCGCGCTGGGCTGGTAATTCAATTTTTACGATTTGATACACTGTCGTAAGAATTAGAAACGAGGAGATTTTGGTGCGGTTTTGGGAATCATTTAAACGAGCGATTCGATACAATTATCTTCGCGTAATGCGTCTGAAAGTTTCAACGCACTCTATTGCGTTGGGCGTGGCTGTAGGCGTGTTTACCGGTTGTTTGCCTGTTCTTCCTTTTCAGACCGTTGTCGCGGTTGCTTTGGCTTTTGTTTGCAGATGCAGCAAAGTGGCAGCAGCGGCAGGAACATGGGTTTCAAACCCATTGAACTGGATTCCTTTTTATACGGCTTGTTTTTTTATCGGTAACGGGCTTATCCCTATAGATGTAACATTCGACCCTCATCATATGGAGTTGAAAGAGTTACTCGATCAGGGTGGCGGGATTGTTATCGTTATGATGACTGGAGGGCTTGTTATGGCTATCCCGTCTTCAATCTTGTCATATTTTATCACTTTTAAAGCTGTTACTCGCTTTCGTCAGCGTCGCATGATACGACTTATCAATCAGTATAAGAGTAAGCATGGAGAGAAAAGCCGTGAGGGCAAAACTCTGGACAGCTAGAGAACAGGCGGATTTTGGGCAAAAGCTTTCTGCCTGTCGCAGGGCTGTGCTTTTTCTTGATTATGACGGTACGTTGGCTCCAATTGTTCCGGATAGAGATAACGCCCGTCCATACCCAGGTGTGCGTGATGCTCTTGAGCGTCTACTTGAAATTAAACGTTGTCGACTCGTTCTTGTTAGTGGGCGCAGGGTGACGGAAATTCAGCCGTTACTTCAAAGCCGTCTCCCTTTTGAAGCGTGGGGATCGCATGGTGGAGAACATCTGCGTGTAACGGGACAGCTTGAAATGGCATCTATTCCTGAAACTGCGCACGAGGGACTGCGTATTGCTGTCGAAAGAGCCTTACATTTGTTAAATGAACAAGCGATTGAGCGTAAGCCGAATAGCGTAGCAGCTCATGTTAGTGGGGTTAACGCAGAGCTTGCCCCGCAGTACTTGATAGAGCTTGAGGAGCTTTGGGAGCCGATTGCTGAGGAATTTGACTTAGAGCTTCTTGATTTTCATCAAGGTTTGGAAATGCGTGTTCCGGGTATCACCAAGTCAGAAGCTGTTTCCAGTGTTCTTTCTGAAGAGCCACAGGATGCGGTTGTAGCCTATTTGGGTGATGATATAACGGATGAGGATGCTTTTTCAACGTTACGTGATTTTGGTGAAACTATTTTAATAGGCAGCGAAGAGCGGCCAACCTCTGCCAAATGGCTCCTCAAAAAAGAGCCTGAAGGGCGACATATTATTAATTTTTTGCACTCGGCTGCATCTGCTCTTAATCGATAATTTTTGTTTTTTATTTAGCCCCGCTTTATGCGGGGCTTTTCTTTTGCTCATTTCCAACAACTCTCATTGTTTCGTTTTGATAAGCTGGGTATTCTGCTATGCTGACGGATAGTAAAGGAGCCCCGTATGCCGCATTCATTAGAAGCCGATCAAGGTATCATTGTTGTTTCAAATAGACTTCCTGTCTCGTTGGAGTGTGCAGGAGGAATGTGTCATTCATCACCGGTTTCCGGTGGTTTGGTGACTGCTCTTTCTCCCGTTTTAACAGCAAATAGAGGTATCTGGATTGGTTGGGCGGGAACTCCGGATGTTGAAGGCGTTGATACCGCCTTGAGGCTGTTTTCTGAGGAAACCGGATACAGGCTTTTGCAGGTTGGCCTGACGACAGAGCAAATTCAGGATTTTTATTTTGGTTTCACAAATCAGATTATATGGCCTTTATTCCACTCAGCGCAATTCGAGTGCAATTTCAATCCAGACTATTGGCGGACTTACCTTGATGTGAATGCGTTGTTCGCATTTAAAACAATAGAGAGTGGGGAACCGGATGATTATGTATGGGTGCATGATTACCATTTGATGCATGTGGCAAAGTATATGCGTGAAGCAGGGGATTGCCGTAAGACTGGATTTTTTTTGCATATTCCTTTCCCGTCTGTAGATAGCTTCAGGCGCTTGCCATGGCGTACAGAGTTGCTTCAGGCTCTTCTTCAGTACGATCAAATTGGTTTTCAGACACTGCATGACAGGCGAAACTTTATTCAGGCGTTGTCTGTACTTGTTCCGCATGTTCGAATCTCAGGGCGTGGGCAAGTTCTTCATGCCTTTGTAGACGGAAGAGTAGTTAAAATTGGTGCGTTTCCTATTAGTATTGATTACAAAAAGTTTAATCAGACAGCTCGAACTTCTTGCGTTCGTAAGTCCGCACAACAGGTACTTAAGGCTCTTCCGAACCGAACAGTAATGTTAGGTGTTGACCGATTAGATTATACAAAAGGAATTCCATTACGTCTTAATGCTATGCATAGGTTGCTGACAGAATATCCTGAGTTGCAAGGTAAAGTGAGTTTGCTTCAAGTTGTTGTGCCGAGCAGAGCATCAATTCCTATGTATGCTCGTTTAAAGAAAGAGATCGAACGTCTGGTTGGGCAAATCAATGGCGAGTTCTCTATTCCGGGGTATGTACCTGTTCATTATCAGTATAGGAATTTAACGTTTGATGAATTACTTGCCTACTATCGTGCAAGTAGTATTGCCTTAGTAACACCGCTTCGTGACGGTATGAACCTTGTTGCAAAAGAGTATTGTGCGGCAAATGTTGACCGGAGTGGTGTACTTATTTTGAGTGAATTTGCCGGCGCTGCTGCACAGCTGCGAAATGGGGCTATACTGGTCAATCCTTTTGATGTAGAAGGTGTTGCTGCTGCTTTGCATCAAGCATATTTGATGGATAAAAAGGAGCGGCTGAGACGCATGGATAGGATGCGGGAATCAATCCGCAAAAATGACATTTTTAAATGGGTAGACAGCTTTTTTGCCTCGGCTTTTGCAAAATAGCAGTATTACCTGTCTGGATATACACTCATGGCATTGGATATTAAGCAAGGACCTCGCGCAAAAAAGAGTTTGGGACAAAACTTTTTACAGGATAAAAACACGGCAAATCGTATTGTTGATGCATTGCGTATTGAGCCGGAAGATCATGTGATCGAAATCGGTCCCGGACCGGGTGCTTTGACTCACCTTATTCACGAACGTAAGCCTGCATGGTTCACTATTCTTGAAAAAGATGACCATTGGGCGCATGAGCATAAGCGCCAGCCGCCAGCGGGTGATCCTGAACTGCAGGTTGTGCTTACTGATGCATTACTTTTTCCGTGGGAAAATTTGACTCCTGAAAAGCCTTGGAAGGTTATCGGGAATCTGCCGTATAACGTTGCTTCTCCACTTATGTGGGATATTTTAAGCAAGTCTACCGGCGTACAGCGTGCTGTATTTATGATCCAGAAAGAGGTGGGGGATAGAATTACAGCTGCTCCTTCTTCTAAACAGTATGGTGCACTTTCAGTATGGTTACAAAGTTTTTGTAAACCGAAACGAGAGTTTATTGTTCCTCCCGGAGTCTTTATTCCTCGCCCAAAAGTTGATTCTGCGGTGCTTAGCTTTGTGCCGATCCCTGCCGAAGAACGTGATTTTGACCCTGAAGCGCTTTCATGGTTACTGAAGGTAACTTTCCAGCAGCGTCGCAAACAGTTACAAAAGATTCTAAAAGGCTGTGTAGCATCAGGGGCAGGGGAGGCTCTGGAAAAAGCTGGCGTGCAAGGAACTGCAAGGCCTGAGACGCTTACAACGCGTCAATTCCAGATACTCGCAGATGCGCTGAAAAGTTGTCCAAAGAAGTAGAAAACCGCTATTTACAAGGCCTGAGAGCGTATAAACCGTTGCATATGCTTGATGCATCTGGTATCGACTTACAAGTTTGGGCTTATATCTCAAATAACAGTAATAATTTTTGAAGCTAGAGTGTGTGCGCTTTGGCGAAATTTATTGCAACCCCCAGAGAGGAGGACGTGGCCGTGACCAAGGCGGAACTCGTAGAACGCATTGCTGAGAAAGCAAATCTTACTAAAGCAAACGCAGAACGCTCCCTGAATGCATTTCTTGAATCTGTACAGGATGTTCTTGTGGCTGAAGGCAAACTGACTTTGACAGGTTTTGGCACATTCGTTGTTGAAGAGCGTAAAGAACGCTTGGGACGCAACCCGCAAAGCGGTGATCCAATTATCATTCCAGAAACTAAAGTAGTTAAATTCCGCCCGGGAAAACTGCTTAAAGAAGCTGTTAAGTAGTACAGGAGGCCCCTTATGCTGCACGGTGAAACTCTGCATAGCGCATTGCCTCAGGATATTCCTTGGTGGATGCCTGACCACTTCATATTCTTCGGAGCACTCTATGCTGTTCTGTTTGTAATTCTTGGTGGGTTGGGGTACGTAATTTTCAAGTCCGTTCTTCATGCTAAGCATGACAGTCAGGGACACAGTCATTAGTTTTTGTTTGTTAAAAAAGGCCTACTGTTCGCAGTAGGCTTTTTTTTATATGAAAGATGTAAAAAATAACTTGCAAAAAGCTAAATCAGACCGTAGATTGCTCTCTTGTCTTAAGCGTGTTTGCGCTTAGGGTATTAAGTAATGAAGGTGGTGATATTTCATGCCAGGCGTATATCTCGATGATGGTGATTACAACTTCGACATCGCGCTTCGACGCTTTAAAAAGCAGGTTGAAAAGGCAGGCATTCTTTCAGAAATGAAAAAACGTCAGCATTTCGAAAAACCTAGCGTAATGCGTAAGAAGAAGAAAGCAGCTGCCCGTAAACGTCTTCTTAAGAAGATGAGAAAGATGAACCAGTACTAATCTGTACTGTGTTTACCGCTACGGCGGGTGCATCTATAGATGCTTCTTGGCGGGGATTCGGTTTCGGATCCCCGCATTATTCTATGCAAAATTTACATAAGAGTGACAGCATGAGCCTTATTCAGCAGATCGATAAAGATTACATTACTGCCTATAAAGCCAAGGAGCAGGTTGCACTTGGTGTACTGCGTCATTTAAAAACTGCTGCGAAAAACATGCAGATCGACCTCAAGCGTGAACTTACTGATGAAGAAATGCTTGATGTTGTAATGAAGCAGGCAAAACAGCGTCAGGACTCTATCGAACAGTTCCGCGCTGCAAACCGTGAAGACCTTGTGGCTGTTGAAGCTGCAGAACTCGAGGTTCTCGAGACGTATTTGCCAAGTCAGCTTTCTGACGAAGAACTTGAAGAGCTCGTTACTAAAACTGTAGCTGATACTGGTGCAGCCGGTATGAGAGACATGGGTAAAGTAATGAATGCTATTATGGCAGAATACAAGGGTCGTGTAGACGGTAAAAAACTGAGCGCATCAGTTCGCGCAAAGCTCGCATAAATTTTATGGAGCAGCGTACCATACACAATTTGGAGTTCCGTAAGGTGCTTGAGCGCCTTGCGGACTTTGCTGTTTCGGAGGCAGGCACGAACGCGTGTTTGTCTATTTCTCCTGTGTCCAGCCATGAAGAAGCGCAAGAGCAGGCTCAATTGTTTAGGCAAGGACAAGAGTGGAGCCGGACAGTTTCCGTGACTCTTTCGTCTTTTCCTGATCTTGCAGGCATGTTCAGCTTTATTGATAGCCCGACAGCAGTTCTTGATCTTGATGATCTTTGGGCACTGCGTCAGGTCTTGGTACAAGCTCGAGATTTGCGTGCGTCTATTCGCGTGAGCACAGATGATTCACCGTGGCCGTTATTGTTGGCTATGGTAGATAAATTTCCTTGGCCGGAGCAATGTGCTTCCGGTCTTTCCCGCTGTGTTGGTGATGATGGTCTGATTCGTGATAACAGCTCTCCTGACCTGCTGCTGATTCGTCAGGAGATTCGTCGAATCCATCAGACATGCACCAGAAAAGTGAAAGACTTTGTCAATTCACACGGCATTCTTCAGTATCTTCAGGATGAATATATCACCCTCGCGAGTGATCGTTATGTGCTTCCTCTTAAAAGTAATTTTAAGGGAAGAGTGCAGGGGATTATTCACGATTACTCACAGACTGGTGAGACCTGCTACTTTGAGCCGATGTTTCTTGTCGATTTGAACAATGAACTTGCTGAATTAAAAAAGCAGGAACGTGAAGAAGAACATAAAGTTCTTGAATTTCTTACCGGTCTTGTTCGCGCTAACTTTGGAGCTTTGCACGGTGTGTACAGCTTGATGGTTAACGTTGATGTGTTGCTTGCAAAGTGTACTTTGGCGTCAAAGTTTAACGGTGTTGCACTGGACTTCAACCAGAAAGGAAATTTGCATCTGGTTGATGCGCTACATCCTTTGCTTGCTTTGTCTGATGGTGGTGCTTTGCCAGTAACGCTTGAATTGTTACCAGAACAGTTTGCTCTTCTTATTAGCGGTGGTAACGCAGGTGGTAAGACTGTTTGTCTTAAAACAATTGGACTTATTGCTTTAATGGCGATGAGTGGCTTGCCTGTTCCTGTTAAAGAAGGCAGCTCAATTCCTTTCTGGAAAAATATTTTTGCTTTCATCGGTGATGAGCAGAGTCTTGAAGAAAACGTATCTACCTTTACTGCTCAGATCACGAATTTGAGTGCCATCTGGGATACAGCGGACGACAGTACGCTTGTTATTCTTGATGAGTTTGGTGCAGGTACAGACCCAGCACAGGGCGCAGCTCTTGCTCAGGCCGTTATTGATGAATTGCTTGATCGTGGCGCATATGTTTGTGCAGCGACGCATTTCCCTGCATTAAAGGCTTATGCACTTTCAAACGATAGGGTACGTGCAGCTTCTGTTTTATTCGATCCAAGTACAAAGAAGCCGTTGTATCGTCTCGCATATGATCAGGTAGGTGCTTCACAGGCTCTTGATGTTGCCCGTGAGCATGGAATGCCTGACTATGTGTTGCGTCGTGCTGAACAGTACTTACTTATGGATGGTGAAGATACTTCCGCGTTGATCGACAGGCTGAACACATTAGCTGTTGAGCGTGAGCGAGAAGTAACGAAACTTGACTCAGAGCGTCAGCGTTTTGAAGAGCGCCGTAAGAAGTTGAATACACGTTATGAACGTGAACGAGATAAGCTTTTTGGAGACATCCAGAAGGAAGCTCAAAACGTACTTAACGATTTGAAGACTCAGAAAGTTACACATAAGCAGGCGTTAAAAGAGTTAGCAAAAACTCGTCAAAAACTTGTTGAAGCGAATAAAGCTGAACAGCCGAAGGTTGAAGCATTAGCTCCGCAAGAAATTACTCCCGGTCAGACATTAAAATATAATCCTTGGAAAAAATCAGGGGTTGTTGAAGAAATTGATGATAAACGTGGAAAGGTTAAGATTAATCTTTCCGGCGTTGCTATGTGGGTAAATTTACACGATGTTTCTTTTGCTGATGAAACAAATAAAACTGTTCAAGCTCCCCGCACTACAGTAAAAGCAGAACGTAAAGCATCTTTTAGGGTTGACTTACGTGGAAAGCGTGCTGATGTAGCTATAAGTGAACTTGACTCTTTTATTGATAAAGCCCTGCTGAGCAATATCGAAGAGCTGGAAGTTGTGCACGGAAAGGGAACCGGTGCGTTGCGTCGCGAGATTCATACGTATCTTAAAAATGCCCCTGCTGTTGCCACATTCCGTCTCGCTCCTGCCGATCTCGGTGGTGATGGTATGACCATTGTAGAATTGCGATAATGTCTTCAGGGTATCGTAACGATTCTGGATCAGTCATGACAAATAGCGGATTTTCTGCTGTAAAAGAAATCAAAGCCCGTTTAAATATCGCTGATGTTGCGCGACGTTACATGGAGTTGCGCCATGCTGGTGGTAGGTGGATGGGACTGTGCCCTTTTCACCAGGAAAAAACACCATCATTTTCTATTAATGAAGAAGAGGGTTTTTACTACTGTTTTGGATGTCAGGCTGCCGGCGATGTAATAGACTTTTTCTGTAAAATTAACGGGCTGGAGTTTCGGGAAGGGCTGCAACAACTAGCAGAAGAAACCGGAGTTCCGCTTACTGAATATAAGGCTGATCCGCGTGCCCAAGAAGAACGGGATTTTCGGAAGCTCTGTTATACGATGTATGACATTGCAAAAGATCATTTTCGTAACAATCTTTCTAAGCATGATGCGCGGGAATGCCGAAACTATATTAAAGGGCGTAAATTAACGCCTGAGATTGTAGAGCGTTTTGAACTGGGCTGGGCTCCTGATTCGTGGCAATCTCTTTCCGATGCATTAGTTTCGAGAGGGATGAAACAGAAGCAGGCAGCTGAGGCTGGTCTTTTGTCACGCAATGAACGCGGACGAATGTATGATCGTTTTCGTGGACGTCTTATTTTTCCGATCAAGAACCTTTCAGGACAAGTTATCGCTTTTGGCGGTAGAATCATTGGAAAAAATGATCAAGCGAAGTATATCAACAGTAGCGATTCTGCAATCTACAAAAAAGGTGAGCATCTTTACGGGCTTTTTCAGGCTCGTAGAGCGATTTCAGCAGCTAAAAGTGCCTTTTTAACAGAAGGGTACATGGATGTACTTACACTGCATCAGTTCGGTTTCGAAAATGCTTGTGGTGTTCTTGGAACAGCTCTAACTCCGGATCAGGTTAAACGCCTCGGTGGTTTTTGCTCATCAGTAGATCTTATTTTTGACGGTGATGAAGCCGGACGAAAGGCTGCTTTAAAAAGTTGTGAGATGATCTTAACCAAAGGTATGAAGTGCCGTGTGGTACTTCTTCCTGACGGAGAAGATATTGACAGCTTTTTACATGAGCGCGGTGAACAGGCGTTTCACGACTTGTTGGCCCAATCTCCGGACGGGTTGTCCTATTGTACCTCGACGGTAAGCATGTATGCCCCGCGGGATGTTATGGATTGGACAACACGTTTTTTGAGCAGCATGGAACAGCCTGAACTCTGTTCGTTTTATGTGTCTCGTATAGCATCAGGGCTTGGTCTTGATGAAGTGGAGCTGCGCCAGATTGTAGCGCCAAAGAAAAGCAAACAGGCTCAATCTCGTTCTTCGTTTCAGCAACGGGGAGCACGGGAGAAGTCTGGTGGCTGGAAAAAACAGCAGCAAACGATGCAAGGCTCTGCGCCGCGTCCTATGCTGGCTGCTTCACTGGAAGAGCGGGTGTTGCAGTTTGTTGTACGGTATCCGCATCACGTGCTTACATTAGAACAGTATGGTGGTGTCGAACTGTTACAGTCCACATGGGCTGAATCGCTCTGGAATAAAATTTCTGCTTACGGCAATGATGCCGCTGAGTACCTTGAAGGTAAAGAAAAAGTATTTTGGATTAAGCACCGTACTGTCGATACGGTTGCAATGCAAAAAGAACAGGAAGAATTGAACGACGTCTGTATGTTCCTGGAAAGAACTCGCCGCCAACAGCAAGGGCAATCCCTAGTCGCCGCAATGCGGCATATTACAGAGGGGGGCGAACAGGATGCAGAAATGGATTTTCTTCTGGCCTTAAAAGAATCCTTGGGGAGGTCCAATGGGGAATATTAAGGACATCCAGCAAATCAAGTCCTTGATTGCGAAGGGCAAGGTCAACGGGTTCCTGACCTTTGATGAGGTCAACAAAGCGTTACCGGCTGAAGTGAATACTCCCGAGCAGGTTGAAGAGATCATCGGGATTTTTGACCAGTTGAATATCGCTATTGTTGATACCAGCAAAGGCAAGGATGAAGTTCCCGTTGCCGATGCTGACAACGACGATGACCTGCCTTCTGAAGACGTTATAGAGTTTAACGAGGAAGAAGAAACTACAGACTATGCATCACGCAGCACAGATCCTGTGCGTATGTACCTGCGCGAAATGGGCGCAGTGCCGTTGCTTGACCGTGACGGTGAAGTAGTTATCGCTAAGAAAATTGAAATTGGCGAGCAGGATGTATTATATGCACTCGTTGAAGTGCCTGTGGCTGTTGAAGAGCTTGTAAGTGTTGGCGAAGATCTTAGAGAAAACCGCGTAAAGCTGAAAGACGTTGTTAAGACCATTGAAGAAGATGATCCTAGCGAAGACGAGCTTAACCAGCGTGAGCGAGTAATTAAGCTTCTTGATGAGATTCGTAACATCTACAAAAAGAAAAGAAAGATTTACGACAAGCTTGATGACTGCTGTACACTTGATCGCAGAGTATATGGTCTGCAAAAAGAGATCATTCAGTACAAAGAAGACGTGGTTGTGCGTCTTCGTGACATTAAGCTTGAAAAGACTCTTATTGACCGTGTTATTGAGACTGTCGAAGATTACGTGCGTCAGATGCATAACTGCCAGCGTGACCTTTCTGCGTACATTCTCTCAACCGGTAAAACTCAGTCTGAAATTCAGGTACTGTTTAAACAGCTTGATGATCGTGAAGTGAACCCGCTGGTTGCAGCGGAAGAGCTTGGTTTGACCGTTGATGAATTATTCTCATTTAAAGAGATGATTCTTGGTAAAATTGAGATTCTGCATCGCTTGCAGGAAAAATGTTGTCACAACGTTACAGATCTTGAAGAGGTTTTGTGGCGTATTAAGTATGGCAACACAGCTGCAATGCGCGCTAAGCAGGAACTTATTCGTTCAAACTTGCGTCTTGTTGTAAGTATCGCGAAGAAATACACAAACCGTGGGTTACAGTTCCTTGATCTCATTCAGGAAGGTAACATCGGTCTGATGAAGGCTGTTGATAAGTTCGAATACCAGCGTGGTTACAAGTTCTCCACGTATGCAACATGGTGGATTCGTCAGGCGATTACTCGTGCGATTGCGGATCAGGCTCGTACTATCCGTATCCCTGTGCATATGATCGAGACAATTAACAAGTTGATTAGAACTTCTCGTTACCTCGTTCAGGAACTTGGACGTGATCCAACACCTGAAGAGATTGCTGAACGTATGGACTATCCGATCGATAAGGTGAAGAAAGTCCTTAAAATTGCAAAAGAACCTATTTCTCTTGAAACTCCAATTGGTGATGAAGAAGATTCCAGCCTCGGAGATTTCATTGAAGATAAGAAGGCAGTTGCTCCTGCTGAAGAAGTGGTTAACACTAAACTTGGTGAGCAGATTGCCGGTGTTCTTGCAGACCTTACTCCACGTGAGGAACAAGTACTTCGTAAGCGTTTTGGTATTGGTGAAAAATCTGACCATACTCTCGAAGAGGTTGGTAAACTGTTTAACGTTACTCGTGAACGTATTCGACAGATCGAAGCTAAGGCGCTTCGTAAATTACGCCATCCGGTTCGAAGTCAGACGCTTAAGTCTTACTACGAAAACTAGAAAAAAGGCGGCTTCAACTGAAGCCGCCTTTTTTTATTATGGAGAGTTGTGTGCTTAAAAGACAACTTGCTATATTTTCTTTTTTTCTGCTGTTGTTTTGTATTACTATTCCGGCTTATGCCGATACAATATACTCCGTCGTATCTGTTCTTGATGGCGATACTATTATTCTTGATGATGGTAGTAGAGTACGTATTGCATATGTTGATACTCCAGAGCTTGAACATAAAAAAAGAAAGCAACAGTACTTTTCAATAAAAGCTAAAAATTTTATAACAAAAGAAGTTCTTGGAAAGAAAGTTGAACTACAAAGAATTGTAGATGTAGATAGGTATAGTAGAAGAGTTGCAATCGTAACTTCGCAATATGGGCATGACTTAGGAACATATCTTGTTCAAAATGGTATGGCCTTTGTGTATCCACATGGGAGAAAGCAACGTTCTTATGTAAAAAAGTTGATTACGGTACAGCAAAAAGCAATCGATAATAAAGTTGGAATGTGGAATAACGCTATTACTTATTTAAATAAAATAGGAACTGTTGTTGGAAACAGGAGAAGTAAGCGTTTTTTTACTTTGAATTGTAAGTTTGCAAATCAAATTTCAAAGAAGAATAAGATTTATTTTAAGTCTCCAGTTGATGCATTTTATAATGGATATGCTCCAGCACGAGTTTGTAAGCTGTGGCCAAATGAAGCTGAAATTTCAGTGGAATAAAATGCTCAGATAACGCTACGTATTAGTATAAAATGCCGAACTGTACTTGAAGGGGGCTGTTTTGCATCCTGAAAACCCTACAGATAAAATTTGTCGTTTTGAGATTGGTCATAAGTATTGTGATCTTTTTGAACGCTTAGGCGTTCCCCATGATGATCGTTGGCGATCTTTGCTTTCATGTCTACGTAGTACTCAAAAGTACTCGTACTACTCTCAAGAGCAAAAAAAAGAAGTTGCCGATCTGCTGATAAAAACTCTTGAGCTCGCTGACTTTTCTGAAGAGAGGTATAGTTCTGTCCTTAGAGAGTATCAGGCGATTTTAGCGAGTTCGTATGCAAAGCGTTTAGAAGAAGCGTTGCAAGAATCCGCTGATCTTGCTGATGACTTTAGACGTAGTGTTTATAAGCATAAAGGCGCGATGGAAGGGCTTGAAGAAAAGAGTGTTGCAGCTGTCCGGAGCGGGGCAGACCCAGAAGAAATTGTTTTACAGCTAAAATCGACATTTCAGGAAGTAATCTCTGTAATGCGCGAGGACGCAGAACGACTTGATCATATATGCAAAACGGATGGTCTTACCGGCTTATTTAACCGCCGTGCATTTGATGAGAGCCTCAATGATGGAATTGAAGCTTGGCGCACTGAGAGCAAAGGTCTTTGTCTTCTTTTGTTAGACATTGATAATCTGAAAGAGTTTAATGATCGTTTTGGTCACCGTATCGGCGATCAGGCGTTGCAAACTTTTTCGCAAATAATGCAGGAAGTGGCTCATCGTCGCCATGATGATGAGGATATTTGTTGCTGTCGCTTTGGCGGTGACGAGTTTGCGATTTTACTTTTTGGTGATGCTTCTCGCGATGTTGTGGAGATTGCGCAGTCTATCCGTACTCGTCTTGAGACGTATGACTTTGTTATTCGCGATAATCAAGGTCGAATAATACGTCGAAATGTACAAATGACCGTTTCGTGTGGATTTTCTTATGCCCATGATTTTCCACTGGAAAACATTGGCGCTTTAATGCTTGATGCTGCTGACTCGGCTTTGTATGAAGCGAAAGATCTTGGCCGAAATCGAGTGGTTGAGTACTCAAAAAAAGATGACGGCTGTGAGTTTACGGTGATTTGTGGTGGAGAGGTAGCGTAAAATATTATGAAAATGGTTCCGGTTATGTTGACACAACGGCTGGAACCAGATAGCCCTTTTCTTAACGCGAATTTATTCTCAGGGCAGGGTGTAATTCCCTACCGGCGGTGATCCTCTTTAGGAGAGCCCGCGAGCGCTTCGTTGTACGAAGGTCAGCAGATCTGGTGTAATTCCAGAGCCGACGGTTAGAGTCCGGATGAAAGAGAGTAAATGCAGCCTGCATTCCTTTTTGGCAGCGTTAATGCTGCTCTATTCTTTTGCACTGCTTTTTACTTGCCCTGATTCTTGCGATTCTTAAACATTTTGGAGAATTCAATGAATCAGTCATTACTTGATCAGTTTGGAACATCAGAAGAACGTGTAGAAAGAGCTCTTGCTGCCTTGCAGCAAGGTTTCGGTGTGATTGTTACTGATGATGAAGATCGTGAAAACGAAGGCGATATGATCTTTTCATCAGAGCACCTTACTCCGGAGCAAATGGCTTTACTCATTCGTGAATGTAGCGGCATTGTTTGTCTTTGCATGACTGATGAGAAAATTAAAGAGCTTGAGTTACCAATGATGGTTGATGAAAACCATAGCCAGTATCAGACAGCGTTTACAGTTTCTATTGAGGCTGCAGAAGGTGTTACTACTGGGGTATCCGCAGCTGATCGTGTACGAACCGTAAAAGCAGCTTCATGTGGAAGTGCTAGTTCTTCTGATATCAACAGCCCGGGGCATGTATTCCCACTTTGCGCACGTGAAGGTGGTGTTCTTGAACGCCGTGGACATACAGAAGCTACCGTTGATTTAATGCGCCTTGCTGGTCTTGGTACTTGTGGTGTGTTATGCGAAGTAACTAATCCTGATGGCACAATGGCTCGTCTGCCTGAGCTCGTTAAGATTTCAAAGAAATATGAAATGCCAATGTTAACCATTGAAGACTTAGTTGCTTACCGCGAAGGAAAAGAACTATAGGGTGCAGCGCTAATCCCTAATACACAACGTTAAAGACCGGACTATGTCCGGTCTTTTTTTTTGCTTTTTAAGAAGAGTTTGGATCATTGTATATTTAAACGTGTTTGAAAAACTACATATCAACTAGTTAATATGTAGTGGCGTTTTTTTCTTTTGTCATAAAATTGACTATTCTATTTTGTACGTAAAAACAGTTTTTCAAAAACATAAGTTGGCAATTTTTTGCTTATGAAGCAAAAAATTGCCAACTTTTTTTATATGCAAAAAAAATGAGTCTGTTTAGTTAAATAAAATATTTGAAGCAAAAATATTTTATTTAAAAAATACAATTATTTCAATATATAAAGTGGGCGTGTCTGAGGGGTATTCTTGAAATATTTTATTGGTAAATATGTCAAAAATGCAACGTTTTATATTGAACTTACGAGAAAGATTGATTTTTTTATCGAATTTTCTATTGAAGTTTGATTCGTTTAAATGTAGACGGCAATTGTTGCTTCGTTATAGGGGTTTCAATATCGAAGGGGACGTTTTTTGATCGCTTAAATTTGAAAATATGTTTTTTTAAAAAGTAAAAGATATTTTTCTGATTTTTTAGAGCTACGCAAATTCTTTTCATTTGATCTTGTAAATTTTCATACATCGTACGCAACAGTTTTTTTATTCATAAAATATATTTTTTATACCACAAAATTTTGTACAAAGAGAATTTTATGATCTTTTTGATACAAAAAATAAAATTTGCGACTGCAAAAAGGTATTAAAAATTATTTTATAGTGCTCATCTTCAGTAACAAAAAAATGTGCAACGTACTTACAATGATAACATTGTGCACAAAAAAATGCCTACGGAGAATTTACTATGGCTAAAGAGGGAAGTGTAGCTCCTAAGGAGCGAATAAATATTAAATACGTTCCTGCTACAGGTGATCAGCAGGAAGAAGTTGAATTACCATTAAAATTGGTGGTGATGGGGGATTTTAAAGGCCATCCTGAAGATACTCCAATTGAAGAAAGACAAACCGTATCAGTCGATAAAAACACTTTTACTTCTGTTATGGCTGAAAGTGAACTTTCATTGAGTACTTCTGTACCAAATAAGTTGGTTGAAGAAGAGGGTGTTGATTTACCGGTTAACCTATCTTTTAAATCACTAAGTGATTTTGCCCCAGATGCTATCGCAAGCCAGGTTCCAGAATTGAAGCAGCTGATTGAGCTCAGAGAAGCTCTCGTTGCTCTGAAAGGGCCTCTTGGTAACATTCCAGCATTTAGAACAAGAATGCAGGAATTACTTTCATCTCAGGAGTCTCGTGACAAGCTTTTAGCTGAGTTGGAACTGGTAGGCGGAAATAGCAGCGATGATGCTTCTAAAGATGAAGCTGCTAAAGAAGAAAAAAAAGCACCTAAAAAAGATAAGTAGTCAGTACTGCTCACAAGAACAGTATTAAGAGGAACCGTTTATGTCCGCTCAAGTACAAACTGCTGCAGCCGAGAACGCTGCACCGGTAGGCCTTCTTGATGAAATTATGGCGCAAACAAAAATGGCGCCAAATGAAGAAGGATATGATGTCGCCAAGAAAGGTGTAGCAGCCTTTATCGAAAATCTTATTGGTACTAATAAAACAGAAGAACCAGTAAACAAAACTCTCGTAGACCAGATGCTTGTTGAGCTTGATAAAAAAATCAGTTCACAGATGGATGCTATCCTTCATGATCCAAGTATTCAGGAAATGGAATCTTCCTGGCGTGGTCTTAAGCTGCTGGTCGACCGAACCGATTTCCGTGAAAATATTAAGCTTGAACTGCTTCACGTAACAAAGAAAGAGTTACTTGACGACTTTGAGTTTGCTCCAGAGACCGTTCAGTCAGGTCTTTACAAACACGTTTACTCCTCCGGTTATGGTCAGTTTGGTGGTGAGCCTATCGGCGCAATGATTGGCAACTACACATTCTCCCCAACCACACCGGATATGAAGCTTCTTCAGTACGTAGCTGCTGTTGGCGCTATGGCTCACGCTCCTTTCATCTCCAGCGTAGCACCAGACTTTTTCGGTATCGACTCCTATGAAGAGCTGCCAAACCTGAAAGATCTGAATACCATTTTCGAAAGCCCTCGTTACACCAAGTGGCGTTCACTGCGTGAATCAGAAGATGCACGTTACCTTGGTCTCACCGCTCCGCGTTTCCTTCTTCGTGTCCCTTACGATCCAGTGGAAAATCCGATCAAGTCTTTCAACTATCGCGAAAACGTGAGTGATTCACACGAAAGTTACTTGTGGGGTAACACCGCTTTTGCATTGGCTTCTCGTTTGACTGACAGCTTTGCAAAATTCCGCTGGTGCCCGAACATTATCGGTCCACAGAGTGGCGGTGCTGTAGAAGATTTGCCAGTTCACTTATACGAAGCCCTCGGTACACTTCAGGCAAAAATTCCTACCGAAGTTCTGATCACAGACCGTAAAGAATTTGAGCTTGCTGAAGAAGGTTTTATTTCTCTTACAATGAGAAAGGGTAGCGATAACGCCGCATTCTTCTCTGCAAACTCTATTCAGAAACCAAAAGTGTTCCAAAATACCAAAGAAGGTAAGGAAGCAGAAACTAACTACAAGCTTGGTACTCAGCTTCCTTACATGATGATCATTAACCGCCTCGCACACTACATTAAAGTGCTTCAGCGTGAACAGATCGGTTCTTGGAAAGAGCGTCAGGATCTGGAACGTGATCTCAACACTTGGATTCGTCAGTACGTTGCTGATCAGGAAAACCCACCTTCCGATGTACGTAGCCGTCGTCCATTGCGCGCTGCTAAGATTGAAGTATCGGATATTGAGGGCGATCCAGGTTGGTACCAGGTTTCTCTCGCCGTGCGTCCTCACTTCAAATACATGGGTGCGAATTTCGAATTGTCCTTGGTAGGCCGACTTGATCAGTCATAGTGATGTCTGATTTCCAAGCTAAGAGCAATTCTTACGGAAGCTTCTTCGAACGACTGGAAGCAGATGCATCAACTCGGTCGGTGACTCAACGTCCCGACCCTGTTGATGTCGTCGATTCCGTAAAGCGTAATATCGCCCAAATTCTTAATACCCGTATGGGGGAAGCCCTCAGTGCTCCTGACCTAGGTTTGCTTGATTTTAATGATGCAACACTGGGAAGTCAGGATCTTGCAATGAAGATTCGCCGAGCGATTCAGTATTGTCTGGATCGGTATGAGCCAAGGGTAGAAGATATAGATATTAGAGTATTACCGGATGCAACAACGCCGTTGAAATTGAAATTTCATATTGTGGCGACAGTACATACAGGGGCAATGCACGACAAAGTGCAGATAGATCTTTTCTTGGATAGTAACCGATCATACAGAGTAAGATAGTGCGCGATAGATATTTCAGAGACGAGCTCGCTTTTCTGCGAGAGCAGGGTGCTGCTTTTTCCGAGGTGTATCCTCAGCTTTCCCGTTTTCTTAATGCCCGTACAACGGACCCAGATGTAGAACGACTGCTGGAAGGCTTTGCCTTTTTAACAGGTCGCCTCAGGGAAAAAGTTGAAGACGAGTTCCCTGAACTTACGCACTCTATTATCAATATGCTTTGGCCTAACTATTTAAGGCCGGTTCCAAGTATCAGTATTGTACAGTTCACAGCGGATGAAAAAGCAATCAGCGAGCGGCAAGTAGTAGATAAAGGAACACGGCTGAATAGTGTGCCTGTGTTTGGAACTGTCTGTCAGTTTCGAACTTGTCATGAGATGGATGTTTACCCATTAGAACGCGAAAAAGTTTTGGCTACAACAACCCGTGAGTCTTCACATATTGATGTAGATTTACGAATTTTGGGCGACTTGACCGCAGAAAGTGTCGGGTTTGAATCATTACGCTTTTATCTGGGTGGGGAAACCTACAGTGCACAAATGCTCTTTTTATGGCTTAGCCACTACTTGGAGCGAATAGAATTAGTGTGCGAGGGACAGGTATACTCCTTGCCCTCCAGCAACTTCAATGCTGTTGGTTTTGATTCCGATCATTCTATTCTTCCGTATCCGAAAAATGTTTATGAAGGATATCGTATTCTTCAGGAATATTTAGCTTTTCCCGAAGCCTTTTTATTCTTTGATGTAAAAGATTTTGGGAAAACGTTGCCTCCGGAAACCTCTGGAAATGTAACAGTACGGTTTTGTTTTTCTAAAACATTACCTGCTGATGTTCGTGTTCGCGATGAAAATTTTGAGCTGCATTGTACTCCGGTGATTAACCTGTTCACCCATGATGCAGACCCTATCGATCTGAATGGTAAGAGTGCAGAATATAAAATCGTCCCTTCTAGCAGATTCTCCTCACATTATGAAATCTTCAGCATCGATAAGGTTCAGGGATGGCAGGAAAATTACGTGGGAAGAGTTCGCGGACAAGCGCGAATTTACACTCCCTTTGAGAGCTTTCAGCACGAAATTGAACGCGCATTGAGCAGAAACACACTCTATTACCGCGTACGAGTGAGAGACAGTATTCGTAATGACGGATTTGAGCATTATCTTTCATTCGTACGTGGTGATGAGTCTGAATGCATGAACTTTAGTGAAGCTGTTTCGTTGGAGCTTACGTGCACTAATAGGCAACTTCCGCTGGAGTTAGGGAAGGGAGATATCTGTGTACCGACAGATAGTTCGCCTTCATATGCAGAGTTTACCAATATTACAGAGCCGACGGCTCCTTTACGCCCGGTACTTGATGGCAGTCTGCTCTGGACACTTATTTCTAACCTTTCATTGAACTACCTTTCATTGCTTTCAAAAGATGCGTTGAGCGCTGTTTTACAGGCGTATGATTTTCGTGCGTTGGTTGATCGACAGGCTGAACGTATTTCTAAGCATAGATTGGATGGAATCGTGAAAATCGACTCTTCGCCAGTGGATAAAATTTTACGGGGGCTACCAGTTCGGGGGCTGCGTTCAGAAATTACGTTGAACCAGTCTGCATTCGGGTCAGAAGGTGACTTGTATCTTTTTGGAACGATACTCAGCCGCTTTTTTGCACTGTATGCGAGCATAAATTCGTTTCATGAATTGGTAGTGATTAATGCGGATAATCAGGAGACATACACGTGGGACACTCAGACGGGAATGCAGCCGTTAATCTAGAGATAGAGCCAGCATGTGCACTGCCGGAAAATGTCCGCTCATACAATTTTTACCAATTGGTAGAGTTACTGCACAAGCTGGATAACTCAGATCCGGAGAGTGAAGAGTGGGAACGAACCTGTCAGTTGTTGTTTAGTTCAAGTCCCAGTTTGGGTTTTGCAGCAAGCGATGTACAGGGAATTGAGCGAATGCCGAGCGGTAATTGCCGCCTTCAGACAACATTTTTGGGGCTAAGCGGAGCTCAGTCTCCATTACCCGGATACTATCTTGAGCAAATTTTAACAGAAGGAGACGAGGGGCTTCGAAAAGAGTTTCTTGACTTCTTTAACCACAGGCTTGTGTCGCTGGTGTACCGTATCTGGAGAAAATATCGATACTACATACGGTTTAAAGAAAATGCATCAGACGCTTTTTCGGCTCAGCTGTTTGCCCTGGTTGGATTGGCTGACAAGGGAATGCGCAGTGAGACTTCGATTAACTGGTGTAAAATGCTTGCCTATGCAGGAATGCTTGCTGGGCGCAGTCGATCTCCACAGGTCGTTTCCGGTATTGTCGGTCACTGCTTTGATCTTTCTGATGTTTCAATCGAGCAGTGGCAAGTTCGTAATGTTCCTATACCTCAAGAGCAGCGATTGCTGCTTGGCGTTAAGAATACATGGTTAGGGCAGGATACCGTTATCGGGCATTACGTTCGGGATTGTACTGGTAAATTTTTGATTTGTTTAAAGGGCTTAACGCTGGAACGGTTTAGAGATTTCCTTCCAATAGGAAAAGATTTTCAGCCGTTCTGCACATTGATTGAATTTATTTTGCGGGAACAGATGGCGTATGATTTGGAGCTTGAACTTAAACCGGACGAAGCGTTCCCGATTTGTCTCGATAAAAAGTACGGCGCGTTGCTAGGGTGGTCTTCTTTTATGGGAGACATAACGAAAAATCGACGTGTTCGAATCCAGATTAGGCTTTAGAGGAACTCACAATGTCAGAGCAACAATGTATCACACTGGTAGTCACCAACTCTCAGGTGCTTGAAGCCGGATTGTCGGCAACAAAAACATTTTATACCGAGGGCGGTTCTATTGGCGCAAGCCCCGGCGATGACTGGAACTTACGTGACAGAAAAGGAAAGGTTCGCCTTTCGCATTGTAAGATATCCGTGATTGATGGTGAATTCTGTATCACAGACACTAGCGATGCAACCTTTGTAAATGGTGCATCAATGCCGGTTGGCTGGGGTAAACATGCACAACTGAATGCTAATGATACCGTGAAAATTGGTCCTTATGACATTCGCGTGCACTTTGCGGAGGAAGATGAAGTGTTTGCAGGAAAGACCAGTTCGTTGAAACAGGTTTTTTCTGATTCAGAGAATTCATCATTACTTGCACATGGTGCAGCTCCGGCTGCTTTTGATATCGCAGCCAATGATGACAGTGGTGCAGTCGATGATCCTTTAGCAGCTTTGGATGAACTTGAAGGTATGCTCGGCTCTGATCTGGATGATCTTTCACTGGATGCAACTGCACAAGATGATGGGGCAGATTTTTTAACAGCGAAAGATCAGCAGTGGCAGGGGAGTTCTATAACTGTTCAAGCTGATAGTGACTATGAAACAAGCTCTGCCATTTCATTGCAGCAGGCATCAAGCAAAGGGCATGGAATGGGCGAAGATACATTAGATTCATTGGATTTTACCGCAGCAGAACAACAGTACGCACCTGATGCTGGTTCTTCCCACTTTGTTGCTGGCCCAATGATTCGCGGTTTGGGTGTTTCAATTGGTAAAAGTGAAAATCTTGCTGATATGCAAATGCTTGCAGAAGAGGTTGGTAGCTCATTGCAGGCAGCAGTAAAGGGGCTGTTGGGTTTGCATCAGCAGGTTGAAGATAGTCGATATGGCATCATGAACAAGAATCTTCAGCCTATTGAAGACAACCCGCTTCGACTTGGTCTTCCATATGATGAGACCATTAAAACCATGTACGACGGTAAGCGGAGTCTTGTGCACTTAGCTGCCCCTGCTGCAATCGAAGAGAGTCTGGAAACCGTTAAAAATCATAATGAAGCTGTACAGACTGCGACGGCTGAAGCGTTGACTCAAGTGCTGCGAGCTTTTTCTCCGGATGTCTTGTTGAAACGCTTTAAAAGTTATCGTCGTACAAGTCTTCATGAAAGCGAATCACAAGAAGCGTGGGCTTGGGATATGTACAATAGCTACTACGCTGAGTTGATCTCTGAGCGGCAGAAGGGGTTTGAAAAGCTGTTCTGGGAAATTTTTGATCAAGCTTATGATAAAAAATTACGTGAAATGCAAAGGGAGTCATAACATGAAGTTACGAGTGATTCTTTTAGCTCTTCTGCTGACCCAGCTTACAGGCTGTGGATGGTTTTTTGGTGATGATGACGAGTTACCACAGTTTCCTTCTCAAATAGCATACTGCGTGTTTGCCGATACAGAGGTGAATCAGAATCGAAGCGGCGAGGCAACCCCGATTGGTGTACAGATTTTTCAGCTTGAAGATGATTCTATGTTCTTAGACGCAAGCTATGACGAGCTGGTCGATGATTACGATGATGCATTGGATAGCAGCTATGTTGATGACTCTGACTATTTGCTTGCTCCAGGGCAGTTTAAGCATACCGAATTTATTGAAGTTGATGACGATACACGCTTTATCGCGGTTTTTGGCAAGTATGCTGAGCCAAATAAAGTGCAGTGGAAGAAGATTATCCCTGTTCAGCCTATGAACAAGATGTACCGCTTGATGGTGTATCTGGGACCGGATGAAGTAAAACTGAGTATAGTGGAATAGCCATATGTCTGCACGAAATCGTGTTGTCTGGAATGAAGGGTTGTTTATTAAGCCGCAGCATTTCCAGCAACAACAACGCTACAATGAATATATTCTTGATGCACGGGTAACAGCGGCAAGTCGGTATCTTTATGGTGTTTCAGAACTCACATTGAATCCGGAATATTTAAGCTTCGGTCGTATTGCATTGGAAAGTGCATCAGGCATCATGCCGGATGGAACACCTTTCCGCATTCCATTGGAAGATCTGCATCCTGAAGCTTTGGAAATAGAATCCGGTGATGTGGCAAGCCAGATTGTGTACCTTGCTATTCCACTTCGTAGTGATTCTATTAGTGAGCTGAAGTGGCCGGAAGGCAAGGGGGCAAGCCGATTTGAAGTAACGAAGCATGAGGCTCGCGATATTCAAACTCCACAGGGTGACCTTACCGTTATTGATGTCAGTCCTGTGCGATTGCGATTGATGTTAGAGCAGGAAGATCGCAGTGCCTACGCCTCAATTGCTATTGCTAGAATATTAGAAAAAAGACCTGACGGCAGTGTCTATCTCGATCCTGATTTTGTTCCGTGTCACTTCGATGTCTCCGCTGTAGCAACACTCCATCGCTTCATCAGTGAGGTGGCAGGGCTTATGCGGGAACGTGCGCGTAACATTGCACAGCGTATCGGGTCACCAAGTCAGGGCGGCGTCGCTGATGTGTCGGACTTTATGCTGCTACAGGCACTAAATAGAACACAACCTCAACTACAACATCTGGCACAGCTGAGAAGTCTTCACCCTGAACGTCTTTATGAAGTTCTTGCATCTTTTTGCGGCGAGTTTGCGACGTTTACCAGTGAGAGTCGAATGCCGCCTGAGTTGCCCGGGTATCACCATGATATGCCTGTAAGTTCCTTTGTACCTGTAATGTCCATGTTACGGCAGGCGCTCAGTATTGTTTTGGAACCGAGAGCAGTATCATTGCAGCTTCAGAAGCGACGTTATGGTCTTATGGTTGCTCCGGTGCAGGATCCATCGCTTATCAGCAAAGCAGACTTTATTTTGGCCGTTCGTGCTCGTATGCCACTTGATGAATTGCGTAAGCAGTTTATCCAGCAAACGAAAGTTGCTTCTGTTGAAAAAATTCGAGAACTCATTTCATTGCAGCTTCCGGGCATTCCTGTGACTCCGTTACCAGTTGCTCCACGTCAGCTGCCATACCATGCCGGTTATACGTACTATCAGCTCGATAAAAGTAATGATGCTTGGAAGATGCTCAATAATTCAAGTGGATTTGCTCTTCATGTTGCTGGTGATTTCCCAGACCTTGATCTCCAATTCTGGGCTATCAGGAGTTAATTATGAGTGAAATGGCTGTAGAAAATCCAGAACAACAGAAGCAATATGACAGCTTGTTGTTTGATGATGTGAAAAATATTGATGCGGATCAGGACTACTGGTTCCAACTGCGTGGTGAGAACATCAACCTCCTGATTGATGCTGCTACTCCGTTGATAGGTATGGCATTGCGCGTGCGTAGAATGAGCAGTTGCGAAAGCATAGGAGAAATCTACAAACATGCGGTGAGCGAAGTCAAAGCTATTGAAGTCGAATTGACTGAGGCAGGATATGAACATGCTGTTATTTTGGCATATCGCTATATATTTTGTTCATTCATCGATGAAATGGTGATGAGTACCTGCTGGGGTGCTGAAAGCGTGTGGGCAGAACATTCACTCCTTACACGTTTTCATAATGAAACATGGGGTGGTGAGAAGGTTTTTACTATCCTATCGCGTCTTGAAAATGAGCCAAGCCGCTACAAGGATTTACTTGAGTTTATCTACTTGTGCTTGAACCTCGGTTTTGAAGGACGCTACAGAGTCATCCCTCACGGGCGGGAAGAATATGAAAAGATCATTAACCGACTTTTTTTAATGCTTCAGCGTCTTGAAGACAAGGAACCTCAAGATCTTACAAGTGCCACAAATCATGTTGTGAGTACTAAATATCGTTTGAAAAAACAGATGCCTATCTGGGTGCTTTTCGGTGGTTTCATAGCGTCATGGACAGCCGTTTTTATTGCCTATTCAGTCGTACTTCATGCGAAATCCATGAATGTAATTGAGCAGTTAACACAGGTTTTGAAGTAAGGAGTTGGTTGTGATCCGAGTAGAATTAAACACACTGATCAGTAAGTTAAATGCTCAGACAAAATTAGCGTTGGAACAGGCTGCATCGTTGGCTATCAGCAGGCAGAACCCAGAAGTAACTATTGAGCATTTCTTGACAACATTGCTTGATAACCCTTTGTCAGATCTTCGTATTATGTTGCTGCACTTTGAATTGGAGCATGAAGGCATCCGACAAAAAACTGCTGAAAGTATGAGCAGAGAGGTTAGTAACGATACCTACCCTGCATTTTCTCCGTTACTTGTGGAATTACTGCAAGATGCATGGATGCTTTGTTCAACAGAGTTGAATGAGGACGAAATACGTTCAGGCTCAATTTTCCTCGCTGCGTTGATGCGGCCAGATCGTTATTTACCATATAGCCTTATTGCTGCTCTTGATTCTATTAATCGTGAAACAATGCGTAAGCACTTTAAGCAACTGACTGCAGATTCATCAGAAACCACTGTTGTTTCAGAAGGAAAAAAAGCAGCACCTGTTCTGGATGCAGATACAACTGCCTTAGGTAAGTATTGCGTAAACTTTACAGAACTTGCGCGTAATGACGAGCTTGATCCTGTTCTAGCTAGAGATGACGAAATTAGTCTCATGATCGATATCTTGTGTCGTCGTCGTAAGAACAATCCAATTATTGTTGGTGATGCAGGTGTTGGTAAAAGTGCTGTTGTGGAAGGACTTGCACAGCGAATTGTTGCAGGTCGAGTTCCAGAATCGCTGCGCGGCGTAGATTTACTTTGCCTCGACTTAGGTCGTCTTCAGGCGGGAGCGGCCGTAAAAGGTGAGTTTGAGAAGCGCCTTAAAAACATCATTGATGAAGTGAAAGATTCTGTTACCCCGATTATTCTTTTTATTGATGAAGCACATACACTTATCGGCGCAGGTAATCAGGAAGGCGGCGGTGATGCTGCTAACTTGCTGAAACCATCTCTCGCACGTGGTGAGCTTCGTACTGTTGCTGCCACAACATGGAAAGAATATAAAAAATATTTTGAAAAAGACCCGGCATTGTCCCGCCGTTTCCAGCTTATCAAGCTTGATGAGCCTTCTATCCCTCAGAGTATAGACATCATGCGTGGCCTGCACAGTGTGTATGAAAAATCACACAAGGTGTTGATTAATGATGAAGCGCTTCGAGCTGCTGTGGAATTATCCGCACGGTATGTATCTGGACGACAGCTTCCAGATAAGGCGATTGATGTCCTTGATACGGCTTGCGCTCGTATCGCAATCAATTTGAGTGCACCTCCTCGCCGTTTATCTGAGTTGGAAACACGCTGTTACCAGCGACAACTCGAAATTGATATGCTGAATCGACAGGCGTTGCTGGGACAAGCAGTGGATGAAGAACATTTGGAAGGTCTGATTGCAGCAGATCAGGCTGACCGCACAGAGCAGCAGTCCCTAACTGAAGCATGGGAAAGACAGCGTGTGCTGATTGAAAAAGTCATCGACGTGCGTCAGGCAATACTTGAGACAGATAGTGCTGAGCGTGACGCACAGGCTATGCGGAAGCCTCAACTTGAGCTTGTGGCTAACTCAGACATTACAAGCGAGCTTGACGCACACGGTGACGAAGCAACTCAACCAACAGTAATTTCAGAAAATATTTCTATTTTACCAGAAGACGCAGGTGTGCCGATTACTGAAGTTGTTCCAGACGGTGCATCAATAGAAGAGCTTAGAGTTCAGCTTGAAGAACTTTATGCAGAGTTGGATCAATTGGCGCATTCGGAGCGTATGGTTCATCAGGAAGTTGATGCACAGCAGATTGCAGAAGTGATCGCAGACTGGACAGGCGTGCCTGTTGATCAAATGAATACCGATGAGCTTTCACGCATTACCAATCTTCCAGAAATGCTTGGAAATGTGATTAAGGGACAGGATGTTGCGATTGAGCGTATCCATCGCCATATGTTAACTGCCCGTGCTGATTTACGCCGTCCGGGACGTCCAAAAGGTGCCTTCCTTTTGGTGGGACCTAGCGGGGTGGGTAAAACAGAAACGGTTGTTCAGATTGCAGAACAGCTTTATGGCGGCAAGCAGTTCCTGACAACTATTAACATGTCTGAATATCAGGAAAAGCATACGGTATCCCGTCTCATCGGTTCTCCTCCAGGTTATGTCGGATATGGTGAAGGTGGTGTCCTTACAGAAGCGATCCGCAAGATGCCTTACTCCGTTGTTTTGCTTGATGAAGTAGAGAAAGCTCACCCTGAAGTGTTGAACTTGTTCTATCAGGCATTTGATAAAGGGGAACTTGCTGATGGTGAAGGAAGATTCATTGATTGTCAGAACGTTATCTTCTTCCTCACTTCCAACTTAGGTTTCCAGACGATTGTTGATTATGCAGAGTCACCTAATTTGTTAGAAGAAAAGTTATATCCTGAACTTGCGGCATTTTTTAAACCGGCGCTTCTCGCCCGCATGGAAACTGTACCTTACTTGCCACTTGGTAAAGAGGTTCTGGAACAAATTATACGCGGAAAACTTGCCAGACTCGAAAATGTGCTCATGAATCGTTACAAGGCAGAAGTCTTTATCGATGATGCGTTGATAAGTGAAATTATGCGTCTAGCTACTCGTTCAGAAAATGGCGCACGTATCCTTGAAGCAATTATTGAAGGACAGGTGCTTCCTCCATTGTCTCTTGAGTTGCTGAATAAGCTTGCAGCACGAGAAGACGTAAAATCAGTTCGTCTGACTGTCAAAGATGGCGAATTTGTTGGCGAAGTGGAGTAGCGAAGATGAGTCAGTGGCTAGCAAGAGCCGTGAATTTGGCTGCTATTCGCGACACTGAAGAACTTGCAGATAAATATGCTGTTGAAGTTTGTGAAGAACTGGGGCTGCGTGCAGTATGCGTGCTCGCCCCAAGTTCAGATGGTCGTACGCTGATTACGCGGTATAAAGGAAGGCAGCTTGAATGGGCTGTGGATGATTTTACCAATCCGTTTGCGCATGTTTTACAATCACCTGAACCTGTTCTCTTTGATGAGCAAAAACGACTGTACTGGCTAGAAGATGAAGGGTTTAGAACCTTTGTTACAGATTCTAGCCCACAAGAAAGTATCTTCATTCAACCCCTTCCGCCCAAGGAACATTCTGTTCAGTTGATGGTGGTTCTAATGGGCAATGCCGAGCAGTTAAAGCCACTTGCAGAATCAGAACATTGGCATGAGTTTAACCGTTTTTTTGTGCTGCAATGGCAGATTGCTTCTGGGATTGCACAACAGTTGAATAAAGAAACTGTGTTAACCGAATCAATAGCCCGAATTCGGCAAGAAGAACACACTCGCGAACTTGCTGTACGTCTTAAGTCCCAACTTATTGGAAGCAGCGATGTAATGCATCAGGTGCGTGAGCAGGTGATTACTGCGGCTCAATCAGGTCTTACAGTTCTTATTCAAGGCGAAACAGGAACAGGTAAAGAACTGGTAGCGCAGGCAGTACATAAAATGTCTTCGCGTAGCCATAAACCTTTTGTTGCTATTAACTGTGCTGCGATTCCAGAGAATTTGCTTGAGAGTGAGCTTTTTGGGTACGAGCGTGGAGCTTTTTCCGGAGCAGATAAAGCAAAAAAAGGCCTGTTGGCTGAAGCAGATGGTGGGACACTCTTCCTTGATGAAATTGGTGATATGCCTGTGATGTTGCAAGCTAAGTTGTTACGAATGCTTGAGAACAGAACATATCGTCCTGTAGGGGCTAAAGAAGAAATATCTTTAGACTTTAGACTGGTAGCAGCTACCCATGTTCACCTCCGTGAGCAGGTAGAGAAAAATCAGTTTCGTTCTGATTTGTACTACAGATTGAATCAATACCCTTTAGACCTCCCTTCCTTGGCAGAACGCAAAGAAGATTTATCTGAACTCGCACTGCATTTTATTAGTTCTTACAACAAGAGCCGTGGAACCGAAGTAACAGGCATCCGATATGCTGCTCTGAAATTCTTACGTGAGTATGATTTTCCGGGAAACGTTCGTGAATTGCGCAATGTTATTGAATTTGCTTGTGCACAGACCGCTTCCGGCGATGAAATAGATGCCACGAGTTTTGGAAAAAGAACATTTCAAAAAAAATCTCAAGATGCCAATACAGTCTCTTCTAAGGAAGAAAATGAGCATCCATTTTCGCAAATCGACAACTTGCGACAGGAGCTGCTGAACTACGAGGCAGCAATCATTAAGTCACGATTGAAACAATACGACGGTAATAAAACTAAAGTTGCTGAAAGCCTTAATTTGCCAAAGCGTACGTTGGCACACAAATGCCGGAAGCTGGAGATTCTGTAGTTATGAAAATAAACAAAATGTGGACGTGGGGGCTGGTATTCGGCGCTTGTGTGCTTTTACTACTGCTCGCAGCAAAACAAAAGAAAGCTTCTGTCAGTACTACAGAATCGGTACCTGTGCAGATTCAGGAAAAGGTAGCGGCAGCGGAGCTGTGTATTGAAATTAAAGGTCGGCTTGCTCGACTGGCATGTTTTGACAAGGTTTTTCCGGCAACGATTGATGAGTTGTTGGAAAAAGAGACTGTAGTAACAAATGAAAAGCCACTTGAATGGCAGCGGGCAAAGGCAAGTGAGGCCCTACGTAAAGATGAGAAAGGGTTTCGTACTAACACAAAAGAAAATGACGGGGCGGAGCCCAGTATATGGTTCACAGCCCGTGCTGAAGTGCAAAAAGGGAAAAAAGGCATCCGGCCGATTTTGCAGCTTGGTTGTATTGATAAAATTAGCCGCGTCGAACTCCTCCTTGATGAGCCGGTAGCGGATGGCCGAATGCTCATAACCGTTATGGGCGAAAAGCCATTTACTCAACAGTGGACCAGTGATGAATCCGGTTATGTTTTACGACCGGGACGAGGGATTCCTGCTATTCGTGCAATGAAAGCCATGCTGTCATCAAAGCCGATTGTTATTCGCTCTGATGTTTCTGTAGTGGATGAACTTGCATTTGATAATCGTGGATTGAGCGAGGCTATTCAGCCTATGCGCAATATTTGTGGCTGGTAGGCTTTGTCATGGATAGTAAAAAGTATCGTGAGCAAATAGTTCAGGCGATTGAGGGTGAAAACCCCGTCGGGGAACGGTTGCTTGATGATCCCCTTTTAGATTTTGTCGAAAATCAAATGATGAAAATCGGCTCCTTGGCTCATGCAGAAGTGCAATGGGATGAGGCGGAAAAGGGTGCGCTTACATTGCTGGGGAATAAAACAAAGGATGTAAAGATCCTGACATACCTGTTGCAATGTTTACAACATCAAGCAACTCCGGCGCGTTTTACGTTGTCTGTGTACGTGTTGGCAGAGTTTATGGATGCATATTGGGAGATATGCCATCCAGCTCCGGGGCCTCGTGGCGCGTTGCCGCGAAGGAAGTTCTATGGGCAGATTATACAACGAACCGTCAAAGCGGCTGAAAATCTTGATGGAAGCAGTTTTGATTTTGATCAGAAAGAAGATCTTGAAAACGCCATTGTAGAACTGACAAAAGCTGTCGTTAAGTACGAACTTCCTGAAGACGGTGTTGATGATGTCCATGCTGCAGTGCGAAGAAAGCTTTCAAATGTTGTTGATACAAAAGAAGTAAAAGCGACCTCGGAAGAGGGACAATCTACAGTGACCGTAGAGCCTGCTTTTACACCGTCAAAAGTAGAAATCGATAGCAGCAGCGATAAAGCTGTGAAGCAGACTTTTTTTAAAGTGGCAGATCTTCTTTCAGAATTGGAGGGGGGGCAGGCTTTAAGCCTTCGACTTCGTCGCTTTGCAATTTGGTTTTCCATTGTTGCTGCACCGGATGCTGATAGTGATGGTGAAACTCAACTTATGCCTGTTTCAGTGGATCGTATCTCAGACTATGAAGAGCAATTGCAACGCGGGGCTGATTTAGCTTTGTGGCGCAATGTTGAAAAGAGTCTTACGGTTGCTCCATTTTGGTTGGATGGACATCACTTGAGTTTTCGAGTTGCAGAGAAGTTAGGGAAAGAGGATTGGGCAGACGCTATTAAATCTGAGGCTCGTTCGTTCATCACCCGATTACCCTCTTTGCTCCATTTATCTTTTAAAGGTGGGACTCCTTTTGCCAGTGCAGAAACTGCTCAATGGCTCACATCTGGTTCAGAAGGAAAGTCTGGTGGGAAAGCTTCGGGAGGCTGGGATGCAGAGCGTTCCAACGTTTTGGAGTTAGCTAAAGAGGGTGGTGTCTCGGTTGCTTTGGCACAGTTGAACGAAGGGTTTGCCGATGCAAGTGAACCACGGGATAAATTTTATTGGCGTATGTTATCTGCTGATGTGATGCATGCACATCAACTCTCAGCCATTGCCCGTCAGGAATATGAAACGTTGCTGGATCAAGTAAGCAACATTGCTGTGACTGACTGGGAGCCATCACTGATTCAGCGTTTAAAAACAGGCGCTACTGCAGGGTAAGGTTAGGAAAGTATTATGTTAGGTAAGATTTTAAAATTTTTGAAGAAGGCTGTTCCAGGGATAAAGTCGGCGATTCCAGTATTGCTTGCCTTAATTGTACTGCTGCTTGTTGTTGCAATATGGTGGGCAGGCCCCTGGCTCGAATACAACGAAACACGTCCGTTACAGTCTGTTACAGCAAGGGCGATTGCTACAGTAATTCTTATTTTGTTCAGCTTAGCAGCATGGGGCTTTGTGCAATGGCGCAGACTTTCAGGCTATAAAGAAGAACAGATTCGAGAAATGGAGTTGCAGGAAGATCCTATTCAACGTTTTGAAGAACGTCAGGAAGAAGATCTTAATCTGGTTATGAAAGGGCTTAAAGAAAGTCTGAATAAACGTAACTATATGTACGCATTGCCGTGGTACATTGTTATGGGTCTTGAAAATGCCGGTAAAACCAGTCTTATTAACCGCTCAGGCCAGAACTTCGTCTTTTCATCTGTCATGCGGGCTTCTGGAAAGAAGAGTGAAAATCCTTTTTCTTTTGACTGGTGGATCGGTGATGATTCTGTACTGATTGATCCAGATGGCGAGTTGTTGACACAAAATGCAACGACTGATGAAGACAGTGGTGAAATGGAACGCCGTTTATGGATTCATTTTTTGGAATGGCTTGAAAAGACCCGTAGCCGTCGTCCGTTAAACGGGGTGGTATTGGCTCTTGATGTAGCGCATCTTATTTCAGCAACAACTTCTGAGCGTCGTGCGTATGCAAACTTGCTTCGGGCAAGACTTCGCGAGTTGATGGAAACATTGTCCACCCGTCTTCCTGTTTACATTTGTCTTACAAAGCTTGATTTACTTTACGGGTTTGAACCGTTCTTCCGTCACTATACTAAAACCCAGCGTGAAGAAGTTCTTGGTTTTACCTTTACTATGAACTCTGTTGAAGATCTTGATAGCTGGCTTTCAGAATTTGATTCAGACTACAAAGAGTTTATTGAACGTATTAACGATATGCTGCCTGGAGCGTTGCTTAAATGCTACGAATCTGAAGACAGTATCGCGATTTATAGTTTCTGCCGCCAAATGGCAGGCTTGCATGAGGTTCTCAAACAATTCCTTGAAGAAACTCTTGGTAGTGACCAGTTCTCAACATCTGCTCTGGTGCGCGGAGTATATTTCTCTTCAGTATACCAGCAAGGTGTTCCTACAAATGCATATGTTGATGCTGCTTCAAGGCGTTATGGACTTGAACACACAATTCACAGTGCACAGAAGGCAAAGAACTCAACTACGTTCTTCACACAGAATTTGTTCAGCCGTATCATTTATCCAGAAGCTGGGCTTGCCTCTGACAACTTTAGAGTGGCGAAGCGAAAACGTAGGGTTATGGTATTATCAACTGTTGCCTGTGTAATTGTTTCAGCTTTACTTGTTGGGAGCTGGCAACGGTATTATACGAAGAACGTAGGATATGCAGATGCTGTGCTTGAAAAAGTTAAGGACTACAACGAGAAGTTTTCAGACGATATTGTAATCGACAGTGGAAAGAATATTCTTGGGCCACTTAATGCGATCCGTGAAGCTACACTTAAGTTCGGTTTCTTCCGTGAAAAACCTCATTACATTTCTGATATGGGATTGTATCAGGGGCACACTATTGGGCCGGAAGTTGAACAAACCTACTTGAGCTTGCTTGAGAGTCGATATCTTCCTGCTCTTATGAAGCGTGCCGCTGAAGATTTGGCAGCAGCAAAGACAGATGAAGAAAAGCTGGCAGCATTACGTGTATTCCGCATGCTGACTGATAAGAGTGGACGTTACAAAGGATTTGTTGAGAACTATTTTGCTAGAAAGTGGCAGAAAAGTTATCCGGGGAACAAAGAGACTCAGGAAAAGCTTATGGAGCATCTTCAGTATGCAATGAAGCATACTGATCTGCAGATGAAGCGAGATAAAGGTGACGAAGCTGCAGAAAAGGTTTTAAAGCCGTATGACAAGCTTGTTGCTGATGCTCAAACCGTATTGAACAAAATGCCTGTTGAACAGCGGGTATATCGTAACCTGAAGCAGAATGCGTCTGCCGTACTCGGTGCACCGTTGAATATTGCGACCTCCATTGGACCAATTTACGACGTGGTATTCTCTACACGCGGAAGTGAAAATTCTGCACTTCAGATTCCACGGTTACTTACTCGTAAGGGCTATGAAACTTATTTTATTCCGAAATCTGATTCAGTTTCAGAATTGGCTCTTGTGGATAGCTGGGTACTTGGTCAAACCTCAACAATTAATTTCAGTGAGGAAGACAAGCGCGCCTTGCGTGAGAAGATCCGAGATCAGTATGTAACTGACTATGTAAACACATGGCGTACTGCCATGAATAATATTGATACCAAAATGTTCAAAGATATTAATAGTGCTGCTTTAGTGCTTGAAAATATTACAGGCAACTCAAACCCATTTGCCCGTTTGTTGAATGTTTTGACTGAGAATACAAACCTGTTCCCGCCATTGCCTGAAGATGATGAAGCGCGTGAAGCGATGATGACGTCTCCTCGTTATAAGGTAGCGGCAATGATTGATAAACAGTTTGCTGGTGTAAATGCTCTTACAATTAAAGATGACAGTAAGCCTGCATACATGGATGAGGTTCTGGAGGCTGTTACACAACTTCAATCTTATCTGAAAACGATTGCTGACGCACCAGATGTTGGCAAAGCGGCGCTGAATGCAACAAAAGCGCGAGTTAACCTAAATAGTGTTGATCCGATTTATGTACTTCAAAGAATTGCGACTGGATTGCCGCAGCCTTTTGATACCATGATTACCAAAATGGCTGACGAGAGCTGGTTTGTTGTAAAACAAGAAGCGATTAAGCATCTAGAGGTACGTTGGTCTCATGACGTATATAATGAATATCGACAGAAGTTTGCTGACCGTTACCCGTTTAACCCGACAGCAAGTAAAGATGTTGCATTAATTGACTTTGAAAGCTTCTTTGGTCCATCCGGTACATTGAGTAAGTTCTATGACAATAACCTGAAGTTGTTCCTTGATGAGAACATAATCTCGAAAGATGTTAATGGAGGAAACTCTCTTATTCGTCAGGATGTTCTGGATCAGTTGGCAACAGCGCAAAGAATTCAACGTGCTTTCTTTAATAACAAGGGCGTACTTGATGTTGAGTTTACTCTTGAGCCAGTAGAGCTGAGCCCATCTAAACGTCGAAGCATTATTAATGTTGACGGCCAGTTTGTTGAATACAGCCATGGCCCTCGTAAATCTGTAGAGCTAATTTGGCCGAATACTCTTAGAGCTGCTTCTGCAAGTAAGCTGACGTTGATACCGGCAGAAGTAAACAAATCGCCTCGCAGCATTTACATTCAAGGCCCTTGGGCGTTTTTCCGCCTCCTTGATAAAGGTGAAATTGTAGGTACTAGTGTGACCAGTGTTGACTATCAGTTCGCCATTGATGGTGGGACAGTTCAATATCGATTGTACTCTGAGGCGGATAGCAATCCGTTTACCTCAGCGTTGTTCAGATCATTCCGTCTTTCACCAACACTTTATTAAATACTTACTCGGGGGCGTTACGCCCCCGTCTACTTTTGTGAGAATATTGTGAGCTGTTTGTTTTTTTCTGAATTGAACAAGTTTAGATTGGCTGATGATGAAGAGAAGTTGCGAGACACTGTTGAGTATCAGCAGGTTCGAGGTGAGATTAATCGTAGAGTGAACCCGCTTACAGGGGGCATAGACTGGTCTACTGTGTATACATTGTGTGAAGCAATCGGAAAGAAAGATGGTTTTGATTTGCTGCTCGCTGTTTACTATACAGTGGCAGCTGTAAAGATACACGGTTTGCGAGGACTTTCTACGGGGTTAGAACTTCAGGCGGCAGTGCTTACACACCAAGGGTTGAATTCTCATTTCCCAGCTGCAAAGCGTATTGATCTCTTTAATTGGATGATTGGACAGATTGGGAGTGAAATACGTGCAGTAAAACCGGGGATTACTCAATTACGTGAATTGTATCGGTGTGAACGTGCTTGTACTGCATTGTATGACCTTTTACGAAAGGTACAGCCGGATAATGTCCCTGATTTGGAAGCAGTTGCATTTCATATTTTTGAGCATATAGATCGACTTGAAAATCCCGTTTTACCTGAACCTGAAGTTATTAAAGTTTCGAGTACAAACAAGTTCGCGCTAGTTGTTGTTTTGTTGCTAGGAATAGGGGCAGGAATTGGTTCTTTTCAGTTTTGGCAGTCTATGCCACGCTTGATGACTTCTGTTGTTATCACACACCAACAACCCAAGATTCTAACTGAACAGGAAGGGGCTAAGCTGATTGAAGAGTTTGGTTCTGAAAAGATTGATGCGAAGCGTAGTGAGTTAAGCAGTCTTTATTCTGATGCGACACGAATAGTCATGGAGCGACCTGTAGGTGAAGATGTGCTTGAGGCGTTGGAACGTAGCGAGAGTCTCCGTTATCTTTTTCCTGATGATGTCGACGTGATTGTACAGAGTCTTGAAGTCGCAAGTTGGCAGCAAGTCCTTGAAGATGACTTACAAGCTCAGATAGCTCGTTTTCGTGTTGCTCGTACAAGGGTAGCAAATCTGGCCCGAACAATAAAGCGTGGTGAGTTAAATAAAGCTCGTCGATTGAGTAAAGAGCTAGAAAAATATGCAATAAGTCTCTCTCCACTTTATGGAAGAGTGCTTTATGTTGAAGATTTGTTAAAGAATAGTGATTACAGTGGGGCGGAAGGTGAATTGAGAAAGTTGTCCCGCAGTATGAATGCGTTATCGTTAAAAATAGCTCGATTAGAACGTCAGTTGGCGAATGCCTTATAGAGCGCCTATGAAAGCTTGTTAGTAGTTATCGTTTATATAAAAAGGCTGCCTTCATATGAAGGCAGCCTTAATTTTTTGAAGCTAAGCTTATGTGTTTTCAATCTGAGCACGTTGTTCGTGTTCATCTTTGTAAAGCTTGTATGTGATAGAATCGGCTACAGCCTGCCAACTTGCTTCGATAATGTTGTAGGAAACCCCAACGGTTACCCAGCGTGACAGATGATCACCGGATTCGACAAGAACTCGTACAAATGAAGCTGTACCACCACCTTCAGGGGATTCGGCTGTCATGACTCGTACTTTAAAGTCGAGAAGCTTCATTTCTGATAAGCGAGGGTAGAAGTTGCATAAGGCTTTTCGTAATGCGTTATCAAGAGAGTTAACAGGACCACGGCCGGTTGCGGCTGTGTGTTCTGTTATACCTTCTACTTCTACAATAACTGAAGCCTCAGAGATCGGATCTTGTTCTTGTGCTTCTTTAAGCTCCAACACACGGAATTGATTGAGTTTGAAGAACTCTCGAACTCCACGACGACCAAGCTTTTTGAGCAGAAGAAGTTCAACAGAAGCTTCTGCTGCGGCATAGTCGTAGCCCATGCTGGAACGTTTTTTCAACTCATTGAGCAAACCTTTAACAACTGGCTCGTCTTTATCCAGATGGAAACCGAATTTTTTAGCCATGTTTACAATGTTTGCTCGACCGGCAAGTTCTGTGAGCAGTACTCGCTGTCTGTTGCCGACAATTTCTGGATCAATGTGTTCGTACAGTGCTGAGTTTCGGTTAACCGCACTGGCGTGAACACCACCTTTATGCGCAAATGCCGATCTGCCTACAAAAGGCTGACGGTCAAATGGCATGATGTTGGCTACATCTGTTACAAATGCTGATGCGCTTGTTAACAGTGCCAACTTTTCCCTGCCGAGAGTTGTATATTCGTCGTTAAATTTCAACTCAAGGGTCGGAATGATAGAGCAGAGATTCGCATTACCGCATCGTTCTCCGATGCCGTTAATGGTTCCCTGAATATGAGTCGCACCTGCTTGAACTGCTGCGATTGAATTAGCAACAGCCAGTTCACAGTCGTTATGTGCATGGATACCCAGCTGAGCATCCGGCAATGTTTTTGATACAGACTGTACGATTTCGTATACTTCGTGCGGTAAAGTACCGCCGTTTGTATCGCAAAGGCTGAGTGTATTTGCACCAGCTTTATGTGCGGCAGAAATAGCAGCAAGGGCATATTCTTTATTTGCTTTAAAGCCATCAAAGAAATGCTCTGCATCAAAAACAACATGACGTCCCATAGAACAGAGAAACGCAACAGAGTCATGAATAATTTTCAGGTTCTGTTTCAACGGAATTCGTAGCGCTTCGGTTGCGTGGATATCCCACGTTTTGCCGAAAATGGTACACACATCTGACCCTGAGGTGAGCAAATTGCGCAGGTTCGGGTCGTTTTCCGCAGTAAAGCCGGGGTGATGGGTACTCCCGAAAGCAGCAATTTTTGAATGCTTAAGGGATAGGCGCTTAATTTCATTAAAGAACGCCATGTCGACGGGGTTTGAGCCCGGCCAACCGCCTTCAATAAAATCTATACCAAGTTCATCAAGCTTAAGAGCAATTTTAAGCTTGTCATCATTGGTAAGGCTTATGTCCTCTGATTGAGTTCCATCACGCAAACTTGTGTCGTAGATCTGAATTTTTTTCATGGCCCTTTCAACTTTTTTATTCTTTGCCGAGCCCGAAGGCATCGTGCAGTGTTCTTACTGCGAGCTCCGTGTACTTCTCCTCGATAAGGCAGGTAATTTTAATTTCTGAGGTGCTAATCATGAGAATGTTAATATTCTCTCTACGCAGAGCATCAAAAGCCTGAGCCGCAACACCGGAGTGGTTACGCATACCAACACCGATTGCAGACACTTTACAAACATGTAAATCGTGCAGCACTTCAGCTGCATTTGTCTGCTTCTGAATTTCAGCCATCAGTTCGAGTGTTTTGTCCAGATCACCGCGAGGGACAGTAAAGGTCATGTCAGTTTTATTGTCGCGGCTAGGGTTCTGAACAATCATATCAACTACAACGCCGCCTTCAGCAAGCGGACCGAACAAATTGGAAGCGATACCCGGCACGTCCGGAACATCGCGCAATGTAACGCGCGCCTGATCCTTGTCATATGCGATACCTGAAACTAAAACGGCTTCCATGCGTGAATCCTCCTGAGTTACTAACGTGCCTGGGGCGTCTGTAAAAGTTGAACGAACAAGTACTGGTACTTTATATTTTTTTGCAAATTCTACAGAGCGAATTTGCAAGACCTTAGCGCCCATGGAGGCCATTTCTAGCATTTCATCATAGGATACACGGTCCATTTTACGAGCAGTGCTCACAATATTAGGGTCGGTGGTGTATACACCGTCTACATCAGTATAAATTTCGCATTCACAGCCGAGTGCTGCAGCAAAAGCCACTGCAGAGGTGTCTGAACCACCACGGCCTAATGTTGTAACGCGAGATCCATCCGTGCAGCCCTGAAAACCAGCAACAGCAAGAACATCATGTTCTTCAAGAAGTGCTTGAAGTTTATCCTGATTAATTCCCAGGATACGTGCATTTCCGTGTGCACAGTCCGTGCTAACTGGTACCTGATACCCAAGCAGAGAACGCGTGTTAACTCCGGCATCTTTCATCAGCATCGAGAAGAGTGCTACAGATACCTGTTCTCCAGTGGAGACGAGAACATCAATTTCCGCCGGGTCAGGGGAGTTGGACCATTCTTTAGCAAGTCCTAGCAGTCTGTTTGTTTCTCCTGACATTGCAGAAAGAACAACCACTACTTTAAATCCCTTGGCACGAGCGGCAAGAACTTTTTCACGTACTTTTTTCATGCACTCTAAGTTGGCAACCGAAGTTCCGCCGAACTTCTGAACCAGAATACGCATACTGATTCCTTTGTCGTTTGAAAGAGAATGAGAAGGTAGAGTAAAATCTACTTAAATAATCATGGTGCTACTTGCATCGAGGTCACAAGTGGTTTCAATGCCTCGATTACACGGGTAGCTCCTGCCCCTTTTACCAAAATGTCAATTTGTCGTCCTTCTTCGCATGGAATCCAACTGAATTGCAACCATTCATTCGGGTAATCCCGCTCAGGAAGGTGCTCCGCCCACTCAATAAGCATGAGTGTCTGTTCTTCATCCAACAGTTCGTGATACGACTCATCAACACTTCCGCCAGCAAGCCTGTAAAGGTCATAGTGGGCGGTTTCGGGGGTGGTAGGGTACAGGTTGTATACGTTGAAACTTGGGCTACTTACTTCGGCCTCATCACCACCTGGAAGGTGCTGTACAAGGGATCGAATAAGAGTCGTTTTACCAGAGCCAAGTGTTCCTTTGAACAATAAAGTTTGCACAGGTTCCGTTGATACGAGAGCCTGTGCAATATATTTTCCCAGAAGTTCTGTTTCTTCTGCGTTTTTTACATAAAGAAGCACAGTTTCGTTACTCTTTAGGTTCTTCCTTAGGCAGGAGTGTGCGTAAAATATCTTCTTTGCCGACAATTCCTACTAATTTGCCATTTTTGACAACTGGCAATGAGTGGTACTTGTTATCCACCATAAGGGTGGCTATTTCGTCAATAGGCGTTTCTTCCGTTACTGACGTGGGCGTGGGCGTCATGGCTTCAACAACCTTGCTGGCAGATATCTTTCGCATTTCTGCATCCATATCTGCGTTGGAACGGAGCGGGATGATACCATCCAGCACGGTAAAAAGTGAAGGAAGGTTGAGGCGTTTATGCTGGTTAATAAGGTCACTTTGGCAAATGATACCGACAAGCGTGCCGTCGCTTTCAACTACCGGCAATCCATTATATCGTTGTTCAACCATAATTCGTGCTGCGGTCACAACGTCATCATTCGGGGCAACTGTCTGCGGGTTCTCTGTCATTAGGTCGTAGGCTGTGAGCATAAGTACTTCCTTACGGCTTTTGGCAAAGCATGAGCAATTTCTTGTGGCAAGTTTCCTCTGTGTGGAAATTCTTGAGCCAGAAATTCTCCAGCAAGCCCGTGTTCATAAACTCCAAGGCAGGCAGCGTCATGGGCTGGAATTCCCTGAGCCAGATGAGCTCCGATTACGCCCGATAGAACATCTCCTGAACCTGCAACCGCAAGAGTAGGGGTGCAGAATGGAGAGAGCACTGTAGGCTTACTCTGCTGGCTGATACATGTTGCGGCACCTTTTAAAATGACAATTCCGTCATATGCAGAATCAAGAAGGTGCGCGGCAACAAGTCTGTCTGCCTGTATTTCACTAGTAGTCTTTTGGCTGAGCCTTGCCATTTCACCCGGATGAGGGGTGAGAATGTCACACGTATTCAGCAATTGTAAAAGATTCTTTCCGTTTGCAAGATGATAGAGTGCATCTGCGTCGAAAACCGTTGGTGGACGTTGTAGTTTTAGAAGGCTTTCTAAAAACAGAGCAGCGTTTTTTGAACGCCCCATACCGGGGCCGACAATCAAGCTGTCTGCTTCTTGGATTTGTTGCTTAAGTTCATTAGGAATATGGGATGGCCATTCATCTGATGAACCTACTGCAAACGATAAAATTTCTGGCTGACCAGCTTTGATCTCTTGGGTTAATAGCGCCGGCGCTGCTACCGTTGTGTACCCAGCACCCGAGCGCATTGCGCCGAGTGAAGACAAATGCGGTGCACCGATTAAACCTTTTGGTCCACCAATAATGAGAACTT
>NZ_JADMLB010000030.1 GCF_015482765.1 Halodesulfovibrio sp.
CTGTGGGAAAGTAGGTCGCTGCCAAGATTTATTTCGAAAGCCCGTTAGCTGCAAAGCTAACGGGCTTTCTTCGTTTCTATATCTAATCAAGACGTTACCTGTTCTCTCCGAAGCCTGTTCATTGGCTGTCTCTTCTCTATTCATTTCCTGCTGCCTTTTTAGCTGCCCTGTTAGCCGTCCGGCTTTGGGGAAGTCTTCTCTTCTTCGTGTCTCTAGTTCTCCTTACTTTCAGTTTTTGTTTTATCTGAAGGGTTCTTTCCTGCTATTTCTATTTCGGCGCTTTTTACATCTTATTTTTAACGCTGAATGTTGAATGCGAGTGGCTATTCAAAAAATGGAAACGATGCTGTTATGCCTCCACTATATGGGATTATATTTTTGAAAATTGACCAGCTTTCTTAGTTGGATAAGAATATCACTGTGCAACCGTAGTGTTTATTTTTTAACTGCCTGAGGAGGATCCAAAAATGGATGTAAGAAGGCTGATTTTTTTAGGAGTAAGCGCCCAGTGTATTGTAATTGCATGTTGTATCGGGGGAACAACGTGGTGGCTTGGACAAAAAAACTTTAGCGGAGAAGCTCTTGGTGCTGTGGTTCTACCCAGCTTCATAAGCTTAGCAGTGTTCATTTTACTAAGCGTAGTTATCTGGCGAACTATAGCTAAGATGATACATTCATTTCTACGTGATATTACACGAAGTGTAGAGGCCATGTTGCATAAAGAGGATGCCCAACCTTTTATGAAGCACTACTCACGCTCTGGTGATTTATCTACGGCAGCCAAGATCGTTGTTGATGCGGTCTACTCGTTGAAAAAGCAACTTGTATTTGCAAACGGTGTGCTGGGTGCAATTTCTGAAGCGTATCCATTCATGACTGTGGATAATACAGGCAAGATAAATTTGATGGGAAAAAGGTTAATGGAAGTTTCAGGTAAGAAAGGAAAGCCTGAAGACTATCATGGAATAACCATAGGCGAGTTTGTTTACGGAGATAGTAGTCGCAAGACGCGAACAGATCGAGTGGTAACAGATGGTTTAAAAATTGAGGGTGAAACAAAAATTCAAGGTTTTGATAAAGTGCATACACTTGCATTCACGGCTGATCCCATCAAAGACCCTACAGGAAAACAAATAGGTGCTTTAACAATCTATTTTGATCTAACGAAAATTCGTGAACAAGAAGAACAAATAAAAGAACACAGCGAGCAAATTACTAATGTTGCAGAGCAGGCAATTTCAATAGCGGAAGATGTTGCTGAATCAGCACAGATAATTGCTACTCAAGTGAAAGAAGCATCACAGGGGGCTCAGGTTCAGTCCGAACGAGCTCAGGAAACTGCAACAGCAATGGAGCAAATGAATGTTACCTCTATGGAGGTTGCACGACATGCTGCAGATGCTGCGGATAATGCTGCGCAGGCAAAGTTAGAGGCTCAAGCAGGGCAGACAGAAGTTACAGAACTTATAGAATCTATCGACTCTGTGCATAAAGAGGCAAATAATCTTTCTGGCTTTATGGATAAGCTTGGAGATCAAACGCATGCTGTAGGTAGCGTTATCAATGTTATTCAAGACATAGCTGATCAGACAAACTTGTTGGCGTTAAACGCTGCCATTGAAGCTGCAAGAGCTGGTGAGGCTGGTAGAGGGTTTGCCGTTGTTGCGGATGAAGTTCGCAAGCTTGCAGAGAAAACCATGGAAGCGACAGATGAAGTTAGCGGGGCTATCAGTGCAATACAACAAGGTGCCAAACAATCGATTCAGGGAGTAAGGCATGCGAATGATGCGGTGTCTCAATCGACTTCTCTTGCCCAGAACTCTGGTTCAACTTTGAGCAGTATTGTAGACATTGTGATGGGAACAGCTGATCAGGTACAAAGTATTGCGGCAGCAGCCGAAGAGCAGTCTGCTACGAGCGATCAAGTAAGTCATGCCGTTGAGGATGTCACGATGGTCGCAACTAATACTGCTAAGGGGATGGGGGAAGCTAATGTAGCTAGTGCACGTTTGGCTGAGCAAGCTGCCAAGCTTCAAAATTTGATTAAAATGCTACATGAAATTGACAAAAGAGAAGCTGCTTAGTCTTAGTGAAGAAATAGTGAAAAAGATCCATCGATTGTTGATGGGTCTTTTTCTTTTAAAAAACAGGTTGTTATGAAGTATTGCTAATATTAGCTAAAGAAAAGAGTAATTTTTTTTTAAAAACTTGTTGACGGAGAGGGCTGGTTTGCATAGAACGTCTCTCGCTGCAACGGAGCAGCCCAAACGGGTGGCCAGAGCAGCTTGTTCATTTTCAATTAACGACGCAAAAACGAAAGACAACTTCTTCGAAAGAAATTTAAAAAAGAGGTTGACTCCTGAAGGACGATGAGGCAAAACGCTTTTCGCACTTCGGAAGACAACTGGTCTTTTGTCGTCGCTTTGAAACTCTTTGACAATTAAATAGCGAATCGGATTGATTTAGAGATCAGCTAGCGTCATCCGCTGTTATGCAGTGGATGTCACAATACAGAATTATTAAACTGG
>NZ_JADMLB010000003.1 GCF_015482765.1 Halodesulfovibrio sp.
GTGGCTTAACTTGGTGTCCACATTTTCGTTGTAGGATCATAATAACTTTATTTCTTCATCATCCGCATCATCAACCATTTTATAAATCTTTCCTCGTAGCTCCTTTCCCTCAGCCTCGTGATCATTATTAAACAACTCGCCAGTCGCTACCCCGAGCCCATCAGCTAGCTTGTTGATTAACGTTATGGTTATGTTAGCCTCACCACGTTCAAGTTCACTAATATACTTAGCTCCTGAGTCAGCAGCTGTTGCAAGCTGTTCCTGAGTCATATTTTTTGCTTTACGTAACGTCCGTACTCTTTTCCCGAACATTTTCAAATCACTAGACATGAGATCCTCCTATAAGAACATCATCTCCTTTGAACGAGTACACCAAAACATCTCATAAAATGACTTTTATCATAAAAAACTTGCTATAGAGAGAATTTTGATTGGCTTTACCTTTCTATTTGAAGAATAATCACAAAAAAGTTTGCTATAAGATGAAAAAACTCTATCACGCCTTCTCCTATAAAACTCTGATGTATCAACTCCCTACCTAGAGACTGCAACAACCTGTATGAAGTACCCATATGGGGTGTTGCCATTAAAAAGTATTTCCTTCCCTCTTGAAAGCGCTCCAAACAACCTACCCATCCCCCTATAAATGCTACAGTACGCCCGACAATAACATACCACCTATCCCTCGCACGACAGCTCAAGAACATCGTCACATCCTGCGCACACCTGTTTCACGCCAGTTTAGATAAAAAATGATGCTATCCTGCTTTAAAAATATTTTTTTGTAACAAGATACGCATAACTAACCACCAGTTATGAGCAGGGGTATAAGCTATGGACAGTTCACATCACGCTATGACGACTGAGGAATTTATTAGAAAAGAAGTTTTCAAATCTTCTGGTTCCTCTAAAAGAGACACCAGAACACGCCGAAATGATTTACAAACCGAATATTGGAAGGTTATTCCTAACGAAGGGGCATGCGAAAAATGCCAAGCGATGGGAGAAGGTGTCCATTGGGAAAAACCAGAACGCCCTCATCCTAATTGCAAATGCCAAATCAAACCAGGATCAATAAGGGTTGGGATATTTGGAAAACTAGAGGGATGGCGAGATACTTCATCTGATACATTTACTGCAGGTCAAAGTATCAAGGTCATCATTATAAACAGAGGGCTAGGACTAGGTGGCGTTTGGGTTACAGTGGACGGGACAGTAACAAGGTCAACAGGGCACATGCGATATGGTTCATCGAAAACTTTCCACTTCAGCAAATTTGGTGAAATCCCTCTCACGTGGCAAGTAGAATTAATGTCTGACGGTGCTGATGAATGTTTTTTTGAATACAAAATACGGAATTAAAAAATGAATTTCTTTATCTCATTACTATTAATAATTTTATCAAGTTCTTTAACATATGCACAAAGCATCATTCCTGTTTCATGTGATGAAATTGCTAGGATATCTATTTGCCAAGCAAGGACATCTGAACCACCTGTCCTCACAAACGAATATCCGTATGTATACCCAACGACCTTCTGGTTTAAACCCGAAGCTGCCCAAAAATATCATGAATTTACTGATCCAAACCAAATTGCAACAATCTATCCTGATGGAAGAAGAGTTGAATATAGACCTTTTCTTTTATCAACTCCTTCAGGGATTGTTGCGAGTGATACGCCGTACAAAACATGTGTTAACTCCAGACAAATACACATTATGTTTAAATCAAAAGAAAAAGCATTTGAAGCAGCACGGAAGGTATGTCCCCAAATAAAACCAAAAGCGTTTTTTGTGTATGACTATCTTGAAGAAAAACATCGAAGAAATAGCAAAAACAGATAGGTATTAGATAACGAAAGGGCATGTGAACTTCCACTTCATTGGCAGGTTAAATTACTGTCTGACAATACTAATAAATATTTACTTGAATACAAATCAGGAAGTAAAAATGAATTTCTTTATCTCATTACTATTAGTAATTTTATCAAGTTCTTTAACGTATGCACAAAGCATCATCCCCGTTTCATGTGATGAGATTGCTAGGATATCTATCTGCCAAGCAAGGACATCTGAACCACCTGTCCTCACAAATGAATATCCGTACGTATACCCAACGACCTTCTGGTTTAAACCCGAAGCTGCTCCAAAATATCATGAATTTACTGATCCAAACAAAATTGCAACAATCTATCCTGATGGAAGAAGAGTTGAATATAGACCTTTCCTTTTATCAACTCCTTCAGGGATTATTGCAAGTGATACGCCGTACAGAACATGTGTGGGTTCCAGACAAATACACATTATGTTCAAATCAAAAGAAAAAGCATTTGAAGCAGCACGGAAGGTATGCCCAAAGATAAAGCCAAAAGCTTTCTTTGTGTATGACTATCTTGAAGAAAAACATCGAAGAAATAGCAAAAACAGATAGTTGCTAGAGAACGAAACAAGGGTGACACATCGTCACCCTTTTTTGTATCTATGCTCTGGCTTTCACCTGTTCAACAGCAACAGAATTGACTATACTTTGCCAACTTATTAATCCCATCTAATAAAATATTTATGCCTCAGAGAGAATCATGAAGCAGGACAAGAAAAAAGCACTATTCATAGCCCGAAAGATGTTCGCAGAGCTTGTATTCGACGTTCAACGTCTTGAAGGAATGCCGTTCACCATGCCAGAGGTACAAACGTACCTTCAGGGTATTACAGTTGGTGGACATAAGATTTCCGATGAAGAAAAGCTAAAGCAGCAGATTCTCGGATGGGAGAAAGTCCTTGAGCTAGTTGAGGGTAATACGTTTACCCTGACCAAAGAAACTGCATTTGCCATTCAGTCTATTATTGCGAAAGACGAAGCTTTGAAGATTGGTAAGTTTCGCTCTGGCGGTGTCGGTATTCAAGGGACAGACTATACACCACCCAAAGCAACTGAATTGGAAGAACTGTTTCCAAAAGTAATGGAAGAAATCGACGAGATTGAAGACCTTCGGGAACAAGCTTATCGAATCCATTTAGATTTTGCTCGTTGCCAGTTCTTCTATGATGGAAATAAACGGACAGGGCTTCTCATGGCTAATGGACATCTTATGAGTAATGGCTATCCACCATTATCCATTCCAGCTAAGAAACTAACTGAGTACAACGCAGGAATGATTAAATTCTATGATGGTGGGGATTACACGGAGATGATGACATTTTTAAAAGCATGTCATGAAACCATGTATCGGAAATTTGAATAGGCTAATCTAGAGAGAAAGGACTCTGAAATGAGCACCGCAGTATTAGTCATTGACGTTCAACATGCTTTATTTTCTCCGAAACCAAAACCATTTGAAGCAGAAAAAGTCATTAGCCGTATCAACTCAATAACATCTTGGGCACGAGCTAAAGACTATCCTGTAATCTTTATTCAGCATGAACAGGCTAATTCACCACTAGAGTTCAAAGCTACAGGGTGGCAGCTTCAAGGCAATTTAATGTCACAGCCTGATGATCTATACGTTCGTAAAACCACACCTGATTCATTTCTCAATACAACACTCAACTCTGTATTAAGCGATTTTCAAATAAAGCACCTTATGGTTTGTGGGTATGCTACTGAATTCTGTATTGATACTACAACACGTAGCGCAGCAGGTTTAGGCTATTCAGTAGATCTAATTGCTGATGCCCATACAACCCATGACAAAAAACATGCAAATGGTGAACAAATCCGTCAACATCATAATTGTACCTTACCAGCCATTTCTAGCTTTGGTGTAAAGATTGCTGCAAGGTCAACATCAGACATTGTGGATTGCTAATTTCCCAATCAATAACAACTAAAAAGGGTGGCTCATGAGCCACCCTTTTTCATTTTTCTTAAATGGTTACAGAACAAATATGCAATTACAGGCATAGTATACATATGTATACAGCTAGCAAGTTATAGTTAGTCATTTCAACAACTTGCTTCACAGGCTATTTATTCACCATAATATCCAAGATCACTTTGTCAGTTTCTGACATGCCGGCACTACCGAGACGACCAAGGTTTTTGATGCATATTTCGATATCATCATCAACAATGCCGTCACTTCCCGGAACAGAAGTACCTTTCATCGCCAACAGCGCTGAACTGATAGCAGCTTCAACACTGGAAGCAACCTTCAGTGCGCAGGATGTTTTCGCACCATCGCAGATCATACCTGCGATGGTGCCGACCATATTTTTAATGGTACGTTCAACCTCTTCAAGACCACCGCCAAGAAGCATAATAATGCCGCAACCAGAGCCGGTTGCAGCGAGAATTGCACCACATAAGGCGGAAAGTCGTCCGAGGTGATGCTTCAAGTGAATAGATGTCAGGTGACTTAAAATAAGAGCACGCGCCATTTCCTCTTCAGACTTATCCAATCTGCGAGCAAAAGCAGTCACAGGAATTGTTGCGGTAATCCCTTGGTTGCCACTTCCTGAGTTGCTCATTACAGGCTGCATAATACCGTCCATACGTGCATCGGAGGCCGCTGCAGCAAGACGAGTTGCAAATGAGGTAATATCATCAGAACGTAAGCCAAGCGCAATGTCTTCATCCATTGAACGCCCTACTTTCAATCCAAAATCATGCTCTAGACCTTCAGCGGCAATGGACTCATTCAGACGTGCCGCCTCAAGAATAAATGAAATATCGTTAAAATCTGTTTCCTTAGCAAATTCATATATTGCGGCTACGGATAATGGCCATGCATCATCAGAAGCGTCTTCTTCAATCAGCGGAGTACTTTCAATAACTTCGTTATCTTTAGTTACTTCTACAATCGCTGTATGAGTACGAGCAATCGTGCAAGTCGCAGTATGGCCATCTGCTTCAACAATCGCTTTGGCAAACAATAATTCTTCTGTCTTGGCGAGTTCAACCTTTACATGACCGGCAGCCATGAACTGTTTAGCTTCTTCCACAATTTCCGGAGTGAGATCACGCAGCACTTCAAGCTGAAGCTCAGACTTACCACCCAATGCGCCAACAGCCGCAGCAATATCAAGCCCTGTCATGCCAGTACCCGGCACACCAACACCCATGCCATTTTTAAGCAGGTTGCCACTCACCTGAACAACAAGACTCTGTGGCTTTGTGCCAAGAGCTTCAACTGCACGAGCAGCTGCCAATGCAGCGGTTACCGGCTCTGTACAACCAAGTGCCGGAACTACTTCACGATTCAGAATAGCGATAAATTCAACCCATTCTTTTTTCATAGTCATTGTGTCTCACCTAAATCTATTTATATGGAATACCATTCGTTCTGTACTGAAAGTAAAGGTCACTTTAAGCGTTTTATGTAACACCATGATAAGGTGTAGTAACTCCGTAGAAAGAAACTCGCATGGCCGTCAAGAAGCTTTCACAAGCTCTCAGTCTGGAAAAAGTAACCTGACCCTATCAACCAAGTATTGCGTGCAAACTCTCTTCTTATCTATCGATGCCCCATGCCTGACCTATCCTACCAAACTATGGATATCCCTCAAGCGACTCACAATGAACATCATTTGTATCAGAAAACTAACGCGAAAAAAAAGACTGCTGCACACATTTCGTTCATGACTGGTACAGCACTTGTGCTAATGGTACAATAGGGAAAACCATCAGATTCCGTATTTTCTTTGTTTTTACAAAATGGTGAAATTAATGAATAATTATCAAAAAATGCAACAGATACTCCAACATTTCGGTAAACAGGTTGCACTAGACTCACTCAAGCTGAATGACGAAGGGAGTTGCAGGCTATTTTTTGACAATGAGGTCGAGATAAATCTGGAACTGGATGACGCAACAGACAGCCTTTTGCTTATCAGTCCTATAGTAAAGGCAAACGAAGCGCTTTATGCTGATATGCTGGAGCTCAATCTGTTCTGGGGGCAGCTGAAAGGCTGTAGATTTATTCTGCTAAAGAATGCTGGAGTACTCGCACTGATGAGAAGACTTTCAGTAAAAAGACTGGATCAACAACATTTTGAAAAGACACTGGAAACTTTTTTAGAAACTGTTTCTATCTGGAAAAAAGCTTTTGAAGACAGCCCTAAAAAAGAACAGCATGCAGCCTGTGGCTGGAACCCGCACAGTATCAGTGGAAGTGCATAAAAAACTCCGGCAGCATTTGCCACCGGAGCATTACTTTCTATCGAGCCTTGATTTCACAGGCATCAAGTAGTTCAACATTCGGCTCATAGACCATTTCTGCATCTTTAAAGATCACGCCGCCGCACCCTGCGCGCTTTGTCCATGTCTTAATCCAGCGGTCATAGGCTTTTTGCGTCGAAAATGACCGAGAATGGAAATACTGAACCGGACGCATGTACAACGTTACTTTATCCAACAACATAAAAGCATCAGCAAGCATGTTTATCTGAGTCCATAATGTAAACGGACTTTCCGCTTCCGGCGCGTACATATCGTAAATTCGAAAATGCGGGTTCCCCTTCTGCACAGGAATGATCACGCCATCTGCATGAAAAGGTCCTTTCATTTTTTCACTTAACAATGATGTAAGCTTTTCAAACTCTTCCAAAAGATGCTCCATCCCAGAAAGAGCAACTCCTTCAGAATCAATAACTTCTTTTGTTACACCATCTATAAAAACCCGTTTTCCAAGGTAACGGGCACAATGCATTGTGCCACCAAGGGAACCGTTATGCGCTTCTGTAAAAGCGTCTATGTCAGACCCGTACGTTGCACAACGAAACGGGCTCTTTGCCATTTTTGCAATTGAAAGATCCATACTCTCTCCAACATCAATATAATCTGAACAAAAAAAGTTCATAATCGTTCAGGCTGATTTCTCACACTACACACATTCACGGCACTCTATCAACAGGCAGAATGGCACTGGTATAAGCCATTTTCCACCGTGAGTAACCGCTTTGTGAGTGTGTTACCTTTATTTTTAAACGCGTTACCAATTCGGTTGCCAAAAAAGATACTTTGGCAGTACAGTAAGCCGATTTGTTTTAATTGTATGCTCAAACAGTTGCGCCATTTCAAGAAGCTGATGGTGGTGCACAATTGTGCAAGCTTCAAATGAGTACAACGGTTGCGCTGTTTGGCAATTGAGGAGTCTTATGCTGACAACAACTCAAGCACCTGATGGTAAGCCGGTTTACCAGTGCGACAAATGCGGAAGAGACGTTGTGGCGCAGGATATTATTGTGACCTTTAGTGGTGACTTCTGTCCTGACTGCTACGCCAAAGAGCAACAGGATAAATCTTCCTAATGATTGAGGCAGAAGGTATAACCCTTCTGCCTCTTTTTTATCTTTCCTAAAGAGTAGCGTAAGGCTACAACCTGCCTCAGACAAGTAATCAAACAACTATCCGGAGCAAATATGATGTCATCACACTCTCATGCCAACGTAGTTGACCTTACCCACACAATTACCGAAGACATGCCAGTTTACCCCGGCACCGACGCTCCGATAATTGAACAAGGGACAACCGTTGCTAAAGAAGGCTTTGCCGAAAAAAAATTAACATTCTTCTCCCATGTGGGAACTCACATGGATGCACCGGCTCATATTTTTGAAGATAAAAAAACATTGGATGCACTTCCTGTTTCCACATTCACCGGTTCTGCATGTATTATAGATGTTGCAGGAAAGAATGTTATTACGAAAGACTACCTTCAGCAGCATGACGACCGTATTTCTCACTGTGATTTTGTTATCTTTTCAAGCGGCCATGAAAAACACTGGGGAACTGAAACATACTTTTCTCCGTTTCCAACGCTGAACAAAGAAGCTGCCAATTGGCTCACAACAAAAAATCTCAAAGGGCTAGGCATCGACGCCATATCCTTTGACACCATGGACGTTACCACACTGTTCATCCATGAAATTTTGCTTGGCAGCGGTATGGTGCTTATCGAAAACCTCAGAAACCTTGATCAGATCAAAGCACCCGTCTTTACCTTTGTGGCTCTCCCGCTCAAAATTAAGGAAAGTGACGGCTCCCCTATTCGAGCAATCGCGATTCTTCCATAATGTTACTATAAAAAAGCCCTGCATAATTGCAGGGCTTTTTCATTCCTAATACTTCTTCATGACGCACGAAAAATTAGCTTTTCTTTGAAGCCTGTTCCATGAGTTGGTCACGAATCCATGTAAGCCAAAAATTATACGCTTCCTGATGAAAATTTGCAGACAAAGGATTCATAAAACCATGCGCAAACGGTGTAATATAACACTGTGCTAACGGATAATCCTGTAATTTTCGAGCCACGCTTTCCACGTCAAACGACTCCTCATTATCAGAGAAAATCAACTCAACCGGAACCTTAGGTGTAGAGTCTGTCATTGTTCTTATTGATGAACCATAAAAACAAAGCGCACCGTGGATATGTTCTGACAGTTCAGCACAGCACGCAGACCAAACAGCACCAGCTCCTGCACTAAAACCAACAAGATAAACAGGCTCCTGTGCCTGTTTCACAGCGTCAATAACTCGCTTAGCGTATGCATCATGCCCGCACACAGCACTATATTTCTGATACGCCTCTTCTTCACTTGTGAAAGCAGGATCTGTCCCGTCATAAGGATCGACTACAGTCACTGATTCTGCTGTTTCTTCATAAAAAGATACCATGGAATCTACATGCGGTGTCTTTCCCCATATTTCTGTTACAAAAATAATATGCATTATTTTTGCCCCCTTATAATAAAGCTAATGCAATATTCATTAGTGCTTTTTCGCCCCACTTATTCGATGTGGGAATCGCAGTTATTGCATGGATAAATAATTATATTTTGAAACACGGCCTTTGCACCAACCCCCCTGTAGGCATGAGGTTGATCTGCAAAAAATCGTGTTTTTTCTCCCTGTTCGAGTGCATGCCATATGCCGTCAAAATAAAACTCGAGTGTTCCTTCCTGAACAATCACATGCTCAATAACACCAGGCTGGTGAGGAGAAGACTGCTGCTCATGATCACAACACAGGGTAATTTCGAACACTTCCATCCTTGTGTCAGAGGAATAAGGAAAAACTGTTTGAATCTGCATTAATGGATCGTGAGGAAACGTGACAGACGGTTCCTTTTTTTCTGCCTGCCCTGAAAAAAAGGAAGAAAACGATGTTTCAAACCCGCTGGCAATTTTCCACAACGTCCCAATTGTAGGGCTGGACTCCCCACGTTCTATTTGTCCGAGCATTGCCTTAGAAACACCAGTTTTTTTCGCTGTTGCGTCAAGGCTCCAGCCTCGGCGTGCCCGTAACATCTTTAACCGTTGCGAAATTTGTAAGACAAATGCCTTAGAATTCATCAAGTTCTCCCAAAAAAAGATTGTACGCTATAGCGCACAATAGTACAGAAAGTCATGTCGTACGTTATAACGCACAAAACATATCTCAAGCGGAAGGAAAACGCATGCTAAATAAATTGTCAATCAGCCATATCTCATCAGGACTCGCGGCAATTCTTGTTGGATACACATGCTCTGTTGTACTTGTCATTGAAGCTGCTATGGGAGCTGGAGCTACCCCCGTCCAAGTGGGAAGCTGGCTTTTTGCCATTGGGATCGCTTCGGGATTAACCACAATTTTCTTTTCTATGCGATACAAAGTTCCTGTACTGACAGCATGGTCTACCCCCGGAGCGGCGCTACTTGCAAGCAGCGTAACGGGGTTTTCCTTATCTGAAACGATCGGTGCTTGCATCATAACGGCACTCCTCATTATTCTGACCGGCGCTACAAAATCACTTTCCACCTTTATTCAAAAGATTCCAACAGCACTTACTACTGCAATGCTTGCCGGCATCCTCATTCCGTTTGGTATCAAAACATTTACACCGTGGGAAAGTACTCCCATTCTCTTTGGAAGTATGCTTGCAGCCTACTTGATCGGCAAACGATACTACCCTCGATACACAATGCTTATGCTCATTCTTGTTGGTGGATTTGTAGCATATTTTCAAGGTACTCTGCCGCTGGGGGACAGCCCGCTTGCAGTAACAGCACCCGTCTTTATGTCCCCTACATTGACTATCCCCTCTATTGTAAGCCTCAGCATCCCCTTATTCCTTGTGACAATGGTTTCCCAAAATATTCCTGGCATTGTAATGATTCAAAGCCATAATTATTCTGTCCCGTTTCCCAAAATCCTTTTGGGGACAGGCTTCATGAACCTCATTACAGCTCCGTTCGGAGGTTTTACCTGCAACCTTGCTGCAATATCAGCAGGAATATGCATGGGGGAAGAAGCTGATGCTGACCCGAAAAAACGCTATCTGGCATCAAGCAGTGCTGGTGTGTTCTACATTCTTGCCGGTCTGTTCAGCACAAGCCTTGTCGCTCTTTTTGTGGCAATGCCTAAAGAATTAACCCAAATGCTGGCAGGATTTGCCCTGCTGGGTATCATTCAACGCAGTCTATTTCTGGCAATGGATGATGAAAAAGTACGGGAAGGTGCTTTAATCACCCTGCTTATTACGGCTTCGGGCATTACCTTTATGGGGATAAACGCACCTGTATGGGGATTGCTGGCAGGGTACATTACCAATCGCTACTTCAACCCTTCAACATAACAAAACACTGTCCATCAGCTACGACGTCTCACGTAGCCTCATTATGCTCCTGCACATACCGATAGTCCCATCTACGTGCAGGAGCTTTTTTTACACAAAAAAACTCCGGAAAATGCAGTACGGGCATTCTCCGGAGTTTAGATTGGTAACTACATTTCAGCGCCAAAAACTAAAACGTCATCTCGTCGCTTTTCATGACCTTGATAATGAATGAAGTCTGAGAACAATTCATCCTGCTGTGCCTCCATGCTTTCATGCTGTTTCTCAATAACTGCTTTAAACCGTTTTCGACCGAACGGCAGTCGGCGATCCCCACCGACTTGGTCAATAAGACCGTCAGTAAGCATATAGAAGCGATCCCCCTTCTCCAACGAAATAGGCTGGTTCGTAAAAGCAAAATCCTCTGGAGTTTTGTTCATGCCTACACCCTTTTTATCTCCCTTGTACTCAACAAGAGTACCGTCTTTTTTACAAAGAATAAGATAATTTCGAGCGCCGGAGAAAACCATTTCTTTTCCGGAATTAGCAACATAAACAAACGAGCAGTCCATGCCATCATCAGGGCTTGCTTCTGCATCGTTTCCAGCAAGTGCAAGCTTAATCTGTTTATTCATTTCAGTTAAAATTCCAGCCGGATCACGCTCAAATTTTGAAGAATCCAATCTGTCGAGCAAAGACTGTACAATAAGAGTCATAAACGCACCGGGAACACCATGTCCTGTGCAATCAATTATTGCGAGGAAAAAGCCATTCTCTGTTTTTTTAAACCAGTACGAATCTCCCCCTACACCGTCACGCTGCTTCCACAACAAAAAGGAATCCTTGAATACAGATGCCACTTCGTTTTTTTCCGGCAGAAAAGCTTTTTGGATCACTTCAGCATAATCAATAGAGCCTTGAATCTGCTTTTGCGCATCCTCAAGCATGGACATTGTTGTTTTCAACTCTTTTTGACGGCTACTGATCACGTGTCCCATCCAAAACATATTATGCCGCAACTTCTGCAACTCATCCTGACTTGCCGGTTCAGGCGGAACTTCATTAAAAGGATTAAGGTTCCCGTTCTGAATATCAAGACAAAGGCCATTGAGTTGTTTAATCGGGAACAAAACAACAAGATACGTTACAAGCTTTGAAAGCGGCAGCAGAGAAATAAGCCCTAGTATTGCCCACAGCCCAAGCTTATCCAGCAACTCTGTACGGGTGAGTGTTTCGCCGGAAATTAAAATTGTCAGCGGGGCTGCTACAAGAAACAATGCGAGAAAGAAATTCATTTTCAATCCAACATTAAACCAACCCACACCATCCAGCACTCTCTTAGCAAACGACATTACTATCTCCTTGCCTACGTAGAGTTAGTCGAGACAACGCCCCCTTCCACATAAGCATTTATACATACGACAGGTAGAAATTTTCTACGCTGCGGCTTCAACAGGAATGTGCCCCTGCTGGTGAAACTCATCAATAACTGTACACAAATTTTGTGTATGACTGGTCACATATTCTACAACATCTGAGGCCTGTGTTGATATTTCAGCAGTATGCTGAGAAACATCACTAATGCCTTGAACCAGCTGTTCCATTCTGCGCGATGCTGCCACCTGCTGTTCAACTGCTGCAGCAATATTTTGATTTTGCGATGATGCACTGCCAGCCAGCTCAACAATATCTTCCAACGATTTTCCAGATTGTTGTGACAAATCGTACACTTCTTCCAGTTTCTTACTTGTCTCATCAACGCACAAAGCATTTTCCTTGATCACATCACCTATTGAAAACATGATCTTACGCACATCTGCTGTCGCATTTACTGTCCTTTCAGCAAGCTTACGTACTTCATCAGCAACAACAGCAAAGCCCCTTCCTGCTTCACCGGCTCTTGCCGCTTCAATTGCCGCATTCAATGCTAAAAGATTCGTTTGATCTGCAACATCTTCAATCAACTCGATTACATCTGTAATTTTTGCAGCCTGCACACTCAGCTCATTCATATTCCCCTGAAGCTCTGAGTGAGATGCTTTCATATGCTCAACAGCTTTCAGGTTACTATGCACGACATCTGCACTTTGTTCGGCAACACTGATGGTTCCCTTTGCGTTTTCTGCCGTCTTATGTGTGGTAATTGAAATCTCTTTTGCAACGATGGTAATTTCTTCCATCGCGGTTATTGCTGTTACAAGGTCATCTTTTTGCTCCACTGCACCTTTAGTAACATCCCCCATCAAAGCAAACAGGCGGTGTGAATTATCTGTTAAGCCATTAGTTATCCCTTCCAGCTTATCCGCAGCTTGGGCAAACGCCTCTGCCCTTGAACTGCTTGCTTTTTCAGCGGCTTTTTCTGCCTTGCGCAATGCGCGTACTGTTGTTCTGGACTCTTTGAACGCTTCTTTTTTTATTGTTTCCATTTCGTCTCTATATTCACGCGCAATGGTAAACACTCGATTCAGAGAACCGGAAAATTCATGTAAAAACGTATTTGCGGAAACAGTATGTGTAAATTGAAGGTCGTCATCTGATGCATTCTGACACGAAGAAAGTAATCCTGCTAAAGGATTCCCCACTGAAAAACGAACCCACAGCCCAATTCCGAAAAGGACTATCACGCCAGCCAAAATGGTTATTCCGATAAAAGGATATAAAGAAAAGGTAGCTGCGCCTGCTCCAAAACTATACCCTGCTCCCCCGCCAAGACCCGCTGCAATAAGGCATACTATCCAAAAAAAGACTGTCGTCTTAACCTGTAATGCAGCAGCTCCCCCTCGCCAAAACAATAGGTTGTTCACAACGCTAAGTCCTTGCTAGCTGTAGCTGACTAAATTAAACGAAAGCGACTCCACTTCTTCCATAAAATCCTCACCGCACTCTAATGCTACTTCATTTTCTTCATGATATCGCCAATCTACAGCAATAGAAGCCCCTGAGCTTGCGGCTGTATCAAGCAATTCAAACAGCTCCATAAAAACTTTTGAACTTGAACTGTTAAAATACAAAATATCCATTGAAAACTTGATCGCTTTTCCTTGGGCATCTGCAAGATACTGTTTAAGCCAAGAAAACACTGGTCCGTAAAAAGACAAGCTGTTTTCCGGATATGACTCACCCGCTATCTCATGCGTATGTGTTGCCGGATTTAAATTGATCCTTGGTGTAGATTTGGTTGCTTCAACTACAAATTGATCCATTGTAAAACTCCTATGCTTTTACTTTCATGGAAAAAAATGAACACATCTCATCCAAAGGTTCGATAGAAAACGCCAGCGGAGCACGTGCCTTACGCGCCATTTCTATAAAACCGAGTCCTGCACCTTTTGAGTCAGCATCAGGCCCCTGCTTGCGCATTCTTTTGTAATACTGTTTTAACTCCTCAGGAGGCATTTGCTGAACCTGCTCAATTTTATGCGCTAACTTCTGCGTCTGTGATGCATGAATTCTGTTGCCACAGGATATATAGTATCCGCCCTCATCATCCTGCCCGACAATAATTTGCCCCCATGCGGTCTCTGCTCCGCGTTCATCACTCAAAACTCTATCTGCTGAATACCGTATAATATTCTGCATTTGTTCGATCAAAATCGTGAACACACGCTGGATTGCCCCTAGGCCTACTTCTTCATGCCGTAACTTTGTTCTAATAGCGTCACCGACTCCCTCGACTACGCTTTGCGATACAGGCCCATTAAAATAGAACACGACTCCGCTATCTTCTAAGAAATGCTGCTTCTGACTTGAAAAATCCACCAACTCCCTCCCGGGAAAACGATTTAAACATGATGTGTTGCCTCACCAACGTCAGCACCCCACTTAAGCACTCCTCTGTACCACTTTTCGCAGCACGAGTTTTTTGCACTTATCTAACCAACCAAAACAACTGTTTGTTTTTCGATGTCTAGATATTGAAATTGATTATCACTGTCAACCAAACAGGCAACACCTACCATTTTTTATTTTGCAACCCAACACAAAAGAGTGGGAAAAATTTATATTTTCCGAATTATTAGGATAAAAATGTTATATTTTTATCCTCCGCTAACACCCCGAGTGGTCTTGCATATCATCTAGCAAATAAAGCTTTCGTTCTTTCTAGTTCCCAAAATAGCTCACAGGTCATCCAATTAGTTTCCACCCTTTACAGGGCATTTTGGAAGAAACAATCCTTTATTTTCGGTGCATTGACAAAATAGTTTAACAGCTTTACCAATTAGACATGCAACATACATCTGATTCTATCCAAAATCTGACACAAAGGCTCATGCGAATCATCAATAAGCACAGCCGGATTGAAAAACTCCCAATTCACTTTGGAGAGCATTTTGACCTGACAGCAAAGGAAGTCCATTGCATACAAGCAGTAGGACTGAAGCGGGGGTGTAATATAAAACAACTCGGAGAAATACTGGGTGTTACGAAAAGTGCAGCATCCCAGATGATCGGAAAGTTGGAAAAGAAGGGAGTCTTAAAGAAAGGTAAAGCTCCGGACAGTTATAAAGAATTAGAGATCACTTTAACTGACTCCGGTTGGAAAGCTTTTGAGGCTCATAAAGAATTTCACGAGAGGCATCTACTAACCCTGAAAGAAAAACTTGGAGACTTTTCTGATCCCCAGATTGCTATGGCTGGAGCCATTCTTTCAGTTGTAGAAAACGTTGTGGATGAGAGAATGGAAGAACTTTTTGGCGAACGCTCTGCAATTAAATAGTTTAGCTTCTAAACTATTTTCGTACGATTCTCGCCGTCGATGCTAAAAAAGCTGTCCCATTCTTTCCGAATCTGCCCCTCAAACCAGATAAGGAGCACGTATGATTACCGTCTTAAATTTGTATTCATCATTAAACGGGCAAACGCGTAAGGTTGCATTAGAGGTCGAGAAGGCTTGTCTCGAGGCGGGATGCTCTGTCACTACAGTTAACGCACGTGATCAGCATAACACGTTAGACCTACTCGAATATGATATGACCTTTGCCGGTTCCGGTGTGTACACGTGGCTTCCAGATAAAAACATGCTCAGCTTCATCGACAGGCAACTTGCGGAAGCGCGAAAACATAACTTGATTCATCCAAACTCACCGAGAGTTTCAGGAAAACATGTCTGCGTTTATTGCACATACGGCGGCCCACACACTGGTGAAGCAGAAGCAATACCTGCGGTAAAATATATGGGGCAACTATTTGACCACTTGGGTATTACAATTGCTGACGAATGGTGCATCCCCGGAGCTTTTGTTCCTGAAAAAATGCACATATTTAATACACAAGGGCGGTTAGGCAATATTGAAGGTCGTCCAAACAATGACGATCTCAAAAAAATCTACGAACAAACAATCAGACTGATTTCGTCACTTGATTTTTCTTAGCCAGACTAAAAAGGCAGGCGAACAGTAGCTGTTAACAAGAAAAAACAAAAAAAGCCGCTACAAAGAATATATTCTTCATAACGGCTTTTTTTGTTCTGGTACCCGGGGCCGGACTTGAACCGGCACGTCCTTGCGGACGAGAGATTTTAAGTCTCTTGTGTCTACCAATTCCACCACCCGGGCACAGAAAAGGTGAAGACTTCTATACCGCTAAGCGGGATGTCGTCAACCAGAATATGCATTTTTTTTATTTTTTCTTTCTACACGCATGTTCCAGACGAAATATCGATGCCCGCCTCTTTCCAGCCACCATTTGCGAACTGGTACAATGAGGAGCTTTCTAAGTTTTTCTGAATAGCATACAGGCGCGCTATTGTTTGAACTGGAAAAAATGGCACCACAGCGTCACAGATACCATGCAACAAGCTTTCGTCATAGTCACTTAGAACAAATTGGATGCGCAACCCGTCATCAAGAGCAAAAAAATCAAGATGCTCTGCACCCTGCGCATGCAATGCTTCTGTCAGCTGCTCTTTAAGTTCTTCCTCACACTCTATTAACTCTGCGTAACTTAATTCTGGATTGTATTGAACATAGCCTAAAACTTCGCAATCAAATGTTGCCATCTGTGACTCCTGCTTTGTGAAATACCAAAAACATACAAGCCATCACATGCACGTTATGTCAACCGTCAACAATACCCGCAGCTATTTCGACCCTAAAAATAGTAGAGCAAACTACATTACAAAAAATCCCTGCATTCAGATTGAATGCAGGGATTGTTACTTCTAACTAATATTATCTCATTTCACTGATAAGCGCATTAAGCCGCTCTGCAAGACTTGCAAGCTCTGTTACAGCACTTGCAGACTGCGTCATTGCCTGTGACGTTTCAAAAGAAATTTTATTAATCTCTTCTGTTGCACGAGAAACTTCTTCTGCGGCAGCAGATTGTTCCTCAGCTGCAGTCGCAATCACACGCACCTGATCGGCAGAGTCATTTGCATACGACAGAATACTTGAAAGAAGTTCTCCTGAGCGCTGAGCTTGAGCAGTACTCGTTTCCACAGCCTTAACCGTACGCTGAGCTTCTTCCATATTCTGCTGTGTCACCTGTTGGATCGACGTAATTGCAGAACCAACCTGATCGGTAGCATTCATTGTATTTTCTGCAAGTTTGCGTACTTCATCCGCAACGACAGCAAAACCACGTCCAGCGTCCCCAGCTCTTGCTGCTTCAATTGCAGCGTTTAATGCCAACAAGTTTGTCTGGTCTGCTATGTCGTTAATCACATTCATAACATCACCGATTGATGACACTTGTGTGGTCAATTCGTTCATGCTTTCTGTCAATTCATGAGAAATGGACTCAACAGCACTGATCGTATCCAGTACATCCTGAACCGCAGCAGCACCGTCCTGTGCCGTTGCACGAGTCTGCTCTGAGTTTTCAGCAGCATGCGACGCATTTTGAGCAACTTCAAGAACTGTCGCGTTCATCTGTTCCATTGACGTTGCTGTCTCTGAAGCGCGCTCACGCTGAACATCAGCACCTTTACTGGATTGTTCGATCTGAGCAGAGAGTTCTTCAGCAGCAGAGGAAAGCTGACTGCTGATATCCACTGCGTTTTCAGCAAGATCACGCATTTTACGCTGTGCTTTGGTAATATCAGTCTGGTCTACAATGATCTTCAGTGCACCGACAACTTCATTTTCCACGCGAATCGGAATTGCAGAGAAACTTGCGTGCGAGCCTTCGCCATCAATGACCATATCAGCTTCAGAAACTTCACGCTCACCACTCTCAATTGTACGATCACAAACGCAACGTTCTGTTCGGCAATCGGTTGAGTGCATTGTATCAAAACACTTATTGCCAGCTACTTTTTCAGGATTGATATCTGCCCCAACATGGACACCATACTGGTTCATAAACAGAATATTAGAGTTGGTATCAACAGACATCAATACCACCGGCATAGCATCAAGAAACTCAACAAAAAGGTCACACAGCGCGTTTGTATTGTGAATCAACTGATTGTAGCCGCCATTAAATTGAGATGCATCTGCACGCTCCCTCAAATTACCGCGACTTACCGCTTCGCTGACAACTTCTACGGTTCCAGTAACGTCTTTTAACGTTGCCGGAATAGCACGTGAAGCAGCAGCAAGTTGCCCAATCTCATCTTCTTGATCAATATTCAAAGATGCTTCAAAGTTTCCTCGAGCAATCTGCTTTGAAAACTCTACAACACGGCCTAACGGTTTCGTAATACTTATCGCAATGAGGTATGCAAAAATGGCCACAAGCAAGCCAATACCTAAGGACATTATCCAAATGTCCTGCTTCAATGCCCCTACCGGAGTCGTGACTTCTGCCTGATCAATTTCAGCGATAAGTGCCCATTTAGCAGAGCCGAACTCTACCGGAGTAAAAGCGGAAAGTACGGTAGCACCGTTATATCCGACAACCTCAAGAGTTCCACTTTTACCTGCCAATGCAAGCTTCGTAGCCTCGGTATCAACGCCATTTGTTTCTACAGATCCAGCAAAAGAGGCAGAAACATTTCGCGTTTGAGGATCTAAGAATGTTTTTGAGCGCATAAGATTGTCACTGCCAACAAGATAACACTGTCCTGTTTTCCCCATGCCTGCGCGCTGTTCCATTATGCTATTAATGGAATCCAGTGACATTTGGAGAGCGACAACAAATTCAATCTCACCATTATGCATAATCGGCTGAGCCAAAAATGCATACGGCAACCCCTTATTTGGCGCATATGGAGCAAAATCACTGATCACAGTCTGACCAGACTCCATCACATTTTTAAAAACTTCACCAAACTTTGTATTTGAAAATTCTCCAGTACGGATATTGGTATGATAGTCTGCTTCCTGCTGCACACTGTAAAACACATACCCATCTTTCTGAATCAGGAACAAGTCAGCAAAACCACTTTCTGCTGCAAAATCCTTAAACAAGCTTGAGCCGTCTTTTTCTTCATTGGCTAACACTTCTTCAAGATTAATCTTAACAACTACAGCCCAGTTTACTCCTGTAATATGCAATGGCTGAGCAAGCACCATACAAAGAGTTCCTACACTGTCGATAAAAAGTCCCTGTACCGGTTTGCCAGTTTCTTTTACCGTTTTAAGATAATCTGTTGAAATAAATGTTCCAACGCCAAACGCACCATCCCCAAGAGTTACAAGGGTACTACGTAATGACGAACGTTTTCCATCAAGAGAAATAAAGTAGGTTTCACCTGTAGTGCCAAGACCTGTTCTATCGTGCGTAATAAGGTTCATAGCTGCTTCAGGAATCGCTACTGCGATGTATCCTGTGAACTGGCTTCTTGCGTCGATAAGACGTGTCAGAATAAATGACACAGGACGTTCACCTGCGGGAGTGTAAATTTCGTAATCTACAAATTTACTTCTGTGAGACTTGGCCTTCATTTCCGCAAAAGCTTTTCCAAGCCCTGATCTCTTCAAGCGACCTGTCGCCAGGTTCTCCCCAAGGTCACGGTTCTTCTTGGCCGTATAAACAATCTCTCCTTGAGGATTGATAAGCAGGACATCACTCCAGCCGTTCTTACTGCACAGGTTTCGCATACGCCAACCTGAAGAAGAATCGAGCCTTTGCCAAGATTCAGTGTTTTGAGCTCCAGCTTTGGAAAGTGCTGAAAATTCATACGTGATTTTATTAAGGTCAGTGTCACGACCAAGCAACGTTACTTTTGAAGCCTGTTCAATAAAGTAAGATTCAATTTCTTTTTGCTTCTGCATTTGAATAATATGCATTTTATCAAAAGCAGATTTTTTCAAATGACCGACTGTCCCTACAAGACCACGTAGTGAACTTTTCCAGTCTTCTTGAATTTTCAGTACATCATGTTTTTTTGAATTTTTTACTGTTTCAAGCTGAGCATAAGCTTGTTGCATTAATGCATCAGACGCAGTGTTACTTGAAACTAGACCAATAACAATGAGCGGTAGAAGCCCAACAGCAAGGAAATATCCAATAAGTTTCGGCTTCATTGAAACATTAGATAACAAATTCATTGTACCCCCAAAGTTTGTATGAATGAATTAATGTAAAGCGTATAAAAGTATCGGCGTATTAGCGTAAAAAATAAGTGTTTTACTTTTTATATGTCATTATTCACTTACATCATTTTAACTTTTTTTATCAATGTGCGATTATGCACACATTGCCATATCACTACCTAAGCTCGATATTTAAAATTTATTCATTTAACACAACACATTACTATGACACTATAGAAAAGACAGCCCCCTTATGTGACAACACACTACCTTTTTCTTCACTAGCCCTGTGAATAGCCATCTGGTAAACAACCTTTCATGGCATCTGTAGAAAAAAACACATCCCCAAACGGTAAACTTGTTGTTCTTGGTTTAGACGGCCTCCCGCTATCCCTCGCAAAAAAGCTGGCAGCCTCAGGACGCTTTCCATCTCTTGCACGCCTCACAGGACAAGCAACAGAACTTCAGGCTGAGTTACCGGAATTATCCCCTGTAAACTGGACCAGCTTTTACACAGCTGCTGGCCCCGGCGAGCATGGAGTATACGGTTTTACCCGAATCCATAGCCGCGACTACACCATGGGGCTTTGTAACTTTGAACAGCCACAGCACCCGACTATATTTGATCGATTAGCCGAAAAGGGGCTACACTCCCGCAGTATTAATCTGCCCAACACGTATCCTGCACGGCGTATTAACGGAATGCTCATCTCCGGCTTTGTGGCCGAAGAACTTTCACAGGCCGTATTTCCCAAATTTCTTCAGAATATGCTTGGTGCTGATTTTTTACTTGAAGCCGACACCACCAAAGGCGCGGCAGATCCTGCTTATCTGCTTGACCAACTTCGCAAAACGCTGGTCTCTCGCAGAAAAGCCTTTTCTTTGCTTTGGAAAGACGGCGCATGGGATCTCTTTATCTTTGTTCTTACAGAAACAGACAGACTCTTTCATTTTTTCTATGATGCCGTTGAGGAAAAAGAACATCCGTGGCACGAGGAATGCCTGCTGCTTCTTGAGGAATGGGATGGACTGATTGGAGAAGTTCTAGATGCGTTTGAGGCATTACCAGAGCCAAAGCGACTACTCTCGCTGGCAGACCATGGATTTACTCGACTCATCACAGAAGTAGATCTACACGCCTTGCTTCGCGAAATGGATTTATTCAGAACACTTCTGCCACCGGAAGCATGCAACGAACTTGATCCACAACAAATTTCCCCCGCAAGCAAAGCATTCGCGCTTGATCCGGGACGAATATATATCCACACTGCAAGCCGATTTGCCCGCGGAACAGTTGCAGATTCCGATGTTCCTGCGCTAGAACAACGTATTGTTGAACGGCTCATGTCCGTTACCTATAATGGTCGCCATGTGTTCAAAAAAATACATAAGGGTAACGAGCTGTACACGGGAAAAATGGCACAGTTTGCACCAAACCTTGTCTGCGAACCAGTTGCTGGATTCGACCTAAAAGCGAAATTTAACAGACGGGAACCATTTGGATTTTTTGGGCGCACCGGCACACACACAGTTCAAGATACATTTTTCTACGACAGCCACGGCACTACCCCGCAGCGGGTACGAGATGTGGGAACAGAGATTTTACGCCACTTTCATCTTTCAGAAAGATAGCCTACGGGTGGCTTTTAGATAGCATGCTCTTTTAGTAATACATACGACCTTCAATCTTCAGCCCCAATCCAACCATACATAGTTTTTTGGGAAAATTCTGAAGAAAAACCCTTTTGCCCAAAGGGTTTCCTTTACCGTAAGAGGCGAGAACCGACCTCCGGCAGCAAAAGGCAAACCCGCATGAAATCATGATCGACTACAAAAACGAATTGAACCCTGCCCAATATGAAGCGGCAACGACTCTTGAAGGCCCTATGCTTGTTATTGCGGGTGCCGGTTCCGGTAAAACCCGTACACTGGTATACCGACTTGCAAACATGATTGAGCAAGGTGTATCGCCTCACGAAATTTTGCTGCTTACTTTTACCCGTAAGGCATCGCAAGAAATGCTCCAGCGTGCCACAGAACTGCTCGGACACTCTGTCGGCAACATCACCGGCGGCACATTCCACGCTTTTGCCTACTCTGTGTTGCGGCAGAATCCACCGGAAGAGTATGAAGGCTCTCTTTCTATCATGGATTCTGCTGATGCTAACGGCGCGCTCAAGTACTGCAAAGACACTCTTGCAATCGGCAAAGGGGACAAGTCGTTTCCAAAAATTCAAACGGTCATGGGCATGCTTTCCAAAAGCCGTAACAAAGAAATGGATCTTCACGACATTCTTCGTCGCGAAGCATTCCACCTCGCAGCTTACCGTGACGATATAGCTAACATAGGTTCTGAATACGAACAGTACAAAGCACAGCATGGTCTTCTCGATTACGATGACCTGCTCTTTAAGCTTGAACAGCTGCTGACCGTAAATAAGGAAGTTCGTGAGTACTACCAGCAGCGCTTCAAATACATCATGGTTGATGAATATCAGGATACAAACCTTGTTCAGGCTCGAATTGTCCGTCTTCTTGCCGGTGGGCACGGCAACGTTATGGCAGTCGGTGATGATGCTCAGTCTATCTATGCATTCCGCGGCGCAAACGTGCAGAACATTCTCGACTTCCCAAAACTTTTCCCGGGCTGCAAAATGGTTAAGCTGGAAGAAAACTATCGTTCCATCCAGCCAATTCTTGATTTGACGAACTCCATTCTTGCAGAAGCACCACAGGCGTTTCAAAAAAATCTGTTCTCAAACAAAAAAGACGGTCGTAAGCCTGAAGTACTTATCCCTCTTTCTGACCTGACACAGGCTAAAATGGTCGTGGATAAAATTGGCAAGCTGCGCAAGAAGTACAAAAATAAAGAAATTGCTGTCCTCTTCCGCGCTGGTTACCAATCCTATCATGTTGAGATGCAGCTGAATAAATTGGGACTGAAATTCCGCAAGTACGGCGGCCTTAAGTACTCTGATGCTGCTCATGTAAAAGATGTTATGAGCTACGTGCGTCTGCTGATGAATCCGCTGGATCTTCCTGCTTTTAATCGCCTTACAGCCAACATCAAAGGTGTAGGTCCAAAAACCTCACTCCGTATCTATGAGGCTACACAAGCAGAAGATCCCTCAAAGCTGCAAAAAGCGCTTGTCCGCTACCCTGAGCTTCGAGAAGATCTTGACCTTATTGACTCATTACGCCGTCAACGCCTTGAACCTGTTGAGCTGCTCGAAGAAGTTCTCGCTCATTATAAGCCGAAGCTTAAAACCATATACCCTGACGATTATCCACGCCGTGAACATGGTCTTGAGCAGCTTGTACAGATTGCGTCCGGCTATTCCGATATAGACCTGTTCCTTTCTGACCTTTCTCTGGAAGATCCTACCCAGAAAAAGGATGAGGAAGATGAAGATCTCGTAACTCTTTCCACTATCCATTCTGCAAAAGGTCTGGAGTGGGATGCTGTACTCATAATCGATCTGGTTGAGGACCGCTTCCCGTCTCGTCATGCTGTGCAAAAAGCTGACGAGTTCGAAGAAGAACGCCGTCTCATGTATGTTGCGTGTACCCGTGCCAGAAAATACCTTGGACTCTTTGTACCTTCCTCTTTGTACGCACGCGGTACCGGAGGCAACGAACCGGCTATCCCAAGTCCTTTTGTACGCGATATCCCCGGTTCCATGTACGAAGAATGGCGTGAAAACTACTCCGGTACTGTTACCCAAACCGCACGTCCGACGAGCACCCCGCCTCACAGAGCGCCTAAACAAAACGGAAAAGCTGCACCAAAACCAACAGCAAGCGCATCTTCAAGCACCTCTGTCGGTGGCGGAAAACTTGGGCATTGCACACATAAAATTTTCGGTCGCGGAAAAATCATTCAGCACCTGCCACCTGATAAATACCGTGTAAACTTCCCCGGCTTCGGACTTAAAGTCATCATGGAAGCCTACCTCGTTATGGAAGACTAATCCAAAATCCATGACGATTAACGGCAAACACGCTATATTCAGGGACTGCAACCTACTGTCGTCCCCAACTTTCAGGAGCTTTTTCCATGACGCACAAAAAACTCTCTTCAGAAGTCGCATTTTTAGATTGTATTGATCGGCATTTTCCAAACAACCATGCCCACCTTATTGTAGGCAGAGGAGACGACTGCGCGGTTCTTTCATGCCCTGAGCGAATCTGCCTGTCTTCTGACTTATTTCTTGAAGACATCCATTTCCGTGAACAGTACTTTGCTCCGGCAGATATCGGATACAAAGCACTGGCAGTAAGCCTCAGCGATATCGCTGCCTCCGGTGCAACTCCACTCGGATTTTCTCTCGATCTCATGATCCCCGAAGGGCGCAATCAAATATATTGGGATGAATTTTTCGGTGGTATGGCCGGACTGGCAAAGCAGTTCAATGTGCCTCTGGCAGGCGGTGATCTTTCCAAATCTCCAATTCTTGGCACTTCTGTCACAATATGGGGAGCACCAACCCGCACAGCAGGCGGCACACCTGTCTTTTTAAGCCGCACAGGCTGTTCTGAAGGAGATATTATCTTTTTAGTAGGAACGCTGGGACTTGCCCGAACAGGACTCAGTACGCTGGAAAGCATCGGACGCAATGCAGTTGACGAATACCCTGCTGCAACCAAAGCACATTTACGCCCTGTGCCACAGATTGAAGCCGGACAAATTCTTTCTGCTTACAGCGGCGTGACCTTAATGGACTTATCCGACGGTCTCGCACGCGACATTCCACGCCTGCTGGGAGAAAAAACAGCAGCCTCAGCCGACAAACCATCTACCAAAGGTGCCAGCATCACTATCACCACCGATATGTTGCATACAGAACAACTTTCATACGCACTGGAAAAAGATCTCGATCCTATTTTCGAAGCATTTAAAGGTGGCGAAGATTATGCGTTACTGGGAACATGTCCTGCTTCCATATTTGCAGAACTGGGTGTAAAACTTCCACAAATACAAAAACTTGGCATAGTAACCGGAAACGGAAATATTGTTCTTAACGGACAGACCGTTACCGAGCACGGTTTCGACCATTTCGCTTAAGACAATCCGAGCTTCTTGCACAACGGTATAGTTGCTGTACTAGACTCAATCTTTGGAACTCTCCTCGCTCACACTATGCATAATTCTTTTGGTGAATAGGAAAATACTATGACAGCTGAAGTTCACTTTATCGGCAACGTCCGTACCCAGTTTAACGACCTTGATGCATGCCCCAAACAAGGGAATGAAGGCGGGAAAGAAGCATGGGTTGAGTTGAAACCGGAATACGCTGAAGGACTGTCTGAAATATATGTAGGACAGAGCCTCGACCTGCTCACATGGTTTCATAAAGCAGACAGGGAGACCATGACGGTTCATCCTAGAGGTGACCGTTCACGTCCTAAACGCGGGGTATTTGCTACTCGCTCACCAGCCCGTCCTAACCCAATCGGTGTTCACACTGTAACCGTACTGGAAATTTCCGGTAATAAATTACGGGTTGAGCCACTTGAAGCGTTAGACAAAACACCTCTTATCGACATCAAAAAGACACCGACGCCAAGTACCATGATTACTCCTCATGGCATTCGTCGTGAAGATATTGAAGTCATCACCTCTGTATGCAGCAGAGCATGGAGCAGAAGACTCTTTTCCGGCTTCAACGGCAATGCTTCCATCAGACTTGGTGATGCATGCCTCATGACAGCCACAGGGTCAGCGAAAGGGTGTCTTGAACCAAAAGATTTTGTTCTGGTTGATATTGCCAGCGGTGATATTCTTGCGGGCAGCAAACCTTCTTCTGAAGGCGAAATGCATCTCGAAATCTATCGCAACCAGCCAAAAGCTCGTGCCATTCTTCATACACACCCGCCTAAAATTCTGGCGCTGGGAGTGCTTGTTGAACCAGCTAAAATGCTGAAGCTTCCAATTTTTGAAACTGAGCTTATCGGCTCTCGCATGACAACTGCACCGGCATTTGAACCGGGGACTGTTGAACTGGCTAAGGCAACAGGACAAGCCGCAATCACTCACGATGCTGTGTACATGGAAAAACACGGTCTCGTCTGTTGGGCAGATACATTAAGCCATGCTCTCTCCCTAAGTGAAGAACTGGAACATTTGGCATCTATCCACGTAGATGTTGCTCGATAGTACTCGTACAATATCCAAAAGCACCCCCTTTTCGAGTTTTGGAGGATCAGGAAACAGCTCCAATAGCCAAAATTCAGGGAAAATTTTCTGAAGCCACCAGAATCATTACAAAGCAATAGAGAGCACAAAAAGTAAAAAAGCGCCGTATTCCCTATGTTTTGTACCCTCAAGGTGTTGCCACCGGTTAAATTATTAGTTAGGCATACAATTTACAAATTTGGAAATCCTTCCCGAAACATTATAACAAAGACTACCAAAGGGACTTAAATGACAGACTTTACCCCTGACTTTGCGAAAACAGGTGGTCTTGTTCCCGCTATCGCTCAAGATGCAGCGACCGGCGAAGTGCTCATGATGGCCTATATGAATGAAGAAGCTTGGAACAGGACTCTTGAAACGGGCGAAGCCCATTACTTTAGCCGCAGCCGTAACGCGCTTTGGCATAAAGGCAAAACGTCAGGACATACCCAGCATATCAAGGCCGTGCGCCTTGACTGCGACAGCGATACTATTCTGCTGATCGTAGAGCAAAAAGGCGGCGCGGCCTGCCATAAAGGGTATAAAAGCTGTTTTTATCGCGAACGTAACAATGAAGGCGACATCTCAATCTGCTCGCCGTTAGTTTTCGACCCTAAGGAGGTCTACTCATAATGTCTTCTACCAATCCTATTATCAAACTCGGTCTGCCTAAAGGCTCTCTTGAAAAACCAACCCTCAGCCTCTTCGAGCGTTCCGGTTGGAAAATTCACCAGCACCACAGAAACTACTTTCCGGAAATCAATGATCCGGAAATTACCGCGCGTCTTTGCCGCGTTCAGGAAATCCCTTCGTACATTGAAGACGGAATCCTTGACGTAGGTCTTACTGGTAAAGACTGGCTGCTGGAAACAGGTGCTGATGTTAAAGTTGTTTCAGACCTTGTATACTCTAAGGTTTCCAACCGCCCTGCCCGCTGGGTGCTTGCTGTAGCTGGCGACTCTCCGTACAAACGTCCGGAAGATCTCGCAGGCAAACGCATTGCAACCGAACTGCTCGGCGTTACGAAAAAATATTTTGAAGATGCTAACATCGACGTAGATGTTCAGTACTCATGGGGTGCAACAGAAGCAAAAGTAGTTGAAGGACTCGCTGATGCTATTGTTGAAGTAACCGAAACAGGTACTACCATCCGTGCACACGGCCTGCGTATTATCGCAGAAGTACTTGTTACCAACACCCAGCTTGTAACCAGTGAAGCAGCATGGGCTGATCCTGAAAAACGCCGCAAAATCGAACAGATTGATCTGCTGCTTCAGGGTGCTCTGCGTGCAGAATCACTTGTCGGCCTCAAAATGAACGTACCAAGTGACAAGCTTCCTGAAATTCTGAATGAAATTCCATCACTGAACTCCCCGACCATTGCAGAGCTTAAAGATACTGCATGGCACTCTGTTGAAATCGTGGTGGATCAAGGTCTTGTTCGTGACCTTATCCCGCGCCTGAAAGCAGAAGGTGCGGAAGGCATTATCGAATACGCACTGAACAAAGTTATCTAGCCTGTTCATCGAACATGATACGTCCGCAACAGTTGCGGCATGTGTGCGCTAAATCCGACACTGCGTTAAAACACACATGAAAAAGCGTATCGACGAGATATGACATAAAAAGGGTGAGTTGATTACAATCAACTCACCCTTTTCTTTTCACTCAAGATCGGTCGCAACGGCGAAACTATTTGCCTTCTATATTCAAATAAAGTTGCGTCGGTACATTTTTGTCCGTCAATGGAGTTTGCACACCACGACGACTCTTTCTGTTCACCAGAATCGGGCCGGAAAGGTTCAACGCAGTGTTTTCCGGTCTTCCATGAGGTATGGTCACTGTTACCAACACGGCGACATCAGCCGGATCATCAACCTGCAAGGTTTCTTCATCCACTGAGTTAATGACAACAGGATAGTCATCAATAAAGCTGTATGGGTCTGCCACAAGGAAGCCCAGGTTAGGGGCGTCCATACTTTGCAGAACAAGAAATGGTGACGCATCCCGAAGCTGTAACAACGTAAAGCTGTGATGATCTTCAAAACCCAACAGTCCACGGGGAAACTCAATGACTTTGTCCATAGAGATACTCTGTGTACCAATTCGGGTTTCGATTACTATTTCTTTTTGCTTTTCCATAATTCTGTAGCCATTAAAAAGTCTGTGTCGAGCGTTTCACTTGCCTGACGGTTCTGTTCTTTAATTCGCAAATAAACTTCTTCGCGGTATACCGGCATTCCATCCGGTATATCCAATCCAATTTTTACCTGCTTTCCTTGTACACTGAGGACTGTGACCTTTATGTTGTCCCCTATGCACAAGCTCTCCCCCGCGCGTCGGGTCAGTATAAGCATAGGCGTCACTACTCTTGCTGAGGTTTATGACAAAAACCTGCTGTCGCAGGAACAACTGCGACAAACGGCATCCGCCATTTCACAGTGTTTTCAACTTAGTTAGGCATCCCCGCAATTACCTGCATCATATCTTCCGCAGAAGTAATAAGCTTTGCTGCCGCCTTGTAGGAATGCTGGAATCTCGTCATTTCGGAAATATCAGCATCCAAATTACTGCCGTGTATTGTGGCATTCTGACGAGAAAGGTCAAGTAGCAGGGCTTCATTAAATTGCGTTTTGTATAATGCCTTCGTTGCATCATCTTTTGCCTGAGCACTCAACGTAGAATAGTACTCACGGGCACTCACTGTTTTTGTTGCTTCTCCAGGTGTGCTGAACGAGAATGAAGCCTCTTTCAACGCACCAATGGATCGTGCAGTATCATTACTTTCTACTGCAACAGAACCTGCGTTGTTTACAACACCTGCGTTAATTGCAGCTGCATCTTCACGAACTCGCTCATGCACTTCCATATTCTTTGCAGATGTTCCTGCAAAAAAAGTATTCATCCCTAAAGCGGCAAACAAGTGAGAGCTGTCTTCACCAAAAGAAAGCGTATGATTCTCTGCAGCAGTAATGTGCAACGTATTGTTTTCAACAGTCGCAGATCCAAACTGTCCCAGAGAACTGTTAATAGCATCACGCACGTTGTTCAAAGAATGAACAGTCGGATCAAAATCACGGACATACGGCGCGACACCAGAAAAATCTATTATTCCGTAAGCGGTTGTCGGTGCAGGCTTACCTGTTTCCGCGTTTGTAGCAAACAACGTCATCTTACCGGCAGATACGCTTGTAGCGGTTGCAAGCCCGGAACTGTTGCCTGCTAACGGCACATCAGCATTTACTACACTGTTTGTAGCGCTGATTTCGGAATGAACTGCGGTTGAAGCACCTTGTGCATGCACCGCATTCACTGCTGTAATAATGGTAGACGCAAGGTCATCCAGCTTCTCGGCATAATTACCAAGCTTATTGTCACGCAGCTGCATCAATCCGGCAATCTGCCCACCGGTAATGCGTAGCTCGTTATCGCTTCCGTCAAAAAAGGTCTGCGGTGTTAAGTTAACACGCCCCTGAGGGGTAAATCCGGTTACATGCTGTTTAGGGATTATCGCAAACGTGTCCCCTGCTGCCAGCAAGCCGGAGTTAGCATTAAAAGTCACTGCCAGCTTCTGTACAGATGGAGCTGTACCATTTGAGGCTACGGCAAATTGTAAATCATTACCTTCAGCATCCGACAACCATGAACGCTTGCCATCAAGCGATGCTCTGAAGCGAACATCTCCCGTTCCGACAGCTCCCCCTTGAGTGATCTCAAGAACAACTTCGCGGGAAGATCTGCCTTCAAAACTGACAGTACCATCAAAACTTGATGCCGGAGTCAGGCGGGAAGTGATGGAGGGTTCGCTCAACTGTAACGTATATGCAGATGTTGCATCCACCAACGTGAATCCGGAACGAGTGGAAACCTGCATCTGCTCACGGGTATTAATACTGGTCTCAATGTCCAGTTTTTCTGAAATAGCATGGACAATCGCGTTCCGCTCTTGAATAAGATCACTGCGTGCACCAACACTTTCTGGAGATGCCAAACGCGCATTTACATCCACGAGAGCCTGCAATTTATCGTTAAGCTCTACGAGAGATTCCTGAACGCCTTCAGCCAGAGCCTGAGATGTTGAATCCAGCATTTCCCGCTGGCCTCGTAACATCTGAACCAACGAATCCGCGCCATCCAGTACACTTTGTCTGGATTCTTCATCCTGCGGCTTCATGCTCAGTATTTTCCAGTTATCAAAAAAATGGCTGATCGTATCTTGTGACCCCAGAACTTCTTCTGTGGCGAACATGGAATCAATATTCAGTAACATCTCATGTTGGCTGTCCCAGCGCGCAAAGTCGGATGTTCGAGCCACCTTCTGCTGCTCAACCTGCTCAACAAAACGGGATACCACCTCGTTACCAGTCGTACTGATATTCATAAGACCCGGCAGATAATAGATACCGGTGCTTTGACCAGACTGGTCGGCAGGCACAATATTTCCAGTATTACGAACCGGAATATTGCTATCAGTAAGCTTTATATCCTTAGGAGGAGTGTAGACGGTATTTCCGCCTAAATTAAGTAACGAGGTTATAGCCATTTACAGTCTCCCGTGTATCAGTACGGCCTCCGGACGACTTTGCGTGTATGCTCCGGTTCTTCCGTAGGTAGCGTTGTTGCGTGGTTGAATTTGACTTTGCAGGTGGTTAAGCAGTGCCTGACTCTGGTCATGCAGAGCCATTGCCAGTTCAGCATTCATTGATGCCTGTCGGGAACAGCGCTTTTCCAACACATCTATGCGCTGAAGCAGAGCATTCAGTTCTACCTGCTCTTCTTCCGCAAGAATCTGGATAACATCAGCCAGACGTTGCCCCCCCAAAGATTCTTTCAACGTAGTACGCTCATTTGCAATCTGACGCATGAGTTCATGGATCGAAAACTCAAGAGCGGTAATAGATTCCGGTTTGCGCTCGCGTAACTCGGCAAACTCTTCCGCAAGTAATGTCTCAAGCACCTCAAGTGCTTTTTCCTGACGATGTAAATTCTGGTAGGTTTCGGTGTACATGGTATCTCCTTTACGTTACCCGTCCGATGGGAAGCCCCGCCATCAGGCGAGATCTGATCTGTTGAGGGTTCCATGCAAGTTCGCCCTGTCGCACTTCAAAGTGCAAATGAGGCCCTGTGGAACGTCCTGTACTACCTACTTCAGCAATTTTCCTGCCAGCCGTGATCGTTTCTCCGACTTTTACATCCAATTTGCTGTTGTGACCGTAATAACTGCGCCATCCATTAGGGTGTTCCAGAACTACCAGTTTGCCGTATCCTTTTTTTTCACCGGAAAAGATGACCTTGCCATCCCACGCTGCCGCAACGGAATCACCGGTCTTTCCGGCAATATCCACTCCGCTGTGCCACGCTTTCTTTCCAGTAAAAGGATCCTTTCTCCAACCGAAGTTAGAAGAGATAGGCCCGGGAAGCGGCCAGTTTATCGTCGCCATATCAGGACTAGGCTCAAGCGGCCCGCCCATACCGATAATTTGTGATGCTCCATTTGAAGCATCTACTCGCACCGGTGTTACCAAATCCTCTTCCACCGCCTGCGGCACGCTCTTCACAGGCTCTGCCATTGCCTGTAATGCCGGATCATCTTCCGGAGGATCAGCAACCACACGATCAGGATTTGCTATAAATTCCATTTCTAACTGACGCCCCAGCTCTTCCACATTTTCTTTCACATCCTTATCAGTCATCACCTGTAAGTTTGTGTTGATCACACGGGTTGCTGTTGTATCAGTTTCCATTTCCTGTTCTTCCATAGGAGAATAAAGATCATCTGGAGGAACAGTACTTACTTCTTTTGCCTGTGCCGCATGAGCCTTAACTCTCGCAAACACATCTGAAGAAGAAAGATCACGGAGAGCAACTGTGCCCCCCTTACTGTTTGTATCGCGGCTTGCATCGCCCAGCTTATCTGAAAGCTGTCTGTACAACATATCTGCCAGACCGATACCTCCTGACTGGGACATCTTGGTAGACAGCTCCTGATCAAGCATACTCTGCCACATCTTTTCCTCACGGCTTTTAAACATACCGCTTTTAGGAACAGTGTTACGCATCTGCTGCCACATTTTCTGAATGAATATTGATTCAAACCCTTCAACAGCTTCACGCAGCTTTGCATTATCAGCCACACCGCCCTTTTTCAGGGCGGTGAGCTGTTTTGATTTTGCTTTAAGCTGCTGTGCGCCGATAGAAGCATTCAGCATTTCAGAATCTACAGGAGCTACCATGTTAGATGACCTCCAGTTCCGCATGCAGCGCACCGGCTGCTTTCAGAGCATTGAGGATTGAGATGAGATCACGCGGTGTCGCGCCAATTGCATTCAAACCGTCTGTAAGTTCCTGAAGTGTTGCGCCTTCCATAAGGACAAGACGCTTGTTCTCTTCTTTTACTTTTACGTTTGTCTGCGGTGTAGTGACTGTTTTACCTTCGGAGAACGGATTAGGCTGTGAAACCTTCTCGTCTTCCTGAACAACAACCTGCAAGGAACCATGAGCGATAGCTACTGGTGAAATCCGTACATTCGCGCCGACAACAACGGTACCTGTATTTTCATCTACAACAACGCGTGCTTTTTGATCCGGTGTTACTTCAATGTTCTCAATGGCTGCCATCAGCGGTACAATATTGTTTCTGTACTGCGGGGGAACATCCAATGTGATTGTGGAAATATCTCTAGCAAACGCAAAGTTGCCGCCAATTGCTCTATTCAGGCTTTGTACCACCTGATTTGTTGTCGAAAAATCACCGTTATGCATGTTCAGGGTCAAACTTTCCTGACTGTTAAACTCAAACGGAACAGAACGTTCAACGTTCATACCGTTAGGGATACGTCCAACAGTGGTAATGTTTTTCTGCACCTTGGCGGCCTTACCTTCAGCAGAAAATCCACCAATGGCGACAGGGCCCTGTGCAAGGCCATAGACCTGCCCATCAATACCTTTCAACGGTGTCATAAGAAGAACACCGCCCAAAAGACTTTTAGCATCACCAAGACTGGAAACGGTAACGTCTATACGGGAACCCGGCTTTGCAGAAACAGGCAACTTGGCGGTTACCATAACTGCTGCGATGTTTTTAGACTTAATGTCATTAGGGCTTACGCTGACACCCATTTTTTCCAGCATGTTAACAACTGCACGTGTGGTAAACGTAGAAGATGTACTATCCCCTGTGCCGCTGAGACCTGAAATAAGACCGTACCCGACAAGTTGGTTATCACGTACGCCGCCAAAATCGGCGATATCTTTAATGCGCACTGCTCCGGCAGTTTGCGGAAGCGCTGCTGCCGCAAAAAATGCAAAAACTAACAGTACTGCGATGTGTTGAATGCGTTTCATACTTTTCTACCTATCCTAGAACGGCCACACGGTATCCATAAGGCGTGTAATCCAACCTGGCTTCTGCTTGTCTGCAATAACACCTTCACCGAAGTATTTAATACGGGCATTCGCAACCTGACTGGAAAGAATGCTGTTGTTATCTGCAATATCTCTGGCGCGGATTAAGCCGGTGAGCATCAAGTATTGCGTTTCACTGTTAACCTGTGTCTCGCGAACACCTTCAATCTGAAGCAGACCTCCGGGGCTTACTCGGAGTACGCGGCATGCAACGGTTGCAGTAAACTTGTTCTCACGGTTTGTTTCACCCTCACCGTTAAATTTGGTTTTGGCACTCGCCTTCACCATCGGATTCGATATCGAACCGAGCAATGGAAGTGACGACTTGCCAAGAAACGCATCAACACCAAGGTCAATAGAAGAATCTTTGTCGCTTGTTGTATCTGCCTTATTCTGGGCGCTTGCATTTTCAACAATGTTCACCATTACGATATCACCAACGCGACGAGCACGGTTATCTGCAAACAGAAAATCTGCATTGGTCGGCTGGAAAAGTGACCCCGGATTAGCTCTGGCCATCTCTGGAGTGAGCATTTGCGGCGGCTCAGCAACCGGCATGGATGGAACCGGCTTTTCTTTGGCAGCCTGACACCCCGTCAACATGAGTGCTGCCAGAATGATGACAGTGTAAAAACGAACATTCATGGAATACCTCGTACTCAAAAAACTGTGTTTATCCGCTATCCTCAAGGGTTTTAGCGATTTCTTTCAATAACTACCGTGCTGTCATCCAGCACTGTTGCGTAAACTTGTCTTTTACTTTGCAAATTGCGAACCGGAATGATGTCTCCGATGCGTCCGTCCTCCATTGCTTTTGCAACAACAGTCAGACGAATTGCTGACCCCTTGAAAATCAGATCAACGCGAGAGCCTTTTGAGATAACAGGAACAGTTTCCAAGTCACCCTCAAAAATAGGTGTTCCAGCCCCGAGAGTTCTCATAACACGGTAAGGACCGCCTCTGCCGTCCCACGGTTCACCTCTCAAGTACGCTAGGTTTTTACGCTCATGCGTGATTTTGTCCGGTGTAAGCAGATCATTTCTATTGATCGGAGTTCCGGCGCAAGGAATAGTCACCCATAAATCCAAAAAGGCGCCACCTGTTACACGACGAACAATCTGACCGTTGGGGTCTATTTCTCTAAATCGGATACCGATTCTTCCTGCCTGTACGGTGCGGAGTGGTTCGATATCGAGCCGGTTTTTTGAATCACGAAGAAAAATAAAATTCGGAATTGTCATATCGCGCAGAACGGCCTCGCCATCCAATTGCTGTGTCGCATTACTGACGGTACGCGTGACCATTTGTGAAAGCGTGTTTTTCTGCACCACCTTGCCTCCACGCTGAATAGCGATAGAACTAGGTAGAATCGCCTTACTTGCCAACCCGCCACCAAGGTACTGCTGCAAAGCATTTCGCAACTTAGGACGAGTAATAGCCATCGGACGTCCGTATTTACGTGGTGCAGGCCAAAGTTTTATCTTGGAAAAATTCTCCCAAGATTTGTCCGCTATGTCTCCTGACGGCTTGGCAATATCCCCAAGCAAAACAATATCATCATGGACAACAGCAGCCGGAAGCACTGTAAAATGCCACCGCGCTTCTGAAGCGGAAGCACTTGTAGCAACTGCGAGCAAACACACGACTGACATGCAGAGTGCCGCCCGCTTCATAAACATGACAAATAAAGAACGCATACGCATATTCCGAAGGTTATACGTTAGCTTTTGAGCTGTGCTGCTAACTGCAACATAGAGTCAGAAGTCTGAATTGCTTTTGAGTTCATTTCGTAGGCGCGCTGACCAACAATCATGTTTACCATTTCGTCTACGATCTCAACGTTGGACATTTCAAGAAAGCCCTGTGCAAGAGTGCCTGTTCCATCTTCGCCCGGAACACCTTCAACCGCTTCGCCGGAAGCTTCTGTCTGTGAATAGATGTTTCGACCAAGAGGATCGAGACCGGCTGGGTTGATAAAGGTATAGAGAGGAACATCCGCACCTGCTAACTCATTACCCTGAGCATCGATTGCTGCTAAACGACCGTTTGCAGAAAGAGTTACACTCTTTGCATCAGCAGGCACGATAAATTCCGGCTGAAGCTTATATCCGTTGGAAGTTACGATTGTGCCGTCTTTATCTAATTTAAAAGCACCGGCGCGGGTGTAACGAAGCTCACCGTTCACTTCCACCTGAAAGAAACCGTCACCTTCGATTGCAAAGTCCAATTGGTTTGTTGTGTTCTGGAAATCACCCTGAGTAAAAAACTTATGGGCACTTGCAGGGCGAACACCCATACCAACCTGAACTGGAGTCGGCACCTGTCCACCATCAGCTGTCGGGGAACCAGCAATCTTCATGGACTGGTACATAAGATCTTCAAACTCTGCGCGGCTTTTTTTAAAGCCGATGGTATTCACGTTCGCAAGGTTGTTGGAAATGGTATCAATATTCAACTGCTGGGCATACATGCCGGAAGCAGAAGTCCAAAGGGAACGCATCATAACTACTATCCTCCGTAGGACTACGCGCTGGATTTACCCAGACGTTGTGTTGAGTTTTTGTCCAGCTCACTGCTGGTTTTCATAATTTTTGTATATGCTTCGAACTGACGGTGTGCTTCAATCATGTTCACCATTTCTGAAACAACCTCGACGTTCGCAGACTCTAAAGCACCCTGTTGCAGCTCCGCCTGTGCAGCAGGCTGTTCAACAATGTCAGATCCGTCACGAACCCTGAACATATTCTGTCCAAGCTTCTCCAACCCGCGTAAATCTTCAAAGGTAACAAGCTGAAGCTGACCGACCTGAACATTGTTTGCGTACAGTTCGCCGCGCTTGCCTACAATCACGTTTGCATTTCTAGGGAGTGTGATCGGTCCACCGTCACCAAGAACAGGATAGCCTCTGTCTGTTACTAAGGTTCCGTCAGCGCTTTGACGGAACTTTCCATTACGGGTCAAATAATCACCGTCAGGAGTTTGGATTTTAAAGAAGCCTTCTCCGTGAATTGCCACGTCCAGCGGGCCTCCGGTCAACTTTACAGCGCCCGGAGTAAAGTCTGTTTGGGCAAGAGCAATACGCGGTCTCGCCATCAATTTAGGGTCTGGAAACAGCTTTTCTGAACGAACATTTGCTACAGGTTCCATGATTTGATCATGGGCAAACTTGACGAAGGTATCCTTGAAAGCAAGGGTGTCACGCTTGTAGCCTGTTGTATTTATGTTAGCCAAATTGTTACTGATGTTATTAAGGCGGTGTTCATTTGTAAGAGCACCGAACAAGGCGCTATACACACTGCTTTGCATGACTCATCCTCCCATGTGGAATTTCTGTCAGGTCAACTTTTGCAAAACATGCGCCAAAAAATAACCAGCCTAACGAAGCAACAGTAAGAAAAACAAAGAAAAAGAGGAGAAGAGCCGGTTTCCGTATTATCCGGAAATCGGCTCTTCTCCTCTCATATTCAACACTAGCACGCCTTGGACGTGACTTTTTTTATGTCCTACTTTTGTAAAGAAGAAACAAGCGCGGAAGCAGCTTTTTCTATTTTTGCGACCTCTTCTTCATTCTTTTTTACCTTTCCTGCGTCAAAAATCCCTAACACAGGAAGTTCAGCTACGATTTCAAACCCTAATGCTTCAAGTGGCATGCGCATCGCATCAAGAGTAAAACCCATATCTGTTTTATCCACCTGTTCAGCAATGGCACCGATAACAGCCTTTCTTCCCTGTCCTGCAAGTCTGCTGGACCAGCCTCGCGGTCTGTCATTCGTAAAATCATAAAAACAGTACAGTCTATCAATAAAGCTCTTCATCCATGCTGTAACGTTGTAGTTATGAACAGGAGAAATTAAAACAAGTCCTTTTGACTCCAAAATCTTTGGGTACAGCATCGTCATTCCATCATGGAATTTGGTACAAATTTTATCTTTTCTACACCGCTCACAGCCTACACACGGTTCATACCTGTAGTCTCGTAAATGAGCACCGGAAAACGGGACGCCTTGCTGTTCGCAAACAGAAGAAAATATTTTAAGCATTGCATCTGAGTTCCCACCCCTGCGTGGACTTCCCTCTACTCCTAAAATCATAATAACTCCCTTGGTTACGCGTCCAAAACATATAACAGTGACATGTCAATTAAAGACATATCACTATTACTTCCAGTTCATCACTTCCACTCATGCCACGGTATACACAGTTTACAAAGTAGAAGTTGGCCACCAAAAGCGGCACATACCGGAATAACGCTGTTGTCGGGCTAAGAAAAATCCAGTGTATTACTAGACTGGTGTTTCCATACGGCATCTGGTATTCGAGGCATCTTGCGAGATAATTATGAGCATTACATTAGACAATATATCGAAATTCTTCGGCGGCGATGAGATTATTCCACAATTTTCTTTGGATATTGCGGATGGCACTCGCCTATGCGTTTGCGGCCCTAACGGGTGCGGTAAATCTACACTCCTTAAAATGGTTGCAGGTCTTGTGTCCGTTGATTCCGGACGCGTGCTTCTCCCAAAAGGATGTCGACTTGGCTTTGTACAGCAGGAACTTGATGAGTCCCTCCTCGGACTTCCCCTGCTTAGCTGGGTTCTGGAAGTACTTCCTGACTGGAACGATTTCTGGGAAGAATGGGAAGCAGCAAGTCAATCTCAAGACGAAGCTGCGTTGAAACGTCTAGGCGTTCGTCAGGCTGAACTGGAACAGATTTACGGTCATAATCCTGAGCACCGCGCTAAAACAGTACTAACCGGTCTCGGGTTCAGTGAAGACAAATGGCTCAAGCCGATGAAAGAACTTTCCGGCGGTTGGCGTGAACGAGCCAAGCTTGCTCGTGTTCTTACCGCAGGTGCTGATGTTCTTCTGCTTGATGAACCAACAAACCACCTTGACCTCGATGCGGTAGAATGGTTGGAAAACTTCCTGCTGGATTATCAGGGTGTACTCATTTTCGTCGCGCACGACAGAATTTTCATGGATAAAGTGGGCAGCCACGTTCTCTATCTTGGCGGCAACAAACCGACATTCCGAAAAGGAAATTTTACACAATTCCTCGTCGTTCAGGATGAAATTGAAGCCCAAAAAGAACGTGAAGCTGCAAAATTGCAGGAAGACATTGCCCGCAATATGGACTTTGTCCGCCGCTTTAAAGCCAAGGCTACTAAAGCCCGTCAGGCTGGTTCCAAACAAAAAATGGCGCAACGCCTGCAAAAAGAACTTGATGGCATCAAGTTTGAGTCAAAACGCAAGCAACTTGCTTTTGCATGGCCTGAACCGGCTCCTGCGGAAAAGCTTATCCTCAGTGTTTCAGACCTTCGCTTCACCTATCCAGACGGTGTCACATTGTGGTCCGATATAGAATTTCAGCTGTATCGCGGACAAAAGATTGCCCTTGTCGGTCCGAACGGCTGCGGTAAATCCACTCTGCTCAAACTTATTGCTGGTCGTTTGGAAAAGAACAACGGTTCCATCATGATGGCCTCCAAGGCTAAAATGGGCTATTTTTCACAGCACCAGCTGGATACACTGAATGCTCAAAATACAGTACTCAGTGAAATCCGTCGCCTTTCCGATCCAAAAACAACCGAAGAAGAACTTATGTCTGTTCTTGGTCTGTTTATGCTCGGACAAAGCTATTTTGAACGCGTTGTCAGCGAATTATCCGGTGGTGAAAAAAGCCGCCTGATGATGGCTATTCTTTTCCTTTCATGCTGCAACTTCCTTGTACTTGACGAACCGACAAACCATCTCGACCTTGAATCCCGTGAGGCACTCATTGAAGCGTTAGCATCTTTTGAAGGCACCATTCTCATGGTCGCGCATGATCGCTACCTCTTAAAAGAAGTTGCTGATCAATTATGGAGCCTTTCACCGGACGGACTTACCGTTCATGAACGCGGCTTTGATGAATACGACAAGTACCGCAAAGAACAGAACGCCCTTGCTAACGGAAAAACCAAAGAAACCTCATCCGGTGGCGGATTAAGCCGTGAAGAGCAAAAACGTCTGAAACGCGAACAAGCAGAACTTCGGAATCGCATATACAAAGAGCTCAAGCCGAAGCAAAAAGCATACGAGGAAATGGAAGAAAACCTCATGCTCATGCTTGAAGAACAAGGCGAACTTGAAACCAAGATGGCTGATCCCGAATTCTTTGCCAACTCCTCTGACATGCAGGAAGCCTTGAAACGCTTTGGACAACTGCAAAATGACAGCGAAGCGCTTATGGAAAAAATGGGCGAGCTGGAAACAGAGATTAATGAGTTGGAACAACAACGCGAAGCGCTGGCAGGCTAGCCATGAAAAAAGCAATTACAGTTGTTGCCGGTATTGTATGGGACGGTGAGCGCTATCTCGCCGCCCGACGTCCAGACAATGCTCCGTTTGGCGGTTTCTGGGAGTTTCCCGGCGGAAAAATCGAGCCGGAAGAAACACCTGAAGCCGCTCTCGTGCGTGAATTTCAGGAAGAACTGGATATTACGCCGACCCGATGGGAATACTGGCAGACTGTAACACATGAATACGAGGAGCTAATTGTCACGCTTCTTTTCTTCCACATAACCGAATTTGAAGGTACACTTATTCCTCAGGAAGGACATACTGTACAATGGGTTATGCCACATGAAGCCTGCAATCTTGATTTCCTGAAAGCAGACATCCCCATTGTGCAGGCGTTAACGACGCTATCCTAGCGCGAATAGGTCAGGCATGGTACTCGCGCTCGAGGAGTTACCGTATGCATCTGACTCTGCTCTTTCTCGCACTCTTTATGGGGATCTTTATGCCTCTGCAAATGGGGCTTAATTCCATGATCAATCAGCAATGGAGTCAAAGCGCCCCCATTGCCTCACTCATTTCCTTCTTTGTAGGCACGATTTCCCTGACTATCTTTGTCGTCGTCACCCGTATTCCTATTCCACCGCTTTCAACCTCTACCGTCCCTTGGTATGCATGGTTCGGCGGCATTCTCGGTGCAGTCGGCGTTACTGCTCTGACATTTCTCGCCCCGCGCATAGGTGCTCTTGCCATGCTCTCTCTGCTGATTTGCGGACAATTCATCAGCTCTATGGTTTTTGATCACTTCGGCATCCTCGGCTACCCACTGCGTCCGGTTACTCTTATGCGTGTGGCAGGAGTAGTGCTGCTTATCGCCGGCGCATACCTTGTAAATCGCTATTAAAACCATCACTCTATATTACTGATTGAATTACTCCCATTGTTGTCCTATTGTCTCGCCGTGAAAGTATATTGATAAGGAACACCTAGCCCTTTCCATAAGGGATGCTATTCAGGAGATATGCATGGCGACATTCGAGTGGAACGCTTCTATGAATACCGGCATTGCTGTAATTGATGAACAGCATGCGGAACTTACACAGATCATCAACACACTGTACTATGCATACATGAACGGAGAAGAAAACACCGTTCTCAGTCCGCTTATTCATAAAATTAATGACTACGCGCACATGCACTTTGCGACAGAAGCTGATTTGATGAATGCGTACAAGGATGACATTCCAGACTTTGAAACGCACATGGAACAACACAGAGAGTTTTTTTCCAATGCTATTGGATTCCTACTGGATTATCTGAATGATAAAGCAGACATTACTCCTGAACTCTTAGACTACCTTACTGACTGGTGGTTTAATCATATCAATGGAATAGATCGGAAGATGGCTGAGTTTTTATTAAATAAAGGCGCTGCATAATCAGAAATGGCGGTTTCTGAGTACAATGCGCCGTGTATGACCAAATTTCTATGTGCTCAAGGAGAGTTGAAATGAGTAAAGATCGTTTAGTGGTAGCCGTTGCCGGTGCCACAGGTGCTGTAGGGCGGGAAATGCTTTCCGTTTTGGAAGGCCGTGATTTTCCAGCTACCGAGGTTATTGCCCTCGCATCCGCACGATCCGCAGGCACCACTGTTCCGTTTGCGGGTGGTGAACTTACAGTCAAAGAACTGACTGAAGACTCTTTTGATGGCGTTGATATTGCGCTCTTTTCCGCCGGTGGTTCCACGTCTGAAAAATTTGCTCCTATCGCTGCAAAAGCTGGCTGCGTTGTTGTAGACAACTCCAGTGCATGGCGTATGGATGACCGCTGCCCGCTTGTTGTTCCGGAAGTAAACCCCGAAGCACTTGATGCGCACAACGGCATTATTGCGAACCCGAACTGCTCCACTATCCAGATGATGGTGGCACTCAAGCCGCTGCATGACAATGCTCAGATTAAACGTATTGTTGTTTCTACCTATCAGGCAGTATCCGGTTCCGGTCAAAAAGCAATTACCGAGCTCGAAACACAGATTCGTCAACTTTTCAACATGCAGACACCGGAAGCTGAAGTGTACCCGTACCAGATTGCGTTTAACGCACTTCCGCAGATCGATGTTTTCATGGACAATGACTACACCAAAGAAGAAATGAAGATGGTTAACGAAACCGTTAAGATCTTCAACGATCCTTCCGTCAAGGTAACTGCAACCTGTGTACGTATTCCTGTATTCTATGGTCACAGTGAATCTGTGAACATTGAAACTACACAGAAAGTTACTCCGGCTGAAGCCCGTGCAATTCTCACACAGGCTCCTGGTGTTACTGTGCTTGATAACCCTGGTGAAAAAATCTACCCGATGGCTATTGATGCTGCCGGTCAGGATGACACCTACGTGGGTCGTATCCGCGAAGATGAAACCATTGAAAATGGTCTGAACATGTGGATCGTATCCGACAACATCCGTAAAGGTGCTGCACTCAACACAGTACAGATCGCTGAAGAACTGATTAAACGCGACCTTCTTGGTGTGAAAGACACAACCGTATTCGACTAGGAGAAAGCAACCGTGGCGACAGTATGTGATACAGAAGAATACATTTCCAAGATTCTGAACAGCCGCCGCGCCGGTGAGCGCGATGTGCTGGCCTTTTACGAACACCGTATCGGCTGTATTGGTAAGAACCCGAGATTGATGCTTCTACCTATGGACGACCATCTTGCCCACAGGGGGGACGGCGTCTTTGAGAACATCAAATGGGTTAACGGTAAACTGTATCAGCTTGATGCGCACATTGAACGTATGAAGCAGTCCGTCAAAGGACTACACCTGTCGCCGCCATGCACTTGGGAAAAGCTTGCAGAGCTGGCTGTTGATGTTGCAAGAGCTGCCGAAACACCTAACGGACTGCTGCGTATCCTTATTGGCCGCGGCCCCGGCGGTTTCAGCATTGACCCTAAAGAATGCCCTGTAAGCAGCCTGTACATTGTTGCGTACCAGCTCAAACAAAAGCCGGAAGAATGGTTTGAAAAAGGGGCAACAGCGTTCCGCTCTTCTATTCCGGCCAAGCCATCTCACATGGCACGTGTTAAGAGTGCAAACTACATTCCTAACGTGCTTATGAAGCGCGAAGCGGATGAACGCGGCTATGACTTCCCGTTCAGCTTTGATGCAGATGACTTCATCGCTGAAGGTGCAACAGAAAACATTGCCCTTGTAACCCAACAGGGCACACTTCTTGTTCCTGAATTCTCCAATGCGCTTGTGGGCACAACCATTATGCGTGCTGTTGAACTCATGAAAGACGACATCAAAATTGAATTCGGTCCAGTGCGTGAAGATGACCTTTACAAAGCAAAGGAAGTCCTCATCTTCGGTACATCATCAGACTGTGTTTCAATTGTCCGTTTTGAAGGACAGCCGATCGGCGATGTTCGTCCGGGCCCTGTATCCAAAGAGATCAGAAGACGCCTACAAGAGGACCTTGAAGCAAACGGACTGCCACTGTAGCCAAACTTTTTTGGCAACCTTCCGATAAGTATTTTGTATCAATAATTTACTATCGGCTCTGGCTCTGCTTGCATGGAAAAACAATTGAGCCGGTGCTGTTGATTATTAACGGCACCGGCTTTTTCTCAAATTGGACGTTTTCTCCTGCACAATGCGGCTGGTTACGACACATATCGTCACCCCTTGTCCACACACGCCTCAGACAAAGCCGTACGGAGAACAATCTCTGACCCACGGCACATTATTCTGTGCCTGTTATAAAATATTTCACCCCCACAGTGTGAACTTACGGGGGACTCAAGTTCACACTTGGATTCAGGATACTATGTATGCACATTTTGTTGCTTGATCTCGGAAAGGAAATGCGCGGCGGACAATGGCAGGTTTTTTACCTTGCCCGTGCACTGGCGCGCTCACAGGAGTTTACGGTTACACTGGCAGCACCTGCCAACACGCCTCTACTCTCACATGCTTCCGGCGAAGAGGGGATTACTCTTCTGCCTCTTTCCAGCACCTGCGACTGGGACGCTCGCAACATCTATAAACTTCGTCGTGCCGTAAAAAAATTTGATGCACAGGTCATTCATACTAACTGTGCAAAGAGTGCCTCGCTTGGCGGTATTTTGAAAAAAATGTGTGGCAACGCATTCCGCCTTGTGCATACACGCCGCGTCTCCTATCCCCTCAAAAAGGGATGGAGTGCTAAAAAATACCTACTGGCAGACGCCGTTGTTGGAGTAAGTCAGGAAATATCTGACATCATGCTTGAATCAGCGCCGCTTCTTGACCCGAATAAAGTTTCCACCATCCATTCCGGTATTGATGCTTCTCGTTACCAAGCCAAAAAAAATCGAAACGATGACAGGTTCATTATCGGCATGATCGGCGCTCTCACAGAGCAGAAAGGGCATGTCGTTCTTGTAAAAGCTCTTGGTGAACTTGCAAAGTACAACGATCTTCCAATATGGGAAGCCCGCCTTGTGGGTGATGGCCCTCTCTTCGGTGAAATTAAGGATCTTGCAGAAGAACTTGAAATCAGCAGCCATCTCGCCATGCTCGGTCGTCAGGATTCACGTGAGCAGCTACCTTTTTTTGATTTGCTTGCAGTTCCATCCGTTAATGGCGAAGGCTCATCAGGAGTCATAAAAGAGGGCTGGGTTGGACAACTTCCCGTTGTCACATCTGACCTTCCTTCTAACCTTGAGCTTGTCGAAGATCAGAAAAACGGCCTAACCTTCCCCAACCACGACCATGAACAACTTGCAAAACTCCTTCATATGCTCATGCTTGATGAAGGCTTACGTACCCGTCTGGTAGAGGGTGGAAACAAGCGTGTTCAGAAGTTTACTGACATGAAAATGGCAACAGCCTACATGGAGCTGTACAAAAAAAGCAGGTAACCCTTGTCTATCACAAAAGTCCTCTTATACGTTTGCGGTCTTCTAATTCTGGCGCTTCCGTATCTTGCCTATATATTAGGCGGGAGCATTGGCAGCTACGCTGCTGTGCTGCTTTTTCTTCTGGCAATAATGTGGGGACTTTTTTCAATGCGTAAACCTGAACAACCCAAAGTGACGCTCAGTAAACCCATTTCCGGTACTGAGTCACTTCCTGCACAATCGCAACAACTGGCAAACGACATCATGACCACTTATATCGGATCTATGTACGATAAGGCTCGATTCATGCCAAATTTTGATTCTGATGCAGAGATGGAAAGCATGCTTTCTCATGTTCGGTATGTTCTCACCCAACACGATCTGACAGTAAGTGATAAGGCACTGTCAGAATTACGTGTCCGGTTTATGCAAGCAATTGAACAAGGATTAGCTGATAAAAAAAAGGCATAAAAAAAACGCCGCATATTTTTTTACAAATATACCGCGTACTTTTTCAGTAAGAAAAGGGCGCTCAGAGTAAGGCACATTCGTGCAGTCAGCAACTGTACGGATTTGCCTTACTCTGAGAAGAAGGGGGAGCCGGCCAGGTTCCCCCTTTTCCATTCCGTCCCCCATTGCAAAGCAACACAAGGGGGACAGGAACACTAAGGTATATGGTTTATGCCCTTAATGTTCCGGAAAAATTTTACCTTGTCCCTCTATTACTCCACAGTATCTTTCCAAACATCACCAGTGATAACACACTGATTTATAAGTATACTGCATCGAATCCGGACATTGAACAAGGTGACTCGAAACATCGCCGCAAGGCATACCACTCACAAAGAGATGTGCCAAGAGTTAGTATAGGAGTATCGCTGATAAATGAATAAGCTGATACATACTGATAAGGCTAAAGCGTTATCGCTCAACTCTTCACGGGAAACGGTTGATTATAATTTTTTGATGTAAACAGTGTTTACATCAAAAAGCAACGCTACGTTTCAACAACGCATGCTGGCAAAGTAAAATTTAGATGAGCAAGAAGGTACAAAAGATCTCTGGAAAGGGATTATCAAAAAACGCCCGCCACCTTAACGGCAACGGGCGCTTGTTCTTAATCTTCGTTGACGCGTTGAATCCGCGCTCCGACAGGGATAAGCTTTTCTTCAATATGCTCGTATCCTCTATCCAGATGATAGATACGCTGCACATGTGTCTCTCCCTCTGCAGCCAGACCGGCAAGCACCAATGATGCACTTGCACGAAGGTCGGATGCCATAACAGGAGCACCACGGAGAACTGAACCGCCTTTAATGCGTGCTGTACGTCCTACAGGGCGAATATCTGCCCCCATACGAGCTAACTCAGGCGCATGCATAAAACGGTTCTCAAAAATGGTTTCCTCAACCATAGATGTACCGTCCACATAGCACATCAGCGCCATAAACTGTGCCTGCATATCTGTCGGGAATCCCGGATACGGCTGTGTGGTAATCTCTACAGGAGATAGCGGCCCAACGTATTTTACACGGGTTCCGTTTTCTTCTTTTGTTACCTCAACACCCATTTCTTTAATCTTGCTAATAACTGCATCCAAAGCGTCATTCGGGCAGTTTTCAAGCAACAGGTCACCTTTGGTAATTGCAGCCGCAATCATAAATGTTCCGGCTTCAATGCGGTCCGGCATCACAGCATACTCGCACCCCTTAAGACGCTCGACGCCTTGAATGCGAATAACACTGGAACCGTGACCTTCAATCTTTGCACCACATGTAATCAGGAAATTGGCAAGATCCACAATTTCCGGTTCACGCGCCGCGTTTTCTAAAATGGTTTCACCTTCTGCAAGGGTAGCAGCCATAAGCAGGTTTTCTGTTCCGCCTACAGTTACTTTTTCAAAAACAATATGCGCACCCTGCAAGCGTCCTTCACATCTCCCCATGATGTAACCGGAATCCACTTCAAAAGTTGCGCCCATTTTTTCAAGTGCAGAGAGATGCAGGTCAACAGGTCGTGCACCAATTGCGCAACCACCCGGATATGCAACTTTAGCTTCGCCAAGGCGGGCAAGCAGAGGGCCGAGACATAACACAGAAGCACGCATGGTTTTTACAAGATCATACGGTGCCTCCGGTTTAGGGTCACACCCTTCTGTTTCTACAACCCCGTCAGCAAACCGACCCGGACACCCAAGAATGTCCAGTAGACTGATAATTGTGCGGATATCCCGCAGATTAGGCACGTTGGTAAAACGAGCTGGCTCACCAAGAAGAATAGAGCCCATTAAAATCGGTAATGCAGCATTTTTTGCGCCGCTGACACGGATTGTTCCGTTTAACGGAACGCCACCTTGAATAACTAATTTTTCCATATGTCTCCCTTGAATGGGTCTTGAATATCGTAGAATAGTCTGTTCAAATTCGATCAAGTGTCACAATACAGTCAGTGTACGGCACTTAGAGGCAACGAGAAATGAGAAGCAACAATAGGCTGCTACGCTTCATTATTAATACTGAACAAGGCGTAACAACACCTCGCAGCAGCAATTGAGACAATGCAGAGTAAGAAGTGTCATAAAAAAGTACCGGCAACAGGCGATGTATGCCTCTCACCATGTATTTTCATAACAACGTTGAATATTAGTCAAAAGGTGCAGAGAGTTGCACTGTAAATTATCATTATATATTCAACAAGCTACGCAGTTGTCAGCAATTCAATGCAATATGCCGGTTGACCGGTTCTGTGCTCAAGATTAGAATTACGAACGACACTCTAGGTTATACAGCGAATATCAGTCCCTCTCATGTAAAGTCGTATAAGCCGAGTTACCCTAGGAAGCAATAAATTTAAAAAAAATGAAATTTATGCTTGACCGGAAAGCTCGAAGTCTATAGTACACATTCCTGCTTGTGGCGGATGTAGCTCAGTTGGTAGAGCACACGGTTGTGGCCCGTGTTGTCGAGAGTTCAATCCTCTTCATTCGCCCCATCCAAGTAAGAACGCCCCGTACTTTGTACGGGGCTTTTTTTGTACGCTCTTCCCAACCGGCACAAAATTACAAAACAAGAAGCTGCTTAATTGAAGTGCAGGCTACCCGCACAGCTTTTTCTAACGAATTAATTAGTTCAACATCCACACTGTGCGCCTTCGAATCTCTCTCCAGCTGCTCAGCACAGGAAAAGATATCTTTGGCGGAAATATTACCACTAGCTCCTGCAAGAGTATGTGCTTTTGCCGCAAGTTCATCCCAGTTTTGCACTTCAAAAAGCTCCCGTATCTCCTCTGCTACATCAGAATACGTTTCATAAAATGTCTTTACTACCAGCAGGTAAATACGGCTCTTCCCGCTCAATCGTTCTATCCCTTCTGATATTGCTAATCCGGGAAGTTCAAAAGGTAACGGATCTATGCCTTTGTTAGAACGCATCAATCTTTCCTGTCCGTTTGCACTCAACGTATTTCCCTCTTTAGTGTTCTCATCCGCTACATTCTTAACAGGATAAAATTTTTGCAAAATGGCTACCAGTTCATCCAGCTCAACAGGTTTGGTCAAATACCCGTCCATTCCAGCTTCCAACGCTTTATCCCTATCCTCTTGCAAGGTATGAGCTGTCATAGCAATAACCGGAAGTGATTTTAATTCAAGCTCTTCGCGCAATCGAACGGTTGTCGCAAACCCGTCCATTCCCGGAAGTTGAATATCCATCAAAACAAGATCGTATGTATGGATGGAAAGAAGCTCAATTGCAGCATTCCCGTCCTTTGCAATGGTGACGCCTACACCGAGGTACTCTAAAATTTCACGCATTACTTGCTGGTTAATAGGGTTATCCTCCACCACGAGGACATCTAATCCCTTTAAGCATCCAGCTTCTAATGCTAACTCAGAATCTACATGCCTTGAAGGATCAACCGCTCGCAGAATGTGAACCTTCAACTGTGCGAGTGTAACCGGACGTCGCAAGAATCCAGAAACGGTAAAGAAGCACTCTCGCTCCGGCAGTGTTTCGTCTCCCAACCGCGCAGCCAGAAGGACTTTCAACTCTGGATGATCACAAAGATAGTTTACCAGAGTACCATTCATATCAAGAAGTTCTTTACTCCCTAATACTACAGCATCAAAATCACTTTTACCGTTTTGCTGCTCTAACTGAAGCAACATTTGTCGCTCTGTTCCCAAAACCACGGCAAGCATATCTAATTCAGCGAAAAGATTCCTCCACATTGCGCGTGCCGCAATGGATGGCTCCAACACTAATACACGCCAACCGGAGTAAACAGGAACAGTCTGACGCTCTTTCTCTTCAGCCACAGCAAACGGCAAGACGGCAGTAAAAGTACTTCCCTTGCCCACTGTGCTATCCACAGAAATAGAACCTTTCATCAAATCCACAAGCTCAGCAACAATAGAAAGCCCCAACCCAGTCCCACCATAATGTCTGGAGGTGGAGCCATCCGCCTGTACAAAAGTATCAAAGAGCGTTTTTTGCGCTTCTTTTGATATTCCGATTCCTTTATCCGTAACAGCAAAAATAAGCTGAACAACCTCGTCATGCTCTCTTGCATGAGGAATCTGAATAGGCTTTGCCGCCGTAGATTCGACTCCCACATGAAGCTCTATGCCGCCACGCTCTGCAAACTTGAAAGCATTCCCAACTAAATTCAAAAGAATCTGTTTAAGACGGAAAGAATCCCCCCTCATAACCGACGGAACCCCTTCATCGACAACAATGACTAAGTCCATTTCCTTCACAGCGACTTTTTCTGTAAAGATGATAGCTAACTCATCAAGCACGTCACGCAAGATAAAATTGGTCTCTTCAATTTCAAGTTTTTTTGCTTCAAGCTTAGAAAGATCAAGAACACCATTTATCAAATGCAGCAAACTTTGAGATGAAGCTGCAATGATCTCGGCATACTCGCGCTGTTTTGTGGTTAAGCCGGTTGTTTGCAACATGTTGGTCATACCGAGTATGGCATTCATCGGAGTCCGTAACTCATGGCTTACGCTGGCTATAAATTCACTCTTAGCGCTGTTGGCTTTTTCCGCAGCTTTTGTTGCCTGTTCAAGCTCCAATGTCCGCTCAAGTACTTCCATCTCCAGATTACGGCTCTCTGAATGCAAAAACATATCGTGAGCTTCAATATGATCCAGCATACTATTGAAGGAATCAGTTAGCTCCGCAAGCTCTCCAGAGCCGGTACGTTTCGCCCGTAAAGCATACGTCTGTTCCTCACGAACCCTTCGTGCGGTCTCAGAAAGCTCCCTCAATGGCAACAGCAGTGTCCGTACAATCAATAAAATAACCATGAGGACCACAATTGAACTGGCCACGATATTGGCAAAAACTGAAGGAAGGAACAGACTAAGAAAATGGTGATGAGCAGGATCAAATGTGACAATTGCTACCAGCTTACCGACAAGGATACTGTCTTTTATTATCGGAAATTCAATTCGGTATTCAGATGAAGAAAGAAGAGGAACCTGCGTAGCTTCATGTCCGTTATAAGCTCCGCAAAGTAATTCACCTTCCTTATTGTATACAAAAAGCCCTGTAGTACTTTTGTAAGACAAGTCATCATGAATGAAGATCTTTATCTGACTAAGGTGGTCTTCCTGAACAGGAGTAGCAAGATGGGTAGCAAGAACTTGAGCATGTTCCGTATGGTTATCTATAAAATTATCTATACGCTGATCAATGGCATACAAGTAATAGCCAATATTGAAGAGAATCAAAAATATTGCGGTTAACAAAATGCTGACTGCAATAAAATTTTTTGTGTAGCTATCAGGAAAAAGCTGCAATTTTACTATCCGCTTCAACATTGCAATACCGCCTAGTAAAAATACATCAAAACGTACAGAAGATGGGAGCTTGCGCTCTTTTTCCAAATAACGCACCCTTACTTTCTAAGCAATCAATAAATAAATTATTCCTAGTGGTTGCACCTTGAACCACAAGCAAGCTTCAAAAGAAGACGTGCATCAGGGCTGCCGCAGACATAAAGTCCTCCCACATACCCCATTGCCAGCACAGGAATAAAAAGAATGCTGATAAGGCCATATGGCAATAGCCACCAACATATTACTCCAACAATGATACTCAGTAGTGCATATACACCATTCCAGCTGTTCAACGGTATAAAGCAGAGCGCATCCTTATGCATCAAGTAGTAAAGTATCATAAAATTCACCCAGCCGCCTACTGAGACCGCAAGAGCAAGGCCTGCCCCAGACCATAACTGCATAAATAAGCCCCCCAGCACTGCGGTAACAACTAAGTTTCCACCTCCGGCAAGTAAGGGGACACGGCTCTTTTGTCTGGCATAAAAACCGCTCAGCAGTGGACGCGTGCAAGCAAAAGCCGGCAGCCCTATAGAAAACGCCTGAAGCATTGCTGAAGCAGAAGCAGCATCTGAAGCAGTAAACGCTCCCCTCTCGAAGAAAATCTGTAACACTGGGTACGCCAAAGCAAACAATCCCGCTGCAGCAGGGAGAGATAAAAAGGCAGTAAACTGCACGGCAGAAGAAAGCACTTCGCCATATTTTTGTTTATCGTTAGATGCGGCGAGCGAAGACAATGCCGGAAGTACAGCTATGCCGATGGCAACGCCAATAAGCCCCAAAGGAAATTGTACAAGTCTATCCGCAAAATAAAGTTTAGCAATGGTACCATTCGGTAAAAAAGACGCGAGCATGGTCACAAGAAGTACGCTCAGTTGAAAAACAGCACCACTCAACACCGTCGGTACAATCTTCTTCCCAAGCTTAGCAGCGCTGGGGTTAAAAAGTCCCCACACTCCCTTCCACAACGACTCCCCCCTTAAAGCAACAAGTTGCATGGCAACCTGAAGCCCACCACCGACAACTAAAGCGACGCAAAGCGTCTCAGCCACAGGAAACGCAAAAAGCCACGCAATCCCGGCGCTACAAACAAGAGTGCAGTTCAACACAAGTGGGGCTAACGCTGGAGCAACAAAACGCTGACGGCTATGGAGCACCCCAGAGAACAGGGCAAGGCACCCTACACAAAATAGGTACGGCAACGTCACTCTCAGCAAAGCCTCAGCATGAACAAAAACATCAGGAGAAAGAGTAAGTCCGGGAGCAAGCACTCCGGTCAGGAAACGGCTTCCCAATTCTGCCAACATCAGCAGAAACAGGCTTATGCCGACAGTCCAAAGAAAACATGTCCGGAAAAATGAAGCAGCGCTGCTATCCCCTTCTGTTTCACGCAATGACGTAATATGAGCTGTTACGGCTGAGGAAAGAGAGCCGTCCGCAAAAAGTTTCCGAAGAAGGTTTGGTATACGAAAAGCAACAATAAGAGCATCTGCAACCGGCCCTGCCCCAAGAAGAGAAGCAATAATTACATCACGCAGCAGTCCGACAATACGTGATATAAAATTACCAACAGACACAACCGCCGCTGATGAAAAAACTGATGAAAAAGAAGTAGATTGAGATTTCATATAACCCTATGTCGTTACGAACAAACTAAACAAGATGATATTGTATGGCTGAAGCAGAGGTTCAAATTGTGCGTTCAACATGAATCCTGTAACGTGCAGCTATTACTTTTTTTGATTAACACTAACGGAACCCTATGCCTACTCACCCCAGCTACCTACACTTACGCTATTTATCACCATTACTCATTCCTTTTTCCCTGTTTTTTGTCGGAGGAATAGTGCTAGCTATCCTTCAATCTCTGGGAATCGGGCTTCCCTTCCCCTATGAAGGAGGCTTGCTCGACAGTTATGAAGCATTGCTGACTCCATATATGCTGCGTTCTTTTCTTCTGTCTATAAAAGTAGGAGCCATTGCAGCACTCTTTTCTGTCGTCATTGGAACTGTACTGGCTGTAGGGCTTTGGAGAATGCCTTCATTCCTGCAACAGGCAGGTGTTATATATAAAATCCCTCTTATCCTTCCACACTTGGCTGTCGGATTCATCGTTTTCTTTTTCTGGGCAAAATCAGGATTGGTATCCTCAGCAATGTTCCACGCAGGAATAACAACCACCCCACAAGACTTTCCATCCATACTTTTTGGCGGAGACGGCTGGGGAATGATCATCGCGTATGTATATAAACAAATTCCTTTTGCCCTGCTTATGATCTACGCATCTCTTAAACGACTGGACATGCGCTTACTGGAAACAGCATATATGCTAGGTGCCGGAAAATTCAGAGCATTTAAAACAGTGACATACCCACATATAAGCGGATCTATTCACTCCACATTTTGCATTCTTTTTCTTGTCGGATTCGGAGCATTTGAAATCCCTTTTCTTCTCGGCGGCTCACAGCCTGCAATGCTCAGTATTGAAGCCTATAATCTATACTTCAGAAAAGAACTTTACCATCGCCCGCAAGCAATGGCGATCCTCATCACAATCTTCATCTTTTCCATTGCATTTCTCACTGTCTACCTTCGCTCAATAACCGGAACACGTCAGGAGAGAGCCAATGGGTAAAGCCCGACTTCGTCACTATGCGCTCTTTCTTTTCTTCGTACTTTTCTTTGCAGGGCCAACAGCCGTACTTGTCGTTTCACTCTTTGCCCCCGGCTGGACATGGCCGAATATCGTACCAGCAACATACTCTACGAAAGCTCTGCAATCCATCGCACAGCATAGCAGTTCCATACTGCTCCACCTGAGTGTTTCTGTTCTTTACTCACTCACAACAACATTCTGCACGTTACTCTTATGCCTGCTTCCTGCATATCATTTTGCGCGCGTTGACTTTAAGGGGAAAAATGCACTGCAAGGCATACTGCTCACACCTGCACTTGTTCCTGCCATGACGTTTTCCATGGGTATTCATCATGTCTTCATTAAGTTTTCACTTGCAGACTCATTTGCCGGAGTCGTCCTTATTCTGACAATCTTCAGCTATCCGTATATGCTTCGTGCCCTTATTTCAGGCTTTGAAGCATACAGCGAAGAATATGAACTCTGTGCTAAAAATTTAGGTGCTTCTCTTTGGATGCGCTTACGGCACGTCGTCTTCCCGCTTCTGCTGCCAAGCATTATCGCCGGAGGCTCTGTTGTCTTCCTCGTTGCGTTTTCAGACTATTACCTTGTTTTTCTGATAGGTGGCGGTGTTGTTCCATCATTTACCGGCTACCTATTCCCGTTTATCACAGGAGCTGACAGAGCAATGGCAAGTGCGCTCACACTCATTTTCCTCATTGTTCCGGTCACACTATTTGTTCTGGTAGAACTTTCTGTACGTAAATTTTATCAAAGAACAGGCCTGTACTAACGTTCCTGCATCACATCACAGGCTATTATATACGCGACTGAATCCAACCTCTACGCTAGAACATTGTCACAACGCTCAGATATAATTCGCTCTGGCATAGTACCCATAATGATGTTGCTTCTGACTCATTCTAAAGCATATCCAAATCACTATAAAAAAGCTTAAAATATAAAGAAAAAACATCTGCAGCAAACGACTTTTGATGAAGAAGAAAAATCCGTCACTATCTGATTTACAACATCCCAGAAAGTGACTACTCACAAAGAGATCAGACTGTAGTAGCGGTTTGCAGAACCACTACTACTTTCGTTTTTTCAGAGGCTGTGTCAGGCGGACAATAGTGAGGCTGTTCCGCAAGGATCACCGCTCTCCTGTCCCCCCATTTCTCGACTGCGATCAGCTGAGACTTTACGATGCCAGCTGTTCCTTTCAGATTCTATTTTTTCAGGATTTCAAGACAATGTTTACTAAAGACTACCTTCTTCCTACCTTGTCACTTTTCGGTGCAATGGTTCTATGGGCGAGCTCTTTTATCGCCATGAAGATTGCTGTAACAGGCTTTTCGCCTATTGCTGTTGTGTTTGGACGTATGCTCATCGCGTCCTTGCTCTTTCTCACTCTCTGGAAGAATTTTCGTGGTCTTAAAATACGACGAGAGGACTGGAAACAACTCATATTCATGGCGCTGTGTGAACCGTGTCTCTATTTTGTATTTGAAGCCTATGCGCTCAAATATACATCTGCGACACAAGCAGGCATGATTGTTGCGACATTACCGGTGTTCGTTGCGATTGCGGCTTTCTTTATTTTAAAAGAAAAACTCGCACTCAGAGTATGGATCGGATTTTTTCTTGCGGCAGGCGGCGTAGTCCTGCTCTCATGGGGAGCAACTGCAACAGAAAACGCACCCGACCCCCTTTTAGGAAATACCCTTGAAACACTCGCTATGGTTTCAGCCACAGGCTATATGATTACAGCAAAAAGCCTCTCAAACCGATATTCACCGCTTTTCATCACAGCGTTGCAGGCATGGGTTGGCGCTATCTTCTTTTTGCCGCTTATCGCGTTTACTCCAGGAGCAATTCCAACAGAATTTCCTTACGAGGCATCAATCGCAGTTGTTTATCTGGCAAGCGTTGTAACCATGGTAGCATACGGCTTGTACAACTATGGGCTAAGTAAAGTCCCAGCAGGTCAAGCTTCCGGTTTTACAAACCTGATTCCCGTTTTTACTATGCTGATGGGCTTTCTCTTTCTTGGAGACCGCCTTTCAACCATGCAGTTTATCGCCTCAGGCCTTGTTCTTGGTGGAGTAATCCTTACACAGATTACCCCTTCCAAGAAAAAAGTCGTAGCAACCGCTTAACGTCGTCTCATGGCATTAGCGAAAAGCTTTTCACAATATCCGGCAATAAAATGATCTGTTGCAGCGGCCTTGCCGCCTGATTTTACGATTTGTGAAATCACAACAGATGCCCGCCAGATATAGTTAGGACTGCAAACAACGCGTAAGTCCTTATACTCTATACCGCAATCATCACAGGTTTTTTCCGGAGCATTCATAAAAACAAGGTTTCCTTGATGGGTGTATCCGGAAAAATACCTGCGTAACCATTCTGAAATTTTCTTTGTGTAATTAATGGGAATCAGTCTAATCCCTCCAAGAACGAGGTTAAACCCCATCCCAAACGGTACACGCGCTACACAATCAGCGGCATTAACTACTCTATATATTGGCGTTTTGATGCCGATATAAAAGTCATCATCTGCTGCACGCGGTGCCCCGAATGTATAGGTCGCTCCAGTACTTTCTGCTCCCAGCTCTTTCGTCGCAATCATAGCAAGAGCGCCCCCGAGAGAATGCCCTGTAATATACAACGGCAAACCTTTATGCTTTGCTACCGCTTCATTTATCTGTTTACGAACCTTGTCATACGCTTCTAAAAACCCCATATGAACACGCCCGCCATCAGGATGTGGCACTAACGGAGCTTTGGCATCTGTACATGCATCTTTGAACGATTCCGTCCCTCTAAAGACAAGCACAAGAAACGGTGTCTGCCCCTTATGCTTCAGTTTAACAAGCATCGCCTCTGTATCATCCTCAGCGAATGTCTCAACCAATTCAAAATCAACACTTTCAAGTGCCTTTGGAATCGTATCGTAATCCTTTCCTCTCAATCGAATTTGCTTTTTAACAAACCCCTCTAAAAGATCTTCATACTCTCCCTGAGCAATCGCCTCACGTAAGTCGTCTACCAACTCTTGAGGCGTTGCAGCTCCCGGAAGCGGCTCATAGACCAAGCGGGAAAGTTCAGCCATAAGCCATGCTGTTCTGTCAGAATATGCAGCGCGAGTTACTGGAAGATCTGAAATGAGATCTTTTGAATTAAAAAAGTCAGCCATACGTCCTCCCTTGCAAACAATGTTTTTACAGAAAAACCTATAGACTACCGGATATTACAAGTATATCGAATGTGTAAAGAACGTTTTATATTTCAACTGTTATTGCTATTCTTCACTTCACATTCCAAAGGACTCACATGCGATTTCTTTTATCCCTTCTTTTCATAGCACTATGCTCACTCCCTGCGTTTGCTGTAGAAAATAACAATTTATGCTCAGCATCCAGTATGCTCGACGCACAAAAAAAATCTCTTGAATTGTTTCAAGATAAACAATTCGGTGCAGCAAATGTGTACCTTGAACGCACATATACTGAATGCCCTAAACTTTCTGAGGCATTCTACTATAAGGGGGACAACAGAACTTCCGAGCAAAAAAGAGAAGACGATATCCACATACAATTTATGCATGACCTTATGCGGACACGCCTATATGCCGAAAAATATGAAGGCTGTTTAGAGATTGGGGAAATGCTTTTTGACAGAAGTACCAAACGCGTTCCTCGTAAAACATTAGATGCAATGAAATCGATACTTGCGACTTGCCGTCAACGTGCTTCAAGAAATTGTTCAGATAACGCCATTAAAAAAGGACTCTTTTGGGAAGTCGATCCAGAAACTCTCTACCTGTTCACGCAAAGCATCGTAGATGCTTTTGAAAAAAGAGATATGGCTGCATTCCGCTCGCACATCAAAGGTGACCTTGGAAACGGCCCGCGCAACAGATATTTGGACGGTAAAAAACTCTCAGATATTTTTGATGAAGATTTTAGAGATACTGTGCTTGAATATGGTGCGACCTGCTATGTTCATAGCTGGCGGGGGATAGCGATGAGTAACAGTTCTATTTGGATTCAATGGTCATCCCCGAAAACCTTTACTATCAGCGGAGTATGGGAATCTTTTCCAGAAAAATTCTATCGTGATGACATGCCTACAGGGTGGACAGTTAATGGCAAGCTTTTAACGCCTGACAGATTCAGCAGACCCGACATGGCCAACGAAAACTACTCCAGCCTAGCTAAAAAACTATCCCTTAAAGACAGTGAGGCTATCGCCACCACTCCGGGGAAATTTTTAACGGCAATGAAAGGACAAACCGTCATCGCAGGTGAATACGAAAACCTCTCTCTCCTGCGTAGGGCTACAGCAAACCCCGAACATAAAGAAAAGCGGCGCAGCAACGGGGTTATACATTTTGAATCAAACGCTGAAGAGTATCCTATTCGCTCCAGTTACCAAATACTTGCAGATATCCCTACTGAGTTCTGCCAATCTCTAGCCCTGAATTTTTCTGGTAAATGCATTCAATCCTATCTGGTTGAAACAGGAGATGAGACAGGCGGTTCAATGGGAACAATTGTAAACATAGGCATTTATGGCTTGTTCGAAATGCCGGATAAAAGCAAAGTCATTGCTCCTCTCATTCATTTCACGACAGATACAGCAGCGCGGAACTATCTCGAAGATAACAACCTTGCTCCAGATTTATCGAAAAAAGCGAATAACTAGCCACACTCAAAACCTCTAACGCCAGAAGAACGGTGAATCGCATAAAAAAAGGCTGCCATAAGGCAGCCTTTTCATTTCTATAACAAAAAGTCGCTTAACGACGGGAAGCAGGTTCAACAAACAATTTATTGCCGCGAATCTGGTTGCCGTTCATAACGTTAAGAACTTCCTGAGCGTAATCTTCAGGTACTTCAACAAATGAGAAGCGATCGTAGATATCGATTGCACCAATCATTTTACCTGGAAGACCGGATTCACCTGCAATAGCACCTACGATGTCACGTGCGCCGATACGGCTTTTGCGACCAACGTTGATAAACAGACGAACCATGCCTGCCTGAGCACCTGTATCACCGAAGGATTTCTTCTGTTCAGGCATTGCATCACCGAGTTCACGGTGCATGAGAATTTTGAGCAGAGCAGCAGCCATTTCAGCTGTTGTAAGGTCACCGTCAAACTCGTTCTGAATAAAGTCGTCAACGATTGTAAGGTAACGATCAAGTTCATGCTTGTGAATGTTGTCGCGGATTTCATCAAGCAGCTTACTTGATTTAGCATTTTCAACATCTGCAATGGTCGGAACCTGATGCTGAACAATACGAGCTTTGGTGAAGCGTTTGATATCACGAAGCTTCCAGAATTCTTTACCGGAAACAAAGGTAAACGCACGACCCATACGACCAGCACGACCTGTACGGCCGATACGGTGAACGTAGTATTCTACATCGTTTGGAATATCGTAGTTAACTACTGCTTCAACGTCATCAACGTCGATACCGCGAGCAGCTACGTCAGTAGCAACGAGCACTTCGATATTACCTTTACGGAAACGATTCATAACACGGTCACGCTGAGTCTGGTTCAAGTTACCGTGCAGGCCGTCCGCCTGATATCCGCGTCCCTGAAGGTTGGCTGTGAGCTCATCAACACCGCGTTTAGTAGAACAGAACACGATGGTGAGTTTTGGGTTGTACACATCAAGTACGCGACAAAGAGCATCCATTTTCTGGAATGGACGAACTTCGTAGTAAATCTGTTCAATGTTAGGAACAGTCAATACTTTCTGAGTTACTTTAAGAAACTCAGGAGTCTTGAGGAAGCGTTTTGCAAGCTGCAAAATTTCGTCACGCATGGTAGCGGAGAAGAATACAGTCTGGCTTTCTTCAGGAACCTGTTCAAGGATGAACTCAATGTCATCACGGAAGCCCATATCGAGCATTTCATCCGCTTCATCAAGAACAGCCATGTTGATGTCCTGAAGGGAGATAGTACCACGTTTCATGTGGTCCATGATACGGCCCGGAGTACCTACGATAACCTGAACACCGCGACGAAGCGCTTTGATCTGGCGTTCGATAGGCTGACCACCGTAAATAGGCAGTACAAACAAACCGCGCTTACGTTTTGCAAGCTGGCTCATTTCTGTAGCAACCTGAATTGCAAGTTCACGGGTTGGGCAAAGAATGATTGCCTGTGGAGATTTATGACGCACGTCTACTTTTTCCAAAACTGGAATACCAAACGCTGCGGTTTTACCCGTACCTGTCTGAGCCTGACCAATTACATCCTTACCTTCAAGAAGATGAGGAATAGCCATTGCCTGAATTGGAGATGCTTCTTCAAATCCCATGTCTTCAATGGACTTCAATAACTCCGCAGACAATGGGAGTTCAGAAAAAATACATCTTTCCATAATAAAATTCCTTATGCACTAACTGGCATCTTGTGACTGCGCTGCAGAAGAAGCGAGCTCTCTGACGCACCTATTCAGAGTTTCTACTTTCTTACCGGAGGGCTGTCTTTTTATGTTACATTCTATCTTAGAAGCAGTGCTCCGATCGGGAACAAAGGCGCTGGCAATCAGGGACACGGGCCGTCTGGAGCGAGTATATTTTGCTCCTTTTCCCGAGTTATGTTCACCAAGGCGTCTGTCCATATCGGTCGTTATGCCGCAATAAAGCGAGCCATCTGCACATTGCACAAGATAGACTACCCAACTCTTAGTTATCGACATCGTTTTGTCTTGCACGATACCAGTCCATGCAGTCGTCTGACAGCTGCTAGCATTTGCAGGCTTCAGCGGTTGTGTTTTCAAGCTTCAAAGTATCGCCCGGTTTCAGATCGTACAGGCGGCAATCCGGAGCATAGTTCTGCAACTGGTAAGCAAAATCTTTTGTGTTCTGTTCAAGGACGGGGAAGGTGCCCCAATGCATCGGTATAACACTTTTGCACTTAAGCAGGCTACATGCTAACGCTGCCTGTTTAGCGTCCATTGTAAACACGCCGCCTATTGGCAGCAGGGCGAGATCGATGTCATACAATCGCCCCCATAATTCCATTCCTGAGAAAATTCCTGTGTCACCGGCATGATATACGGTGTATCCGTCATCCAGTCGGAAAATATATCCAACAGGAGCACCGGATTCTGTGGAATGGTAGGCTTGTGTCATGGTCACACTCACACCTTCCACCACAATTGTTCCACCGATATTAAAACCGATGCCATTAATAACCTGTTCCTGCGGCACTCCCGCTTCAACAAGCTTTTCAGCTGTACCGACGATTGCACCAAGCTTTGCACCGGTGGATTTGCAAATTTCTACTGTTGACCCCGTATGATCACCATGATCGTGCGTAACAAACACAGCATCCGGCTTTGATGCCTTCTGCCATGTGCTGGCGGCAGAGGGATTTCCTTCAAAAAACGGGTCAATCAATATTGTGGCTGAAGAAGTTTTCAGTTGAAAATTAGCGTGTCCATTCCATTGCAATTCTTGCATGTGCTGCCTCCGGCTACTATTGAACGGTTAGATACCGTTCCATCGTTTAACCAATGAATGTTCAATATCTAAATGATCAAGCATTCTGCCTACGAGATGAGTGCAAATATCTTCTATTGTCTCGGGTTTTGAATAAAAACCCGGAGTAGGCGGCATAATAAGCGCACCAGCTTCATCAGCGGCGAGCATATTTTGTAAGTGAATACGATTCAGCGGTGTCTCGCGAGGAACAAGAATTAGTTTGCGTCGTTCCTTTAATGTTACGTCTGCGGCTCTATGTATAAGGTTAGAGCCTATACCGTTAGCAATTGCACCAAGAGAAGCCATGGAACACGGACAAACAATCATGCCGTCATGTAACCATGAGCCACTAGCCGGCGCTGCTCCGAATTCATGTTGCGTGTATACAGAATGAGCGTAGGAGGTAAGGTGAGCGAGTTCCAGCCCTGACTCAAGCTCAAGGACTGTCTTGGCTGCATCAGATACAATAAGATGTACTTCAGCCTGAGAAGTGGCGGCGAGTTCTTTGAGCAGCGTAACAGACAGCGGCATTCCGCTGGCACCTGTCACTGCTACAACGATCTTTTTCATGACTCTCACTTACTATCGGAACATTGCTGATCCGGTGTAACATTAAAAAAACGCAAGTAAGGCAATTTTTCCACAAAGACGATTCGCTTTGTTGATTGTCTTGCAAGCGGCTTTAACAAACTAATTATGACAGTGCTAGAGAAATAAGCTCCAAAGGAATTTTTTTCTCCTTTTTGCACATTATTGTCAAATTAAGCCTCTTGTTTTCCGTTTTGTTGCACCAAGTTCAAGTAAATCCTACCTTGAACATCAAGAAATAACAAATATGTCATTTCAAGAAATTTCTTGATGCAATTCGAGACATCTCGAGACACTATAAAGCATCCCTGCCGGATTTGTTTTCATCTGGCCGCCTCATATTTCGCGAGCTATTTCATTTTTTCAGTGTACATCATTTTCCTCTATCAAGGCACGGCAACACGTTATATAACTTGACATCAAAGACGCGCACGTCTACTTAATCGCCCATGGGCTATTAGCTCAGCTGGATAGAGCGCTGCCCTCCGGAGGCAGAGGCCACAGGTTCGACTCCTGTATAGCCCGCCATTTTGTGTCTCAACACAAAAAGAAAATCCCCCTTGATGAGTTCAAGGGGGATTTTTTTTGTACCTATGAAAAATCCCTCGCCAACATTTGCTGACGAGGGAAAATCTAGGACGTGTAGATAACGCTACACACTTTTCTTGGAACCTATTTATTTTCTGCAAGAGTGTATAATGCAGCAGCGCTTGGTGCAGCTGGGAGAGTGCCGCCATTTGCAGGGGTGAACACAAGCACACGTGCAATGCTTGAAGGGCTGACAATCTGGTCATACATTTTCACAGTGTAATTGGAGGCTACAGATACCCCTTGTTCATTGAGGAAGCCAAGGTACTGTGAAAACTCACGGGTAGTATCCGCTGCTGACACAGTAAATGCGTTTTCACGCCAATCTTTTCCCCATTTTGCAACCTTGCTACCGCCAAGAGGGCGAAGGTAATTATTCGCTGCAGGAGTAGCAATACGCTGTACGAAAAGAACAGTCTCACCACTAGTGAACACTTTCGAGGAAACTGTTCCACGTGGAACTCTGCCGCTTACCTCAGTATTCAACGGTACTGTTACAGAAGTACTGCCCACCGCGTTAAAATCAGAAGAAATAGTAAGAGCGTACGCACCATGACCAATAGTTTTTGATGCTCCTGTTTCAGCCTGAGCTGCTACAGCAAAGAGGGATACACAGAGGAAAGCCAAAGCAAAACGTTTAACGATTGTATTCATAAGAACCTCACTTATTTTTTGTTTGTGAAGCTCTTTATAGCGCTGTTAATTCCCCATTAACATTCGCTAATTGATTGAAAAACGTTTCAAAATTTCATTGGAGGAATTCAAGAATTCCTTACGCAAAATGACACTCTATTATCTACACCCTTTGGAGTACATCGCGGTGCTCATTTTTAGTCCCACCTCATCATAATTATTCCTAAAATTTGCTGAGCAAAATCCAGAAACTCTAAATTTCAATGAAATCACCTGAAAAAACACAACCTCTATAAACAATTCATCTGTTTTTTCTTGAGCCTATCTACGCTTATCTATTGAAAAAACACTTCGTATTTTCCTGTAGTGTTATCGACCGCCTATGAAGTGTTTCGACTCAAACACTCTCTTTGAAAAAACTCTTTTGCCCTCCAGCAACCTTTGACAACAAAATATGAAATCATCACGGTTAATGGGAACAACAGAAAAAAATTAAATTTCATATATAGAACAAAATAGTCCCGACCAATGACTTCATGAGTTATAAAAATAGAACAAAAAAAGTCAAAGGCAGGGCCAGCTATAAGTGAAAGCTCAAAATAAATAAAAAAAGCAGTAGCAAACAAAAATTGTAATAAAAAACTCAACGAAATTGAAAAGTTGAAATACATAAAGGAAACAATCGCTAACTCCAACACCACGGGTAAAAACAGCCATTCCCTCCATGAATATGAAAGAGAAAGAAAATCCCTGCAATTACCTTCAAAGTAGGCCTTTATGAAAAACCTATCGATATATCCTTGAGTAATATACAGCCCACGGAAAATAAGTAAAAAAATCAGGCACCCCACAAACGACAATACTTTTTTAATTTTTTCTCTTTTCTCTCCAGTCCCTCTATATAAAAAAAACAAACTTAGAACAGTCCCTGCACTAACACTACAAAAGGCCGCTAGGATGAATTGTTGTAGACGTGCGACTCCGGCCTCTTCACCACGTAGCGAGCTATCCCAAAATAAAGAGCATATCTGTGCCAAAGGGTAACTCATAATAACAGCTAAGAAAGCTATAGCCCCGCAACAAACTGTAACGTGATACCCGGCCTTTCTTAAGTGTATTTTCTTAAGATAATGGCTCACAGCTCACCACATTCTGCGACTCGCTCTTCAGGCGGAGAAATCAATTCCTTAGGTACAGCTAACCGTGATGCAACGACGCTTAACAATCCATCATAGTCCAATTCAAGACCATAACATCCTTGCACAATATAGTCAGGGCGCAAACTATACCATAACGAATAGAGTTGGATTGCATCTCGAGTTGGAATAAAGTCAACATCCCAACTCCACCCCTCTTCAAGATACTCACTTCCTGTCCGCAAACGCACAACCGCAATACTTTTTGAATGCTGTAGATAGTACTTATTTGGATACACTCTCACGGTAGTGCAATTTGCTCCATCCCGCAGAAACAATTCCCAAGCCGCGGCAATCATAGAGTCACGAAGCTGACTATCCGTCATCAAATCGTAATCATCAATAGAACAACGCAAAGAGATCGCGTAATCACGGAATAAAAGCCCACCGATTTCTTCTTTCTCAGAAGCAAGAACAGTATAAGGAAGAGCGCGCGGTGTAGAAGGCTCGGAGACAGCTGCTTGTACCTTCAAAGGCGTACATAGAAATAAAAGTAAGATGATAAACAAAACTTGGTGCATAATGACTTCTTTGGATAAAAAACAATTTTCACTCTCGCATAACAACCTTTTTATATTTACTGTTTTCAATAAAAACAATATTTCAACGTTGCTTTAAGCACAAAAAAAGGTCGTGACATTATGTCACAACCTTTTTTCATGTGTACTGCATTAAACAAAGCAGCCAGATAGCGATGCGTACTGATATATCGCCGTACAGTGCGCTTGGAGTACGGGCGTCCCTTCCCGTTGCACCTGACTGCTGCTATTTATTGTTGTACTAACGTATGCAACTGGGAATATGCTTCCTCGATGGTACAAGGATCTTCAACCCGTTGCTGCAAAAATTCATTCACCTTAGGCACCATTGAAATCGCTTTATCAACCACGGGGTTTGACCCGTGAGAATAAGCGCCGATATTAACCATATCTTCTACTTTCTTATACGCTGCCAAAAGCTTTGTAACCGACTGTCCTTCCTCTATCACCTCTCGGGTACAGATATCACTGCGAAGACGGGAAACAGAGCGCAACACATCAATTGCAGGATAATGTCCGTTATCTGCAAGATCTCGAGTCAAAACAATGTGTCCATCCAGAATAGAACGAACAGCATCAGCAATCGGCTCGTTAAAATCGTCACCGTCCACAAGAACAGTATAAATGCCGGTGATACTCCCCTTGTCACTGTTGCCCGCACGTTCCAACAGTTTTGGAAGCTGCGTAAACACCGTCGGAGTGTATCCTTTGGTTGTAGGAGGCTCGCCTGTTGCCAAACCGACCTCACGAGCTGCCATCGCAAAACGGGTAACCGAGTCCATCATAAGAAGAACATTCTTTCCCTGATCACGATAGAACTCTGCAACTGCGGTTGCAGCATAGGCAGCACGCATACGAACCAATGGAGATTGATCAGAAGTTGCAACAAGCAGTACTGAACGTTTCATGCCTTCAGGCCCTAAGTCTTTTTCCATAAACTCAAGAACCTCACGACCACGCTCACCGATTAACGCAATCACGTTGATATCAGCTTCTGTGTATCGAGCCATCATCCCCATCAATGTTGATTTACCAACGCCGGAACCAGCCATAATACCAACACGCTGCCCTTTACCAAGGGTAATCAGGCTGTTGATTGAACGAACGCCGACGTCCAGCGGCTCGACAATGCGAGCACGAGAGAGCGGATTTGGCGGTGTTGCGTACAAAGGTTTATAGCCTTCTGCCGTCAACATTGGAGACTCAGAGCCAAGCTCATTCCCAAAAGCATCGAATGCCTTGCCAAGCATATCGTTTCCTACAGGAAATGTCGGCGGAAGACTGGAGTTACGAATCAAAGACCCCGGTTTAATGCCGCGCATATCGCCATAAGGCATAAACAGAATGTTGCCGTCACGAAATCCGACAACTTCTGCCGGAATCTGCTCTGCACCTTCTTCCGGTATAAGCTGACATACAGAACCAAGCGGAGCTTTAATGCCACACCCTTCTACAATAAGACCGACGACCTTGTTCACCTTACCAAACGACTGGCTCGGATCAAGGTTGTTCAGCATCTCAAGGGCGCCATTAGGATCGATCATATCTGATCCTCTGGAATCACAAGCTGATCCAAAATTTCATCTACAGCCTGTCTACGACTGGTAATGGTATTGTCGACCATGCCGTCACGGCTCTCAACAATAATACCGCCAGCTTCAATGGCTGCACTCGCTTTAACAGTCCATGCTTCCAGTCCATTGTAATGATGCTGAGCATTCTGAATAATAGCTGAAACCATTGCTTCATCGTCTGGATGGACAGTCACAACAAGTTGTCTGCGGTCATCAAGCACCTGCACTGCTTCAGCAAAAAGTTTTTCCATGGATGACTGACGGTTTTCTGACATCTCTACTGCACATGTCCGCTCTACAGAAGCTCGGACAACAGTAACCAAGTCATCACGCCAGGTATTGAAAATGTTAGAGCACTGGCCCTGAATAGCACCAAGAACACCGGACACTGAGTCTGCATGCTGCTTCTGAACTGCTTCCAGTTCCTGCTGTGCCTGTTGGCAGCCCTGCTCATAGCCTTCCTGACGAGCCTTTTCTTTTATCCATTCAGCTTCTTCGCGGGCTTTAGCAAGAATCTTTGAGGCACGCTCCGCTGCACGTTCACGAACACGCTCCATATATGCAGCTTCTGTTGCATCATCCCACTGCATAGAACGGGAGCCTTCAACGCCTTCCAGCGTATGTTCATTGGCTGTTCCCGGACCAGTAAAAATAGTTCCCCACGCAGCCACACCTTTCGGTGCGGCTGTGTCGGATAATATTTCGCCAGAAAGAATATTAGATGAAGACATCGTTGCCTCCGCGTCCGATGGCTATGCGTCCTTCCATTTCGAGACGGCGCACAATCTTTACGATTGACTGCTGTGCACCCTCTACATCGGAAAGCTTTGTAGGTCCCATGATCTCCAAATCTTCCCTGATCATAGTAGCCGCACGTTCGGACATGTTGCTGAAGAATACGTCCTGCATTTCCTCGGAAGCACCTTTGAGCGCCAGAGTCATATCCTCGTTGGATACTTCTTTCAGCAGCTCGCGGATACCACGACCATCCAGTGTTGCCACATCTTCGAATACGAACATGAGATTTCGAATATCTTCTGCCATCTGTACAGATTCTTCTTCGATCTCTGCCAGTACTTCTTCTTCTGTAGCTCGGTCCACTGCGTTGAGAATTTCCGCAACAGCAGCGACGCCGCCCACTTTCTTGCCTTCTTTGCCGCCCATTGCAATGAGCTGGCTCTGCAACACTTTATCTACTGCCATAAGCATATCTTCCGGTACTGCTTCAAGACGGGCAAGACGCATAAGCACCTCCGGTCTAATGCCGGCAGGAAGCATCTGGATAAGCTCTGCAGCTTGGTCAGAATGCAGATGACCAAGAATAAGTGCCAGTGTCTGCGGATGTTCGTTTCGTAAAATCTGTGAAAGGATACGTGGACTTACGTTCTCAAGCTCACGGAACGGTGCTGGACCGTTATCCAGCTCAAGAGCATCCATAATGTACTTAGCGGTCTCACTATCAAGGTTTTTAAGGAGCATACGACGGGTGGCTTCTTCGCCACCGGAAATCATTTCCTTACCTGCAATCATTGAGTGGTGAAACTCGCGTAAAATATCTTCTACATCTTCTTTAGGAACTGTATCCAGTTCCATCATGGCTTTTGAAATCTGGGCAATGTCTGCACGATCAAGACGTTTGAATGTCTCGGCGGTAAACTTGTCCCCCATTGCCAGAAGTAATACGGCGGTTTTTTCCGCGCCTTTAAGCTGAGTGGCCAACTTTATGCCCTCCGGTATCTTTAAGCCAAGACTTCAAGATGCCTACGGCCTGTTCCATGTTCTGTTCGGAAATCTGTAATGCATGCGCCTTAATATCTTCAATCTTTTTGAGAGCATCTAACGCATCAAGTTCTTCTTCACCTTCAATAAGCGCTATACGCTCTTCGCCCAGAGGAAGCCCTTCAAGGCCTTCCATAACTTCGCCAGCTTCAACTTTAGGTCGAATCAGCGCAAGAATAACCGGACGCACGATAAGTAAAAGGAAAAGGAAAACGAGCACTGCGTTCAGAATCGGCTTACCCATACGTAATGCGTAGTCGCCAATAACCTCTGCAAGACTGCGTTCGCGTTCTACATTCAGTTCTCCAAAAGCGATACAAGAAACTTCAATGGCATCACCACGGGATGTTTCAAAACCAACCGCATTGGAAACAAGTTCTTTAATCCGCGCCATCTCTTCTTCAGATCGCGGAGTAAAAGCCATTTCGCCTGTATCTGGGTTCGCTGCGTACACACCATCAACAACAACTGCGATGCTTAAACGATCGACCTGCCCGACGGGAGTTACGATGTTCTGCTCTTCTTTGTTGATCTCGTAGTTGATGGTAGAAGTTTCACGGGTTGCATCCTGCTGGCTTACACTGCCGCCGATACCGTCACCTCTAAAGTTAGCATCCGGTGTTCCGGCTTCAAGGTTAGCGCTACCGCGAGTGGTTTCTTCACTTTTCTGCTCAGAACGAACAACAGCACTGGATGGATCGTACAATTCTTTACGGATTGTGCGCTGACTGAAATCAAGATCCGCGTTTACTTTTGCGATAACCTTGCCTGCGCCAATAATCGGATAAAGCAATTCCTGAATACGCATTTCCAGATTTCTCTGGATGGTCTGTTTATGGTCAAACTGCGTTGCGGTCATCCCTTCAATAGAATTTTCATCTTCAGGATGATACAAAACTGTCCCTTTTGTATCCGCAATGGACACACGGCCCTTTTCAAGACCTTCAACAGACATGGTAATGAGGTTTACAATTGCCATCACATCTTTGTCTGTCATCTTCTTGCCTTCAGCAATCGTCAAAACAACAGAAGCAGACGGTGGCAGTTCTTCCTCAATAAACAGGCTTTTCTGAGGAATTACCAAATGCACTCGAGAGGATTCAACCGCAGGGAATTCCGTAATGGTACGGCTCAATTCACCCTGAAGAGCGCGCTGGTAGTTAATTTTTTGAACAAACTCAGTCTGTCCCACTTTAACATCATCAAAAACCTCGAAGCCAATGCCCTGCCCTGTTAAACCACCTTCACCGGCAATCTTAATACGCATGTCGTATACTTTATCTGCCGGAACGAGGATGGTGGAGCCGTTGTTTTCCAGACTGTATGAAACTTTTTCAGACTGAAGAACTTTTACGATTCTATTTGCATCCTCAAGGGCAAGGTTGGAATACAACAACTGCATGTCCGGCTTGTTCAGCCAGAACAACAGCGCGAAAAACACGCCGAGTACAGTAAGTGCAAGACCGCCGATAAATACCCTTTGCGAGAGGGTAATACTCGACCAGAAATTTTTAGTGCGATCGACAGCATCGTTTAACATGGGGGACATTTTTTACTCCGAAAAATACAGTTAATGAATGGCGATAAGAAACAGTGTGGACTAGAACTGCATTTTGCTGATTTCGTTGTACGCGTTAAGAACCTTATTACGGACGGCGGACGTAAGGTTCATTGCAACGCTTGCTTTCTGCAACGTAATCATAAGCTCGTGAACATTCTGCTGCTCACCTGATGCAAAGGACTCGATCATGCCGGATTTTTCCTGCTGCATGTCGTTAACCTTTTTTACAGATGCTTCAACAGTATCAATAAACGATGTGGTTGTTTTTTCTTCAGCTACAGTGGACTGCTGTACCTTTTTATTACCTGACGCGAAGCTGTTTAATGCTTCTGAATACGCCTTCATTCCAACACTTTGAATAGACATACCTTCTCCCCGAAGTTATCCGCTTACCCGCGGCCAAGTTCCAATGCTTTGTTATACATGGTCTTCACGGCATCCATTGAAGAAATGTTTGCTTCATAACTGCGCTGAACAGTCATGAGGTTCGCCATTTCTTCAACCACGTTGATATCAGGATAGAAAACGTATCCTTCTTCATTTGCGTCGGGATGACCCGGCTCATACACCTGTTTCAACGGGCGCTTGTCCTGCGCTACTTCCTTAACTCGAACACCTCGTAAATCTCTGTCCATTGCTGACTGCATCTGTTTGCTGAATGGGTGATCGACTTCGGTGGCTTGTAAGACAACTGTCTTACGACGGTACGGGCCACCTTCGGGTGTACGGGTAGTTTTAGCGTTAGCAAGGTTCATTGAAATAATGTTCATGCTTGTACGCTCAGTACTGAGCGCAGAAGCTCCGATATCGAGTGCTGTCATGAAATCCATTATTTAGCTCCGCTGGTAATAATATTTTTCATACCTTCAAAGTTGCTCTTAACCACTGTAGCAAGTGTGTTGTAGCGCATGGTATTCTTGGCCATTACAGCCATTTCTTTATCCATATCTACACGGTCTTCACCATGAACAACTCGCAACGGCATTTTCTTTTCCCACTCCGGTCCAAAGTTTTTTGGATCAAAAGCCGCTGGAACATGTTTGCCTGATGTACGAGTCATTTTGCCACGACCGTCAATATTCAGTGCTTTTTGAAGGTCTTCTTCAAATTTAACCCTGCGGGCGAGATACCCGGGGGTTTTAAGGTTTGCCATGTTACTCATGACAACATTCTGACGCTGCAACTGCATATCCATAACCTTGGCGCTCAGCAGCAACGGGGTTTCAAATAACCCTTTCATACAGGTACCCTCCTTTTTTTCACTAAATCTTTCCGCGCGCTCCAGCCTATAACGGAGCTAACGGTACTGAATACAAAGCAAAAGACGTTCCATACGTGCAACTGCTTATTTTTATTATATTTTTCAGGAAGACGTCAGTTTTTTCAGAATAGAAAAAAGAAAAAGTGACAGAGATTTGTCACTGTTATGAATGGCGATCAAATTATTTTTGGCACAGTAGTTGCTGAATACTTTGCAGAAATCAAAAAGCAGAACTATTTTTCCTACACGCCTAATCGTATGAATTTGTGGGGATGTAGCTAAACTCAATAAGGAAAACCGTATGAGCGACTACCAGACATTAAAAGTACTTGGCGAATACCATCTCGCGTTAGGCGACACTGAAAAAGCAATTGAATGCTTTGAAGGTGCTATGGAACTTAACAGTGAATCTTCCGAGCCGTTTCTCGGTCTTGCAGCAGTAAGCATCTTTGAAGGAGATTACGACGCAGCACTCTCCTTGTATGAAAAAGCTGCTTCCATGGAAAAAAGCGCGCGTGCTCATGCCGGTATCGGTCTGGTTTTAGCTGAGCAAGGCAAGCATGACGAAAGTTTTACCCACTTTCTCACAGCACTTTCCATCAACCCTGTCGATAAAGTAGCATTGAATTGTCTGCTTCAGCAGGGCTACAGCACCGAACGAGTAGAAGAGATTCTTCCAGCTTTTGCCCGTGCCCTTGAAGAAGACGGCACCGACACAGCGGTTCGTTTCTCCTACGCTACCTGCCTTTTTTCTACAGATCGCAAAGAAGAATCCATTGCTGAATTCAACGAAATTTTACGCCTCGATCCAGAGCACGAGGCAACAAAAGAAGTATTATCGCACATCGCTGCATAATATTCCCCTCCACAAAGTTGTAAGGCTCCCGATTCTGTATGCAGCAGAATCGGGAGCCTTATTTTTTAATCTGTTTCATAAACAGCCATTTTTAGGTACCTAGAATAAAGAAGAGTATACAGCAGACTTGTTCTTTTTTTCTCCATGTATTAGCGTTATTCAATATAACAAGAGGGCATTACGTTACTCTGTTTGACGGGATTCATCCTGCGCAATCTACAATACAAAGGGAGCTAGATATGGCAGGAGCTACGGTTCCAACAAGTACTGAAGCAGAAAGTTCATGCGCAACACAGTCTATATTCTCTGCGAACGACTCAGCACGCGATATGATCCTCAATTCTCCTCTGTGGGAATTTTGGTACTCTGCCGACGGGGCTCTGGAAGTTGTTTCAAACGCTTGTGAGACTTGTTGCGGTTATGAAGCCAAGCACTTTTACCGTAACTCACGATTCATGGAAGCAATCCTCATTGAAGAACACCTTCCGCTATGGCACGGACTATGGCGCAAGATCAATGACGGAGAAAACTATGCATCGGCAGAATTTCAAATCCGCTTGCCGGACAGTAAAAAACGATGGATGAAATTTGAGGCCAGCCGTGCCCTTGATGCAAACGGCTGCTATCGTGGAATCCGTGCTTTTTGTCATGATATCACGTCACATCGCAGTGTTGTACAACAACTCATGCACTTCACATGGCACGACAGCCTGACGAAACTTCCCAATAGATGTAAATGTATTAAAAAAATTCAAAAAACCATCACTCGGGCACAAACAACCGGTTGCTGGAACTTTTCTATTATTTATATTGATATTGACCGGTTCAAAAACATCAATGACTCCCTCGGGCACGAAGCCGGAGATACTATTCTCTGTAAACTCGCCGACAGGCTTCGAGATTCTACATACGGATTTGAAACCGTGTTTAGAATCGGCGGTGACGAGTTCGTGCTTATTTATGAAGACACGTCCGACCACCAATCAGTCCATCGCTCTATTGATCGACTCATCAAAAGAATAAAACGTCCTATCTTATGGAACGGCAAACAAATTCATATGTCTGCAAGCTTCGGAATTATGCATGCGGATATGGAAGTTGAAACAGCCGAGCGCTACCTGCAAAATGCGCATGTAGCTCTCAACCATGGGCGCTCCAACTGTACTAGCGGTGTTGCTGTTTACGATTCAAAAATTTTTTCAAAAGCTCTCAAACTCATCAGTATGGAGCTGGATCTCCATAACGCCCTGCTCAATGATGAATTCTTTTTAGTATACCAGCCTGTTGTCGATACTATGACACGTGCCGTTACTGGCTTTGAAGCCCTTGTTCGTTGGAAAAACAGTCAGGGACAGATTATTTCCCCTTCTAAGTTTATCCCTCTGGCGGAAGAAACAGGACTTATTCTCGAGTTAGGGGAGTGGGTTTTGTTGGAAGCATGCTCTACTCTTGCTGCATGGCGAAAAAGCAATTCTCAATTCAGAAATCTCAAAGTGAATGTTAACTTATCAGCCCGTCAGCTTTCCGACCTTAACTTAACAGACACCGTCGCACAGATTCTTGAAAAAACGGGTCTTCCGCCAAATTGTTTACGGCTCGAAGTAACTGAGACCATGCTCATGGAAAATCCTGACTATGCTGATACAACCTTACACAGGTTACGAGCATTAGGAGTAGGACTCTGTATTGATGACTTTGGCACTGGATACTCTTCGCTCATGTACCTGCAACAATTTCCTATCAGCAATCTGAAAATTGATCGCAGCTTCGTAACTGATATGGAAAAAAACCCCGCAAACTATGAAATCGTTAAAGCTGTTGTTGCCCTTGCCCATGCTTTAGGACTTACTGTCGTGGCTGAAGGAGTAGAGGAAGAAGAACAACGCATTATGCTTATGGAAGCCGGCTGTGATTTCTCACAGGGCTACCTGTTTTCACGTCCTATTCCACCTGAAGAGCTTCCGGCAATGGTAAACACTATGCAAATGCCGCAAAAAAGCCTGCCACAGGCAGGATAAAAATTCCCTGAAAGAAGAGCCGAAAAGAATTCGACAGAGGACAATTCCAAGAGTATCCTCTTAGAATGTCAAAACCTCGCACTATAAAAGAATCTTTTTTTACCGGTGCCCGCACAATTATCCCAGTCATACCGGGAATCCTTCCTTTCGGTATGCTCACTGGAGTAGTGACTATTGCCACTGGTATTTCACCGTTAAAAGCCATTTTCATGACATTTTTCATGTTTGCCGGAGCCGCGCAGGTATCAGTTGCTCAGCTCATGTCTGAAAACGCTTCTGCCGTTATTATCATCGCAACAGCAATCATGATTAACCTTCGTTTCGTCATGTACAGTGCTTCCATCACGCCATACCTTGGTAAAATGAACCGCCTGCAACGCCTTTTTATATCCTATACCCTTTCGGATCAGGCATATGCGGTCTCCATTGTGGAATTCACCAAAAAGAACAGCCCATATCAAAAATTTCCGTTTTTCTTGGGCGCATGTACATCCATGTATGTCACTTGGATTCTCTCAACAATCAGTGGTATATTTTTCGGCTCCCTCATCCCCGATGCTTGGTCTTTCGACTTTGCCGTTCCGCTAACTTTTTTAGCGTTGCTAGCTCCTAATATTACAGACAGACCCGCTGCGCTCGCAGCTGTCGTATCAGCTGCAATCGCTATTCTTACAGCTTCGTTACCATATAATATGGGACTTATGATCGGCGCACTCAGTGGAATCTTTGTGGGATATGTTTCAAGCAAACGAAAGGATACAAGTCATGAGTAATACAACATTCTGGCTTGTCATCAGCGCAATCGGAATTGCAACTATACTAATGAGAGGGTCTTTTATTCTCACAGGTGAGCGGTTCAAACTAAGCGATAAATTCGGAGAAATTCTGCGCTTCATACCGGCATCTGTTCTTGCAGCTCTTGTTGCGCCGGCAATCTTTTACCACAACGGCATGGTCGAAGCGCTTCACGGAAAAGAGCGCCTTCTGGCCAGTTTGTTTGCTCTCATAGTTGCATACAAAACACAGAATATTTTTTACACCATTCTTACAGGTATGGGGACACTCTACCTGCTGCAATATTTTCTATAAAAAAAGCTTCCGGAAAATCCGGAAGCTTTTTTTATCTACAGTGATGAAGAGCGTCTGCCGCAATGCGCATATGTTCTTTTTCTGACTGACAAAGAGAAAGAAAATGTTTCTCCATCTCAGTATCTTTATAAAGATGTGCCATATTTCGATACAGATCATACGCTGAAAACTCAATCGTAATTGCCATTTCAATGACATTCTGGCAGCCAGCATCTTTCTGCATAAGTTTTGCTGCCAATTCATCAAAATCTAAACCACCTTCCAAAATATCACCCGGTAACGATGCATAAACATCATCAAAAGATAGTGGATTGTCCTGAGATTTTTCCCAAAACTTATAAATCATATGAGCATGAGCTTCTTCAGCTTTAACGAGTTTCTCCATAACAGGAGTAAAAGGAGCATTAGGGAATTTTTCCAAAACCAACTCATAAAACTTATGAGCACCTTTTTCTAAGTTCATCGCCTGATAAAGCAAATCTTCATCAGCACCGTCTGTATCAAAAACTTTTAAATTCGGCATATCTTCAATATAATGCCCGTCCCACTCAAGATACCCACCAAGCATGTTATACACACGGCCTGTAAAGTCTGGATGCGTTCCAATAAAAACAGACGCTGCAACGGATCTTTTACCGGAAAGACAGTACACAACAGTGTCTTTTGTTGAAGAAAGCTCTGAAATTCGATCTTCAATTTCATCCACCGGTAACAAAATTGCTCCTGCAAGATGATCTTCCTCGTACTCATCGAGAAAACGAACATCTACAAGCTGGTAATGATCTTCACGAGTTTTGCTCATAAACTCTCTTACTTCATCAACAGTAAGATCCTGATATTCTTTTTCCATAGGTAATCCTTTTAAAAATCCACGCAGCAATTTCCCAGAATAGACAATAGAACAGAATTGGACATGTGCACGTCCAAACGATAATGTTACGATTGCAAAAATGAGTTTTGCGTAAAACTGGTAACAATTTAGATAGCATGAGTTTCACCTTGCAAAGAAACTCACATCGCGATAGTGACAAAGATAGACAAATTAATAGTAATAGTAATTAAATCTATTACTGACTTATTTCTTAGAATTTTTAGTATCTCATTTCAAGTGAAAATAGATAAGGGGTCAGAGATGAATGACATCAAACTTGCAAAAGGTGTTTACTGGGTTGGCGCTGTTGACCGGGACATTCCGCCTTCCAGCGGGTATGCAGGAACAAGTTACAACGCGTACTTGATTATTGATGAAAAAATTACTCTTGTAGATGGAGTAAAATATTCTCATCGTGACCAGTTCTGGGAACGCATTCGCAACATCATCGATCCTGAAAAAATCGACTACATGATTGTAAACCACGTTGAACCAGATCACTCCAGTAGCTTACCGGAAATTATCAGCACTATTAAGCCGGAAAAAATATTCTGCTCCTCCGCCGGTAAGGATGCAATCATCGCCCACTTCCATGACAAAACATGGCCTTTCCAAGTAGTAAAAAGTGGTGATGAAATTTCCTTGGGTGAAAGAACTGTTCACTTCATCATGACCCGAATGCTTCATTGGCCGGACTCTATGTTCTCCTACCTCAAAGAAGACGGCATTTTGTTCTCAAACGATGCCTTTGGTCAACACATTGCGTCCGATGAACGCTTTGACGATGAAGTAGATATTGCAGTCCCTATCAAAGGCGCAAAATTTTTCTACGCGAACAACCTGAACCTGCTTTCACCACTCATCAGAAAGACATTGGTTGCTTTAGAAAAAATGGAACTCACGCTCAATATGATTGCTCCGGATCACGGGTATATCTGGAGAAGTCATCCTGAGAAGATTTTAGAAGCATATGCACGGTGGAGTTGCCAAAAGCACGACAAAAAAGCACTGGTCGTCTATGACACTAAGTGGAAATCCACAGAGATCATGGCAAAAGCAATTGCTCAAGGAATTGAAGAAAAAAACGTTCCTGTTCAGCTCTGTAGCCTCAAAACATGGCACCGCGGCGCGATCATGGAAGAGTTCCTTACCGCAAGTACAATAGTTATGGGAAGCCCTACAATCAACAATGGTGTCATCCCTAGCATGGCTTCCTTCCTTCACTACATAAAAGGCCTGAAACCGAAAAACAAAATCGGTGCCGGCTTTGGCTCCTACGGCTGGGGTGGTGAAGGAGTGCGTCAAATTAACGCAACAATGGATGACCTTAAATTTAACCGCGTAGACGATGGATTACGAATTAAATTCGTTCCAGACGAAGAGCAACTTCAGGCCTGTGTTGAATACGGCCATAAAATTGCTGAAGCAACTCTGGCTTATAATCCGGGTTGTTCTAAAGAATAACAAGCTATTCTTTTACGTACTATCAAAGCCGACGGTATTCGCTGTCGGCTTTTTTCTTTTTATCTCACTTACACAATACACTTTTCCAATGCGCAGATTCACAAAACACTCAACCACAAATTTTCAAAAACTATTTACACCTAACTAACCACACTCCTGCCTCTCTTCTCTCCCGCAAAATTTCACCCCCAAAACCCCCTCTACTAACCAGCCTCTCTTCTTCCATATATCGGGTAAGTAGAATCCATTTTTTTCCCCATCCCCTACCACAATCCCAGCAGGCCTTGGATTATGTCTTCGAGAGGGTTCACGGCATAGTTTTTCGTACCGATCTTAGCCTCGTTTTGCTGATGAGCATTCTACCG
>NZ_JADMLB010000008.1 GCF_015482765.1 Halodesulfovibrio sp.
GCCTGTACGTTTGCTTTCACTTGCGCCCATAGCAAGACCGGTGTCCAAAGCATTCATGAAGTAGAGCAGAGTGTTACAACCAATATCGCCGAAGATAGCTTCAAGTTGTCCGCTTTTCTTCATACGCGCAGCAACCTGAGCAAAGAGGCGGTAAGGACAACCGGCACAAATCATTGGTGGACGCGGTACAGGTGCAGCGGAAACACTTTTTGAGCTGATATCTTCACCAAGGAAAGCAGCAATGCTTGCAGGTGTCCATTCGGTTACTTTGCTGAATTCCGGCTTGCCGATTACTTTGAGACCGGCAGCAGCACATTCATCCTGCAGGTAACGGTAGCCGTCATCCAATACGTAAACGTCACCATCAATGGATGCACAGAAATCTTTAATTTTCTGCATTGGAAGCGGGTTGGTGAAGCCGAGGGACAGTACGTCAATATCATTATCGTACAGCTCTTTGTATTCTTCCATGTACAGTGCGTTTACACCGTATGCTATAACACCGCGTTTTCCGTTGCCTTTGATGTGCACGTTGAGCGGGCTTTCTTCAATGTATTTGGTGAGTGCAGGCATGCGCTCTTCCATAACACGGTCGTAGTTGATGCGTGCAAGGTTAGGAAGAGCGTTAAGCTGTTTCATCGGAGCAACTTCTGCAAGGCCGCGTGTTTCAGTTTCAGCAAGTGTAACAAGACCTTCACTGTGACAGAGTACACCGCTTGGCTGGATGATAACTGCTGAGTTAAATTTACGTGCAAGGTCAGCTGCAATCTTTGAAGATTCGTAGAGTTCCTGATGGTTGCGCGGCTCAAATACAGGGACAAAAGAACTTTTGTACAGTAAATGTGGATCAATTACGTGCTGAGTGGAACTTGGAGTAAAGTCTGTTGCTACATACAGAACAAGACCACCGCGTGGAACAGAAAAAGTTGCAAGGCTGGTAAAAACGTCGCCTGCCTGAAACAGCCCGGGGATTTTCATTGTTACAACACAGTCGCGACCTGCAAGTGTGTGCCCGTGGCCAACGCCCAGTGCAACTGATTCACTTACGGACCAGCCGACAGTGATCATATCCTGCACCTGTGACAAACCTTTGTCGATAACTTCAGAACTAGGAGTTCCCGGGTAGCCGTCTACAGCATGGATGCCATTTCGCACGCATCCAGCAGCAAAGGCGATGTTCCCCTGCAGGACTGTTTTATGTCCATGTTCCTCAGTACATAACTTTTTCATAGCATTCATGATTTACTCGCTCGTAATTGAAATAAATAAAGGTGCTGTGCGGGGTGCTTTATCTATGGCAGTAAAGAGAAAGCGCGCAAAACAGCAATATAATTATCTGAGTGAATGTGTTTAGCACAAATCGTGTAACCTTACGTCCGGTTAGTCATTACACAGGTGCCTTTTTTATACAAGATTACAGCGTGTTTAAAGGGCGTTAAAAAGGCAGAAGTCTGCGTATGACGCTGCCTGTAGGGTACGGCCTTGTGTACGCGTGTCAAAAATGTGGAAATCAGTTGTACCGAATCTCACAAATTTGTCCAGCACTAGCATGGTTCTCTAGATTTTTGAGGGAAAAAGCTGGCCTTGTTTGTAAGAAGAGTCGCGGGATGAATCTGAGGCGTTTCGGTTAGAATATATAGAATTTATTGAACTTGTTAGGATGGGTGTGCTACAGAATAAATAATCCCGCCTTTGGTGCGCCGCGGGAGTGATGGATGCAGATATGTTTTAGAGACTGCTTTGCTTGGGGAGCAACGCATAACGTTATAGTAGAGGATGACATGCGTACTCTTTTTTATGCTGTTCTTACAGGCTGTATGCTTGTGTTCGTCGCGCAAGCTGGTGTGGCAGGGGTAAAAACATATGAATATGTTGATGTACAAAGTGAAAGTGTACCGAAAATGGACTTGGAGCGAGTTCGTGCCAGTGTTGTTGTTCAAGACGCCCATACGCTTTCGCAAACGGATTTGATTGATACTGCGAAAGCAGCTGCATATAAACTGTGTGATAAGAATAAACAGCAGGTCATTGTCGTAAAAGTGTATCCATCTAAAGATTACGCGCTGTTTTTTCCACAGCTGCTGGATATGACATATTCACCGGAACTGATAGGCTGGAACGGTAAACCCTCTGCAAAGTGGGTTGCCTATATTGCTGACGAAATGCCTTCTGAAGAAGATATGTTCCGCATTCGTACGTGGATGCTGGAGCAGACAAAGAATAAGCAGTCTTTGTTAGATCGAAAGAAGGATATTGCGAAGAAAATGAAGATTCCAGTTGATGATGTGTACTTTCCTATCTTCAATTTGGTTCCTTGCCTGATGGAAAATCATGGATAGTAATAGCACCCAAAAAGATGCGGGGTTGCAACGTGTTTGATGCAGCTCCGCATCTTTTTTGTTGAATCTGTAGTTACGAGTCAAAATGCTTGTGAATCGTGCGTTAGAAGGCTATTTCATACGCAAAGAAAATGAAGACACATGCGCAAGAAACTCCGGTAATGGTTGTTTTTTGCCTTTTTTATCGCAGGAGAGTTGTATGACTAAGACCGAAACTACGATTGACGCTGAAGGCTTGCAGCAGATTGCTCAGCTTCAGCAGCGAGCTGTTGAGTTTGCCGAATCCGGCATGATGGAAGAAGCTCTTGAAGCTGCAATGGTTTGTATTGGACTTCAGGAGGAAATTGCCCCTGAAGATATGCTGTTACGAGCAAAGCTTATTCAGAATGCGAGTCGTATTCTGTTGTACACAGGCGACATGGAGCAAGCTGAAGCTATCGCTAACGAAGGCATCGGTCTTTTGCAGGGGGCTGAGGGAACAACAGCAGATGATATGGCTCATGCCTTTCTTAATCTTTCTTCTATTCTTTATGCCAAGAAAGATCTCGACAATGCAGCACTGGTGTTGATGGAAGCTATTACTATCTGGACAACTGAAAAAGGGCACGACAGTCCTGAAGTTGCTGATTGTCTTGGTAACCTTGGCCGTTTGCGTGAAGAACAAGGTAGAGCAGAAGAAGCTGTTGAACTCCACCAACAGGCTATTGATATTAAAAAACAGAAGTTCGGCGATCATGAGCAGACAGCATTTTCTCTTATGAACAAAGGCCTCGCACTGATGCTTTGTCAAAACCTTCCTGAAGCAAAACTTGCTCTTGAAGAAGCCATAGAGTGTTGTAAACGCATTGGTCAGGAAGATTCCGAAATGGCTAAAGCGTGTCAGCAAAATTTGGCTCTTTGTCTTGAACAGATGTAGTAAGAGTTTGTAAGACTTGCTTACCGGCTTTGTTATCGCTGGTAGCTATTGAGCATGCTTGTAAAGAAGTAAGGCTGCCCATTTGAATGATGGGCAGCCTTTTTTATTGTGTAATCAATTTTTCTAAGAGGCTATTGAATGAAGGGGAATAAAAAGTTGAAGGTCATTTATTCTAGAAATTTTATATAAAATATTAATAAAAAACAAAAAAAAGTGTATGCCTGAGCAAAGAGATTTTTCTTATAAACCATAGCGAGTCAGGTTGTGCATGAAAAATAGACGAATTGTGCGCGGCTTATATATAGCCGGTTTTGTTGTCTGCCTTACAGCGATTAGTGGTTGCTGGAAGGTGGGGCCTGATTATGTGGCTCCTGATCTTACACAGTTTCATGGTGAAAAGTGGAAGACGCCACTTCCTTCATTGTGTCCGGAAAGTGCAGCCGTGCAGTGGTGGACACAGTTTCACGATGCGGAACTGGAGCGACTTGTAAATTTGTTGTTGGCTCAGAACCTGACGCTCAAGAGTGCGCGTGCGAGGATTGTAGAAGCTCGATCTCAACGAGGGGTAACCCGTGCAGATTTGTTCCCTAAAGCATATCTAGGTGGATATGGTTTACGCACTCGAGCCGCCGATGATGCACAAGGCATAATCGGTGTTCCCGGAGGTGTGCAAACAAGTTTGTTTGCTGGCGCAGCCTTGGCAGGGTGGGAGCTAGATTTGTGGGGACGTGTTCAGCGTCTTGTTGAAGCAGCGGATAGTACCATTGAGGCAAATCGTGCTGCGTATGGTGATGTTGCTGTGTCGTTAGTTGCTGAGCTTGCATTGTCATATGTTGATTTGCGTGCTGTTGAGTCTCGCGTTCGGCTGTCTCAACGGAAGGTGTTGCTTTTGGAGCAGCAGAGCAAACTGGCTGCTTCCCGATTAGCAGCAGGCACCGGAACCAGACAGGATTTTTTACAGACCCAAACCGCTATCCGTCATGAAAAGTCCCAACTCCATGCTCTGGGACAGGCAAAAATTATTGCTGAGAACAGCATCGCAGCATTGCTTGGTACACCTCCAAGTAAAGTCTCTTACGCTTCAGGGTGCCAACTTCCTATGCCTGTTGTAGCTGGAATGAAGCTACCGGCGAGTTTGCTTTCCCGAAGACCGGATGTCCGAAAAGCTGAGCAGGAGTATGCCTCATCTGTTGCGCTCATAGGTGCAGCAGAAGCTGAGCGATACCCAAAAATAGCGTTGGGCGGGGTCTTGAGTTTCCAAACTGCTGATTTCGAAAAGTTGTTTCATGCAGATACGCTCGTCTATGCATTTGGTGGTGGAATATTGGTTCCGGTTTTTACTGGCGGAAGAATCGATGCTCAGATTGCTGTCCAAAAATCTCAGGCCGAGCAGCGCAAGTTTGCTTTGCAGCAGACAGTTGTTGATGCCGTTGCGGAAGTAGAAAACAGCGCTGTTGGTGTGGCGCAAACAGGAAAGCAGGTTGCAGAATTAACGTGTGCCATGCAAGAGCTTAGACAAGCAACAACGTTAACAAGTCGTTTGTTCTCCAACGGGCTGGCAAATAAAGATGCTGTAGTGTCGAGTGAGCTGGAGCAGGTCGATGTTGAGGATGCGCTTGTCGTGGCTCGGCAGCAGGAATTAGGGGAAGTCATCCATTTGTACCGTGCATTGGGCGGCGGTTGGGATGTTGTACCGGAGCGTGTTCAGCAAACAGCAAGCGATGTGAAAACCGTAGGTACTGTGTCTGAAGTTCAGTCCCAGAAGGAGCAGCGTCATGAATAAACGGAAGTTGTTATTAATTCTGCTTATTGTTTGTATCGGGTTGGTGTTCTGGTGGTATTTCAGCCCTTCTACACTGATGGAAGATACAAAAGAGGTCACGTTGTATGGGCAGATAGATTTACGCACGGTTCAGTTATCTTTCAGTGAACAAGAGTATATTAGTGAAATGCTTGTTGACGAAGGTGATGTAGTGCAGAGCGGGCAAGTTTTGGCAGTACAAAAGAAAGATAGACTTGCAGCTCAATATAATGAAGCCGTGGCGAAAGTAGAGGCACAGGAAAAGGTTGTTAAGAAGCTTAGTTCTGGGCTTCGTCCGCAAGAAGTAAAACAGGCTCACGCAAAAGTTCGGGCTGCGCAGATTGAATTACAAAACGCAGAAGCGTTGATGAAAAGAGTTCGAAACACAACGCCTTCAGGTGCCAGTACTCGTCAAAATCTTGATGACGCAGTAACCTCTGTCAAGTTGGCTCAAGCTCAACTTGCGGTTGAGAAAAATGCATTGAGTCTGGCTGAAGAAGGGTATCGCAAAGAAGATATTGCTGAAGCAAAGGCCACATTGAAAGCGTTAAAGGCAGCAGTTGCGCTGCTTAACGTTCGAATGGGGGAGTTACAGCTAATAGCCCCTGTGGACGGAACAATTCAAAACAGAATTGCTGAACTTGGAGAACTTGCTTCACCAGCGCGAGTTGCATTTACCTTAGCTGTGACAGAGCCCAAATGGGTACGCGCATATTTGCCCGAACCTGAGTTGGGGCTGGTAACAGAAGGTATGACGGCAGCAGTGTACTCAGACACTTTTGCAGAGCCTTTTGAAGGCTGGGTTGGGTTTATTTCTCCACAAGCAGAGTTTACTCCCAAACGTGTTGAAACGACAGAGCTTCGTACTCAGCTTGTGTATGAAGTACGTGTGTGGGTAGATGATCCTGAAAACAGATTAAAGTTAGGAATGCCTGTGACAGTTTCATTGGACACAGCTTCAAATAGGAATATCAACGCCGACTTGGACACTCCGGTTAGTGTATCTTCCGAAGACGTTGTAGATGTAGCCAGCAGTGATTCACAGGAATAGTTGTTGATGTCGGTGCGGGAAAAAGCAGCAACAAAGGCGTTGCTGGAAGCTAACGACTTGCAGGTGGTGTTTAAACCCCAAAGCAAACATCCGATTGTGGCATTGCATGGTTTGAATTTGTCTGTAGCTTCCGGTTCAGTGACAGGGCTTGTAGGGCCAGACGGAGCAGGTAAAACAACATGTCTGCGTCTTGCCGCAGGGCTTCTTGTTCCTCAGGCTGGGGCAATTACGGTTTTTGGCCATGATGTTGTGCGGGAGGCTGAGAAAATTCGTCCCCGAATTGGATATATGCCTCAGCAGTTTGGATTGTACGAAGATTTGTCTGTTCAAGAAAATCTAGATTTGTATGCTGATTTACATGATGTGCCAATGGCAGGACGGGACGACCAGTTTGCTCGATTACTGGAAATGACTGACCTCGGCAAGTTTACAGCGAGGCGATCAGGTCAGCTTTCCGGTGGCATGAAGCAAAAACTAGGTCTTGCCTGTTGTCTGGTAAAGATACCTGAACTGCTTATTCTTGATGAGCCGACTGTGGGGGTAGACCCTGTTTCACGCAGAGATATTTGGCGCATTGTGTACCAGCTTGTTCAAGAAGAAGGGCTGGGGGTTTTAGTCTCTACAGCTTACCTTGATGAAGCTGAGCGTTGTAACAATGTTGTTGTAATGCACAACGGCGTAAAATTGGCAGAAGGAACTCCGGCAAGTTTTTATGAGCGGGTGCAGGGGCGTGTTTACACCATTTCTCCAACACCAAATCAGAGTGTCCGGCATCTGCACGGAGAAATTCTACAACGTTCAGACATTGTGGATGCGTCGATTCAATCAGGTACGGTGCGTGCCGTTTTTTCAAGTGACAGTGGTTTTGTAGAAGAGACAGGTGGTAAGGAGAGGCGTGAACTTGAGGGGGCTGTTACGCCTGTGGCACCACGTTTTGAAGATGCTTTTGTCGACATGCTTCAACAGGATGGGGCTGCTGTTGAAAAGCTGTCACTGGACGGAATGCAAAGAACACAACATGGGGTAGAACAAGGTATTGAAGAACGTCAGGCAGCCATTGATGTTTCGGGGCTGCTGAAGACGTTTGGTGCATTTACAGCGGTTCATGATATTTCGTTTTCGGTACAGCGTGGTGAAATTTTCGGTTTGCTCGGTGCAAACGGGGCAGGGAAGACTACTACTTTTCGAATGTTGTGCGGGCTGCTCAAGGCCTCCGGCGGCAGTATTCATGTTGCTGGGAATAACATGCGCAAAGCCCCTTCCAAGGCTCGTTCCCGCATTGGATATATGGCACAGAAGTTTTCTTTGTATCAGCAGTTCACTGTGTCACAAAATTTACGCTTTTACGGCAAAGCGTATGGCTTGAAACGTGATGCGTTAACTCGGCGTTTGGACTGGGCGTTGACTGAGTTTGATATGGAAGATCGAAAAGATGTGGTTACTCAAAGTTTGCCCGCCGGATTTAAGCAGCGTCTTGCTATGGCAGCAGCAATGCTGCATGAGCCTGAAATATTATTTCTTGATGAACCGACCTCCGGTGCAGATCCGCTTGCACGTCGAGAGTTCTGGGCTCGAATCAATAAGTTTTCTCAGGAAGGGGTTACCGTCGTTGTAACAACACACTTTATGGAAGAAGCTGAATACTGTGATCATTTACTCATAATGGCACAAGGACAACAGCTTGCAGCGGGAACTCCGGCACAAATTAGACAACATGCTGTGACAGAGGCGAAACCGAATCCTACAATTGAGGATGCGTTTATTATGCTTGCGGATGGGTAAAGAAGAGAGATCTGTATGGCTGGAATTTCGTACATACGGTTACGCGGATTTATTCGTAAAGAAGTGCTGCAAATCAGGCGTGACCCTAGCAGTTTGTTGTTAGGCATAGTAATGCCGGTTATTTTGCTACTTATCTTCGGGTATGGCGTTTCTCTTGAGCCTACTAACGTTCCCATAGCACTTGTTATTGATGAGGCAAGTCCAGCGACACAGGAGTTAAAAGCGCGTTTTCAACTTTCCAGATATTTTAGACCGGTGACAGTGCATTCTATACCTGAGGCTGTTCTATTAATGGAATCGAACCATGTGGATGGCATTGTGCATATTCGTTCTAATTTTTCATCGTTGATGGAGGCTGGAGAGGAGGCGCCCATTCAACTGATTTTGAACGGGATTGATGCCAATAGAGCGAGGATAGTCGAGGGGTATATTCAAAATGCAATTGGTATGTGGTCGGAACGGTTTGCGTTACAGACAGGGAGGAGCTACGCGCCGCCAGTCGTTATTGAACCTCGTATCTGGTTTAATGCTGCTGCCAACAGTACATACTCTCTTATACCGGGGCTGCTGACCCTCATTATGACTCTTATAGGCACACAGCTTACAGCTCTTGTTATTGCGCGGGAGTGGGAACGTGGAACAATGGAGGCTCTGCTAAGCACTCCAATATCGTCCGATGAAATTTTGCTTGGAAAGCTTGTGCCCTATTATGTGTTAGGAATGATAGGCATGGCGCTATCCATTATTCTCGGTGTGTTCCTCTTTGAAGTACCGTTGCGTGGGTCTTTGTTCGTACTTGTTCTGTTGGGGAGTATCTTTTTAATAGCCTCTCTGGGGCTGGGGCTTTTCATTTCTTCCGCTGCCCGCATTCAATTTGTCGCGGCTATGGGATCTGTTCTTTCTGCTTTTCTGCCTGCATTCTTTTTGTCCGGATTGATGTTTGACTTAAAGAGCACTCCTGAAGCTATTCAGTACATAAGCACCATAATTCCCGCTAAGTATTTTGTCACAATCACTCAAACCCTTTTTTTAGCAGGGAACGTGTGGTCTGTTTTACTTCCAGCAAGTCTTGTTTTGCTTGTGATGTGTGTAGTGTTGGTTGTTGCTGCACGTAAAAAATTGGGAAGAAGGTTGCCGCAATGATTGAAGTTCTTCGGCGAATACTGACGCTTACGATTAAAGAGTTTATGCTCATTTGGATAGATCCAAAAAGTCGTTTTGTTATTATTATTCCTCCCTTATTCCAATTTTTTGTTTTTGGATATTCAGCGACATTTGATTTGCAGAGTGTTGAATATGCAGTGCTGGATGAATCCAGAACAGAGCAGTCTCGCACGTTGCTGAATCATTTTAGCGGCTCACCTCACTTTGAACTTGTAGGAATGCTTGATTCTACATCACAGGTTTCTGAGTTAATAAATACACGAGATGCTCGTCTTGTACTGCATATACCCACGGACTTTGCGGATAGGGTAACTAATCATGAGCCAGCAGTTATTCAAGTCATTGTTGACGGAAGAAACTCTAATGTCGCGTCAGTTGCACTTGGGTACATTCAGGAGATAACCCAGCAGTACGGGGCTCAACTTCAGGCTTCACTCGTGGCTGCAAATCCTCAGGTCACACTTGTTCAACGTTCGTGGTTTAATAAGAACATGGAAACACGGTGGTACATTGTTTCGTCGCTAGGCGGAATTATCAGCATGGTGATTGCTATGCTTTTGGCGGCGTTGTCTGTGGCTAGAGAACGTGAGTTCGGCACATTTGATCAGCTCCTTGTTTCTCCTATGCAGCCTGCTGAAATTTTAATCGGAAAAGCTGTTCCATGCGTTTTTTTTGGATTAGCAGATGCTGTATTGTTGTCCATTGCTGCTGCGTATTGGTTTGATGTGCCGTTTAGAGGCTCTATAGTGGCTTTAGTGATTGTGCTTCTGGCGTTCTTGTTTTCAGTTGTAGGAGTAGGGCTGTTCATCTCATCGATGTCAGTGACAATGCAACAAGGCCTTCTTGGAGCATTTGTTTTTATAATGCCGTCTGTTTTGCTTGGAGGCTTTACAACACCGATAAGCAACATGCCGTTGTGGTTGCAGAATGGGACGCTTGTTAACCCACTCCGTTATGTTGTTCAGGCATTGCGTGAAATATTTTTAATGGGTGCAGATTTGTCGACCATTTGGCCGTATGTTTGGCCATTGCTGATAATTTCAGCAGGTACAATGCCGGCGGCAGCAATTATGTTTCGACTGAGAACTCAATAGAGCTCAAATGAATACAAAAGAAAAACGACTGCAAGACAGCTATCTTACAGTCGTGTAAAAATCGTTACCATGTTATGCAAAAACATGATCATTCATGTAAAAAACGTTATCGCTTCTTAATCTATTTTGCTCTTGTTTTAGCTATTCTGTGGCGTCAGTTGTACGACTTTGGGATGAGGTGCCAAGCCAAATTGCTGTTAAAGCCAGAAGCCCACCAGTCAGTTCCATGATGCCGGCTGGTCTGGCAAAAAACAGAATGTCCCAGATGAAAGAAAGCGCGGGCATGATTAAGATAGTAAGACCAGCCTGTGAGGTTGGAATTCCGGGTAGTCCTCGAGAAATAAGAAGCCAACCTATTGCTTGGCTTACAAGTCCATAAAGAAATAACCACATGCCGTCTGTGGCTGTTGGAATAGCGATTGAGGTTGAATTCCAAATAAAAAATATTCCCATACTTGCCGCTGAAGCCAACGAGACTAAGGCAACAACCGCTACAGGTGATACATTAGGACTGCGCATTTGGATGTAGCGAACCATTAACGTGTAAAGGGCAAGCCATAACGCAGCTGCAAGTCCTAACCCGATTCCTGAAAATTCGCTTGTAAGGAAACTGTCGAGTGTGATCCCGATAAGCATGCAGAGTCCGGCAAGTGCAAGTGGTACAGCAAAGACGAATCGAGCAGTAAGTCGTTCTTTGAAGAACATCCATCCAGCAATTGCAAGAAAAAATACCTGAAAGTTTATGAGAATCGTTCCGACACCGGGCCCAAGGATATTAATAGAACGGTGCCAAGCCATGAGATCCAATGTTAAAAAGAGCCCTCCGGCACAGAGTAGGCCGGAATGTCGTTTAAGCAGCGTGATAATAGATTCGCGGCACTGTAGTAGAGAAAGACCGAGTAGGCACGTTCCACCAATGAAAGTGCGGTAAAATGCAGAAACGTCGGGACTTGTTGATGCAAGTTTTGCAAACACAGCAGAAAAACTAATACAAATTGCTCCTGCAACAACGCTAAGCAGGGCAGATGTAGAATGAGAACGGGTCATTATGTACACTCGTTATTTGTACAAAACATTAACGGGAATAGAAGAAACGTAAATTACTCGTTACGTAAAAGAGTTGGCTGAAAAAAATTAAAATATCAGTACCCTGTGTCGTACGAGTGTTTTTTACGAATCTTTCTAAAAGTGAAAATGAAACACCAATCCGTTATCAAACAATATGATAGCAGAACCCGCGCAGTATCAGGAAAATTTAGAGATTACAATCAAAGAAAGAGGGGAGTACGAAAAACGGCATATGGCGTTGTGCTTTTTTTGTGTCGTCAAAAAATATAGTTTTTTGCGGTGAGTTTTTTGAAGAATGGGGCAGATGGGCGGATAAGAAACTGTATAAGCTACGATCATGTGTCTTGCAGCTTTGGTGCAAATAATGTTTGAAATATATCTATAACATTTTGAAATAGGAATGTTTTTTAGAAGTAAATTTTTAGATTAACACTAAAAGTAATTATTCTAGACTTTTCCTTGACCTTTTATAGGCAATAGGATTAAAAGACCCATCTCACAAGCGCCTGTAGCTCAGCTGGATAGAGCAGCCGCCTCCTAAGCGGCAGGCCACAGGTTCGACTCCTGTCAGGCGCACCATAATTACGATTTCATCTTACAAGCTCTTGCATTACAAGGGCTTTTTTTTATGGTTAACGAAACTACAAATAGACATAGTTTTTGCTTCCGAAAGTTTCAAGACAAATCTTTAAACAAGGGGGCAATTTCATGGGACATGCCGTAGAAACCGTTGAATCTGCTTGGAATCTGTATAAAGAACTCAAACTCCCCACCATTCGGAAACCAAAAACTGACATTCAAGTATGGGAAATGCATATTGCTCCCTACTTAGGTGACAAAACTTTGGATTCAGTAAAAAGCATCGATATCCTTCGATTACGAAGTACTATTGAAGCTAAAAATCTTAGTCCGCAATCCGTTCACCATGTGCTAGGGCTGCTCCGTAGAATTTTGCGAAAAGCAATTCAATGGGAGCTGTACTCTGGCCCACTTCCAATCTTTGAAATGCCTCGTGTTCAGAATGAGAGAACTCGTTTTCTTACGTTAGATGAGTCGGAGTTACTACTGTCTGAATTAAAGCGTCGGTCTGAGCTTTGGCATGACATTAGTCTATTTGCACTATCTACCGGATTACGCTCCGGTGAAATTTTCAATTTACTTCCTGAACATATTAATCTTTCAGCAAAGACTGTTGCAGTTGTAGATACAAAATCTGATAACAGAGTCGTACCGTTAAATAGCGCTGCGTTTAAGATTGCTGAAAACTATCTCGCTCGTAATGCAGGATCATATCTTTTTGTGACCATGCACGGAAATAAAATACAATTTGCTGGCAAACTCTATAGAAGAGCAGTAGAAGCCTGCGGCTTAAACGAAGGTATACGCGATCGTCGCCAGCGTGTTGTTTTTCATACATTACGACATACTTTTGCCTCTTGGTTAGTTCAAGGGGGAACTCCTTTAGCCGTAGTAAGCCGGCTGCTAGGTCATAGCGACATAAAAATGACTATGCGTTATTCACACCTAGCACCCCTCCAAGGTCGTGAAGCAGTAATGTATTTAGAAAGTTATATGCAAAACCCACTAAGGTCAACAGAGAAAAAATAAAATATTATATGTGGTTATGAGCTGAAAATAGGTGAAATAGAGTGAGATTAAGTGAAATTAAATGTATTAAAGCGAGATGTGATGAAATGAAGTTTTCTTGCTCTTTGTGTGGCGTTAACGTTAATACTAAGCCCCTTTTTAGGGGCTTTTTTATGTGAACCAGCGGTGCATTGTTAAGAATAATCCTATTATATAATGCTGCTTTGTGGAACAAGAGGTGAGATAGGACGATTGGCCGTAGGTGTTGAAGTCTCTTATAAGATATGACAAATGTTTTATAGGAGGGGCGAAGTGAAACCAGAACTACTTACAATTACATACAAAAATAGTTGTAAACCGAAGGAGCCAAGTGACATAAGACATGTCGCTAGATCCTTAGCAGCAATGGCAGATTTACTGGAAGAATCTTATCGAGAAGGATGTTTTTCTGAGTTATCGTTAGATGTTGTATTTCGGGAGTATCGTCGAGGGTCTGATGTTTTTGATATATGTATTCAGGCGGGCGCACAAGTAGCACCTTTACTTGCGCCTAGTTTGCCGCTGTTACCAAATGTTTTGGGAATACTAGGACTTGTAAAGGGGGAGCTGCCTGGAATGCTCCAGTTTTTAAATTGGCAAAAAGAACATCCTGATTCTACAAAAGAATCTGAAGAGAATGGTAAGATTATCTTAACCGCTCCTGATTCAAAGATTACTATAACAAATACTGTTTATAAAATTGCAAATAGTACGGTGATGTTGCAAGCAGCTCAAGATGTGGCAGAACCATTAGCTAATGAATTAACTGCAATTACAGTTAATTCTTCAAACACAGAAGGTGTTCCTGTTACCAAGCGTGAGCTAAGCAGTATCAAGAGAGCCTTGCTTGTTAAAAAAGATGAGTTTGAAAATGCTTATACAGATAAGTTATGGATTATAGTTGCTCGTCCTAGTCTTACTGGGGGAGAGCAGTGGTATTTTAAAGAATCTTCTGAAAGTAGAGAATTTGGTGCGAAAGTAAAAGATATAAACTTCTTGGATAGAGTTGTGAGTGGTATGCCCTTTGGGAATGGCGATATGTTAAAAGTTATTATGCAAACCAAGCAGAATATGAGTGAAAAAGGAAATCTTGTTACTAAGCGCTCAGTTTTAAAAGTTCTTCAAATTAAGCATCGAACAGAACAAGGGACATTGATAAAAACTTGATTTGATAGAGCTCGTAAGGATTGAAATTGTGATCTAACTTTTGATTCAAGTTTCTAGCAGGATCAGATATGGGTTAGAATGGTTATGGGCAGCCCCTTGTATTCTGGTGGGGGGCACTAATGGGATGCCAACTTTTTTGCGAGGTAAGTTGTAAATGTACGATCGTGCAATTTTGTGTGCCGCAGCTGTTGCCGTTACACTTGATATTTGAGGTGCATAGTGTGTGCTTTTTTTTAAACTCGTTACTGAGCCTTGCTATCAAGTGTGAACTTCCTCGTACATATTTATTATTTTTGTTGTGAGAAAAAATATTTATTTTACCATAAGCACTGTCATTGCCATCTGAACCATGATGGGGGGCTGTAACAATAATATCTCTGGTTGGAGGTGTTGTGTGGTTGAAAAAGTTTGGTGATAAATTACTATCTGCACAAAATAAAACACCATTGTATTTGGCTGTTTCGGGAGAATAAAATGCGAGTGCTGTCGTATTTTCCCAAGATAATCTGAAAAAATCAAGAAAGGTTGCACAATGTTGTTGTTTGAACTTGGCTATATTTTTAGCATCAATTTCACATGAATTTACGGGAAATAGGTCAAGCGGTGAACTTGTAGGGGGGATGCCATGGTGAAAGTATCTAATCGTACAATGTTTCTCTTTAGCAAGTATCAATAATTGATAAATATCATTAATCCATTGGGCTGTTTTCTTTTTCACTAAAGAATGGGTTAAGAGGGAGCGAAGTAGTTTGAGATGGTTTTGTGATAAATTATCTAGTCCATCAATCATGCTATCAGCACGGGAAAACTCGTTGATTATAATTTCATTTAGGTTGTCATATACGGTCTTGGCATTAAACGATGAATCTTCGATAAAAGCCCAGAAGGCAGGGATCCAAAGTTCGTTGAAGGTGAAACGTGGACGTTTTGATTTAAAAACTTTGATTAATCCTTTAATATGGTCTCCATCGTGATGTGTGCAGATAGCGATATCAATATGTAATACAGCTACTTTTTTTAATTCTTTGCAGATTGGATTCGCTCGCCCATATATTTTTGCTTGCCCTCCATCAACGAGTATTTGCTTTTCCCCTTTTTTTAATAAAAAAGCATCACCGCCGACATCGAAAGCATAGAGTTTTTGCATGAGCTTATTCCTTGTAACCTATTGAGAGTGATTATTTTTTGCCATAACATGCTGTAACTGTTTGTTTTATGTAAAACCTGTTTTCGGGATACTTCTTTTTATTTTGTAACTCAATCTTTCCTTTTCTGGAGATTTTAGATACACTTTTATGCAATATTTCAAATGCTTGCATTAAGGTATTTTTGCTGGTTAAGCAAAGCCCTATACGTACGGGGCAATATGAATCTAAAAGAGTTAGCGGATGGATGAAAAAGTATTGAGTCAACATGCGTTTAAATTTCTAGGAGAAGCTCTTTCTGGAGTTTTTACACCACTTATCTTGATAGTCTTTGGTGTGTTATTTTCGGCGACCTATATAGTTACGAATCGTACGGATCATGATTATATTTGTTATGCAGCGCTATTAGGTGCTGCTGCAACAGTGGCATTTGCATGCAAGTGCTATCATTATGCTTTGAAAGAGAAAGATCTAATATTACGAACCGATGCTTGCTATACAGCTAATGCGCATAAAAGTACTGGTTCGACAGAGCACATAGTTCGCCCAGGCCCACGTGTTCGAGGCGGAAAGTCCAACAAAAATAAAGAGAAATAGTAGAATGTACTCGTATGTTTTTTCATATAATCCAGACAAGCTTAAAAAACGTACCGTCTTTGACTTCTTGAATGAATGTGAAGAAGTCGCTGCATGGCTTTCCCCTTTTGCAGGAACTGTGATTGTTATTTCTAATTCGTCCGCTGAAGATTTAAGTGAGCTTTTTAGTGATGAGTTTGGTGAAGCAAATCATCTTTTTGTTGATATTCAAGATGATGAACCGGACTATCAAGGTTGGCTTGATGAAGAAGCTTGGGATTATATCAATAGCCCGGACGATTATGAATAGGTTCAAACGCCGCCAGAAATGGCGGCTTTTTTATGCCCGATGTTACCCTCTTATTTAGCATTATTAGTCTGTTATATTTACTTTGGGAGAAGTAAATGGTTACAGATGTGGTTGAGCTAACTCTCATTATTTAAGACTGTACGGGGGGAATTTGACTCGAAGACGTTACTATGGCTGATATTATAAGGCGAAAATCTACAGCTCCCAAAGAAGTTGTGGCTGAGGGGGGGCTTGATGCTGGCTATCTAGAAGACTTTAACTGGAAGAGTGAATATGATAGTTTTTCAGAGGGTTACTTAGAAGCATCTCCAGCGACACAATGTTGCTCTCCGATATCGTTTACCCATGAGACGGTAGCGCAAGTTGAACCAGATTTTTCTGAAGTTTTACCTAATCGTGATGACGAAGCCATTGTTGAAGAAGACGAAGCGATTCTTGATGATCACCTTTTGATCCTGCTACAAACTTGTGGACACTTAGTTAAGCCATTATCCTGAATCAAAGAGAATATGGCGATGAGTGTCCGAAAACGTAGATCATATGATACTGAGTTCAAAAAGAATGCAGTGCTGTTAACTGAAGATTCAGGCCGTACTGTTGCTGATGTCGCTGATAGTTTGGGAGTTCTTAAGGACATGTTGTACCGTTGGCGTAGAGAAATTTCACAGAAAATTTAAAAACAAGCATGAAGCAGAATTAGTTTTATTTAACTATATCGAGGCGTACTACAATCGTAGACGGCGACATTCGAGTAATGGCTGGCTTTCACCTGCCATCTTTGAGTCTCGCAACGAACAGTATGACCTTGTGACTTAACTTGGTGTCCACATTTTTGTTGTAAGATCAAGAGTCTCAGTTTCGATTGGGACTTTTTTTTGGTCTTTAGTCTATGAAGCTAAAATTTAATGAAATTTACTCTAATAAAAGAGCAAGAGATGATTGTAAGTAAAAAAAAGTGAAGTTAGTTGGATTCAAGTGACTTTAAGTCATAAAATCAGAATCTTGTCGCCTTAATTGTTCTTTTGTGTGTATCTTTGGTCGGAGTCCGTAGGCAGGACAGGTAAACTGCCCCCACTTTTAAAGTGGGGGCGTTTACTGCCTGCCACCATAAAGGTGGAAAAGAACTTATTCGCCTATCGGCTCAACGTACAAGAAATGACGACTCATTTCTGAGTCATCCCCATCCATGCAGATCATCCTGTTCTGCAAAATTTCACATCCTCCGATCGGAGAAGATCCATGAATAAGAAGCCAGCAGAAAAAGTAAGAAAGGTTCGTATTGAGTCTTACATCACTAGGGAAGAACACGAGAAGGTTGTGTCATTAGCTCAGCAGTGCGGTATCTCTGTATCTGAACTCATACGTAGGCTTGCTCTTGGACAAGAACTCAATTCAAAAGTTGATAAAGAGGCTTTTTTAGACTTGCTGAAGGTCAATGCAGACCTTGGCCGTCTGGGAGGCTTATTCAAGTTGGCGTTAACAGAGAAAGTTAGGAAAGTAGCAAGTCATAAAGAGTTGAGACGTATTTTGCATGAAATTGAAGATCGGCAGGAGGAATTGCGACAGCTGATTAAGTTAATTGAAAAGGTCGTGCTTAAACGTGGGGCGAAAGGATCTTCAGCATGATTTCAATGAAGCAACCTTCACCATCTCCGAAAAATGATAACTATGCTCGTTTAGCCAACTATATTGCCGACGCTTCTCATAAGGGAGAAAAGTGTATGGCTGTCTGGAGTGCAGGGTGCATGGCCGGCGAAGACTTTCAATTGGGCATCTCTGAAGTTTTAGCGACACAAGCGTGTAATGAGCGTACTAAGAAAGAAAAGACCTACCACTTAATAGTCTCTCTTCGTCCAGAAGATGAGAGCAAGCTTTCCGAACAAGATTTCAAAGATATCGAGCAGCACTTTGCCGAGGTGCTTGGCTTTGAAGAGCACCAACGTCATTGCGGTGTGCATACCAATACTAACAATCTTCATATGCATGTTGCTTACAACATGATTCATCCTGAAAAGAAGACACGGCATGAGCCATATCGCGATTATTGGAAGCGGGATAATTTGTGTCGAGAACTTGAGCAGAAATACCAGCTCGCACTTGATCCGGGGCGGAAGCAACGTCGAGAATTTTATCAATATGTGTCGAACAAGAGTAAGAACTTCTTACCGGCAATAGAAAGAGCGAAGTCATGGGAGAATGTACATTGTGTAATGGCAGAATACGGACTTCAACTTTCATGCAAAAAAGAAGTTTTCATTACTCCATTTGATAATTCGGGGATGGCCTACCGCTTAAAAGGTTATGAACTTCATTCAGCGTTCAGAAAAGAAAGCTTGGAAAAGCGATTTGGCTCATTTCAGCCTAAAAAAGCTTTTTATCCGGCCAAAGAGACATTTATTGTTAGTAAACAAAGAAATGTTAATGTCTTGAATGAAAAGGCAGAGGCTTTGGAGGCATATACAGGGCAGGAAAGTTTTGATGGGTATCTCAAGCGGCATAAGGGCATTATCGATTCGGCTCGTGAGTCATCATCTTCATGGCAAGAGTTTCAAGCTGTTTTACAGGACGAGCTGAACATTACGATTAAAGAGCGCGGGCGCGGAGCTGTTTTTGCTGACTTGGGAACAAGAGGAAAGAACCAACCTCATGCGAAATTGAGCTGTTTAGGTCGGGAGTACTCCAGAGCACGATTGGAAGTAGATTTTGGTGAGCTGGAACGGTTGAATGAAGGGCGAACAAGTACCCCTAAAATGGGGTATGACAGTAACCCTCTTCACCGTGATCCGGAGCGAGGGCGATTGTACCAAGAATACCAACTTGGCATCAAAAAGCGGAAAAAAATGTTTGAAAAGCAGAAGGAGCAAAGAGAGCATGAGGCTCGAGAGCTGCGACTTAAGTGGAAAATAAAGATTAAAAAGTACCAAATTGATAGTATGTTGACTTGGAAAGAAAAGCGGTACTTAGTTAATGCAGCCAAGGCTGAGCAACTACGCCATGAAGAGTTGCTGAAGGAAAAGTACGCAGAGCAGCGAGTAAAGATTAAAAAAGAAATTCCATACGGCAACTGGAATGAATTTCTGCGGCAAAAAGCTGAGGCTGGTAATGCTGTGGCGTTGGCTATTCTTCAGTCCTCAAAAAAGAAAGAGCAGCATGTTTTCAATGAACGTCCTGTAGTGAAGCTTTTGGAGGGAATGACTTATACTGTCGATAATGAAGGGAACATTACCTATAAGCTTAAAAATGGTGGGGCAGTACGAGATTGCCGTAAAGATATTTATGCAAGCAATGACCTTGAGGCAGTACGGTTTGCAGAGAGGCTGAAGGTAAGGCGCTTTGGTGTAAAGGCTATGAGGCAAAAAGAACGGTAAGAACGTTCTAATGGCGGCTGATGAAATTGTTTTTAGCTCTTTTTAAGGCAAAATGTTGGCAACTTGGCGCAGACATATTGTTCCCTGGCAAGGCGTTCATTGTATCTTTCAAACGTTACAAACCTACAACTAAAGAGTGTCTACGAAACTAGTTGCTATTCAACACTTAGTAATGGGGGGAGGTTTCAATTACTATTGAAATACGTCCAAATGATCAAATTTATGCGAATTTATGTCCAGATAGTAAGTTAATACTTATATATTGAGTGCTGATATTATAAGATCACGTTCTTGGTAGGGGGATAAAAAGCAGTTTAAAGAGAAGAAGGCGTCCCGAGTGTTAAAGAACGCCCTCTCTCACCGTTAAGCAATGTAGTAGGATACTAGGTAAATATCCCACCAGTTGTGTATTAATGTTTTTAAGGGGAGGAAGGGGGAGTCAGGATATGTATTCAACAAAGGTGGACCAATCGGATATACAGTATTTATCTACCACTATTTATTATATTTTATAAATTTTGAAAAAAGAAAGTGGGGAGATTTCGAAGTTTTTGAAATCTCCCCACAATCAACTGTGACAAGCTGTTGGTTGGTAGATACTTGGAGTTGCTAGGAGGAGCCAGTATTATCAAATCAATCTTTTACTGTTATTATATGTTGAGTGTATAATACTGGTCGAGATGAGGGGATTTGAACACCCGACATCTTGCCCCCCCATACTAGGCTTCCTACCGTCATCACTCTTAAGCGGGTGTTCCTTATTTTCACAAACCCAGAAGAACTTGTTTTTTTCTTTGATTCAAAAAGGCGCATTACTTTGTCGCAGCCTTCTTCAGGGCGTGGTTTGAAAAGATATCTACCGTTTAAGTATCTTTCCTCAGTTGTATCGTTTTCATCCGCGTGCTCTTCATTAAAGGGCGGGGCTTACTTAGGTAATCTTCCTCCTGCATCCAAGCACTCTTGTAGTGTGTTGTATGGTGTGTAGTGCTTTGTACGACTGTAGTACCTTGAAGAGCTGTCATGACAGATGTGTGAACGGGATAGTTTTACGATGTTATGCGAGGAACTGGAAACAGTTCGCTTTTTTGTGGCTTTCTTCTGGTGTGTGCCGTTTTTCCACGTCCATGCTGTGGTGTTTGTCATTCTCTCTAACATCGCTTCTGATGCATCATTCATGTCTGCAAAAAAGTCGATCCCTGTCACAGCTTCAATCCGATCTACTGAAACTACAAAGTCTCTTAACGGAGCAGATGACTTCTTATTTGGCAATAAGAATGCAATCACCTTATTCCGGTGAGGTGTGTAGATGATTTTGTAGTAGGTATTTGGAACTAAAACCTTGTTTTTACCGATGTACTGACTCCCGTTGAGGACTCCACCAGTCACAACGATAATGTCTTCTGTATGAGCCCAATTGCGTACCCGCTCCTCAAGCCTCTTCCAAATTCCCCTGTTGAAGCCAGGGCGTTGGGGGCTCATATTCGACATATAGAATGATTCGCTCATAGCTTGTTTCGAGAATGCCATGTCGGCGGCTGGAGCGAGATGCCCACGATCATATCCGCTCTTTTTGTAGTCGCGTAAGCTTGCTGATCCCGTTGCTATTTGAGGATCAGGTCGAAAAGAATCGTCTCTCTTTACGCGTGGAGTATTGGTTTCCTTTTGGGTCATTTCGTACATGACCCACTCGGCCTGTTCTGTTTCCTCGTCATAACCAAGAGAGTAGTTTGTATGGTGGACTATGCTGTCGGTACGTGAGCCAGCTGGGAGCAGTTCTTTGTATATTTCCCCCTGTGCTGTAGAGGCAAAAAAAAGGAAGATAATGACGGCTACGAATTTGGAGTAACGATGGTGCATGACGTGTCCTTGTGAAATTGTTTTATGACGCTCGGTTTGTATCTTTTGTTGCTAATGCTTTTTTCAACAACATCTTTTTCCAAAAATACTTCTGCAAAGAAGGCAGTTTTTATATTGTCCTTATAGAAGGGCGTTAAAAGGACAGGCTACAAGATAGGCCGAGCATCCATGTTGTGTTATGTGGCTCAATAAATTTTACTGGTTGATCGCCAATCTGGCTTGATGCCTTTTTAGATGTTTTAACTTCATACCATTCGAAATACGGTGAAATTCCAAGGCTGTAACCTTCTGATTTATTTTCTAATGTTGCTGATATCCGCGATCCAGCACCACTAGCAAAATTTTGGTGGTTTGTTATGTCGGAATACCCATTTCCGACGTCACTCAAATTTGAAGACACTCTTCCGGCTATCAATAATGAACCTTCCATTTTGACTTTTACGTTCCAACTGTTATTAAACTTATATTGTGTGTTCAAACCGACTGGCAGGTAGAACTGACTAATCTGGCGAAGGTAGCCTCCTTCAGCAATGATGTCGTCCCGCCAGTAGCGGTATTTGAGGCCTGTATACGGAGTTAACTGCCAGGATGACATGGTGAACTTTTTCCCTACAGCAGCCGTACTTTGAAACAAGAAGTCGTGAGTATCGCAATTGAGACCTGTGCCATCAGAGTACATCCCTTCATAACGTAATTCCCCGCCTAATCCTTCAGCTTCAAGGCCAAAGAAATATCCTTGATTGGTTGTATGTGTAACCTCGGTGTTTACTCCGGCAAGGTAGCCAGTTTCATCCATGATCTGCTCGTGATACGAAAAGTAAATGACCTTGGGAGATATTGTAAAAGTTGTTTGAGCATGAGCAGTAAAAGGAAAAACAAAAAGAAGTAACGCAAGAGTGAGTCTTTTCATGTTTATTCTCGTGGCTTATTCGGGTGAGTTGTTGAGGAGATAAGCTTCCTAGTTAGGATACAGGTTAGAGGTACAAGAAAAAGGAAGAGTGTCTTTTAACTTCTTAGTATTCTAATAAATATTTGTCTGGTGCACTAGTTTTTTGATTTTTGGAAAGAGGTAGGTTTTTGCAATGAAGCGTGATCAGGAAATAAAGCGTTTTTCGGAAATTATATTCAGCTCAAAACAGTAAAAGAAGGGATCTATTTCAGGGGCTATGAGCCTTGAATTCGATCAATCTTAAGCGATTAAAACCAAAAAGCCATCAAGCTTAGTTATGCGGACTTCTTTGGCTCGCTTAAAGCAGCTGTTCAACGCCTTGATATTATTTCAGATTATTCAAAACACATTAGGCCTGAAAATTTGAGAGTTACGCTAATAGAGACAAGGAAGAACATTAACGTCACCCGTTTCACGGGCTGATCTACAAATCATACCTCCAAGCTGTATCACTCCGTATTTTGTTTGACAGGGTGTCATGTGAAGGGGATAATCTTCTACACGGTTAAGCCATTTTTCATGCCGTTTTGATTTTTGGGGCTACATGACGCCCCCTATTGGGAGCATCCATGGGAAAAAACTACCTCTATGGCCGAGCTAGTACCGTAGATCAAAATCCAACTGTGCAATTCATCGCACTCAAAAAGGCATAGTTAGATGAACTGCTCTGAACGTACCGTTACCCGAGCAAAACGGAAGATAAAAACCAAGATGCAGGTAGATTGGCCTGTTGCTATTAGGCTTAATTGATAGTTTCCATAGTCGAGCTTTCTATATCCGCATCTCAAACAAAAAAAGCGACCTTTGTGGTCGCTTCGTAGTAATATTATTTTGCTTCGCTTTTTATTCGCTTTACTGTCGAGCAGAACATCCAAACCTGTCTGTAGTCTTACTAAGTTAGCGCTTCTTGATTTCGGAAGGAATGGACGATCCAATGGGGCTCCCTCCATCTTCGACATTAAATGAAAAAGCTCCCAGCCACTAAGGCTGGGAGCTTTTTCATTATCTACTTTTAATTTCTCATGAATAGTACCATGCTCTGAAGGTGAGTATTTCAAAAAACTATGTTGATGTAGCGTCATTGAAGTATTTATGAGGCTTTTTTTGTGTAATAATGCTAAAATTAATGGAATCTTACGCTATAATTGAGCACTGAAGAGTCTTCAATTTTCTTATTAGTTCTCCTTGCCAATTCTGTAATCTATCCATTATAACGCGCCTGTCTAAAACCTATAATCTAAAAGAGAACTATGACTTCCCCTATTGCACTTATAACTGGGGCCAGCAAAGGTATTGGCGCTGCAACAGCATTGACTCTTGCTGAGTCCGGATATGATGTTTGGTTAAATTATCGTGGTGATCATTTTGCCGCTGAACAGGTTAAGGCCGCTATCGTTAAGAAAGGGCGTAAATGTACGCTTCTTCCTTTTGATGTTGCCGATAAAAATGCTGTCAGGACTGCTTTAGAGCCATTATTGAAAGATGCTGTTCCGTATGTGTTGGTGAATAATGCTGGTTATACTAAAGATGGTTTGATGATGTGGATGGACGATGAAGATTGGAATGGTGTGCTGGATGTTCACCTGAATGGTTTCTTCTACGTTACTAAATGCGTGTTGACCTATATGCTTCGCAAACGTGAAGGGCGCATTATCAACATGGTTTCCACATCTGGTGAGACAGGTGTTGCTGGGCAGGTGAACTATTCCGCCGCAAAGTCAGGGCTTATAGGGGCCACGAAATCTCTTGCGCGGGAAGTGGCAAAGAGAAATGTTTTGGTGAATGCCGTGTCTCCTGGCTTTATTGAGACCGAGATGACAGACGGTCTGCCTAAAGAGAAGATTCTTCCGATGATTCCAGTTGGTCGTATGGGGACAGCTAGAGACGTGGCGGGTGTGGTGCGCTTTTTATGCTCCGAAGATGCAGGTTACATCACCGGACAGGTTCTTTCTGTGAACGGCGGCGTTCATATGTAGTATTAGCCCGGTCTTTCGGGCAGGGGGGCATTCTCCATGTATAGAGTGGCTATTACTGGTGTTGGCATTATTTCTTGTCTTGGCAACGACAGAGAAACTGTTGCGTCAGCGTTATATGATGGGCGTTCTGGAATTATATCAGACCCAGAGCGAATTGAATTAGGATTTGCAAGCCCGCTTACTGGTGTTATCAATTTTTCTCCAAAAAAGTATCTTACGCGCAAACAACGTAAAACCATGCCCGATTTTGCTGTGCAAGCCTACGCAGCAGTGGCTGATGCGTTGGAGCATGCCAATCTTACATTGGACGAGTTGCAAAATGATATGACTGGACTTGTGTTCGGCTGCGACTCAAGTGGCTTAACTGCTGTGGAACAAGTTGATCTGCTTCGAGAGCGTGGTGAGACCTGTCTTATCGGCAGCGGGCATGTGTTCCGTGCGATGACTTCCACCGTGACACTGAACTTGAACTCCATTTTGGGGACGCAAGGTGCTTGTTGGACTATCAGTTCTGCGTGTGCCAGTGGCGGCAATGCCGTGGGGCAGGCTGCTGACCTTATTGCCCTCGGACGTCAGGAACGTGTTATTTGTGGGGCCGCGCAAGAGCTTAACTGGCAGTCTGTGTGCAGTTTTGATGGACTTGGGGCTTTTGCCACAAATGATGATCCTGCCAAAGCGTCTCGTCCTTTTGACTCACAACGTAACGGGCTTGTTCCAAGCGGTGGTGCAGCCGCAATTGTTTTGGAACGGTTCGACCTTGCGGTTGAGCGTGGCGCACATATTTTAGGCGAAGTCTGCGGGTATGGATTTTCTTCAGACGGCGAAGCTCTTTCTGTACCTAGCTCAACGGGGTTATCTCGCGCTATGTCCATGGCACTCCGTAATGCGGATGTTCAACCTTCAGACGTTGACTATATCAATGCTCATGCGACTTCTACGCCTCTGGGCGATGCTGCAGAAGGGCAGAATATTTTGCAAGTGTTCGGCGATACAACACCGCCGGTAGCTTCGCTAAAGTCTATGACAGGACATGAACTCTGGATGACTGGTGCGTCTCAGGTTGTTTATTCCGTGTTGATGGCTGAACGGGAATTTCTTGCTCCAAATATCAATTTTAACGAGCCGGATGACGCGATTAAGACGTTAAATGTTCTTCAACAGACCAGAGAAACTCGCGTTCATAATATCTTATGTAATTCTGCTGGATTCGGCGGTACAAACGCCAGTCTTGTTTTGAGATTTTTCTGATGCAGTATGATGTAATCATAATCGGTGGCGGGTGTTCCGGTCTGACTGCTGCCATTACCCTTGCGAAGTTGGGACGACGTGTTGCTGTTGTCGAGAAGGATAAGCGGCTTGCTCCCTTACTGCGTGGATTTAGCAGGCAAGGAGTACATTTTGATACAGGCGTTCACTATGTCGGTGGACTTGGCTCAGGCGGGGTGCTGGAGTCTTATTTTAGATTCTTAGGCATTGATGATGTTGAACGGAAAGAACTTAGACCTGCTTGTGCTAATATTTTCAAATTTCTGGACTCATCCCGCGAAATAACTTTTCCGCATGGTGCAGATTCGTTTGTATCTATGCTTATGGAAGAATTTCCTGACGAAGCGGACGGGATCGTCTCTTTTTGGGAGCGCGTGGAAAAAACCGCAGCGCAGTCTCCTTTTCTGAATTTACAGCACTCACTTGATGAAGATGCGCTAATCCCTGACTTGGACGTTCCAAGCGTGGCAGATGAAGCCCGTAGGGCGACATCGAACCCGTATCTGCAAGCGGCATTTTCCTTGCATGCATTACTGTATGGTGTTTCGCCTGAGCAGGCGCGCTTTGACGCACATGCCTACACACTTGCATCGTATGTACATTCCGCACACTCGTTTCCTGGTGGGGGCAAGGTGCTGGCTGATGCGCTTGAAAAGAGAGCACGTGAGCTGGACTGTGATGTCTTTTGCGGAAAGGGTGTTGAGCGTATTCTGGTGGATGACGGTTGTTTTGCCGGTGTGCAGTTTGCCAATGGTAAAACTATTCATAGCAGGCAGTGTATCTATACCGGTCATCCGGCTTTGTTGCCAGACCTGTTACCGGAAGGTGCTGTACGTCCCCAATGGGCAAAGCGGCTGAAACGTTTGGAGGATACAGCTCAGGCAATGGTTCTATTTGCTATTGCTGATCATCCAGTCGAACTTCTTACAGACAGTAACGTCTTTCTTTGTACTGCTCCTTGTGTAGAAAAATTTTTTGAAGCGGACGAAGGAGTTATTTATCTGGCAGGCGGTGAGCCTTTGCCAGATGGACGACAAGCAATAACAGTAGTAACTGCTGCCTCCACTGAAGGTTTTTCCGAATGGCAGGAGACGTCATATGGGAACAGGCCATATGCATATCACAAGGAAAAAGAACGTATTAGCAAGGCTATTTGGCAAAGGGTTCAAGATGGGTGTCCTGAATTAAGAGATGGTGTGAGTCTTGTTGATGTGGCTACTCCTTTGACAATGCAGCACTGGGTAGCGAGTCCTACAGGTAGTTTGTATGGCGTACGGCATTGTATTGATCAGATTTCTCCGATGCCTATGACAAAAGTTAAGGGGCTTGGTTTGGCTGGTCAATCTGTTCTTCTTCCGGGAGTTCTTGGCGCAATGGTTTCTGCCTTTGTAACCTGCGGGTGCTTGGTCGGGATGAAGGAACTGCATAAGGAGTTACGGGCATGTATCCGAGAAGAGTAGTGATTACCGGCATGGGAGCTGTGTCTCCTTTTGGCGCTGGTGTCGAGAGCATGTGGGATGGGCTTGTGGCTGGTAACTCAGCTGTTGGTGAGTTGCCGTCTGGTACTGAAATTTCTGGGTTGAGTGTTCGTGCTGCAGGTATGGTTCCGCCTGTGAATGTTAAAGTAATTCCCCGTCAGTATCGTCGTTCAATGTCGCGCATGACGCAGTACGCTGTGCTGGCTGCTCAAGAAGCTTTGGATCAGGCAAACATTCCTGACGCGGTTCTAGCTTCTGGAAGATTAGGGATTTCTGTTGGTTCTACTATCGGAAGTGCGGATGCTTTAGAAGAGTTTTTTACTGAGTATGTAAAAGAAAATAGTCTGGAAGCAATTCGTTCTACAACATTTTTTAAAGTGATGGGGCATACCGTAGCTGCCAACCTCGCCCAAGTGCTAGGTGTTACTGGACGTGTAGAAGCTCCTTCCGCAGCTTGTGCTTCTGGATGTCAGGCAATCGGACTTGCCTATGAGAGCGTTGCATATGGCAGGCAGGATGTCATGCTGTGTGGTGGAGCTGATGAGTTCAGTCCGCTTACTGCTGCTACTTTTGGTCTGATGAATGCTGCTTCATCCAATGACGCAACCTCTCCAGATGCCTCATCTCGCCCGTTTGACAGTAGTCGTGATGGAATTGTTTGTGCTGAGGGAGCAGGTTTGCTTGTTGTTGAAAGCCTAGAACACGCACAAGCCCGTGGTGCGACGATTTTTGCCGAGATTGTAGGCTTCGCTTCTAACAGTTCTCCAAGCAGCATAGCTAATCCAGACGCGAACTCCATTAAAACATGTATTGAACTTGCGTTGAAAGACGCTTCTGTATCACCTGTAGACGTTGATTATATCAGTGCTCACGCTACGGGCACCGAGCAGGGGGATATTGCAGAAGCGACTGCCATAGCTGAGATATTTACCTCTATGCCAATGATTAGCAGTCTAAAAGGGCATATGGGCCATACAATGGCAGCCAGTGGGGCACTTGAAAGCATTGCATCTGTGTTGATGATAACCAATGACATAATTGTTCCTACCCGCAACCTCACTGAGGTTGATCCCCGGTGCGGAGCCGTGAATTTGCCTGTTGTAAATCATAATCAGGCGGTTAGCACCGTCGTTAAAAACAGTTTTGCCCTCGGGGGCATTAATTCTGTACTAGTTATAAGGAATGCTACATGACCGAGAAGGAAGTAATAGAGATTGCGAATGTCGCGCTCGCAGAAGAGTTTGAACTTGAAATGGAACAGATGGTCCCTGAAGCTCGTTTTAACGATGATCTGGGTTTAGACAGTCTTGATGCTGTTGATATGGTTGTTGTTTTGGAGCAGGCGTTTGGATTTAAGTTGCGTGATAATCAGGCTCTGAGAGAAATTCGCACTCTTGATGATTTGCATAAATATATTTTGCGGAAGAAAAGCGAGCTTGAAGGTTAGTCTGGTTTTGGTATGCGCTTGTCTCTTCTGCTTATGAACTTGATTCAGTACCCGTTGTTGATAGGGTGGACTGTTTTTTGTGTGCTTCTGGCTTTTCCTCTGTTTCATCTATGGAGATTGGTAACTGGATGGGAGCTGGATAGGGTTGCGCGCATGTTCATCTGGTTTTACGGCAGAGTCTGGATGGAGTTCTTGAGACCTTTTGGACGGGTTCGTAAAGAGGGCTTGCAAAAGGAACGTGTACCGACACCTTGTGTTTTTGTGGCTAATCATTTGTCATTTTTTGATGTGTATTGCATGGGGACACTGCCTGTAACAAACTTTTCTATTGTTGTTCGGGCATGGCCGTTTAAGATGTGGTTTTACGCTCCTTTTATGCGGGCAGCCAAGTATTTGAACAGTGAACAGCTTGATCAGGAAGAGTTTATGGCACAATGCCGTGACGTCTTTGACAGGGGAGGGAGTGTTCTCTTTTTCCCTGAAGGACATAGAAGCCGTGACGGAGAGCTGGGCAGGTTTTATTCAGGGGCCTTTAAGGTGGCTCTAGACAATGATGTTCCTGTTGTTCCGCTTGCCATATCCGGTACGGATAAATTGTTGCCTAGAGGGCAATGGGTAATGCGGCCGGCAGAGGTCGTGGTTGAAGGTTTGGAACCGGTCTATCCTCGTCAGTTTATGCATGAAGATGTGCCCCATCTTGCTATGCGCAAATATGTTAAGCAGGCCATAGCTGCTGCCCGCAAACGACGGTAGCTATCTTTTATGAATCTTGTGTTACCCAAGGGGTTGTTATGAAACGCGTTTTCTCTTTTCTTGTTGTTATGATGTTCGTTATTGCTTCTGTTGGTTGTTCTAAGACTATGATGAGTTACCATGATCAGTCTTTTCAGGCAGCTGATGGTTCGCTTACGCTGAAGCAGGTAGAAAAAGCAATTGTGACTGCCGGTGCAAAGCGTGGTTGGGTAATGAAAAAGAAACATAATGGGCTTATGATTGGTACACTGAATGTACGTAATCATATGGTTCAGGTTAATGTGAAATATAACACTGAAGCTTTCTCTATTACGTATCTCAACAGTGTGAATATGAATTATAACGCGCAGCGTAAGACTATTCATCGCAGTTATAACACTTGGATCATGAACCTCCGAAATGATATTCAGGCAACAATTCCGTTGGCTGTTATGGAGTAAATCTTGAGTATGCCAGACCGCCCTTGGGGATCTAATTTCAGCCAAGAAGACATAGATTCTGCCAGAAAAGAGAATCGCATCCTTTCTCTTGAGCTCGAGCTTAGTCGCGAATGCGACTTGAATTGCATTTACTGTTACGCTGAGTCCGGTTCTGCCAGAGAGGATGAACTTTCATTGGATGAAATTTATTCTGTGTTGGATGAAGCCGCAGACCTTGGTGTGCGTCGTGTGATTGTGCTCGGGGGAGGTGAACCTCTTGTATATACTCATACGCTGGACATTATGAGATCAATTGCTGCTAAAGGTATAGGAATCGATCTTTTTACCAACGGTACGCAAGTTACTGCTGATATGGCACGTGAGTTTCTTTCGTTGGGGGTCGCGCCTGTTGTGAAGATGAACAGCATGCGTCCTGATGTTCAGGAGAGGTTAGCCGGTAAAAAAGGATCTTATGTCGATATTCGACGCGGTCTGGATTTATTGATGGAAGCTGGATACCCCACTTCGGAAATTCCTTTGGGGGTTCAGTCTATCATTTGCAAGCAGAACATTGATGAACTGCCGGACATGTGGGTCTGGCTTCGAGATCGGAATATTATTCCTTATTTCGAGATGATCACCTTGCAAGGTAGGGCACAGAAGCATCCAGAGCTTGCTGTTACCATTCCGGAAACCCAAGCATTGTTTGAAGAGCTGGCCCGCATTGACAGGGAACGATATGACCTGCATTGGGAACCGCATCCATCCGTTGTTGGATTGTGCTGTAACAGGCATGCATATTCCTGCACGGTAACGGTTTCCGGCGATATCATTCCGTGTCCTGGTGTTGATATCTCTGTTGGTAATATCCGAACGCAGCCGCTTGCGGACATTCTGAGTCAGAGCCGAGTGTTGCATGAATTGCGCAACGTTCGGGAACACATCAAAGGTGAATGTCGTGAGTGCGATCTTGCTCATGAATGTTACGGCTGTCGAGGGATGGCGTATCAAGCAACAGGGGATTATTTAGCTCCGGACCCGCTGTGCTGGAGGCCTTCCCAGAAAGCTACTGATAAGAAAAAGACAGGTCTTGGAAAGGAGGCTATGTAGTGTCTTCGTTGCCGTTAGATGTTGCAGGTATTTTACCACATAAGCCGCCTATGCGCCTTGTAGACCGTCTCGTGCATGTTGAAGATGAGCAGGCAGTCGTTACCGCCCGGCTTGACGAAGATTGCATTCTTGTCGGCAGAAACGCTGAACTTGATAGTGTTGTATATGCTGAGCTGGTGGCGCAGGCATATGCTGCGTTCAAGGGATATCAATTAGCGCAGGCTAACGAGGATATTAAAGAAGGATATCTCGTTGGTATTCGCAAAATGAAGGTGCTTGGTAAAGCCGTTGCCGGTGATTCTTTGACTGTGACAGTTACAACAGTAGGATTGCTGCAGGGATTTGCCGTGGTAGATGGCACCGTTGCTCATGGTGAAAGGCTGATTGCGGAAGTGCGTCTAAAACTTTACGTGCCGGAAGAAGGCGGTCTGGAAGTATGATGCGTGTAATTCTGTTGTGTCTTTGCTTGTTGTTCTCCTGTGAGGCACATGCTTATGCAGGTACAGAAGAGTTTTTGGATAAGCTTAAGACGACAATGGGGAATGTACAGAGCTTGAAATGTCGCTTTGTGCAGCGTAAGACACTGGCTATGTTTGATGACACTCTAGAGTCGCAAGGGGTGTTGTTGTTTCAAAGCCCAGACCGCCTAAGGTGGGAATATATTTCACCCGTCAAAGCGGGGTTTGTTGTTGCAGGAAAACAGGGACGACGCTGGAATACGCTTGCCGGAACGGATGAACCGTTTCGTGTGGCGGATGATGTTGAAATGCGTATTCTGACAGAACAGGTACTAAAATGGACATGTTTTGATCTTGATGCGCTTCGCGAACAGTATGAGTTTGCTGTAGCAAGTAAAAAACCGCTGAAACTTGTTCTTACCCCGAAGAGCACAGTTGTTCGTCGCTTGTTGAAAGAGTTACGGGTTACCTTATCTCCTGCAATGAGTGATGTTGCCAAGCTTGAGTTTATCGAAGCTGATGGCGATGTCACAACATATACTTTTTTTGATACGATTATTAATTCTGATATTGACGCCTCTTTACTGACCCCATGATTGGGCATGGAAGTCTGGAACGCTTTGCATACATTATGAATCAGATCCATAGTTTCGCAGCGTGGTACAATGCTCTTGTACCACATAGAAGAAAGCTGCTTATCTTTGCCGTATTAGTGCTTGTCTGCTGTGGCGTAATGTTAAGTCGCATGCAGGTGCGTGAAGATATCGGTATGATTTTGCCCAACAACGATACGGAACTATCGTATAGCCTCAATCTTATGGAGTTGGCTCCATTTTCCAGAATGGTTTTTATTCAACTTGAGGCTGGAGAGAATACGTCTCCGCAGACTTTGTTTGCAGCAGCAAAAAGGCTCCGGTCTGCATTACCGGATAATCTGACCCCTTGTTTACCGGACAATGTATTGCCGGACCCGAAGGCGTTTGTTCGGATTCTTCCCTCTTTGGCTGATCAGGCTGTTATAGACTCGTTAGAAAAGCAGCTTGCGGAGCATGAGCTTGATACGGTGATGCGGGATAATTATCTCGCGTTATTTAATGCTTCCAGTTTTGTCTCCAAGAGATTTATCCAATACGATCCATTTCACCTTCTGTCGCCTTTATACGAGTTGCTGCGTTCTTTTCGAGTTGCAAAAGATGTAACTGTGCAGCAGGGAGTGTTATCGAAGGACGACGGGCGGAAACTTTTGTTGTTGGTAAAAAGTTCTGTAGCCCCCACTGACTCTGGTAATGCTGAATTAATGCTTGCCGGAATTTCGAAAGTGCTGGGGGATACGGTGACTGGAGATATTAGCACAACCGTATTTAGCGGACATCAGTTTGCTGTGGAAAATGCTCGCACGATTAAGCAGGACTTGCGTGTAGTGCTTACGGTATCGCTCGTCGGTTTACTGGCAATATTTTTTGTGTTCATCCGCTCTCGGGATATTTTGTGGGTGGCTGCTGTACCAGGTGTTGTGTTACTTGTGGCATCTTCTGTTTTAGCTGTTACCCAGTCGGTTGTTTCTTCTATCACCTTAGGTTTCGGTGCAGTACTTCTTGGCATTTCTGTTGATTTTGCCCTGCATGTCTATTTTGCCTTTCGGTACAGTTCCTGTACTCCTGCTAAGACCCTGGCTGAAGTAGGCCGTCCGGTAATGTTCGGTGGTATAACGTCATTGGCTGCCTTTGGTGCATTGGCTTTCTCGGCTATGCCGGGCATTCAGCAATTGGCGTATTTCGGTATAGTCGGTCTGTGCTGTGGATTAGTACTGGCGTTAGTTATTCTTCCTCATTGTCTAGTGCCATGTTCTGGTGTTGAAACAGTTTGTAGCCGAGTTCCGAATCAGTTCGGCAGTTCCATTTCTTATGATGGTGAACGTGAGTGGAATGTTCCTCTTTGCATCGTTACCTGCTGTTTACTCGCCGGCGCCTTGTTTTACGGGGGACATGTACAGATGGACAACAAGCTACGCTCCCTCAGTGTTTTTCCAAAAGCTTTGTTGCAGGCAGAGAATACTATTCGGCAGGAGTGGGGCGGGAAAAATGAGTCCGCAATTTTTTTTGCAGAAGGAACAACACAGGAAGAGGCTCTTAAAAGAGGCGAAGAGCTCCGCGTATATTTACGCAAGCATGGCGTAATGAAGCTTGCATATTCTTTGTCGACCGTATTGCCCCCTGAAGAAAAAAGGGCTGCCAACCGTAGCCGGTGGAATTCTTTTGCCGCCAGTCAGTTATCGGCTATGGAGCAGGCTGTGTTGCATGCGCAAGCTAAATACGGATTTTCTTCTCATGCCTTTGCTCCTTTTTTTCAATGGATGACCATTTCGCCAGCTGATATTGGACTGGAAGATTTAAACGCAGCAGATATCGGCGGTATTTCGTCACTTTTGTATGCCGAAAAGGATGGCAGGCAGTATGTACAGACTCTTGTACCAGATCTGCCGGAAATTCGTGACCTCGCACGTTCTTCTGAACTGCCTGAGGGGATATATTTTTATTCGGCAAGAAATCTTGGGGAACAACTCGGCAAAGCAATTGAGCAGGACTTCCGACTGTTCGTCGGATTGGCTTTTGCCTCCATGGCGGTGCTGATGTTGTTGTTCTTCCGTCACATCGGGTTAACTTTACTTGCAATACTCCCGTTATGTACTGGTCTGACATTTTTGTTGTGCGTGATGAGGGTAACAGGAACCGCATTTAACTTATTCAGTGTTGCAGCGTTACCACTGATTATCGGTCTTGCTGCTGATTATGGAATTTTTGTTGTGAATGCCTGTAAAGAAGGTGTTGAGCATGGAACGCTCCGTGCAGTACTGGTTTCCGGTTTAACAACGGTTTCTGGATTCGGTGCACTTGTTTTTGCAGAACATCCCGCAATGTATTCGCTAGGTATAACCGTGCTTCTCGGTGTTGGAGCAGCTATTCCGGCTGCGTTATTTCTTGTCCCTATGCTGTATCGGTCTAAAAGCTGCCGGAGTGTGCGATGATTTGTTTGTTAGTACTCTTTTGTTGCTTGCTGACGGGGTGCTCCGCAGGCAGTATCGATCCGCATCCGATGCCTCCTGATGGTGACGTTGCTATTGAAGCCGTAAGCCATTGGAGTCAAAGCAAGGCGATGTATCGAATAAGGCTATCCGGCGATGTGTCGACCAACGGCAAGAGTTTTACCTTTCAAGGCCTAATGCATTTAAACGGTGTAACTCGGACTGCCCGACTTGTTACATTTTCCGAATTAGGGACCAAGCTTTTTGATGTATCTGTGATGCCGGAGGGGGAGCAGCTTCACTCAACGTTACCCGGTATCGGGTTATTACAGGTGCGCAAACTGGTGGTGAGAAGTGTTCGCCGCATGTTGGTGAACTATATGCCTTTACGAAGCGATTCTGCTCGTGCTGATGGTCAAAGAAGAATTTTGCAGCGGTGCGAAGGACAAATTTGTCTGACCAATACCTTTATGCCACTGCCACCTGATAACATTACCGTTGGTCATCCTTCAGTGGAGGATCAGCAGCTCGGACAAGCTGCTGAGGGTAATGGGGTAGCAGAGGGCGTGCGCGGTGAAACAGCCGTACATAATGAGTCTTCATTGTTGTGGAAAGCAACGTATAGTAATCATACATCTGTTGGTTCTCATTGGATGCCGACAATGCTTGTATATTTAGAGCCAGAGAATAACGAGATAAATACACGTGTTAAATTTGTCGTTGTGTCTGTTGCCGAGGGGGAGAAGAAATGAACAGGGTGCGTAAAGAACTTATCAATGCAATGGCCTCGGTGCAGCAGGGGAAAACGGGGCAGTGGATATCTCATTTTCGGCTGCCTGTATCGTTTGTAGGGTTTGAAGGCCATTTCCCTGAACGTCCTATTTTGCCTGCCATAGTTCAGATGTTGATGGGCGTGGTTACTGTTGAACGCATCTATGGAAACAGTTTGGAAATTTCTGCCATCAGCAATGCAAAGTTTGTTCAGCCTGTGTCGCCGGATATGGACGTGGCTGTGTCTTGTATTCCTGCTGATGCGGAGCGTTCGTCTGTAACTGTTCGTTTGACAACAGAAAATGGTGTTGCCTCCTCCTTTTCATTGCAGCTCGCCCGTGTAGCAGGCAGTACGGAGGGCGTGTGATTAAGCCATATTTCCGTTCATCTGATGGGCCAAAGCCGCTTTCCTGTGAGGTTGAAAGGCGGATTCGATTTGAAGAGGTAGATCCTTTGGGCATTGTCTGGCACGGCCGGTATCCTAGTTATTTTGAAGACGCCCGTGTTGCTCTGGGTGACTCTTTGGGCATTGGCTATATGGATTTTTACAAGCAGGGGATTGTAACGCCTATCAAGCAGATGCATGTCGATTACATCAAGCCCCTTGAGTATGGTGACACTTGTTCCGTTGAGGCATTGCTTCATTGGAGTGAAGCCGCCAAGCTGTCGTATGAATTTAATATTCGCAATGAACAGGATGAAGTTGTTACGCGCGGTTACTCCGTGTTGTTGATGGTGACGCTTGAAAGAGAGCTTCTTGTGACACCACCTGACTTTTATCAGAGTTTTCTTTCCCGTTGGTCAAGCGGGGCGTTGTAGCAATGCGTGATGATATTTTAGTCGTTATTCCTGTATATAACCACGGTGCAACGTTGCGCAATGTGGCAAAGGGTGTTCTTGAGCAGCATCCGCATCTTCTTGTTGTTGACGACGGCAGCACTGATGGGGGTGCGGAAACTCTGTCCGGTTTACCTTGTCATGTGGTCAAACATGAGAAGAACATGGGCAAAGGAGCAGCCATCCTGACTGCTTCAAAGAAAGCAATGGCTCTTGGGAAGACACACATTGTTACGATTGATGCAGATGGACAGCATTTTCCGGAAGATCTTGAAGTTTTTTTTGCTGCTCAGGAAGAAGATCAGAATGCGCTCTACGTAGGAGCACGAGATTTCTCTGTGCCGAATGTGCCTGGTTCATCAAAATTTGGTCGTCAATTTTCACGATTCTGGTTGCGTATTCAGACGGGATGGGATGTTAGTGATCCGCAAAGCGGATTCAGGGCGTACCCCGTTGCTCTGCTGAATAATCTAAAGTTGAGTGAAACTCGGTATGCGTTTGAAATCGAAGTGCTTGCCAAGGCTGCATGGGCTGGTATTCCACTTAAGACGGTGCCGATATCTGTATATTACCCAAAGTCGGAAGAGCGCGTATCTCACTTTCATAAGCTTAAAGATAATGTGACCATCAGTCTGCTTAACACGCGACTGACAATGCGCTCTATGCTTCCTTTACCGCACGGTAAGTTTTCCCCTTCGCTGGAAGAAGGTATTACCGTCACCCATCCTATTCGTTCGTTGCGCTTGCTGCTCGAAGACGAGGCTACTCCGCATGAGTTGGCTCTTTCTGGCGCGCTGGGTGCGGTTTTAGGAACGCTTCCTCTTATCGGGTTGCATTCTATCGGTATTTTATTACTGGCGGGATGGTTGCGATTAAACAAAATATGCGGGCTGGCCGTCAGTCAGTTATGTATTCCACCTTTTGTGCCTGCCATTTGTATTGAGGTCGGACACTATGTCTGCCATGGACGATGGCTTACCGAAATCTCAATGGAGACGCTTGGCTATCAGGCGTTGGATCGTTTGTGGGAATGGGTAATCGGGTCTTTGATTGTGGCACCTGCGGCCGCTGTTTTGGTCGGTGGAATCATTTGGTTGTTGTCTTACCTTATCCAAAGTGGTTTGCAGGCTAGAGGTCAGCATGACTAGCATGACAGCATCTAAATGGAGCAGCAAGAGCCTTGGCGGCCAGTTGCGGCATCAATTTTTTTATTTTTTGGTACGTATTGGTGGAATCATTCCGCCGTACATTGTTCTTGTATTTGTAGTCGGTTGGTACAGCTTACTCCCTTCGGTACGCCGACGTTCGCAGCCTTACTTAACTCGCCGATTTACCTCCTGCGGCTGGTTGTCGCGACTCTGGAAAGGTTTCCGACTCAATCTTTCTTTCGGCATGGTTTTGTTGGATCGCATTATTTATCGTGAGCTTGGACGTGGTGCCGTTTTAGCTCAGGAAGAGGATAATGAGCGTATCCGTTCTTTGCTCGCAGAGGGGAATGGACTCATTGTTCTTTCTGCTCATGTAGGGTGCTGGCAGACAGGCATTGCTGGCCTTGCGTGTGGCGGGGTACCTATTAATGTTGTGCTGTTGCAAGAGCAGGGAAATGTTGATCTGCACTTTTTTCAACAAGGCAGTCGTGGCCCTTCAGTAAACGTTATCGATCCATCAGGGCCTTTTGGTGGAATGATTGAAATGTTGAGTGCTTTGAAACGCAACGAAATAGTGTGTGTTATGGGGGATCGATATTTACAGGGTGACAAAAATCTTGTTGATGTAAAATACTTCGGGGAACAGGTTAAGCTACCAATGTTTCCAATTTCGGTTGCGGCTGCTGCGGGTGCTCCGGTAGCAGTAATGGCGACGCTTCGCGAGGGCGCGTGTGTTGCCCGTGCACATGTGCTGGATGTGTTTTCTGTACCTGCTAATGTTGGTAAGAGAACAGAATTGTGCCGTCCTTATGTTCAACGTTTTGCAACGTCTCTTGAGCGGCTTGCGTGGATGCAACCATATCAAATTTTTAATTTTTTTGACATGTGGAACTAAGGAGAAAATATGTCTGTTTACGACAAGTTGCTTACAGCAATTCTTGATGAGTTATATATTGAAGATATTTCGGCTGAAACAGTGAAAGGTGATGAGCCCCTTTTTGGTGACGATGGACTTGGTCTGGACTCCCTTGATGCGGTAGAACTTGTAGTCTTGGTAGAAAAGCATTTTGGTGTAGTGATCGAAAATATTGAAGAAGACCGAGTCGCCTTCTCCTCTCTCAACGCTTTAGCTGCATTTATCGAAGAGCGTCAGGCGTAGTATGAAATGCCGTATCAGTGTCACCGGAATGGGGATTTTATGTGCTGCAGGGCAAGGAGTGTCAGCTGTTATGGACACTCTATACTCTGGAGCCCGTCTTGCTGCGCCACCTAAACGAATTAGTTGTGAACTGGATGTAGTGTATCCTGTGTATGAGGTGCAGAATCTTTCAGCAGCGGCATATTCAGAAGGTTCTGGCATTATTGATAATGCATGCTCTTCTGAAGACTCTCTTTCTGTTCGTATGCTTATGCAGGTTGTTCAGGAGGCGTTGGTTCAGGCTCAACTTACACCGAAAGATCTTGTAAACAAGCGTGTTGGTGTTTGTATAGGTACAACTACCGGTGCTTCGCTTAATTTTGCCGATGACTATTTTGCGCATAAGAAGCATGGGTGGAAGTCCATGAGTCAGGTTTCCTCATGGTTGCATTCTAATCCAGCGCTCGCTGTTTCGAAGTACTTGGGACTTTCCGGGCCTTGCCAGACGGTTGTGAATGCGTGTTCATCTGGTACAGATGCTATTGGGTTGGGCATGTCGTGGTTGGAAAATGATGTTTGCGATATTGTTCTTGCCGGAGGCGTGGATGAGCTCAGTCTTGTTTCTTACAATGGATTTATTCGTCTCGGGGTATACGATCCAGAACCGTGTAGGCCTTTTGATGCTGGACGCAAGGGACTGAATCTTGGAGAAGGCGCTGCTATGCTGGTGCTTGAAAAGCGGAAAGATGCTGAAGCGCGTGGGATTGCTTTGCAGGCTGAATGCGCGGGGTATGGAACCTCTGCAGATGCATATCATTTGACCGCTCCCGCACCCGAGGGGGATGGGGTGAAGCGTGCCATTGAAAGTGCGCTGGAGCAGGCGGAAATTACCTGTGACGATGTGGATTTTATTAATGTTCATGGCACTGCAACCCCAGATAATGACAGGGTAGAGTCTCGCGTATTGACCGACATGTTCCCTGATACGCTTGTGTCAGCCACAAAAGGGTTTACCGGCCATACACTTGGTGCTGCCGGTGCTATTGAAGCTGTATTTGTTATTCAGGCGTTGCTTGATCAGAAGTTGCCTGCAAGCGTTGGCTTTGGTGAATCGGAAGATGGTTTTACTATGTGTCCAGTAAGTAGGGATATTTCCATCGTTGCTCGTTATGGCCTTTCTGAATCATTAGCATTTGGTGGGAATAACTCTGTGCTGATCTTTTCGAAGGAGTTGTAATATGTCATGTGCCATTATGGGGATGGGTATAGTGACTCCGGAAGGGAGCTCTTTTGATGTCCTTGCTGAGAAAGAGTTAGATTTGGCAAAAACAGCTGATGTTCAGATGTTAGAGCAATTTCATACTAAACGGGAGCTACGAAGAACTTCTCAGTATAGTCGGTTAGCCTTGCTTGGTGCTAACTTGGCTCTTAGGGATGCTGGTATGTCGGTTGAGTCGTTTGACTCTGGAAGATTAGGTGTAATTGTTGCTACTGGTTATGGGCCAGCTCGTACGACATTTGATTTTTTGGATTCTATTCACGACTTTGGTGCCAAGCTTGCGTCCCCGCTCGCTTTTTCTACCTCTGTGCATAATATTGCTGCATCCATCATTTCTTTGAAACTTGGTATTGCTGGCCCTTGTTTGAGCATAAATCAATTTGAAACGTCTTTTGCTTCTGCTCTTGTATCTGCACGTTGCTGGTTAGATGAAGGGCGTGTTGATGCAGTTCTCGTAGGTGCCGTGGACGAATATGATTCTACGTTGTGCGACGCTATTGCGGCTGTAGATGGTGAAGCCATTGAAAGTTCTTTTCCGCATAGTTCCCCAGCTGAAGGCTCGATGTTTATGTTATTAACGCGAGATGAAGTTGGAAAACGAGGAATGTTAAATAAAGTGTTGATCCAGCGCCGAACTGCATCAGACCCAATTAAATCTGCTTTTCCGGCAGGGCAAGCCTTGGAAGTCGCAAGAGCAATTGCCTTGAAACAGAATGTAGCTGTGTGTTGTAATGATGCATCAGGTCTTGAGTCAGTAATTTCTATTAATGGTTCATGTGCATGAGTGTTTTTACGTCCTTTGATGTTGAATTGTTATTGATCAGCATGCTGCGCTCGCGTTTGTTGGAAAAGGGTGGCGGGTTGCTGCAAGGAGATAATGTAGACTTTGCGTGCTCCTTAGAAGAGGCGTTTCCTGCACTGACTGTAGACGATAAGCTAGATGTCTATAAACATCTATGTGAGATGCTTGGTGCTGTAGCTGATGACTGTAGCAATGTTTTATCTCAGTCGGTACGCACTGTGTGTAGTAATGCTTATGCACAGTGGGAGAACGGTCCGGCGGTACTTTTCTTTCGGACTTCCGGCTCAACGGGCGTTCCGGTTGTTTGTGAACAGTCTTTGGAGTTATTGGAACAAGAGGCACTCTTTTTAGCAACTCTTGTTAAGGATTGCTCCAGGGTTGTATGCGTTGTTCCGCAGCATCACATCTATGGGTTTCTTTTTACAGTGCTTCTCCCAACCGTCCTAAAGGCTGATCGGCTCATTGTTCCACCATACCCGGGGCAATCGTTTATTAACTTGTTGCAGGACAGGGATGTTGTGATTGCTTTTCCTATGTTTTGGAAAGGACAGTCAGAGTTGCAGTTGGAATGTGATAAGGATGTCGTGGGGATAACCTCAACCGGCCCATGTCCAGCCGAAGTTATTCAGAAGCTTATATCTAAGGGCTTTTCAACAATTCTAGAAGTGTATGGATCGTCTGAAACAGGTGGCGTCGGATATAGGAGAGCACCGGATACTCCATACGAGCTTTTCCCTTACTGGGAGATGGAAAATGACTTGCTGCAACGAACTGGCGGTGCGGGAAATATAATCTGTGCCTTGTCGTTTCCTGACAATGTGCGTTGGGATTCTCCACGTTTGTTTATGCCTCTTCGGCGTAAGGATAATGCAGTTCAAGTCGCTGGGCGTAATGTGTATCCAGATCGGGTTAAGCAGGAGATTCTGTCTCATCCTGATGTGGTTGAATGTGCCGTTCGTTTAATGCGTCCAGAGGAAGGAAGTCGACTTAAAGCGTTTATTGTACCTAGTGAAAAATGCGAAGACTGGAATTTGTTTAAAAAAGAGCTACAAGCATGGTGTCGGACTCGTTGTAGTGTTGCGGAGTTGCCAAAGAAGATAACTATTGGCAGTGATCTGCCACGGAATAGTATTGGTAAGCTTGCAGATTGGTAGTTTGTTCAATGAACGTTTATACAGTACAAGTTGTTATGCTACTGTAAGAAATTACGGCCGAAAGAACTTAGATGGTTAAGAGAAGGCTTTTTACGGAATGAAATTTTTGGTCCTAAGTAAAGAGTATATTGACTACATTTGAAGTACCTTCTGTCAAAGTAGTGCGTTACAGCTTACCCAATTGAATTGTCGGACCAAGGTACTTTCATTTTTGGCTATATACTCGTTGAGTATGGAGTGATTCGGTAAAGATTAAGAGCGTAGCCATTCGGTTAGCGCTCTTTTATATGCTCGAGCGGCGAGTTCTCTATTTTCTTTTGAAAATTTGATTGATATTTTTTCCTAATCTGAGGTCTGCCCCTAATCTGTACCGG
>NZ_JADMLB010000020.1 GCF_015482765.1 Halodesulfovibrio sp.
GCGTGGTGATATCCACGACTTCTACACCCCTGATGGAGCAGCTGCACTTACTCCTAAGATGCATGACTTCACCAAGGGTAAACTTGTTCTTAACATTGCAGAAACACCTTACAAATGTCCTGTTGCTCCGCTTGAATTCCTTTACATGGCAGACGACTTCTTCAAGAAGCGCGGCGTTCGTGACAACATTGAAATCGAACTCGTTACTCCGCTTACCGGTGCTTTCACCAAGTCCGTAGCGAACAGAATCCTCGGTGGTCTCTGTAAAGAAAAAGGTATTAACATCGTACCTAACTTTGTTCTTGATAGCGTTGACACCAAGAACAAAGCACTTGTTGACGTAATGGGTGAAGAGATCAACTACGACTTGCTCGTATCTATCCCACCAAACTTCGGCCAGCAGGTTCTTGAAGATTCCGGTATCGGTGACGCAATGTGCTTCGTACCAACAGATAACCACACTCTCAAAGCTGAAGAGCACGAGAACATGTACGTTATCGGTGACGCAACCAACGTTCCAACTTCTAAAGCTGGTTCCGTTGCTCACTTTGAGTGCGACATCATCTGTGAGAACCTTTTTGCTGAAATCAACGGTAACGCACCGCACCACAAATTTGATGGTCACTCTAACTGCTTTATCGTAACCAGCCTTGAAAAAGCTTCTCTCATTGACTTTAACTACGAAACTGAGCCGCTTCCAGGTAAGTTCCCACTTCCAGGTGTAGGTCCGTTCGATCTTCTCGGCGATACTCGTATGAACTACTACGGCAAGCAGATGTTCCGCTGGGTTTACTACAACCTCATGCTGAAAGGTCACGAGCTTCCGTTTGAGCCAAACATGTACATGGCTGGCAAAATCGACGTTCGTAAAAACAAATAGCGGAGCCTACTATGACCAACGAAGAACTCATCTTGGCTCGCCTTGAGGCCATGGAAGAAAAAATCAGCATGATGCACAGTCGCGCTGAGACCATGGCTGAACTGGGAGCAACAGTAACCCCGATTATGCGGGACACTCTTCATAACGTGATGCTGGGAGAGCTAGATTCCCTCCAGCACCGCTGTGAACTTGATGACCTCTCTGCCCTGCTGAAACGTTTTGTTATGAGCGTTCGCAACATTACATGGGCACTTGAGCGTCTTGATGACCTCGTAGACATCTGGGCTCTTACTGAGCCAATGATTAAGCCTACTTTCCTCGCTGCCATCGGCAAGTTCCAGGAACTTGATGAAAAAGGTGTATTCAAATCTATGAATGCTCTTGCAGAATCAATGGGCAAAATCACCGAACAGTACTCACCGGAAGAAATCGGCCGTATGGGCGATGGTCTGGTAGTACTTGCCGGACTCCTTGAAAAAATGGGCGACGCAGATCTCGAAAATGCTCAGCCTGTCAGCCCGCTTGGTATGGTTGGAAAACTCCACTCCAAAGAATCCAAGCAGGCACTCGGTCTTGTTATGGAACTCGTTGCTGCTCTTGGCAAAGAAAAAGCATAATAAGCTGCTACAATATCGAATTAGAAAGCCCTCTGCGCAAACAGAGGGCTTTTTTTATTATCCGCGTCCTTCCCCTCAATATAGCGTTTTTCAAATTCCTACACTTTTAGTAGGAAAAAGGTTGAATCAAATTTTTCTATGCTGTAACGTTGGTTCCATAGAATGAGTTTTTAGAATTCACTTCTTGAATCCTGACAGGCGATGTGTGTGCGCCATCAGTGAATTCCTACTAGTTTCGAACATTTTTTTGTTCGCTGCGCGTGTCGATATTTTTTTGCGTTTATATCATACTTGTGGAGTATGATTTAGTGTATAATCAGATAGTGCAATGGTGATGGCTACTTCCCCATTGCACACGTTCATCTTTCAGATTGCCCAATCTGTCTATGAGCACGCTCAAACAGGAGGTAAGGGAAATGGTACAACCGAAAACTGCTAACTGTCCTAAAGATTGGAATGACCTTTGGGAACCACAGAACAAAGAACGTTGGATTAAAAAAGCTGCCGAACGTATGAACAATACAGAACGTGCAAGTGAAGAGATTGCTGCTAATAAACCAATGGATTGGGATATGTGGCAGCCTTGCAAAAAAAGGTAATAATTTTCTAAGATCCTTCTGAGACAGGTCAGGAGGATCTTACATATTCTCTCCCAGCCCTCCCCCCCCTCATTGCCCTTTCAAAGGCACGGTCTGCATACTTTTCTTGACCATCCTCGCATGTTATGTCATAGCACACATCCGCTTTGCGAATGCGGTGAATTGATCCGGAATTATACATCCAATCCGGAAACAAACTCTTTTCTATCAACAGCAACAGCTGACCGGTAAAGATTACACTGCTTTTTTTCGCTATTGCTGGATTTATTATTCATTTTCGTTGATACTAACGCTGTTTTGCAGGCGACAATGTTACCGCCTTTTTAACTTGCTGAGAGATAGTTTATGAAAACAGCCGATCTTATCAAAAAAATTGAAGAAACAGCCATTCTTTGTGGGGCAGCCACTTGGGATAACTGTGGTATTCAGGTTCCTAGCCCGAAAAACGATGTTCAAAAAGTCGCTCTGGCACTTGATCCAACTCAAGAAACCATAAAGCAGGCAATTGCACATGGTGCCGACTTTGTACTTACGCACCACCCTCTGGTTATGAAGCCTCGATACATGAATAAACTGGATGCACATTTTTCTATTGTATCAGCGCTTATTAAATATGACATGTGCTTATACAGTGCACATACATCGCTTGATGCAAATCCTGAGGGTCCTGCCGGATGGCTGGCACGAACGCTCGAGTTACAGAACTGCAAACTGCTTGGATCCTCATGCACTTTTGAGCCTGAAGCAGTAGCTTTTTCAACAAAGCACAATATTGCAGAAAAAATTACAGCGTGGGAAAAACACCCGCATATTCACAGTGTTCGTTCTGTTGAACAATTAATCAACGTAACATATAATAAAGAACACCGTGCAGCAGTGTTAGCCCTGCTTGCGGCAGACCTTGATGAGCTGCCTATTTTTATACCATCCTCACCTGATGCAGACTCAAAGAGCCTTGGCTTCGGCACTATAGGCACTTTGCCAAAACCTGTATCTTTTGGCATATTCGCTGAGCAGCTTGCCTCAGTGGTAAATCGTGATTATTGGGTAAAAAGCGGACCTGTGCCGGAAACAGTAAAGACTGTTGCATATTGTACTGGCTCCGGTAGCGATTTTGCCCCGAAAGCGTTTGCTATGGGTGCGGATGTATTTATTACAGGCGATGTCAAATATCACGCGGCACTGGACACAACCGGATGCATACTTGATGTTGGACACTTCAGCCTTGAAGAAGAAATGATGCGTCAGTTTGCGTTGCAACTTGCAAGCGAACTGAAAGATCTCGAAATATTTTTCCTGCCTGCGCAGGATCCTATGCGTTTGATTGGCCCATTCGCAGAGTAGCAAATTTCACAGTTTCGGTGAGTCCGAATTTTTATGGTTTTCAGGAGGAAAAAACCTTGAGCCTGTATTTAAAGCAAATCGAGCAGCTTGTTGCATTGCAGCTTGTTGATGATGAAATCCTTGGTATCACCAGCGAACTTGATGAAGCTCCAAAAGAAGTTGAAGCTCTTCAAGAACGCTTTGATGCGCTTGAAAACCAGCGCAACCGCTTCCTTGAGAAAATTGACCACCTCAAGGCACAGGAGAAACGCATCAACACTGAAATCGAAAGCGATGCTCTTAAAGTTAAGAAAAGCAAGTCCAAGCTCATGCTTGTTGGTAACACTAAAGAATACCATGCAATGATGCGCGAAATGGACAACCTTGAAAAGCTTAACCGCCTTCGTGAAGAAGAAAAGCTTGCTCTTGGTGAAGAACTTGATCGCCAGCAGATGGCTGTTTCTGACATGGATGAGCGCTACAGCATCATCAAAGAAGACTTGGAAGAAAAGAAAACCAGTCTTAAAGAACGTGTTGAAGAAGCAAACAAAGTTCTCGAGAAGTTAGATAAAAAACGCAACGTTGCAGGTAAAGAAGTTCCTACTCCTATCCTCAACCGTTACGAATTTATCCGCTCCCGCTTGGACAACCCTGTTATTGTTTCTGTTAAAGAGCAGATCTGCAACGGTTGTCACATTGCGATTCCACCTCAGAGCTACATTGAGCTTCAGAAAGGTCATCAGATCCTCAGCTGTCCAAACTGCCAGCGCCTGATCTACTGGTCTGAGCACTTTGAAAGCGAAGCAGACAAAGCTGCAGCTGAAGAAGCATAAAACATATTTTGGAGTTGGACAGGTTATCGTCGCGCACAATTGTGCGGGGAGGAAAGTCCGGGCTCTAAAGGGCAGAGCGCTGGGTAACGCCCAGGGGGAGTGATCCTCGGAGAGTGCCACAGAAAGCAAACCGCCTGCAGTTTACTGCCGGTAAGGGTGAAACGGTGAGGTAAGAGCTCACCAGGTACCATGGTGACATGGTAGGCTAGGTAAACCCCGTTCAGAGCAAGACCAAATAGGAAAACAGTTACGACCGGCCCGGTCGTTGTTTTCGGGTAGGTTGCTTGAGGTTATGAGTAATCATAATCCTAGACGAATGATAACCGCCCTCTTCGGAGGGAGACAAAACCCGGCTTATCGTCCTGACTCCATATTTTAAAAAAAGGGTGCATCGCACCCTTTTTTTATATGCTATACTTTTTCATCACTACCATTCAGAACATGTAAGGAATTTCCAATGCATTGTTGGTCCATCATTCTTGCCGCCGGCTCAGGCACCCGACTCTCATCAGCCACTAACGGCGTAAAAAAACAATTTCTTGAATGGAAAGGTGCTCCGCTTTTTTGGCACTCCGCAATCACATTCTCTCATACAACACGAATGCGCGGCCTCATCTTCGTTTTTCCTGAAGAAGATATAGAAGAGGCGACAACCACGCTGAAAAACCTTGATTTCGGCCGACGCCTTGGCTTGCCATGGAAAGTTGTTTCAGGTGGTTCCCGCCGCCAGGATTCGGTTTATAATGGTCTTCAGGCACTTCCTTCCCAATGTACACATGTTTTTGTGCACGACTCTGCACGTCCTTTCTTCTCTGCAAAACTTGCAAACACACTTTTGGACTCTCTGGAAAACGAGAACCAAGCCGTCATTCCTGCCATTCCAGTTACTGACACCATAAAAGTTGCAGAAGCAAACAGCATCAGCCACACCCTTGACCGCTCTACACTCAGAGCATGTCAGACTCCGCAAGGTTTTGAGAAAAAACTTCTCGTGGAAGTTCATGAAAGATGTCGTGAAGAAGGATGGGAAGTTACTGATGACGCTTCCATCGTAGAACAAGCTGGTCAACCAGTTGTTTTTGTTGATGGCGAAGTAACAAACAGTAAAATCACAACTCCGGAAGATTTAACGATGATTGAATCAAAACAGATTTCTATACCCGTGCCTGTTACCGGATGGGGATACGATGTGCACAGCTATGGTGAAGGACGACCAATGAAACTCGGAGGTATTCCGATTCAAGGTGCTCCGGAAGTTGTTGCACATTCTGACGGCGATGTGTTGCTCCACGCTCTTTGTGACGCCCTTCTCGGCTGTATGGGCGAAGGGGATATTGGAGAACACTTCCCAGATTCTTCCGAAGAATTTGATAATATTTCTAGTGGCGTTTTGTTGAACGAAGTCTATGACAAGTTTCTCAAACGCGGCTACCGGTTAACTAATGTTGATTTAACCATTATTGCTCAAGTTCCCCGACTTGTTCCTTGGAAACCGCAAATCAAAAAAAATATCTGCCGAATGCTTAAACTCAATACTGATCAAGTAAATGTAAAAGCTACGACAGAAGAAAAACTTGGTTTTACTGGTGAGAAAAAAGGAATCAAGGCTGTAGCTGCTGTTATGGCGCTTCGAAGTTAACCGACGAATAAGATACCATTAGAAACAACTTTATCATTTCATAAAACAGAATTCATAGAAAGATTCTTCTAATAAACGCATTGTCTTTCTATTGTGCGATGAAGTTTTTTCTTTCGACACCGGAAATATAAAACGCCTGAGGTCTGCACCGCTCTCACAAGTGCAACCATCAGGCGTTTCTTTTTGTATTGACGGCTAAGGCCTCAACTTATCTATGCTAAAATTTTACCCTGTTCTCAACAAAGACTAAACATCAAATGAGAAAACAAACTCACTGATGATTACCAATCACGCGAGAGGTCAGCGCACATAACACAACATTATGAGGTCAGCTCAGAAAGTAACGTCTTCATCCGGTGATCATACGTATGTTTTGCCAACACCAACTTCTGTGCATTTCGAGCGTATTCCAAACGAGAGTTTCGATCATCTACAAACTCTGTTAATTGCTCGGACAGCTCCTCTGCTGACTCAAATATGACAAGCTCTTCATAAGAAAACATTCCTTCCATGAGCATCCGCTTATCCACGAGTTGAAAACCACCACAGGCTGCAATGGCAAATGTTTCCAAATTAACCGCATCACCGGAGCCTATATCTGGTGAATGCAAGTTTACAATCACAGCCGCATCTCTATACAATGCTTTACGCTCAGATCTGGTGAGTCTTCCCAAGCTTCCCTGATAATAGGGGACAAACTGCTCGTATGCATCCCAACCATCTCCCCAGAGAACCATCCCTCTATCAATATGCTTCGTTAAAACATTGGCAAGTTCATCACTGGCATCGCCAAGTACAACGATCAGATCCTCAGCAGCTGTATGCGTACTCACAGGCGTACAGCACACTCCATTTGCAGCAAACGGCAAATACACAGGAGTGTGACCAAGAACTGAAAGCTCACTAATAAATGGTTCATGCTGAATAGTGGCAACAACATCGTATCCCTCAACAAGCTTACGCCAAAAAGGAAACGTTCCATACTCTTCAGTCATCCAGAGAACAGTTGTGATGTCCTGTTTCTGCATTTCTTTTCGAATAGAGGAATTAAGGGGCGATTGAGGAAACGCAAGCACGTACTCAATATCTTGGCATTCAACTACTGCCAAAATGGATTGCGCTATTAAATCTATTGCCCGACCTGAAAATACATCTTGCTGTTGCACGCCAATAGGTAACCGCTGCAGCGCAGAACACATGGAAAACCATGCCGAGGAATCGAATAAAACAACCGTGTGCCCTAAACGCTTCAAGGCTTCTTCACACCCGGTAACAACACATGCTGAGGAGCCATCCAACGGAGGTACAATAAGAAATTTTTTCATTGAACTAAACATCTTCTTCCTCCTCTGCCACTAAGCAATTCGGCATCAACCAGTCCTGTTCTGCATAAAAATTCTCACGCCCAGCTAGTACTGTTTTGCTTATTTTTGTAATACCAAGGAATTCCGATGCAATCCCACGAAATGCCAACCGTTCCTCGGCATGTTTTTCTGTACCAAAAACTGGCATGTAGGTAACGCCGACTTCATCCAGCATTGAGACGTACCCTGTAACAAACTCAGGATACTCACTATCGATCTTACCAGCCAAAAATCGCTGCAATTTTTCCTCACCAAAAACATGCATACAAACAAAATTTTCAGCACAATCCTTTACGGGTACGCACGGGGCACAAGCGACATCTGACTGCCAGACTTTATGTCCCAGCCCGTAGGGGCCATTTTCCATACACCATGCTGAAGAATGAAAGAATGCATTAACGGGAGTACCCAAGTGAGCAGCTAAATGCATCAAAGGTGATTCAGGTGTCACCAACATGTCTAGACTGGCTATTAATTCTGCATCTTCTTCAAATGTTGATTCAAAACAACGAATAACTGTTTTTGCGGCAACAGAGCTCTTTAAGAAGGGTAACAACTCAGTTACAAGAGGCTCGTCAGCACTTTCTCCGAATAAAACAACATCTGTTTCACGACTCGCCGTACAGACGGCATTAATACAGCCAGCCAGCACAGCAATGGGTAAAACACGGCCAAACTCATCACGTAACACAATCCCAATCCCTCCGCCCTTACGCATAGCAATCGGATTAACTGTATGTGATGGAACAGGGAGTGAAACAAGGTGCGCCCATACATCCATTGTATTCAAAAAACGCTTACGTCCTTGTACACGAGAGTTACAGGTTAACCACTGGCTTCGAAAACTACGCCCTTGCTTCTCCCAATGACCATATGTTCTGTCCACTGACATCATGGAGGCAAGCACTAAACTCTTTTTTGAATCATGCAGGTTGTATACGGCAGCAAAGTGATTTTCTGAAAAGAAAACACGAAGAGAGTCTTCGACAAATTCGGTCGAAGTATCAATCAAATGCAGCGTAACATCTGGATAAAGATAGCTGGCCGCTGAAGCAAAAGGAGCAGGGACACATAGATGGACATCTGCCTGCCCGCGGCACAACGAAAGGATAAGACGTTTTGTCTGAAGTAAGTCTGACAACGTACCTAGTTGGATCACACAAAATTTTTTCATAGTACTACTGGAACTGTTTTTCATAACGTGACCATTCTGTATTCATGCAACGAACAAGGGGCTTTTAAAAAAAAGCCAAAGTGACACTTTCTTATTGCAAGGGATTAGACTTGTTTTTTCATGAATGACTTACCAAAAGCAGCATTTTACAAGATGAAGCACACACTATATAAGACAGGTATGCGCTATTATCCTCTTCTATTAGACCTTCATGGTAAGCACTGCCTTATCGTAGGGCTCGGCAAAGTCGGCCAGCGAAAGCTTGCCACACTTCTTAAAGCAAATCCTGAACAAATTACGGTTCTGGACACCTTTGCTTTTAATGAAGTGACGGACAAGGACTTACGTACACTTCTTGATAGTCCACTTGTTTCCTACGCCCAGCGGAGTTTTGAAGCAAGCGATGTTACAGGTAAAATGCTTGTTTTTGCATCAACCGGAAGCCGTGCGGTTAATAACGCAATTGCCAAAGCATGTGCAGAACAGAATATTCTTTGCAATGTGATAGATGATCCTTCAGCAGGGTCTTTCACTGTTCCTGCGCATATTGAAAAAGGCGATCTATTGATCACCCTTTCCACAGGAGGAGCAAGTCCGGCTCTTTCCCGTAAGATAAAAAGGGAGCTTGAAAAACAAGTCGGCGACAAATACGCCCCTGTAGTCAAGCTCTTGGGACGGATTCGTCCATTGATACTTGAACTGGCAAATGATACTGCACAGAACACAGCCGTGTTCCGCAGCGTAGTTTCATCTGACATTGCAGAAGCAATTCAGAATAAAGATCGAACCGCGGCTGAATCTATTTTACGGTCTACCCTTCCGGTGACACTGCATTCTAACATAGGAGCGTTACTCCATGAGCTCATTTGAGCTATTCTCTATTGTCGTCGTTACGTTGTATTGTCTGGGTGCCTTAACCGTTTTTACCGGCTCTATTGTAAAAAGCCCCAAGCTGAAGCAGCTGTCAAATGCCCTGACCATTATCGGCTTCGGATTACACACAATTCTGCTCGGGTATGCCATGGCACTTAACGGATGGGCACTGCCTTCCGGTTACTATATCTCCATGCTCTCATGGAGCCTGTTGCTTATTTACTTTTTTATGTGGTGGCGATTCAAACTTTCTTTTTTATCGCTTACCGCTTCCCCATTAGCATTAGTGCTTTTTATTGGTTCATTTCATGCTAAGGGTGCCTCACAATTGCCAAAAGCCTGGTCTGGTGCTTTCTTTGGATTGCACATCGGAACTCTATTTTTAAGTTTCGGCTTGCTTGCCATGGCATTTGGGGCTGGAATTTTGTTCACACGGCTTGAAAAGAAAATCAAATCAAAAGAGCCTCTTAGTGAATTTGAAAAAGAACTGCCTGCACTCACCACTTTTGACAAAGTTAACCAACTTGCTGTAGTTGCCGGTTTTCCTTTGTACACAGTTGGTCTAGTTACCGGATTCATCTGGGCACGAATTGAATGGGGCAGAATACTTAGCGGTGACCCGAAGGAAATTGTTTCCCTCGGCGTCTGGTTTGTCTACGCCTGGCTGTTCCATCAAAGACTCGTTATGGGATGGCGCGGTCGCAAGGCAGCGCGTGCAGCTATTTGGATATTTAGTATCTGCATGTTCTCGTTAATTGGCATTAATATCTTTACACCAACACACCATAGCTTTCTTCAGTAATCAATATGGATCGCGATATTTATCTCATTGGTCTTAACCATAAGACCGCCGGTGTTGAAGTCCGCGAAAAATTCGCTCTTACAGACTGTAAACATCTTGAAGAAGGCGTTGTGCCTGTTGAAGGATGTATCAAAGAAGCACTTACGCTTTCTACCTGTAACAGAGTAGAATTACTCGTTGTTGCGGAAGGCGAAAATGCCATTGACCACGTACTTGAATGCTGGGCAAAAGCTCGCAACCTTCCGGTTGAAGAGCTGGCTCCGTACGTCTACAAACATAAAGGGTTGGATGCTGTCACTCATCTGTTCACAGTTGCAGCAAGCCTCGACTCTTTGGTCATCGGCGAGCCACAAATTCTTGGACAGCTTAAAGATGCCTACCATGACTCTGTTGATAAAAACACAACAGGAGTTGTGCTTAACAGACTACTTCATAAAGCATTTTCTGTTGCAAAACGTGTCAGAACTGAAACCGGTGTCGCTTCAAGCGCAGTATCCATCTCCTATGCCGCTGTTGAATTAGCGAAACGCATTTTTGGCGACATGAGCGAACACAGTGCGATGCTAATCGGTGCCGGTGAAATGGCAGAACTTGCTGCAACACACTTGCTCAACAACGGCATCAGTAAAGTGTATGTTGCAAACCGTACATTCTCACGCGGTCAGGCTCTCGCAGAACAATTCAACGGGGAAGCAATACCTTTCGATCAACTGTTTGAGCAGCTTGAAAAAGTTGACATCATCATTTCCTCTACAGGTGCACACGAAGCCGTCATCCGTGCTAAGGATATTAAGCAGGTTCTGAAAAAACGTAAGAACCGTTCTATGTTCTTTATTGATATTGCAGTACCTCGCGATATTGACCCTGACGTTAACGGATTGGATAACGTTTACTTATACGACATTGATGACTTGAAAGAAGTTGTTGAAGAGAACCTTGCGCAGCGTCAGGAAGAAGCCAACAAGGCACGCAGGATTGTTGAATGTGAAACCGTCACTTTTAATAAGTGGCTTAAATCTCTCAATCTTCAGCCAACAATTGTTGACCTTATCGACAGAACTGATGCAATCATGGAAGAAGAGCTGGCTAAAACGCTGAAGCATATTCCAAACGCTACTCCAGAAATGGAAATGCACCTGCGCGAAATGATTAATTCCATTTCGAAAAAGGTAAACCATGAACCTATCAGCTTCCTGAAGCGACGCTACGAGGAAGAAGAAGCCGGAGAACGATATATTGATATCACCCGGCGCATGTTCAATCTGGATAGAGATAATGTGACCGAAAAAGCGCACCCTCATCGTAGACGCTAATTTGTTAAGGCAGCTCATTTCTAACGCTGAACTGAAAGGAACTACTCTCACATGCGACTTTACCTGCTCGAAGATTTTACCGGTGAACAAATTCAGGCGATTAAAAAACGGTTAAACGACATGGAACTTACTGGTGCTATGGAAGGCATCTACTGGCTCCCATGTCCGCACAACCTGCTCTCCGATGTTCAAAAAGAGCATGCTGCAGAATGCGGACCGCACTGTCTAGCCGTTGAGATTGAAGGCTCAACTCTTCGTCTTGAATTATTAGTTCGCGCACGTAATAAACTACGCTGTGAGTGTGTCTCTTATGCTTCAGAAGAGCTGCGTGCACACATGATCAAATACATTGATGACATGTTGTTAGACTTGGATATCTACGTATAGGTAACTCTGCTGCTAAACTAGCTATGAACAACCAAATTCCGTCGAAATTACAAGACCTCAATCCCAAGGCTGCTCATCTCTGTCTTGGGATTGAGAATTTTATCACAAGCAAGCTTTCTGTCTCTTTAAAAAAAAGGACCATTTTGCTTGCTCTTTCCGGCGGTGTAGATTCCACATCTTTACTTATCATCCTGTCATGTTTAGCTAAAAAAAATAATTTCTCTCTTCAGGCCGCACATTTCAATCATCAACTGCGCCCTGAGGCTCCTCTTGAAGAAATGCACGTCCGCAAGCTCTGCGAATATCTCAGCATCCCCCTGAGAACCTCTTCCCAAAATGTTGCACAATATGCTTCACAACATAAGCTAGGAATCGAAGAAGCAGCACGTCTACTCCGCTATTCCTTTCTAAAAACAGTGAAAAACGATATTGGCGCAGACTGGATAGTAACAGGACATCATGCAAATGACTTAGCAGAAGACATTGTCATGCGCCTGATACGCGGAACGGGGTGGCCAGCCCTAGGAGGAATGGAAGGAAAATGTAATAATCGCAGAATATTACGACCACTTCTTGCAACCTCTAAAGAGACACTCATACGCTTTGCACAGGGCTGCTCGCTTACATGGTGTGAAGATACTTCAAACAAAGACCAAAATTTCCTACGCAACCGCGTAAGATCACAAGTTATCCCATTGTTATGCAAAGAGAACCCTGCCTTTCTTGATGCAATTACATCTCTTTGGGAGCTTGCACAGATTGATACCGATCACTGGAAGGCTACAATTGAGCAACACCTTGAGAAGACTGACTTAGCGACACCGAAGCTGCTCAAAGAAGACCTTAAAACGATGTCAAAAGCCACAAGGCTGCGCGTATACAAAGCTATTCTCGACAGCATGGGCAACGGTCAGCCCCTTCAACACAACCTGCTTGCGCTGGATGCAGCGTGGCAAGCGAATGTTGGAGGTAAAACAGTGCAATTCCCCGGTAATAAAATTGCCACTATTCGAAAGGGTGCTATTTGTTTTAGCTACCGATGATTATTTATTTTATCTCTCTGCGATTGACAGACGTTACAGCCTGCTGTATTTCATTTGTGAAATAAATGACAAGGAGGAATGAGGTGAACATTCTCATTTTTGGACCAAACGGCAGTGGTAAAGGTACTCAGGGCGCACTCATTAAGAAAAAGTACGATGGCATGGCTCACATTGAGTCCGGTGCTATCTTCCGCGCACACATCGGCGGCGGAACTGAGCTTGGCAAAAAAGCTAAAGAATACATCGACCGCGGTGACCTCGTACCTGACGAAATCACCATTCCTATGGTTCTTGAAACTCTGAAAGTAGACGGTGCTAAGGGCTGGCTGCTTGACGGTTTCCCACGCAACATGGTTCAAGCTGAAAAACTGTATGAAGCTCTTAAAGCTGAAAACATTAAGCTTGACTACGTTGTAGAAATCCTTCTTCCTCGCGAAGTTGCTAAAAACCGCATCATGGGTCGTCGTCTTTGTGAAAACGACAACAACCACCCTAACAACATCTTCATTGAGCCTATTAAGCCAAACGGCGACGTATGTCGTGTCTGTGGCGGTGCTCTTTCTGCTCGTGCAGACGATCAGGACGAAGATGCAATCAACAAACGTCACGACATCTACTACAACACAAGTGACGGCACTCTTGCTGCAGCGTACTTCTACAAAGATCTCGCAGCAAAAGGCGAAACAACATACATTGAGCTTGATGGTGAAGGTTCTATTGAATCCATCAAAGACACCCTCATCTCCAAGCTTTCCTAGTATATCGTACTACTATGCGAAGCCCCCTTGTCTAACGGCAGGGGGTCTTTTTATTTGTACAGAACAATCAAAAAACAAATTCACCTTATACTGTGTCTTCTTCACACCCGTTCGGTAAAGTTAAGAGTGTTATCTTTTGACCATAGTTTCGGGAGCGAAAAATGACTCGTACAATCTATCAAATATTTCTATCAGCTACTCTTATCCTGCTGCTGGGTTTCCAGTCTACAGCGTATTCAAGCGACATGATGGATAACCCGCTTACTCCGCCAAACACCTTTACCCCGCAGGCGACACTTACAAGTTATCTTGATAACATTACAAAGGCATTTGCCATTCTCCAAGAAGCATTTGTTCTTGATATGAATTCCTCACGAATTTTTACTCATACACCTGAAGTTCTAAAACTACAGGAAGAGGCAAATTTGTATTTTCAAAAGGCAATTGACTGCCTTGATCTATCTAAAATCCCAGAAGTATACCGTGAAGAATATTCAAAAGAGGTTGTGATCCAACTTAAAGAAATATTGGATAGAATAAATCTGCCCGACCTCGGCATGGTGCCCGCCGGTAATAATCTTGGGCGAAAAGAAATACCTTTCTGGAGAATCCCCAAGACACCAATTGAAATGGTGTTAATCACGGAAGGGCTAAGAAATGGAGAATACCTATTCAGTGCTGAAACCGTAGGTAAGATTCCAGAGCTATACGAAATGGCGAAACGTCTTCCCTACAAAACCCATGATACGGAAGACTTTTTCCAGTTCTATATATCAACCCCGGGCAGCCTGCTTCCACCAAAGTGGTTTCACTTCATTCCTGCATGGATGTCTTCTGAAATCTATTATGGCGAAACCCCATTTCAATGGCTGATGCTCGCCCTTTCATTTATATTTCTCGTAACATTTGTAGGAACAACATATAGAGTTTGCAGCCATAGAATTGATCCGGATCGCCCTATTCTTTCAGATTTTTACAAACTCACTCTCCCCCTTCTTCTTACGGGACTTGCATATTTGCTGATGTACTTTCTTGAAAGTATCGTCAACCTTTCCGGTGCCACATTGTATTACACTACGGGCATACTGGATGTCATAAAATGGTTAAGTGCTGCTTGGGCGATTGTTGTCGGCGCAAGCCTCGCCGCAAACATTTTTATAGCAAGTCCAAACGTAAACCCCCAATCAATTGATGCAAGTCTTATTCGCACGGTTGCATACTTAAGCAGTATATTCATGGCAATTTGTGTGCTCTTTTATGGAGGATCAAACTTAGGACTTCCACTTATTCCAATTGTTACTGGCTTTGGTGTGATAGGCCTTGCAGTTTCTCTTGCTGCCAAACCGACAATTGAAAACATCATTGGTGGATTGACACTCTTTGCCGATCGTCCAGTGCGTATCGGTGAATATTGTGCCTTTGAAAATCAATGGGGAAAAGTTCTTCATATCGGTCTGCGCTCAACCCGAATCAGAGCCGGAGACAGAACTGTAATCTCTATTCCAAACGCAATCTTTTCCCAAATGCAGCTCGTCAATATATCACTCCGAGATTTATACCGCTTCAATGAGTACATCCATATTCGTCAAGAAACTTCAGGCACGCAACTTAGGTGGATTTTAGCAAAGATCCGCGAAATGTTGGTCGCACACCCAGAAGTACTTTCAAAGTATCTTTACAGAGTAAAATTTGACTCATACAGCGAGCATGCACAAACCGTACGAGTGTGCACCTTTATTAACGGTAATCTTGGATGGGAGGAGTACCTTGATGTACGCCAAGACCTTCTTTTCAGGATAGGTGAAATCATACGAGAGGCCGGCACTGATTTAGCATACCCGTCTCAAACGATTTACCTTGCCCGTGACAAAAAGAGTCTTGCTCCTACAGAAAGTGTGCTTAACGATATGAAACAAAACGATACAGAGTACCCTTATCCAAACACTTCAGAACAACGTTATGATGAACTGCTGGACAGATTAAAATACCCACCGACGTCAGAAGAAGATTTCGAAGGATTACCGCTCGAAGAAAAAAAAGAGGACTTACCTGAAACTTCAGAAGAAGATGAAGACGATAAAAAAGAAACAGTGAAGGTAATGAGTCGATAAAAAAAAGCCTGATGAGTTATAGCTCATCAGGCTTTTTTTTATTTTTTCCAAAACTCAGGAACAAAAAGAATAAAGACCGTATAGATTTCCAAACGCCCTAGAAGCATACAAAGGGTCAAAACCCACTTTGCAAATGCCGGTAAATGAGCAAAGTTTTCGGCCGGTCCAACAGACCCCAACCCCGGACCAATATTCCCTAAACACGCCACTACCGCAGCAAAAGAGGTGAGAACATCAAGCCCTGTTGCAGAAAGCAGAAAACCGGAAAGAACAAACACAGCCAAATAAATTACGAAAAAACCAAGCACGCCGGACATAACACTTGCCTGAACAGTTCGCCCGCCAAGCTTAATATGCTTAACAGCTCTTGGGTGAACAAGCCTGAACAGTTCATGGTAGCCCTGCTTTAATAGCAGTTGAAGGCGCATACATTTCATACCGCCACCGGTTGAACCGGCACAACCACCAAGAAACATCAGGAAAAGCAATAACGCTTGAGCCAATGGTGCCCACTGCTCATAATCAGCCGTCGCGAAACCGGTTGTCGTACAAATTGAAACAACCTGAAAAGCTGCATACTGAAGGGACGACGCAAAGGAATCATAATTTGAATCATACACCGTAAACGTGATGATCGCGGTAAATAAAACAATTATGATTGTATAAAATCGAAACTCAGAATCCTTCCAAAAACACTTGGCATCGCCTGCCAGAGCCCTGAAATGCAGAGAAAAGTTTGCACCAGCGATAAACATAAAGATTGTGATAACCCAATCAATATATGCGCTGTCATAATAGCCTGCAGAAGTATTCTTAGTTGAAAAACCACCTGTAGCCATTGTACCGAAGGTGTGACAGATGGCATCAAACAAATCCATCCCGCCAAACATCAACAATACACAGAGCAAGAAAGAGAAAAGAACGTATACCTTCCACAATGCAGCAGCAGTATCTTTAATACGCGGCTTCAATTTGTCCGGCACAGGGCCGGGCACTTCAGCTTTGTACAACTGCATACCACCCACCCCTAGAAAAGGAAGAATGGCCAAGGAAAGGACAATAATTCCCATCCCGCCTAACCAGTGAGTTAAACTACGCCACATAAGAAGGCTTTTTGCGACAGATTCAATATCTGTCATGACGCTGGAACCCGTGGTAGTAAAACCGGAAATTGATTCAAAAACGCAGTCAGTCCATGTTGGAAAAACATTTCCGAAGTAGAACGGCAGAGCACCTGCTAAGCCGGCAGCAAGCCAACCCACAGCTACAATTGCCATCCCTTCTCTATGGTTCATCATGAGTTTTTGTTTTGGACGGAACATCAAAAAAAGAGCAGCCCCACTCCAAAGAGTAACCACGGTTGAAAGCAACAGCGGGATCAAGCCCTCATCCTGATAATACAACGCCCAGCCAATAGGAAAGAACATCGTGAGACCAACAGCCCCAAGCAATGCTCCTATAATATAAAGGCAATATGTTACTCGCATACAGTACCTACACGGATTGCAACGTTACTAACAGAGCTTGTTCAACTCGTGCAACGTTTTCCGGAGTAGTCAGAATAATGATGCGGTCATCAGGATGGATCACACTGTCACCACTTGGGATAATCACTTCTCTTCCACGCATGATACCGATAACAAGCGTACCTTTCGGGAAAGGAAGATCTTTAATTGGCCTGCCTACAATTTCTGAATTATTTTCGGCAATTGCCTCTAATGCTTCAGCACCTTCACCGCTGATGGATACGGAAGAAAGCACCTTACCCTGACGAACATACTGCAAAATAGAGTTAACCGCAGATAATCGAGGTGACACCGAATGGTCAATACCAACAGCCTTAATCAAAGGCTGGTACGCCAACTTGTTCACACGGGTAACGGTCTTTTTCACACCCATATTTTTAGCAAGCAATGAAGTGAGAATATTCGTTTCTTCATCAGATGTAAGGGAGATAACAACATCCATCTCTGCAATATTTTCTTCCTGCAGAAACTCCTGATCCGTCCCGTCACCACAAAGCACAAGGGGAGCATCAAGTTTTTCGGCTAAAACACTGCATCGATCTGGGTTAGAGTCCACGATCTTTGTATGAATGCCTTTTTTCTCGAAGAGAGAGGCAAGACGGAAACCAATGTTGCCGCCACCAATAATAAACGCGTTCTTAATAGGATCAAGACTACGTCCGCACGCATTGCGAACAGACTCAATACTTGTGTCCTTACATACGAAGTACACTATATCGTCTTGCTGTATTCTATCGCTACCACCTGGAATAATGAGGGCGTCATTACGTACAATGGCAGCAATAATAACGTCTTTATCAGGCACAACGCTTCGAAAGTTCATCAATGTTTGATCAAGAAGCGGGCCATGCCCCATACGAACACCAATCAGTTTGATCTTACCTGCTGCGAACTCGTTATAGTCAACAGCACCCGGCATAGATAACAAACGATCGATACTCTTAATAACTTCAACTTCAGGGTTGATAATAGCAGAAATATTGAGAAGATTTTCTGAAAGCTCTTTACTGTATCCACTGTATTCTTCATTACGAATACGTGCGAGCTTCTTTGCGTTTGGCGCAATAATATTCGCGAACAAACAGGCGATAATGTTGACTTCATCGCTGTCAGTCACTGCCAGAAAAATATCTGAATCAGCAGCGCCAGCATTTTTTAGCACTTCTGGACTGGAACCAGAACCAAGAATGGTCTGCACATCAAGAACCTCTGAGATTCTTCGCAGCGCATTTTCATCCTGATCAATCACAACAACCTGCTTATGTTCCTGAGCAAGTCTGTGTGAGATATGATAACCAACTTCGCCAGCTCCGACGATAACAACTTTAAGCTGGTCAACCTTAGGTTCCCGATGGAATAAACGCATAAAGAGAGTAACTCCCAAAAACGTGAGACATAAAAAAAGTTAGGGGCATACGCCCCGAATTAGTGACCACTTGAAGATACCTGCCACTAAAAATGTCTCACAGCTAATTGAAATCTCAACAGCATAACAAGTGCACACACCACACCTTTTACACTGCATTGAAACAGACGTAACAATTACATCAGCACTTTTTATTGGAAGGTATCTTGGTCAATAAAAAAATTTACCAGATTCAAGATACAACATCAACCAAGCAGAGTAATTGAAAAAAAGGAAAGAAAAAAAGCCCGCTTGAAAGCGGGCTTTTTTTGAAAAGTCAAGCAGGACAGACTAGGCTTTAATGCCAGCAACAGCCTTGCTCAGACGGGAGATCTTGCGTCCAGCGGTTTTCCAATGGATAACGCCTTTACCGGCTGCTTTATCCAGAATACCGTTAGCTACGCGGAGAGCTTCCTGAGCTTTCGCCAGATCTTCTTCGAGTACTGCTGCGCGAACGTCTTTAACAACGTTACGTACGCGAGTTTTCATTGCGCGGTTGCGTGCAGCACGCTTAAGGGACTGACGATGTCTCTTGATGGCAGATTTATGGTTAGCCAAGGTAATTTCCTCCAGAACTATATGGTAGTAAGATTCAAAATAAAGACCTTACTGGAACACGGGAAATAGCTCATTACGCGCATAGCTGCGCACTGTCAACTCATTTCCCATTTTTTATCAATGTATCCCAGCAAACAAACAGACTACATCTGCAATGCAGAGAAGTCCGCAAGACGGCCAAGCTGCTGTACAAGAGCACTCAGCAAATTCAATCGGTTTGCACGAACTTTCTGATCGTCGCACATAACCATTACATTATCAAAGAACGCATCAACAGCTGGACGAAGCTCAGCCAATAACGCGAAGAGTGCGTCAAAGTCTTCTTCAGCCCAAAGCTGTGCAAATTTAGGCGCTACATCTTCGAGTGCCTTTGCAAATGCCTTCTCTGCGTCATTTTCAAATAAAGCAGCATCGTATGTTCCACTCAGCTCAACGCCGGCTTCACTACCCTGCTTACGGATAATATTTGCAGCACGCTTGAAGGTAAGAACAGCCTGATCAAAGCCCTCGCCTTTACTGTAAGCAGAAAGAGCTTTCAAACGGGCATCTGCTGCCCATACGTCATCAGAATCTGCCGCAAGAACAGCTTCAACCAACAGGGTCTCATAGCCTTTGCTGGTAAAGTAGTTCTTCAAACGCTGAGCAAAGAATTCATTCAACTTTGTGAGTGCTTCCTTCTCTTCAAGCTTCCATGCAATACCTTCGTAGCGTTTCTGAGCAGCAGCAAACAGCTCTGATGCAGAAATACGAAGGTGTTTTTCAATAATAATACGAGCGATACCAAGACAGCAACGACGTAAAGCATACGGGTCTGCTGCACCGGTAGGAATCATACCAAGCCCGAAACAACCTGCAAGTGTATCAGCTTTGTCAGCCATAGAAACCAAAGCACCACCCATTGTGGAAGGTACTGGAGAATCAGGACCAGCTGGCAAATATTGTTCTGCAATAGCCTGAGCTACTACTTCTGTCTCACCTTTGCGGGATGCATAGATGCCGCCCATAATACCCTGAAGGCTGTCAAACTCGCCAACCATTTCAGAAACAAGGTCAGCCTTACAAATGCGGCCTGCACGTTCAGCATCAGTTGCAATTTCAGGAGCAACCTTTGCTGCAACTTCAGCACAAAGACCGGAAATACGGCGAGTTTTATTCCCCATGCTGCCCAATGGAGCAAGGAAAATAACACTGTCGAGCTTTTCCAACCAAGTATCGATGTCGACTTTAAGGTCTGTGTTCCAGAAGAAGCGACCATCTTCAAGACGAGCACGAAGTACACGTTCCCAACCTACTTTTACAACTTCCATTTCATTAGGAGTTGTGTTGAGCACTGTCAGGAAGTGCGGCAATAAATTACCTTGTGCATCTTCAACACCAAAACTCTTCTGGTGGCTCTGCATGCTGGTTAATAATGCCTGACGAGGCAATTCAAGGAAGGAAGCATCAAAATCACCAAGACAGGCGATTGGATGCTCTACAAGCCCTTGAACTTCATCAAGCAAACTGTCTTTCCAGATAATACGACCACCCGCTTTTTCAGCGAGAGCATTACCTTCTTCAATAATTTTTGCACGACGCTTTTCAGCAGAAAGTACTACAGCACATTTCTCTTCGATTGTTGCGTAGTAGTCGGCAGCATTTGCCACAGCAAAGGGACCAGCGGCATGAACGCGGTGACCGTATGTTTCATTGCCAGACTGAAGTTCAGCAACTTCAAATGGTACAACTGCATCGTCAAGCATTGCCAGCACCCAGCGAACTGGACGGGCAAAAGTAAATTCCTGATCGCCCCACTTCATTTTCTTTGCAAATGGAAGGTGTGCAATCAACTCAGGACAAAAAGCTGCAAGCAGGTCAGCAGTTTTTGCGCCACCCATTTTTTTACGCACTGCAAGGTATTCACCTTTATCAGTTTCAAGGCGGAATGCATCTGCAAGGTCTACACCCTGAGTTTTCGCAAAACCGGCAGCAGCTTTGGTCGGATTACCGTCAGCATCATAAGCGATACGAACAGGAGGGCCCGGAATTACTTCTTCACTCTCTTTCTGAACCTGAGCAATGTCGTAAACCATAACAGCAGCACGACGAGGGGTTACATGCGATTCTACCTTATCAAATTCCACATTGGATTCTTTGAGAAAGCTAGAAAGGCGAGTAATTAATTCTTTCTCCAACCCCTTTTGAAAACGGGCGGGAAGCTCTTCTGTGCCGATTTCCAAAATAAATAAGGACATCTCAATTCTTCCTATGGACTAATCGTTATTTTTTGCAGGCATCAACGGGTAACCAAGCTCTTCACGCTGCTGTGCGTACAAACGGGCAACAGCAGAAGCAAGAGCACGTACACGACCAATGTAGCCGGTACGCTCTGTAATGGAAATCGCGCCACGGGCATCAAGCATGTTGAAGGTATGTGAACACTTCAAACAGTAGTCATATGCAGGAAGCGGAAGTCCGTTCTCACAAAGCTGCTTACACTCTTTTTCAAACATATTGAAAAGTTCAAGAAGCATTTTTGGATCACTGTGTTCAAAGTTGTACTTTGACATTTCCACTTCGTTCTGGTGGTAAACCTGACCGTATGTCACTGTGTCGTTGTACATAAGATCGTACACAGATTCTTTTTCCTGCAAGTACATGCAGATACGCTCAAGACCGTAAGTAATTTCTACACTTGTAGGGTGAAGATCAATACCGCCGACCTGCTGGAAGTACGTAAACTGAGTTACTTCCATGCCATTCAGCCAAACTTCCCAGCCAAGCCCCCAAGCACCGAGGGTTGGAGATTCCCAGTCATCTTCAACAAAACGAATGTCGTGTGCGGCAGGATCAATACCTAAAGCACGCAAGCTATCGAGATACATTTCCTGAATATTATCAGGAGAAGGCTTTAAAATAGCCTGAAACTGGAAATAGTGCTGCAGACGGTTAGGGTTTTCACCGTAACGACCGTCAGTAGGACGACGGGAAGGCTCTACATAAGCTGCCTTCCATGGCTCCGGACCGATAACACGCAAAAATGTTGCGGGGTTAAACGTACCGGCACCGCACTCGATGTCGAACGGCTGCTGCAATACACAGCCCTGTTTGGACCAGAAGTCCTGCAGGGTGAGGATAACGTCTTGGAAGTTCATGTTGTTCCCCTGAATACTATATTCTCTACACGGCTTATGCCGAGTTGTTGTGGTAACTTTATGTTCCGCTAAACGCGTCTAAACATTCCGTTTTCCCAGGAAAGACCTATATGATATTGGATAAAACCGTCAATAGCTCTTGAAATCTCTTTACGAGCCTTTACTGAAAGCTGAAGCTCTGTCCAACGAAGCGGAGAATTTTCCTGCACAAATCGCAAAGCGTCAAGAGATTCCTTACTTAATCTGAACCTTGGGCCTTGCGTTCTTGCACATGCTGCACAAGTCAGCACCCCCTCTTGAACATGAAAAACCGGATATTTCAAAGAATTAGAGCAAACCTGACACACATGTAACTCAGGATTATACCCTTGATCGAAAGCAAAGCGTGCTCGAAAAAAAATCGGCCATAACTTGTCCAACGAATCCGCTTCGTTCAATAACACCAGCATTTCAGAAAAAAGGCTATAGGCAGCAGGGGCACCTTCAAAAGATATACCCATTGCTTCCATAAATTTTTGGCAGTTCACTGCTAACCCGAGCCGTTCATGGCTGACACGAAGGTTATCCGGAGAGTCCATCAATGTCCCCTCCTCCAGTGAAAAATATGTTGCGAGCTTACTGCCTTTTACTCGAAACAACACGCGGTTTAAATGATCCAGACACCCGCAAAAACGCCGTCTGCTTCGACACCCGCCAAAAGCGAATGCATTCATAATTCCACGTGTGGGAGACAAAAAGCGGACCCATAGGTCCGCTTCTTTAAATCTTCCAATACGGAGGATAATAACTTTTTCAGTAAATTCCATCAGAGCTATGAAGCGGTAATATGTACTGTACGTACCTTACCATCTGCACCGTTAAAGGAATAAGGAGTGCCATCAAGGGTCAAGGAAATCCCACCGGAATTGCCTAAGCGCAAGGAGAGGTTTTTAGGAAATTTTACAGTGTAACCTTGTCCGTTACGAAGTAAAAATTCTTTACGAGTAAAGTCATCTCCAGTCGCTTCAACCCAGCAATCAGCAGTTGCTTCAATACGTAACGTGCGCATTACAGCTTGCTTTTTATCTTCTGTCGCCTTGATTTCAACAGTCTCTTCTGCTGTTTTTTGTTCAACAACATCAGAAGGCGCAACGACTGGTGCCGCCGCAACGCTAGGAGTCTTGTTTTCAACAACAGGCTCTGTTGCAGGCGCTTCCACCTCTGAGGTAGAAGGCTTTGCTTCCTCAGCCACCTCTATCGCCTGTTCCTGTACTGCTGGTTGCTCAATCGGGGCAGTTTCAACAGCAGGTGCAGCGGGCTCTACCTCAACAGTCTCAACTTCTGCAGATGACTGTTGAACTGGAACCTCTACGGTAGCTTCTTCTGTACCAAGCAGGGCAGTACCGGATTGCATATAAAAGTAGCCCGCCACAGCGAGACCCACAATCAACAATACAATAATAATGAGCTTTACCGGACAACCTTTTCTCTCCCTTCGGGAAATAACAGGCTCGGCAACTTCTTCCTCAAGCTCGTCTTTATACGCAACATCTACAATTGCACCAAGCTCTTCAGGATCAAGCCCTAAAACCATTGCATAGCTTTTAACAAAACCTTTTACATACACTGCATGAGGCAGCTCTGATTTAGTACCTGATTCTATAAATGCAAGCGTGCGCGGTGCCAATTTAATGCGTTCAGAAAGTTCATTGAGGGATAAACCTTGACGTTCACGTTCTTCACGCAACAGGGTTCCGAGCTCCAGCATTTCAGACATCTGTACCTCCACTTACAGTCGGACGTCTACGACTGCATTATTACGCAGTTTTTCAGCGTATTCTTTAAAGCTTGCTTCAAGACGTGGTGCTCTCAGCTTCGCTTCAATTTGCTGCGCCACTTCATCAAGCGGACGCAATGAGCCTTTAGTCTTACTGTGCAATTTAATAAGTGCTTTTGAAGATCCAAGGGCAAGAACGTCAGATACGGAACCATCTTTCATTCCTTCAACAGCTGCAAGCATCTGTGGAGAAACATCCTTTTTACCAAGTTCACCAAGGTATCCGCCCTGCTCTTTACCTGGACCTACAGAATATTTTTGAACTGCTTCTTCAAATGAAATCTTACCTGCAGAAAGTTCGCTACGGACATCCGCAGCATCAACAGCAGGGTCAAATACGAGCAAGCTAACTTCTACTTTTCCATCTGCTTCAAACTCTGCACGATGTTCATCATAAAAACGTTTGATCTCATCTTTTGTGATCACAACTTTACGACCAACCATTGCACCGAGAAGACGCTGACGAATAATAGAAACTCGCACTCGTTCTTTCACAGACTCAACAGTGAGTCCTTCATTTACAATCTGCTCTTTTGCTTTTTCAAGAGTTAAGCCGCGCTGCTGTGCCAGCTTTCGCAGCTCATTTTCAATCTCTGCCTCTTCAACGGTAATACCGCGACGCTCAGCATCCTGCAAAAAGAGTTTTTCAGAAACCACGTTCTCAAGAACTGTCTTTAAAACAGATTTAGCTTTCGGGCTTTCTGCATATTTTGGATCAAGCACTCCGGCCTTTTTTAATTCCGGAATTGCCAACTGTTTCAAATCATACAGTGTTACAATTTCACCGTTCACAACAGCGGCAATCTTATTAACTAACTGCTCAGCATGAACAGGTGCAGCGAACATAACAACAGCTGCCAGCGCAAGTAACAATCTGGAGGCCATACTTTTCTCCCAATATAGGTGATAAACATCTGCACACCACAGCTCCCCTCGTAGTGCGCGAGTTCTTACTTCTTGGGTCTGTATTATCTTTTACGCAATTATGCAATAATGAGAAAAATCAGACCCGCTAACGTAAACAAAAATTGTTTACAGCATTTATCAATTTAATTTCAAGGCTATGGATCAGAGGGTTTGCCAACTTCAGAGGCTGGCTCCCGATACGGCTCTTCCTCCACCTCTTCTTGTTTCGCAGAAGAAGTAGATAAAACCTGCTGGTTATTACTGTCATTCAATTTTTGAGCAAGCAGTGGAGTAACTTCTATTTTTGTTTCTGCAACCTGCTTTTCAAGCCACCCAACAAAAGCATCGTTCATTTTCCGGTCAATCAAAACACGTTCGATGACCGAATATGCTTGTGAAGGCCCAAGTAATTTTTCAGGAAGTACTGCCAACAACACAAGTTGTTCAAAGCCGTAAGCCGTCATTGAAACGTTACTGCTACTTTTCGTGTCCATCTGCTGCAGCATAGATGCCCACTGAACCGGTAAACGGTCTTTTTTCAACTTGAGTTCTCTAACAGTAACTTCTGAGCCAAAGCTCTCAACAACCTTCTTCCAATCTTCCGCCTTCTCCAAAAGATAAGAAGCCCGCTGCACTTTCTTTCTATCATTCCCCTTCACAAGCAAAACATGCACTCGTTCCGGAATGTAGAACTCTGAGAGATTCTCTTTGTAATAACGTTCTGCCTCTTGGTACGTAAGAGACACAGTAGGACGCAGAACGTCATTAAAGAACATTTTCATTTCCATATGACGTTTTAAAAACAAGCGCCACACTGCAATATCAATATATTCTTCCGTCAACGTTCTTTCAAAAAGATCGTCAGGATAATCAGCTCTGATAGCAGCTTCTTCTTTCTGAACATCTTCCGCGGAAACACTGAGACCTTCTTCTGCTAATGCATGACTGATCAGCTTATGAACAATAAGTTCTGAGAGTACATTTCCATACTCAGCACTTAATGCGTCAACAGAAGGGACAATACCAGAGACCCAGCCAAGATTATTTAAATCGTAGCGAGCCTCCAGCTCTTTGAGGTAGATAGGTTCTCCATTAACCCGTGCAACAACACCTTTTTCTTCCGGATGCTGCGTACAAGCAGTGAGAACAAGAACAATCAGCAAAAATATGAGTCGACGCATTCGTTACCTTTTATGCAGTTACAAGAGGTTCAAGTTCTTTTTTCAGTATAGCAAGGCGGGTACGCAAATCATCGTCCCCTTTCAAACGTAATTCTAATGTTGCAGGTGGTGTAAGCTTTGCGCGATCAATATTCTCGTTCACCCACCCTACAAGCAACGCCGGAGAAATGACATCTGCATTCTCTGCCCATGTAAGGCGTACTTTGTCACGCAAAATATCTGCACGCTCAACCTGTATAGCCATAAGGAAACGTTTGAACTCAAGAACGCCAAGGAAGCTCACAAGTTCTGGCGGCAAGGCACCAAATCGATCCCGAATCTCAAGCTCAACATCCTGCATATGAACAAGGTCAGTAGCAGAAGACAATGCTTTATAAAATTTAAGACGCTCTTTTCCATCCGGAATGTAAGATTCAGGGATATGCGCATTAATGCCGAGATTAATTTCTGTCTCAACAACAACACTCTCTTTCTCACCTTTCAGACGTTTCACTTCGGCTTCAAGCATTTCAAGGTACATATCAAGACCAACACGAGCCATTTGACCGGACTGTGCTTCACCAAGGATATTACCCGCTCCGCGCAAGCGCAGATCTTCCATTGCAACTCTGAAACCAGCTCCAAGGTAGTCAAGCTCCAAGATAATACGGAGTCGTTTACGAGCGGGAGCAGGCAGCTTGTCCAAGTTGTTAACAACAAAAACGGCATGCGCCTGACGGTCTGAACGCCCGACTCTACCACGCAACTGGTAAAGCTGCCCAAGTCCGAACATCTGAGCCTGATCGACAATCAGCGTATTCGCGCGTGGGAAATCAAGACCGGACTCCACAATTGAAGTACACACAAGAACATCAAGCTCGCCATGCCAAAATTGATGCATTGTTTCTTCAAGATTCTTTTCAGACATCCGGCCATGCGCCATACCGATACGAGCGTCAGGAACGAGTTCCCGAACATATTCAGCAACGCGCTCCAATCCTTCGACACGGTTATATACCCAAAAGACCTGACCGTCACGAGCAAGCTCACGCTCAAGAACGCCTTTAAGTTCCTGCGCATCTCTTTCAATCAACGCAGTTTGAACAGGCTTACGCCCTACAGGAGCAGTCTCAATGACTGAAAGTTCACGAACGCCGGACATAGAAAGCTGCAATGTTCTTGGAATCGGCGTTGCGGTCAACGTCAGTACATCAACATTCCGCTTCAACTTTTTAAGCTTTTCTTTATGGCGGACACCAAAGCGCTGTTCTTCATCAAGAACAAGGAGACTAAGATTTGGCAAATCTACGTCATCAGATAAAAGTCGATGTGTACCAATTAAAATATCAATTTGACCACGTGCAGCAGCAGACAGGACTTCTTTCTGACGGCTCTTCGTAACAAATCGGCTCAACAGCCCAATATGAACTGGGAATCGCGACAAGCGGCTTTTGAACGTCTGATAATGCTGCTCCGCAAGGACAGTGGTAGGACAAAGTAATGCCACCTGCTTTCCTTCACAGGCAGCTCGGAAAGCCGCCCGGATGGCAACTTCAGTCTTCCCAAAACCAACATCACCACAAACAAGTCTATCCATTGGCTCCGGCTTCTGCATGTCATCAAGGACATCTTGAATTGCCCGAGCCTGATCCGGAGTTTCTTCAAACCCAAAGGAGGCTTCAAATTCTCTATACAACTCATTGACAGGGCCATAGGAAAACCCTTTTGCAATCCTTCGCCACGCATACATTTCCATGATATCATGAGCAATTTTTTCAATTGCCTTACGGGCTTTGGACTTACTTGCCTGCCATGCAGCACCGCCAAGTTTATCTAATGGTGGTGTTGCACCGTCGGGACCTTTAAAAAGCTGAATGAGCGACAGTCTGTCTACTGGAAGATAAAGTTTATCCTCTCCTGCATATTGCAATAACAAAAAGTCGTTCGAAACATCTCCGAGATCTAACCGGTGAAGTCCACCAAAGGTAGCAATACCGTAATCTCTATGAACAAGATGAGCACCGACTTTAAGATCATCATAATCTTTTAAACCGGAAAAAGCGCCGGAACGCGCTCTGCTTTGCCGTTCGACTTTTGGCTGAAGTACATCTTCACCAAGCAGCAGAATGTTGTCCCACTCAAGTTCAATCCCGCGCCTGAAAGATGAAACAAGGGCAAACAGCCCTCTCTCTTTAGGGGCATAGCACATATGCGGCATCAAGCCGTCTTGCTCTGCCAGTGTTAAAAATTTCTTTCGACTACGATCGGTGGCGAAACTCAACACAACTTGACGCTTCTCTTTGATCCACTCCCGAAGTCGGGCAACTAATGTGTGCCACGGGCGTTCTGCGTCTTCCGGTCTTTGGAAGATATCCTGAAAGGCCCCATAACTACGTTCTTGTAGCGTAGAGCCTTGAACCTCTACGCCCATTTTTAATTCTTCAAAGTGTGCTCTTCGAGCTTTCTGCCATACAGCACCAGCGGCATCTGCAGCACGCAGCACGGTACTCACAGGTTGGCGAACGCCATTTTCTTGAGCCTGCTCATCTAAAAAAGTAATCCAAGCACGCTCAGACTCTTCCAAAGCCTCATTCATGCCGCCTTCAGACGGTAGAATGTATATGGCATTCTTCGGCAGCCAGCTTTCAAGAAAGCTTGAATTTTTATAAAAACATCCCGGAAGAAACGTGTAATCACCGTGTTGAGCAGCATGTTGCAGCGCAGAGGCCTGTCCTTCTGCCAACACACCATCTGACTCCAACTTTTTCCACCAGACAGATGCCTGAGCTACATTCGAGTCATTTAAAACTACCGGAGCAGCAGGAAGCAATACTAACTCTTGTATATTGCCCCGAGACCGCTGAGAAGTCGGTTCAAAAAGCCGTATTTCTTCAAGAAGATCTCCAAAAAACTCCATGCGAATAGGAAGCGTGAAACCGGGACAGAAGATATCGAGAATATCCCCGCGCAACGCAATTTCACCTGGCTGAGTAACTAGTGGTACACGGGTATACCCCCATTCCACGGCCTGCTCTATAATAAGATCAGGGCCAGTCTCATCACCAATAGTCAGTAATAATTCATTGTGGTCAAAAATATCTTCAGGAGGCAGTGCGGGCAGAAAATTATCTATGGAAAGAAGTATACCTTGCGCTGAACGCTTTAGTCCCAGACCATACAAGCTTGCCATGCGGGTAGCCCAACGCGACTTACCGTACGTTCCTGCTGGGTGCTGTGGAATAGTAATCCACTCATCATCCCATTGCGGAGTTGCTAAGGGCGCAGGTCCTCTGGAACAAGTTGGAGTAAACAGACGTAACAAACCGTTCAGTTCCGCAAACTCTTTCGCGTCACGTGCGATAACCACCACGTTCTCACCCCTGTCACGCAAAGTACGCGCAAGCCGAGCCTGACTGGCAGGTCCACTGCGCGCTACATGAACAACGGCATCTTTTTCATTCTGGATTTTTCTGACTAGTTCAGAAAACAGCACTCGTCACTGCTCCCGCATTTTTTATTAACCACACTGAAAAAAGCCGCCAGCCCTAAGGAAGGCAGGCGGCTTTTGCTTCTCGAAAAAGTTACTACGATACCCGTAGCAGCCTTATGGAAAAACTACATTTGTCCAAGCACATCGAGATCTTCATTAGAAAGCAAACGATCAAGATCAAGCAAAATAAGTAAGCGATCCTGAAGTTTACCAACACCACTGATGTACTCAGATTCCATACCTGCAACAACAGCCGGAGGCGGCTCAACCGTGCCTGCTGGAATACGCAGCACCTCGGACACGGAATCGACGACAAACCCGACAATCATGTTGTTGATTTCGATTACAATGATTCGGGTGTGTTTGTCATGCTCTTTGGAGCTAAGCCCGAAACGCCTTCTAAGGTCAATGATTGGAATCACTTTACCTCGAAGGTTAATTACCCCCTCAACAAAATCCGGAGCTTTTGGCACTTTAGTGATTTCCATAGTACGAATAATTTCCTGTACTTTAAGGATATCAACACCAAATTCCTCTTCACCTATACTAAAGGTGACAAGTTGCATCAGCTCGTCATCCTGCTTCTTCTGAGGCTCATTCATACAGAACAACTCCTTGCTTTCCCGAGCAGCGTAGTACGGGAAAAATTTAGTGAATCGACATATACCTGTTCTCACAATCCAAAGCAACTACAGGACGATACCACCCCCCATAAAAGCGGTTGTAAAAATACACAGTGTTGGATAGTATAACATCGCTCAAAAGCAATTGAGTACAACGCTATCCGCGAGGAGTACCAAATTGATGGCGAACATCTTACCATTCCCTGAAGAAACGCCGCTTGCCATGCAAATTAAATCACTTGGCGACGAGGAACTTCTTGATTTCTGGGAAGAAACACAATTTCTTGAACGCTTTCTGAAAGAAGGCACTCCTGTGCAGAATCAAGATTCAATGCAATATGAAAAACTGATTCTACAGGAGCTTCAGCTGAGATCATGCAGGCGCTGTGCCGCTACTGCTCAACTATAAAGATTTTTCCTAAAGAAAAACCCTGCCGTTGAATCCTCATCGGCAGGGTTTTTCTTTTCTTAAACTTTATCACTACCACTCTTAGACAAGTGGCCTTTTTCAGCTACTCAGCTTTACGTCCAACGCAGAAATACGCAAAACCTTTTTCTGCCATTGTTGCAGCATTGTACAGGTTACGTCCGTCAAACAAAATTGGAGCTGTCAGCTGCTCTTTGACACGATCAAAGTCCGGAGTGCGGAACTGATGCCACTCTGTAACAACCATCAGAGCCTGCGCTCCCTCAAGAGCCTCATATTGCTCATCAACAATCTCCACGAGATCATTGTCAGCAAAACGTTCCTTCACTTTTTCACCGGCAACCGGATCAAACGCGCGAATTCGCATACCTTTTGAGGTCAGCTCTTCGATAATGGCTAATGAGGCAGCCTCACGGGTGTCGTCTGTATTCGCTTTGAAAGCAATTCCCCACAGAGCCAATGTTTTTCCTTCTACTCCACCCTGTGGTTCAAAGTATTCAACAAGACGCTCTGCCATACGTTTTTTCTGACGTTTATTTACGTTATCCACAGCTTCAAGAAGCTCTGGGGTGTATTCATACTGATGTGCAGTATGGATCAACGCTTTTACGTCCTTAGGGAAACAAGATCCACCGTAGCCTACACCCGGATAAATGAACTCATACCCAATGCGGTGGTCAGAGCCAATACCGGTACGAACGTCACGAACGTCTGCGCCAACGCGCTCACAAATGTTTGCAACTTCGTTAATAAAGGAAATCTTTGTAGCCAGCATGCAGTTTGCTGCATATTTGGTCATTTCTGCGCTACGCACACCCATTACAATAAGTTTTTCGCGACTACGGGCAAAAGGCGCATACAATTCGCCAAGGACGGCAGCTGCATTTGCATCATCTGTACCTACAATAACACGATCCGGCTTCATAAAGTCATTCACCGCGTCCCCTTCCTTGAGGAACTCAGGGTTGGAAACAACTGTGAAGTCAATAGACACGCCGCGCTTATCCAGCTCTTCCTGAACAAGAGAGCTTACAAAATCAGCAGTACCTACAGGCACTGTAGACTTATCTACAATAATTTTCGGAGTAGTCATCACCGCACCGATCTCGCGTGCAACCTGCTCAACATAACAAAGGTCGCAAGAACCATCATCGCTTGAAGGGGTACCAACGGTAATAAAAACAACGTCGCACTTTTCAATGCCTTCTTGAAGGCTGGTTGTGAAGGTCAAACGCTTTTCTGCATAATTGCGCTGAACAAGCTCTTCTAATCCAGGTTCCCAAATATGGACTTGACCATTAGAAAGCATTTCAACAACGTCAGGATTTACATCAACACATGTGATTGCATTTCCCATTTCTGCAAAGCAAGCTGCGCTTACAAGACCAACATAGCCAGTGCCGACAATACAAACGTTCATAAAACGAACTCCAGTTCATCCCTGCTGAGATGTCAGATTTCATATAATTTTCAAATTTCATGTAAATATGGACACACTCCTTACTGAGTTGTATCCCATGAGTCAATTATGTGCAGGTTTATGTCATTATCACATGTTTCTTGAAAAGATAATGACACATTAAAAACTCACACGAAACATGATACTTTTTTCACATACACTCAATACACTTTATGCATGAAGTTTATTGTAAAAGAGTGTATAAAAACTGTTGAGTCCGAAAAAACTATGTTTTCATTGTTCTCGACTTTATATAAAGTGATTAGATACATATGGGTTTACTTATATGAGGAGAAGATATGCCCGTTTTAGTAGTTAATGTTGATCATGTTGCAACCCTTAGGCAACAACGTTTAGGAATTGAGCCAGAACCGGTAACTGCTGCACATTTTGCAGAGCTTGCAGGTGCTCGCGGTATTATCATGCACCTTCGCGAAGACCGTCGCCATGTTCAAGACAGAGATATCGAACTTGTATCTCAGTGTCTTAACACCCGTTTCCACTTCGAGATGGCTGCAACCGAAGAAATGAAAGAAATTGCGCTTCGCATTAATCCATACATGATTTGTCTTGTACCGGAAAAACGAGAAGAACTTACCACAGAAGGCGGACTTGTCGTAGCCGGCCGAGAAGACTTTTTCCGTGAATACCTTGCACCGTTCCACGCAGCAGGTGTAAAATCCAGTCTGTTTATCGAAGCCAGCGAAAAACAGATTGATGCAGCACATGCTTGTGGTGCTGAATATATTGAACTGCACACTGGTCATTTTGCAGACGCAAAAACTGAAGAAAAAATGCAGCTCGAACGTGACAAGATCATCAAAGGCGTAGCATACGCAAAACGTCTTGGTCTGAAGGTAAACCTCGGTCACGGCCTCAACTACACCAACGTATACGAATTTGCTAATGTTCCGGGTATTGACGAGTACTCCATTGGACACTCTATTGTTTCCCGTGCCGTTCTTGTGGGTATGGATCGCGCTGTACGCGAAATGAACGACATCATCAGCACTTTTGCTGAATAAGAGTACAGTGGGGCTGCACGGTGATTGTCGGACTTGGTATTGATACTACAGAGCTGGATCGTATCCAAAAATCGTACGAGCGTCATGGCGAGCGATTTACTTCACGCATTCTGCATCCAAATGAAGCTGCTGTACTCCCTAAACATCCTGTAGCGTTTATTGCCGCACGGTTTGCAGCCAAGGAAGCTGCAGTAAAAGCACTCGGAACAGGATTCACACAGGGAATTCAATTTCAAGATATTGAAATTAAATCTGAAGCTTCAGGAAAACCTGTTTTGATTCTCCACAACAAGGCCGCAGAAATTGCAGATTCATTATCTGCCTCAAAGTACCACGTCAGTTTAACTCATGGCAGAGATACAGCTTCTGCTGTTGTTATTCTCGAATCGTTATAGTCATCATCCGTTCTACGGAGGCTCAATGGTTTACATTCCACTGCCCACACCGGCAGAAATGAACAGTTGGGATACTCAGGCAATCACCACCTACGGTATCCGTGAAGAAATTCTGATGGAAAACGCCAGTCGAGAAGCATTACACGTGCTTCTCGATCTGGCGGGTTCCGTCGCAGACAAACGCATACTCGTTTTTATGGGAAGTGGAAACAATGGTGGCGATGCAGCCGCAATTGCAAGACACCTTCACAATCTTGGTGCAAATGTACTCCTGCTTCATACCAAACCAATAAAAGCCTACCGCAAAACAGCAGGCTACCACTTTACTCTGGCTAGAGGCATCGGCACGCCCCATGCTCTACTCACACAAAAAAGTGCGAATCGACTACTTAACACAGAGCGACCTGACATACTTATTGATGGGCTCCTTGGCACAGGACTACGTGGGACTTTGTCTCCCGAAAAAGAACACCTTATTACGTCAATGAATAAGATGGGCGAGGCAGCTTTTGTATACTCTCTCGATATCCCGTCAGGTCTTCACGGAACTCTTGGTACAGTATCTCCTGTTGCAGTTAAAGCTGATGCAACCGTAACTTTTGAAGCCGCGAAATGCGGACTCATGATGCCTGAAGCCAAACCATGGGTTGGAAAGCTCTATACCCGCGCTATAGGTATTCCCACACAGGTGCAGGAAACACATCCAGCATCGCATTTAGGAATGACAGCAAAGATCCTTGAATTACGTCAACCGTTATCCAATGCAATGCATAAAGGGTCGGCTGGAAAAGTTCTCATT
>NZ_JADMLB010000029.1 GCF_015482765.1 Halodesulfovibrio sp.
TAAAGAAAATTTGGCTGGGCTACAAGGACTCGAACCTTGATTAACGGAGCCAGAACCCGTCGTCCTGCCAATTGAACGATAGCCCAGCAAGTTGTGAGATGTGTTTCTATGGAAAAGGATGCAAGCTGTCAACGGAAAATTTAAAAAAAGTTTACGTCAGGTGCCAGTTATCCACCACTCGGCATTGATTAGCGACAATAAAAAAGCCCCCCGCATATCGCGAGGGGCTTTGAGATTTACATCAACTATTTCTGGTTACGCTCAACACGTTTCCAGCTGTCTCTCAGAGTCGCTGTGCGGTTGAATACAGGCTTTTCTGCACTGGTATCAAGATCAGCGCAGTAGTACCCCAAACGCTCAAACTGAACGCGCTCACCAGCGTTGCATTCAGCAAGACGAGGCTCAAGATACGCGGTCACTACTTTTTCAGAATCAGGATTAATGTAGTCGATAAAGGTCTTGCCTTCTTCTACTTTGTTCGGATTCTCTTTTTCGAAAAGCGGTTCATACAAGCGAACTTCTGCCGGCACTGCATGTTTTACAGAAACCCAATGCAAAGTACCTTTAACTTTACGGCCATCTTCGGACCAGCCGCCTTTAGTTTCAGGATCGTACGTACAATGAATTTCAGTAATCTCGCCATTCTCGTCTTTTACTACATCTGTTGCTGTGATGTAGTAAGCGTAACGCAAACGCACTTCTTTACCGATGGCAAGACGGAAGAATTTCTTGTTCGGTGCTTCTTCACGGAAGTCAGCACGTTCAATGTATAACTCACGAGAGAAAGGAACAACGCGCTTACCGTACTCTTCAAGTTCCGGATGAAGCGGCATCTCAAATTCATCAACCTGATCTTCAGGGTAGTTTGTGATCACAACTTTAACTGGATCAACAACACCCATAAGACGCGGCGCATCGGCATTCAATTTTTCACGCATGCAGAATTCGAGCATTGCAGCATCAACCATAGAATCAGCTTTAGCTACACCAATGCGGGAACAGAATTCACGGATAGCTTCCGGCGGGCAACCACGACGACGCAGACCAGAAATGGTAGGCATACGAGGGTCATCCCAGCCACGCACATGGCCTTCTTCAACCAGCTGAATCAGTTTACGCTTGGAAAGAACCGTGTGTGTGAGGTTAAGACGCGCAAATTCAATCTGCTGAGGACGGTAAACACCGAGAGTTTCAAGCAGCCAGTCGTAAAGTTCACGGTTGTTTTCAAACTCAAGAGTACAGATAGAATGAGTAATGTGCTCCTGAGAATCAGAAAGACAATGCGCGAAATCGTACATTGGGTACATACACCAAGTATCACCGGTACGGTGATGGGTTGCTCTGCGAATACGGTACAACGCAGGGTCACGCATAATAATATTTGGTGATGCCATATCAATTTTTGCACGCAAAACACATTCGCCATCAGCGAACTCACCGGCACGCATGCGGGCGAAGAGATCAAGGTTCTCTTCAACACTGCGGTTGCGGTAAGGGCTTTCAACACCCGGCTCAGTCAGTGTACCGCGCATTTCACGAATAGCTTCCGGTGTAGAATGGTCTACATACGCTTTGCCCATCTCAATGAGCTTCACAGCATGATTGTAAAGCACTTCAAAATAATCAGAAGTGTAGAACGGCTTTTCGCCCCAATCGAAGCCAAGCCATTTAACATCTTCCTGAATGGATTTTACGTACTCATCTTCTTCTTTCAACGGGTTTGTATCGTCGAAACGGAGGTTGCAAATGCCGCCTTCGTGCTCTTGTGCAATACCAAAGTTCAGGCAAATGGATTTAGCATGCCCAAGATGCAGATAGCCATTAGGCTCTGGCGGAAAACGAGTATGTACGCGACCGTCATACTTACCGCTCTCACAATCTTCAGCAATAATAGTACGGATAAAATCCAGACTAGTTCCTTCGTTCTTTTCTTCAGGTGCTACAGGAGCCTTACTCATGAATACGTCCTCTAAATCTATTTCTTCGCAGCAATGCGATTATGAACAATTTATAAGCGGATGACATACGGGAAACAAACGCGGGGGTCAATTGGGGACAAACCGCTCTCTCGTACAGAATGTTTCACCGTAGTACCGGCAACGCATCATTATATACAAGCACAGCCCGTCCTCCAAGGACAAATAACGTTTTTCGTAAAAAGCCACGCCCTCCCTTTCCGCCTGCATTTTTGCGGCAGACCAACTCCTGCTCAAATTGATTTGCAGAAAAAATCACTTTTTGCCGAAACAATGGATTTTCCCATTAGGATTTCGTTTTATTTTGAAGAATCCTCCATCTTCAAAATAGTTGAGCACACAATCTATCAAGTTTTCTCAAACTACTGAGTGACACTTTATTTTAAGGAGTGAAATACTTTTTCAGTTATATCAAGATATAATACCCGCACTACATACGGCAAATCTGATATATTAAGATTATTTCATATATTTTTTACTTTTTTGATAAAAAGAGTAGTTTTAGTTTTGACAATTTTAGTATTTTCGTGAACAAAGAAAATGAAGGGGACGTTATTTTTTCTGTTTCACCCTAGACGACACGCGCACTTACAACCATATTGCTAGAATGACAGGCAATACGATTTTCAACGCTGGAGGAACATATGACATTTTCTGGTTTGGTTAAGTCCATCATAACCGGTCTCGCCGTTACAGCCATGTGTGTACCTGCTTTTGCAGCAGACACCATTAAAATGGGCGTAGCCGGAGCACACAGTGGTGACCTTGCTTCTTACGGCTTGCCAACAGTAAACGCTGCAAAAGTTGTTGTTGAAAAAATCAACGCAGCCGGCGGTATCAACGGCAAACAGGTAGAACTGCTCATTCAGGATGACCAGTGTAAACCTGAACAGGCAACCAACGTAGCAACCAAACTTGTTTCTGACGGTGCTAACGTAGTACTCGGGCACATCTGCTCAGGCGCAACAAAAGCTGCTCTTCCTATCTACACAGAAGGCAAGCTTATCGCCATGTCACCAAGTGCTACCAACCCAATGCTTACCCAGTCAGGTGACTACCCGACTTTCTTCCGTACTATTGCATCCGATGACATGCAGGCACGCCTCGGCGTCGACTTTGCTATCGAAAAACTCGGTGCAAAAAAGATTGCCGTACTGCACGACAAAGGTGACTACGGTAAAGGGTATGCTGAATTCGCACGCAAATTTATTGAAGAAGGCGGCAAAGCAGAAGTTGTTATGTTTGAAGGCGTAACACCGGGTGCTCCTGACTACTCAGCGGTAGTGCAGAAAATCCGTCGCTTCAAAGCTGACACCGTTATTTACGGCGGCTACCACCCTGAAGCTTCTAAAATTGTCAGCCAGATGCGTAAAAAACGTATCAAAGCGAACTTTGTTTCTGATGACGGCGTAAAAGACGATACATTCATTAAAGTAGCAGGCAAAAACGCAGAAGGCGTATATGCTTCCGGCCCTATCGATGTATCCAACCTGCCGATGTACAAAGAAGCAATCGCAGCTCACGTAAAAATGTTCGGTTCAGAACCGGGCGCATTCTACCCTGCAGCATACGCAGCAGCAGTAGCAATGCTCACAGCAATCGAACGTGCAGACTCCACTGACTACGATGCAGTAACCGCAAAACTGCGTAGCGAATTTGTAGATACTCCAGTGGGTAAAATTAAGTTTAACGAAAAAGGTGACGCAGAAGGCGTTGGCTTCTCCATGTATCAGGTACAAAACGGTAAATACGTAGAACTCAAATAATCTACCGGATTGACCGCAACCACAACGGGGAGCAGTCTCGGATTGTTCCCCGTTTTTTACTCAGATAATCGGCCTCGTACCTGCAACGCTATTTTGCAGACAGGCATCGCTCTGACAGGGACATACACATGGATTGGGAATTTTTCATCGAATTGGGTCTTGGCGGATTAACGCGAGGGAGTATCTATGCACTCATCGCGATCGGCTACACGATGGTATACGGCATTATCGAGCTTATTAACTTTGCCCACGGCGAAATTTACATGCTCGGTGCTTTTACCGGCCTCATCGTTGCCGGAGTGATGGGAATCTATGGGTTTCCAGCGTTTGCAATCCTGCTCATGGCAATCGTTATTGCCATATTGTACTGTGCTGCCTACGGGTACACCATGGAGAAAGTGGCATACAAACCACTTCGCGGCGCTGCCCGCTTATCTCCACTTATTTCTGCTATCGGTATGTCACTTTTCCTCCAGAACTACATCATTCTGGCGCAGACTTCTGACTTTTTACCGTTTCCAACACTGATTCCGGACTTTGAATTTATGGAGCCGATTGCACACATCTTCGGCTCAACAGATTTAGTTATTGTTGTCGCCAGTGCTGTCTCAATGGTAGCACTCACTCTGTTCATCAAGTTTACCAAACTCGGTAAAGCAATGCGTGCCACGGCGCAGAACAGAAAAATGGCTATGCTTCTCGGTATCAACGCAGACAAAATTATTTCAACAACCTTCATTATCGGCTCTTCTTTGGCTGCCCTCGGCGGTGTACTTATCTCCACCCACTCAGGTCAGTTGAACTTCATGATCGGCTTTATTGCCGGTGTAAAAGCATTTACGGCTGCGGTTCTCGGCGGCATCGGCTCCATTCCGGGTGCCATGCTCGGCGGGTTATTCCTCGGACTGACTGAAAGCTATGCAGCAGGATACATTTCCAGTGACTACGAAGACGTTTTCGCATTCTCCTTGCTGGTAATCTTCCTGATTTTCCGTCCATCCGGTATTCTAGGCAAAGCGCCTGTTGAAAAGGTTTAACCGTATTCACTCGTAACGAAAGAAGGAGTTGCAGAACATAGTTTTCTGCAGAAGAGATACAATGCAAGGACTGAAACAATCCATAATTACCAGTTTGTGGTTCATGTTCCTTACATTTCCTATCATGGTTGCTCGAGTAAATACTATCGAGAATACCGTTGAGTGGAGATGGATGAACTTAGCCTACGTCGGAGTCGGGGTATTCTTTTTATCCTATGTCTGGCGCTGGGCACTGGCTCGCAAAGAAGCTAAACAATATGAAGCACCATCCACGGAAACAGCCAAGAAACAATCGTGGCTTTCCCGTGCAATGGAAGAACCGGCAGTTGCCCGCCCCGCTCTTGCGGCATTGTTCGCTTTGAGTGTTGCTATGCCAATGCTGGTGACCACATACCAGACAAACATTTTTATTTCGTTCCTGCTGTATGTCGTTCTCGGGCTCGGCTTGAACATTATCGTAGGTGTAGCAGGTCTGCTTTTCCTCGGACACGCAGCTTTCTACGCAATCGGTGCATACAGTTACGCACTGCTCAACCATTACTTCGGCATCGGATTTTGGATAGCACTTCCACTTGGCGGCCTTTTTGCCTGCCTTGGCGGCATAATGCTCGCATTTCCTGTGCTTCGTCTGCGCGGTGACTACCTTGCTATTGTTACTTTGGGCTTCGGAGAAATTATCCGACTCGTGCTGGAAAACTGGGGTTCCCTCACCGGTGGTCCTTCAGGTATTTCCAACATTGACCGCCCGGGACTTTTCGGCATGGAATTGTCCGTAGCAGATGCAAACATCTACATTTACTACATTGTACTTGCCCTTGCGATCATCACAATGATCGCTGTACAGCGCCTCAAAAACTCCCGTATCGGGCGTGCGCTTCAGGCATTGCGTGAAGATGAAATTGCATGTCAGGCAATGGGCATTGACCGCGTAAACGTTAAACTGATGGCATTCGGACTGGGAACAGCATGGGCTGGATTTGCAGGTGTTATCTTTGCCGCAAAAACCACGTTCATTAACCCAGCCAGCTTCACCTTTATGGAATCGGCAATCATTTTATCTATTGTTGTTCTCGGCGGCATGGGATCAAACCTTGGTGTTATCCTCGGTTCTGCATTCCTTGTACTGATGCCGGAATATCTGCGTGCATTCTCCGAATACCGTATGATTATCTTCGCAGCAGCAATGGTACTTATGATGGTATTCCGCCCGCAGGGACTTATTGCTCCTAAAGGCAGAAAATACCATGTGGATGATCCCGACCTTATCAAAGAAGGAGAAGCGTAATGTCCACAGTACTGAACGTTAATTCGCTCTCCAAAAGCTTTGGCGGCCTGCGTGCACTCAACGACGTAGACCTGCAAGTGGACAGTGGTGAAATTGTAGCTCTTATCGGGCCGAACGGTGCAGGGAAGACAACGTTCTTTAACTGCATCACGGGCATTTACGAACCGACTGACGGCGACGTGTTTTTTACACCCCATGATGAAGAAGAGCGACGCGTCAACGGCATGAAACCTAATAAGGTGACAGAGCTTGGCATGGCACGAACATTCCAGAACATCCGTCTGTTTAAGAACATGACAGTGCTGGAAAACGTTATGGTAGCCCGCCACTGCCGAACAAAAGCAGGTATTCTCGATGCGCTGCTTCGTCCACCACACGTAAAGCGTGAAGAAAAAGAAAATATCGAAAAAAGCTATGAGCTCCTCAAGTACGTAGGACTCAACCAGCATTATAACGATTTGGCTTGCAATCTGCCGTACGGCGATCAGCGCAAGCTTGAAATTGCCCGTGCAATGGCAACCGAACCGTCACTGCTTCTGCTGGATGAACCTGCGGCAGGTATGAACCCGCAGGAAACAGCTTCACTCAAAGAGTTGGTGCTGGACATCCGCGACAAGTTCAATCTGGCGATTCTGCTCATTGAACACGACATGAGTATGGTTATGAGCCTGTCCGAGCGTATCTACGTTATGGAATATGGCTGCCTTATCTCTCAGGGAACACCGGAAGAGGTAAGTAAAGATCCGCAGGTTATCAAAGCGTACCTCGGGGAGGAAAGCCATGCTTAAAATTAACGGAATCAACACATTTTACGGCAACATCCACGCTCTGCATGATGTAAGCCTGCATATTGATGAAGGTGAAATCGTAACGCTTATCGGCGCTAACGGTGCCGGTAAATCTACGACCCTCATGTCGATCTGTGGCGGAACACCGCCACGCTCAGGTGAAATAACCTTTGAGGGCAAACCGATTCACAATATGAAAATGGATCAAATTGTACACCTCGGCATCTCACAGGTACCGGAAGGACGACTTATTTTTCCAGACCTGACAGTTATGGAAAATCTGGAGCTCGGCGCTTTCCTCCGTAACGACAAAGATGCCATCAAGCGAGATATGGAGTACGCCTTCCATCTGTTCCCTATTCTGGAAGAACGCCAGAAGCAGACAGGCGGCACCCTCTCCGGTGGTGAACAGCAGATGCTCGCGATTTCCCGCGCTCTGATGGCAAGACCTCGACTGCTCCTCTTGGATGAGCCGTCACTTGGACTTGCACCAATTATTATCCAGCAGATCTTTGAGATCATTCAAAAGGTTAACGCATCCGGAACCACCGTATTCCTTGTGGAACAGAATGCAAACCAGGCCCTCAAAGTTGCGCATCGCGGATATGTAATGGAAACAGGGCACATTACTATGGAAGACGACGCAGCTACTCTGCTCGCCAACGAAGACGTAAAGAAAGCATACCTTGGCTTATAAGGCCAAACCCATTCGAGAGAGGGCGACAGCTTTTGCTGCGCCCTTTTTTCATGTCCTTTTTATCTGATGCTCTGGAGCCTCCGGCGGGCAAGGCGGACGCCGCCCTCTTGCATCCCCCGCAAGGGGATTCATCCCCTTACCCCCCGATTAAGTAATCTACTTTCCCTGTTATCTAATTCTTTACAGAGCGTTATGAACTCTTGCTATAGAAATTACAGATTATCCCCACTTCCAATTGACTTTGATTATCATCTTCAATATTCTTCTGCAAAACGATACGGAGAAATGAATGAGACCATCAGAGATTGCATCTGCCTTAGAAACACTCATAACAGTCAAACAACCAGCTTTCATATGGGGAGCACCGGGTGTAGGTAAAAGCCAAATTGTTGCTCAACTGGCAGCCAACAGAGGACTCACCTTAGTAGATATCCGCGCCGTGCTGCTTGATCCAGTAGATCTGCGAGGCATCCCGCGCATCGACGATTCAGGAAAAACCGCATGGTGTGCGCCTTCTTTTCTTCCCACAGAAGGGGAAGGAATTCTCTTTTTAGATGAATTAAACACCGCACCGCCACTTGTTCAAGCGGCCTGTTACCAGCTTATCCTCGATCGAAAACTTGGCGAATATGAAATGCCGGAAGGCTGGACAATTATCGCAGCAGGCAACCGTGAATCAGACAAAGCCGTCACACACAGAATGCCTTCTGCACTTGCTAACCGCATGGTGCATCTCGACTTCGAAGCCAACCTTGATGACTGGCTCACATGGGCAGACAACAACGAAATAATTTCTTCTCTCAAAGCTTTTCTTCGTTTTCGTCCTAAACTGCTCCATGCTTTTGATCCCAAGAAAAACGATAAAGCCTTCCCTTCTCCACGCTCTTGGGAGTTTGTTTCAACCATTCTTGCAGCCAACCCTGCCGCCAATACCAAGCGAGCATTAATCACAGGTGCAGTTGGTGAAGGCGCAGCAGCGGAGTATCTTGCATTTCTTACCGCCTGCGATCAGCTGCCGGATGTTGAGACAGTTCTCGCCAATCCGGACACAATTGAACTGCCGGACGATCCGGCTGTCGTGTATGCGCTATGCGAATCAGTAGCGCGGAAAGCATCTGACAAAGTGATTCCGCAGATCGCTGTACTTGCGGCACGGCTGCCTATTGAGTTTAGTGTACTGCTTATGCGCGATTCCGCCGCCACAGCACCTTCTATTGTTGAAACTCCGTCCTTTGCCAATTGGGCGTGTGCTAATAGCGATATTCTGGTGTAGGCATGCATAAAGCTGCGCACAGCAAAATGCTCAAGGCTCGCATGGAGCTGGTTCTCGATCATCCTTTTTTTGCAAACCTCGCACTCCGCTTGGAGTTTCGTGAAGACCATACATGCCGAACAGCATGGGCAAACGGGCAAACACTTGGATACAATCCCATCTACATTGATGCTCTCCCATTAGAGAAAGTGAAAGGGTTGCAGTGCCACGAGGTGCTGCACCTTGCCTGTTGCCATCACACGAGAAGAGGTTTGCGGGATATCAAACTTTGGAACACCGCCTGTGACTACGCTATTAATCCGGTTCTTCTCGAAGCCGGAATTGAACTTCCAACGGGCTATCTTGATGACCCCAAACACCATGGAAAAAGTGCTGAAGCTATCTACTCTTCCTTAAAAAACCACAATGAAGAACTGAAAGGTGGAGCAGATGGAGGCGCTGAACAAGGTGCTATCGCCGGAGATGATATCGAAGGTGGCGGAGACGGAGATGCTCAGTCCGAAAGTGAAGGCGAAAAGTCAGCACAGGGCAGTGATGGAGAAGCGCCTGAAGAAACGGGCGATGGCGCAGGTGCTGGAGATGATGGTGACGAGGAGCAGGAACAATCAGACGACAGCAATGATCCCGGAATGACGGGTGAAGTTCGTGATGCACCGTCCAATGGCGGCGGCACGGACTCAGATTCCAATCAGATTCAGGAAGATGCATGGCGTTCTGCGTTAACACAGGCAATCCATAAGTCTCTCCAGTTTGGAGACCTTCCCGGAAATATGGAACGTCTCTTCAATAAAATCATGTCACCGACATTAAACTGGCAGGAACTTCTTAGACAGTTCATGGCAGATGCTGCTAAAAACGATTTCTCATGGGTACGCCCTAACCGCCGCTATCTGCATTCCGGTCTCTACTTACCGGGCATGCATAGTGAAGAGCTTCCGGAAGTCGCAGTGGCCGTTGATGTTTCCGGCAGTATTACCCAGCGCGAGCTTGATGCATTTGCAGCAGAGCTTTCTGATATTCTGGAAGAATTCGATACAACCATAACAGCCATTGCTTGCGACACAAAAATTTCAGAAGAAAAACGCTTATCCAAGTGGGATTTGCCACTGGAACTTATAGCAACCGGCGGTGGCGGAACTGACTTCCGTCCTCCATTTGTAAGGCTGGAAGAAAAAGGCATTGTGCCTGCGTGCCTGATCTATCTGACAGACATGCAATGCAACCTCTTTCCTGAAGATCCCGGTTATCCAGTACTGTGGGTCAGCACAACACCGCAATACAATGCTCCGCCTTTCGGCGAAGTGCTTGTTCTGGAGTAAACATGAACATAGATTGGTCCATCAGTAAGAAGCGCGGTAACTTTCGACCAGTGCTTACGTACACAATCACACTGACAGAATTTGAAAAAAGCCTCGCCATGCCAGCTATCCGTATTACCAGCACTATTCCCAAGCCGCCCGAAGCAGGCTGGACACACTGTTGGCCAGACCAGCACGAGCGGACAGACTGGGAACCTTCGGAATACTATCAGCTTATGTCTCCTTCACACAAAGAAAAAGATTCACTTGTCACTCTCAAACTCCCTTGGCGAGAGTCCAATGAATACCCTGAAGTCGAGGAATCTTTAACTGCTCTGCGTGACGCCTTTGAGGAAACGCTAGTTACATCTATGAACAGCAACGCCCTTAACACACAGGGGAGCCTTAAAACTTCGGCATCAGCAAAAGGAATAATCGCTCCTACCTTCGCGGCGGAGCGTATTCTTCAGTCTGTCGCTCGTAAAACAGCGTAGCCTCATTCAATCCGTAACTACCCATTATGAATGAGCACTGGAAACAAACACTATGACTTCCTTCAAGAAATTAGGCTAATAGAAAAACAAAACTAGAAACGTTCTTCTTTACCTAACGAGACAGATTTCTGTGGACAAGCTCCACACAGCCACTAAAAAAACGGCTGCCTTTGTATGGGCAGCCGTTTTTTTACGTTTAACCAATTCTGTTCACAGCAAAAATTAGCACTACGCTTCAGATTTCTTTACAGCAGAAAGGTTAGCGAACGCCAAAATCACTCCAAGAGCAATTCCTAGAAGAGCTGCAAACAAAATACGAAAATCAGGAGGTAATAAAAATGTTATGGTATGTGCCGGAATCCAGAAGAAGGGGATAGTTTTCTTCAACACCAATCCCCACATCACGTTCCAGTCAATGTCGTTAAAACGATCCACCATATTAATCGGGGTAACTACAGAAACAAACCTGCCTCCGTGGGCATGAATATGTCCATCTGTAATCTTATGGAGAATCATCAATACCGGCGCAAAAATACAATTCAAAGAGGTGCTGATAACAAGGGCTGTTACAAGTCGCTCAAAAAAAGAACCGGTGGCAAGCGTTGCCGCTGAAAAATCTAAGCCAAATGAGGCCAGAATATTTGGTGCTCCTGTAGCAAATACGGTAAATGCCAACTTGATAACGATCCCGAGAAAGCCCCAGACCACCATCTTTGCGCACAATCCAAATCCTTTTTTCCAATAACGCCCTGTCACAATGCGTAACGCAAGGCATTCACCAAACGACGCTAAAATTGCAAACTTAATAAAGCTCATTCCATAGCCATGAGCTTTACTGTAATACCGAAATGATTCCACAAAACCGTTGCTTGTACAGGCTGCAATGAGAAGTACTAACACAATACTTGCCAGCAACATATCTTTTGCTTTCATCAAAAGTTCCCTTTCAACACTTCGCTATTTACCGGTTAACAGCTAAGTGATGCTGTACAACACACATTTCTTCCCTCACCCTTGGCTTTGTACAATGCAGCATCAGCGGCCTTGATCAGCGAAACGGTGTCTTCTTTTTGGGTAGGCACCACAGAGGCAGTACCGACACTTACAGTTATTGTATCTGAAACGGGAGAACCTTCATGCTGAATTGCAAGCTTCTCTACATTACTACGAACTCGTTCAGCAACAAACTGCGCTCCTTTCAACTCCGTGTCTGGAAGAATAATCGCGAATTCTTCCCCACCAATACGAGCACTTAAATCCACATCTCGCTTCACTGTTTCTGAAACAGCTTGAGCAACCTTAATAAGGCATTCATCACCTTTGGTATGTCCATAGGTGTCATTGTAGGCCTTAAAAAAGTCGATATCGATAATAATCAAAGAAAGCGGAGACTTATTTCGATATGCACGCTTCCATTCATGTGTAAAATTAGTGTTAAATTGACGCTTGTTCAACAGACCGGTCAAACCGTCTGTAATGGACAATAACAAAAGCTGTTCATTGGTCTGTTCAAGCTGCTGCTGAAGCTCTTCAAGTTCTGCGAGCTTCTGGTCAAGTTCAAGGCTCTTTTGTTCCAATGCTTCTTTATGGTGGAACAGTTCAATAAAGACACCAACCTTACTTTGAAAAATATGAGCATCCAGCGGTTTAAACAAATAGTCAACGGCACCGGACTCATACCCTTTAAAAACCTGAGCTTTTCCTTTTACTTCAGCTGTTACAAAAATAATCGGGATATGTTTTGTTTTTTTATTACCTCGCATCAGCTCTGCTACTTCATAGCCGTCCATACCCGGCATCTGAACATCCAACAGAACCAGCGCAAAATCATGGTCAAGCATATGAGCAAGCGCTTCCTCACCGGAATTAGCGCGTATTATCTCAATGCCCGGCTGCTCTAACAAACCTTCTAACGTAAGCAGGTTTTCAGGTCTGTCATCTACTATGAGTACCTTGGCAATTCCCATGGCTATCCTCTGTTACCTAGTAAATTCAAAAATGAACCGATTTCATCTAAGGGAAGGACGAAATCCGGATTTGCAGTTGCTATAGCAGCTTTCGGCATCGCATCAAATTCAGCCGATTCCGGAGCCTGCACAATAGTCAATCCGCAGCGTTTTTTTATGTAAGACAACCCGACTGCACCATCAGAGTTGGCTCCTGTCAGAATAACCCCTATCAAACCTTCACCATAGGCTTCTGACGCGGTCTCAAATAAAACATCAATGGACGGACGCGAGTAATTAACCCGCTCTTCCAGCGATAAGGCGATACTTTTCTCAGGTTCTACAAGTAAGTGGTAGTTAGGCGGAGCAATGTATATCCCCCCCGCACAAATTTCATCTTTATCCTCTGCTTCCTTTACTGTGCCTTCACAATACTGGCTAAGCAGCATTGGTAAACGACTCTCAAATGTCGGGCTAATATGCTGAACAATAAGAACAGGTAAAGGAAAACGTCTTCCCAACTTCGCAAACAATGCATGTAATGCCGTCAGCCCCCCAGCTGAAACGCCAATGACAACTGCTTCGTATTGTCGGGATGTAATTACGGCCTTCGTTACCGGCTCTTCGCTACATGCGTTTTTTGCGATAAATTTTCTCCCGTTCCGCAACAACTTCAAACTTGTGCGCTACATCTGAAAATTTAATATTTTCCTTAGAGCCGAGACACAAAAAGCCACCGGGGCACAGGCTTTCATAAAACAGATTCAATACTCTGTTCTGTAAATCTCTGTTAAAATAAATAAGAACATTACGACAGAAAATAGCGTTCATCTCTCCAAAAACACCATCCGTAACAAGGTTATGCGAAGAAAAAAGAACGTGTTCCTTCAAAAATCTTCGAATAACTACATTGTCGTAGTCGGCAGTGTAATAATCAGAAAACGACCGCTTCCCTCCAGCCTGTTGATAATTTGCAGTATACTCACGAACAAGATTCATCGGGTAAATGCCGTCTTTAGCTTTAGCCAAGATCAGCTCATTAAAATCTGTGGCGTACATCTGCACACGCTCTTTCATCCCCTCTTCATGCAGAACAATCCCCATGGAATACACTTCCTGTCCGGCAGAACAACCTGCATGCCAAACTTTAGCAAATGGATATGTTTGCAAATACGGGACTACAAGCTCACGAACACTCTTATAAAACCACGGATCTCGGAACATTTCTGTGACGTTGATGGATAAGTCCAGCAGCAACCGGTTAAAAAACATCTCGTCATTGAGAAGCAAATGCTGCATTGCAGACATATTAGGCAATCCTTCCAACGTTCGCCTATGCTCTAGTCTGCGTTTCGTGTGGGCGCTAGCATATTTTCTAAAATCATATCCGTACTTTAGAAAAATAGCCTCAAGTAAGAGTTGCACTTCAATCCGTTCATTTTCAACCTGTTCGATTTCACACATTCTAGTACAACCAAACCCGCATCATGGACAGCAGTTTATCAGTGTTTACCGGTTTAGAAAGATAGTCGCTGGCACCTGCATCAATGCACTTACTTCTATCCCCCTTCATAGCCTTTGCAGTCAAAGCAATAATTGGCAGCTTTGCAAACTCAGATTTTTTACGAATCTCTGTCATTGCTTCGTAGCCATCCATTTTCGGCATCATGATATCCATCAAAATGCAGTCTATAGAATCGACTTCCTCAAGTTTTTCCAAGCACTCTATGCCGTTTTTAGCCACAACAACATCCATATTTCTGTCTTCAAGCACACTGGAAAGAGCAAAAACGTTACGCATGTCGTCATCAACAATCATAATCTTCTTGCCGTTCAGCACAGATTCTTTGTCGTGCACCATCTTGAGCATCTGCTGCTTTTCATGTGGAAGATCCGATTCTACGCGGTGCAGGAATAATGCAGACTCATCAAGAAGTCTTTCAGGAGACTTTACCCCTTTAATGATAATGCTTTCGGCATATTTACTCAGCTGCTTTTCTTCTTCCTGCGTTAAGTCACGTCCTGTATAGATAATGACCGGAACCCGCATGGCTGCTTCACTTAACCGGATTTTTTCCAACAGATCAAAACCGGACATGTCTTCAAGTCCCAAGTCCAGAATCATGCAGTCATAATTCCCATTGGAAAGCTCTTCATATGCTTCTCTACCAGTGGCAACATCAGTCGTTTTCACGTCACCGTTGCCAATTAATTCTTTAATGCTCTGGCATTGAATTTTATCGTCTTCAACAAGTAATAAGTTGCGAACCGGCTTTGAAATAACGTCTTCAAGGGCACTGAAAGCTTCTTCCACATGCTCCATTGTCACAGGTTTCGCAAGATAGCCGATTGCTCCCATGCGCAAGGCATCCAAGGAATTGTCATGAGCTGACATGAAGTGCACCGGTATATGACGCAGCTTTGGGTTATCCTTAAGACGTTCCATTACCGTCCACCCGTCAATCCCCGGAAGCCCTACATCCAGAATAATTGCGCTTGGCTTGTAGTAATCGGCAAAATGTAATCCGGTTTCACCGTCCTCAGCGACAAGACAAAGGAAGCCACGCTCCCGACCAAGATCACGCATAATTTTGGCAAAATTCCAATCATCCTCAATAATCAAGAGACTGCGTGAATCAGGGGTAATTGAGGTACGATCATCCTCAACATATTCACTTTCTTTATAAGGAGCCGCCTGCTGCACTGTAACGGGTTCAGCTTCTTTGCTTGAGGTATCGGCCTGTATTTCTACTTTTGAAGCAGTCTCTGCCGCATCTCTTTCTACAGACTCAGAAGAAGCAAACTGCTCCCCACCTGCTGCCAACGGCAGTTCAACATGCTCAACATCTTTAGAAACGAATAGGTCAGCATTATAAAATTCCGGAAGAACTACAGTGAAGGTACTTCCTTTCCCTTCCTCGCTTTCAAGGTAAATAGCCCCTTGCAGCAGACGAGCTAATTCACGGGAAATGGATAACCCTAATCCCGTACCGCCATAGTTTCTGCTTGTACTACCGTCTGCCTGCTGGAAAGCTTGGAATATAGCGGCCTGCTTCTCTTTCGGGATTCCAATACCATCATCAGCTACGGCAAAAGAAATTGTATTGCTTGCATCTATACCAAGCTCATCCGCTAATTCCTGTGGAGGTCTTGATATAGCCAGAGAAACAGTCCCCTGATGGGTAAACTTAAAGGCATTGGTTAACAGGTTTCGCAAAACTTGCTGTAAGCGCTGTGAATCTGTTTCCAACGAGGCTGGAACAGCAGAGTCAACGGTCACGTCAAAGGTAATGCCTTTTTCCTCTGCAAGGTCTTTGTATAATCTATTAATATCACAGATAAGATTAGAGACACCAACCGGTTCAATCATCAACTCAATCTTTCCGGCCTCTATTTTGGAAAGATCCAAAATTTCGTTAATTAACGTCAATAAATCCGAACCGGAAGAATGAATCGCTTTGGCTGACTCAATCTGTTTTTCAGAAAGATTACCGTCTTTGTTCTGACCGAACAGCTGCGATAAAATCAGAATAGAGTTCAATGGAGTTCGCAATTCATGAGACATGTTTGCCAAAAACTCAGACTTGTATTTGCTGGCAACTTCAAGATCTTGTGCCTTTTGCTTCACAGCCTTCTGTGCTTTCACCAACTCAGAGTTTTTAACCGCGATAGCAGTCTTCTGCTCCTCAAGTGCAGAAGTTCGCTCCTCAAGTTCTTCATTAATAACTCGAAGTTCTTCCTGCTGCGCCTGAAGTTCAGATTGTGACTCTTTTAAGACCTTCGCCTGTCCTTCAAGCTCTTCGTTAGTTACACGCAGCTCTTCCTGCTGTTGTTGCAAGCGAGATTCAGATTCAAGCAAAGCATTTGTCTGCTCTTCAAGCTCTTCGTTTGTAACTCTCAATTCTTCACGCTGTTGCTGCGCCTGCTCTAAAAGCTCATGTACGAGCTGACGAGATTGCGACGCATTCATAAGAATAGCGATATTCTCAATATTTTGTTCAATAAATGTACGCTGGGAGACGGTGAAAGGTTCCATTGAACCAAGAAGAATGACACCTACAACAGCTTCTTCAAATGAAATTGGTACAGCCATGTAGGCATTCGGGAAGGCGTCGCCCGTACCATAGTTTACGGTCGGGGCATCCTCTGTGATATTTGTAAAAATAAGAACTTCATTTTCGTATGCAGCCTGTCCGACCAGCCCTTCACCCAGTACAAACCGGTTAAAATTCCCTTTACGATCACTGAAGGCAAAACTGGCTCGCAACTCGAGCACCTTGTCATCCAATTCATACACAGCACCAAGCTGAGCCCCCATGTGCCTGCAAAGGTAGCTGATAAAAATTCTAGCTAAGTCCTGAGGTGAATGCTCACCACGCATGGCGTCATCAAGACCTTCCTTGCCGGACTTTAACCAATCCAGCTCCTGTAGCTTTCGAGCCATGCGGTCCAATGAACGGGCAAGATCTCCCAACTCATCTTTTTGGTTCACTTCAATAGTGGCATCCAGATTGCCCTCGGCAATAGCTTTTGCAAACTCCATATCGGCAATAATAGGTCGTGTGATCGTCCGTGAAAAAAAGACTGCAAGCGCACCGACAAGCAACAGCAAAAATCCTGAGACAATTGCCAGAATATTACGAGTTAAACGAATAGGAGCCGTAACCTCGTACTTGTTTATTTTAGAAATAAGGAACCAGCGCAGACCGGGAATATCCAACTCGTTGTAGGCTACAAGCACTTCTTTTCCGGCACTGTCCGTATAGGTATTGTATCCTCCGGACTCACCAGCTTCGGCAGCATCTTTCCAGTAATCAAGTGGACGTTTCAAGGAATAACCGACAACAAAGTCACCATTCCCCATTGTCCTCAAATTGCTGCGGAACTCATATCGGTTCTGCGCCAAGTTTGCGCCCATAAGGTATGATTCGCCTGTTTCTCCCATGCCCTGACGTGAATCAACAACGCGCGTAATTAATTGAGGGGTCATTTGGAAAATAACAACGCCTGTCACTTTGCCGAAAACATCACGGATAGGCTCAGCAATAAATGCAGCCTCAGCACCGCCACTCGGTTCATATGCCGCAAAATCAACAAGTGTTGTTTTTCCAGAGGTAACAGCACGCTTCCATGCATTTCCAAGCCCGCTGTTTCGGTATTGCCCAAGCTTTAGGTTGGTTCCTAAATCTTCTTCACGGGCAAGAGAGAACAAAACGTTCCCTTCGTCAGCATCCACAAGAAATAAGTCATGGTATCCGTATGACCGGATATATTTTTTAAGCGGAGCAACGTAACTACGAAATTTTTCCTGATATTGCAGCGAATGCGCATCAACAAGCAGAGACTGTTCTTTTGTCAAACCTTCACGATGACGTGTCAGCAGCGTCATCATTTCTTGAATTCTTTCAGATTCAGCTAAAATACGAATTCTGGAAAAGCTGGTTGAAAAGAAATCTTCTATTTCACCTTTGCGAATAGACTGTACTGTTATGAGCTGATTAAAGGACTTTTCCATTAATGCATCTGTAGCAAGTCTAGTGCCTACAAGGCCGACAACTAACAACGGAATTGCGCCGACAGTAACAAGCAGCAAAACCAACTTAGATCTGATACGAAGATCTGAGATACGAATCATTACGCCCCCCCGAGCATATCCGAGCCTGTATACACGTTCCATATAGGCAATGAAACGCTCTTCCCCACAGCAAATACGAATATATAAGAATTAAAACATGTAAGAGTAGAACCCTGACTATGTTCTAACTTGAACAGAAAATCAATATTATTGACTCAAAAGCACGTTTTTTTATCTAATTAACAGACGAAGAGTGTAAACGCAGCATCCTAAACGTTGCATTTTTGCACTAACAACCTCATTTTAGCTCTAAAAACCAGCACGAAAGCGACTTACTACTTTACTACTAAGACAGTACAAAGAAAATATACATTCCATCTATGCCAGACAATATTATTCATAGATGAATTCACATACAAAAAAGCCCTTGCAATACTGACAAGGGCTTTTTTGATTCTCAATCAACTCATTTTACAGTCAAACAATCATACATTTGTAATTATTACATAAAAAAGAGTGCCACTCTACCACGCACCCTAGATTTCGCGTTAATAAACAGAATTAAGTACGACAGAAAGCTCCTTAAAATACACATAGATCAAACTTCCTGTTTCAAGCTGAAGAGTGTCTACTGTGTTTCTTGAAATCAGAGCACAAATGCCGCTTCCGTCTTCAAGATGTCCTGTAATTTCAGCCATCACATCACTAACACTAATACGTTCTACACTACAGGCGAATCCATTGCGTTGCTTTTTGCTGGGAACCGAACCGTGCTCTGTAATGCCAACATACGGAGCCTTAATAGTGGCAACAACAGGAGTTCCTATAGACAATCGTAGGGTACGCACACTTTCCTCAGTAATAATGGAAAATACAGAAAGGCCCGACTCAGTAGCGACCTCCACTTCAGCCATTATTCCGTCTGTCGACACATGAGCAACGTGCCCGACAAACGAATTACGCGCACTGGTTCGCTGCTGCATCTCAGTGTGTGCTTTGCGCACAATGGAATTCACATCATCATGGGTATATTTACGAAAACTGGCCAGCACATCAGAAGAAAGGTGCCCGAGAACATTACTCACCATCATCAACGGCACACCGCCACGTAACATTTCAAGAGCACGGCTGTATCTAAGAACTCTAGGCGTTGCCAGCTCTTTGGGCAACCCGCAGTCCATTGCCCGTGCATAAAAAACTCTGCGTACATACCCTGGGTCCATATGAAAAAACGTTCCGCGCAGACTGCACCCCATTGAGCTTTCCAGAAGTTCCTGAAGTTCTGAACTCACAACGGTTTCTAAAGGAACCTCACGCTCTGTATCTCCCTGTCCGAGACAAACTGTCTTATTGGTGAAATCAAATGCGGTTCGATCGTCCAAAGCCAGTGCCTCGCCAAGACGCGCGCCCGTAAAGCGCAGCAACAGAAACAACGCACGCATCCGCTGCCGCGAACGAATATATTCCTGCCTGTTTGTGGCGGAACACCATGCATCAAAAGATTGAAGAAAGACCTTCAGCTGCTGCGGCTCAAGGTACCGCAAAGAATCAGGAACAGTAAAAAGAGAATGCGGGGGCAACAGACCGGCACGTTCTGGCATAACAACTCCACGGGAGTCACGGTTTCATATTTTTCCGTGACGTACTTGTTCAAAAAAAACAATCTTCTTAGAAGCAGTTACAAAAGTAAAGTTATGAAATTTTCTATGGTTACCAACCATACTTTTCCTTACCGGATGGAGACTCCGCAATGAAAAAACTGCTAACTTTTTTGATGATCATCGCTCTTTCTCTGCCAGCATATGCACATGCTGCTGACCTTATCCTTGCTCAGGCTGCCAACTTTATGCCGGCAATGAAAGAAATTATTCCGGCGTTTGAAAGGGAAACTGGATTAAGGGTTCAGGCAACTTATACCTCCACAGGCAAACTGTACGGACAAATTATCAGCGGAGCACCTTTTGATATTTTCTTAGCCGCGGATTCTCGTCGCCCCGAAAAACTTTTCGACGGCCATCTCTCTTTTGAACCCTTTGTCTATGCAAAAGGAAGCGTTGTACTCTGGACGACAAATACAGATTTCTGTGAAAAGTCATGGAAGGAAGTTGTTCTCTCTTCCGCAGCAAAAAACATTGCAATCGCAAACACAGAAACCGCCCCTTATGGCTCTGTGGCGAAAACAGCGCTGACTAATGAACAGCTCTGGAAAACAATTAAACCCAAGCTGGCAATCGGCCAATCTATCTCACAAGTCTTCCAATATGTCGCCACAGGTGCTGCCGATGTCGGTTTTTGTGCATATTCTTATATGTTCACTCCGCAAGGGAAAAATGGATGCTTTCTGCAAGTTGAAGAAGCACCCAAAGTTATTCAGAAGGCATGCATTTTAAAAAACACTCCGCATAAAGAAGCGGCCGAAAAATTTACCACGTTCCTCGGTTCCCCCACCGTAGCGGCAATTAAACACAAATACGGGTACGAATAGCCTATGACGCTAGAGCCCCTCCTCCTCTCAGCAAAACTGGCATTCTGTACTATGGTGCTCATTCCGTTACTTGCGTTTCCCCCTGCATATTTCCTCGCCTTTGGAAAATGCAGAGGGAAAAGCATCCTTGATGCTCTTATAACGCTGCCCATGGTTATCCCCCCTACAGTTCTCGGTTTCGGTCTCCTTGTTGTCATGACACCGACGGGAGCTGTAGGTTCAACATGGCAAAGCCTGACAGGCGACAGGCTTATCTTCAGCTTTACGGGCATATTGTTTGCGTCCCTTGTTTTCAACCTGCCGTTTGCAGTGCAGCCACTGCGTGCATCGTTTGAAAAACTGGACAAGCGCTTACTGGAAAGCGCAGCGGTATTGGGATTATCTCCGTTCCAAACATTTTACCGTGTCGTACTCCCCAACTGTGTAAGCGGCATCGTAGCCAGTTCTATTCTGGTATTCGCACACAGTCTGGGCGAGTTCGGCGTCATCCTCATGGTCGGCGGCAGTATCCCCGGAAAAACTCAAGTTGCATCCATTGCTATCTTTGAAGCAGTAGAGGCACTGCGTTATGAAGATGCTTTGTACATGTCTGCAGCGCTGGTTCCGGTCTGTTTTGTCTTTCTTCTTATCATTAATGCCGTCAACGGGAGACAGCGCTCATGACTCTTTCCATTTCTGTATCAAAGCAATTGGAAACATTAACAGTAGAGCTGGAAACAGTCTGTCCTTCCAACTCGCTGACAGCTATCGTCGGCCCATCCGGCTCAGGCAAGACCACTCTTATCCGTATGCTTGCAGGACTTGAGACACCGGATGCCGGAACCATACGCTGCAATGAAAAAACGTGGTTTTCCAGTAAGGAAGGAATTTCTGTCCCAGCCCAACACCGGCGAGTTGGACTTGTTTTTCAAGATTACACACTGTTTCCTCATCTTACTGTAGAAAAAAATATTCTTTTTGCAGCCGAAAACCCTGATGTAACCCTCGACCTTCTTAAAACCTTCGGCATCACCCACATCCGCAATAAAAAACCGCACTCCATTTCAGGTGGAGAGCGGCAGCGTGCGGCTTTTTGTCAAGCTTTAGCGCGGGAACCAGTTGCGCTGTTACTGGATGAGCCATTTTCAGCGCTGGATGTAACGACACGGCGAAAATTGCAACACCTGCTGTTAGAAATAAAAACACGACTTCCCATCCCGATTATCCATGTGACACATGATCTGGAAGAAGCTACCCTACTCGGAGATACCATTATTGCAATGGAACAGGGAAAAGAATCCCCTAATTGGCTGAATACACAGTTGCTTGCAGCGCATCACGCCACCCGCGGCAACCTTCCCTACGAACAATGCCATCAGTGCGGAATCCATGCTCAGGCAGGATACAAAATCAAGCGAGAAAATAATGCAGGCATTAGATAACATCCACTCTCAGGCTCTTGCCCACTGGAACGATTTAAACATCCTACAGGAAAAAATTGTTGTTTCCGCAAAGCCCCTCACACCGGAGGAAGCAATCGGAAAACCTGATGATCAGGATTATCCCATCCAGCAAGGCAAAGAGCATTTAATGGAAGCCACATTCAACGGCCACAAAGGACAGGCATTCACAGACAGCCGCGGTACATTCTCCGGCACCCTTGCGGATATTGCAGCCCTACCCATGTCTTCTAACTTCAACCGTGCTGTTTTTGTTGCCACCCTTAATGCTGTCGGCTGTGCATACGACAACACAGAGCATACCGTGCATTGCAAAGACAATGAACCGAAAGAATGTGCCGGCAACCTCCGTGAATACATCAAAGAAAAATATGGAAAACGCCGTATAACAATTATCGGTTTCCAACCTGCAATGACAGAAGCATTGCATGCAGAATTTGATGTTCGCCTTATAGACCTTGATCCGAATAATATTGGTCAAATAAAACGAGGAGTTCTAGTCGAAGGAAAAGAAAAAACGCAAGAAGCCGTTGAGTGGGCAGAACTGCTGCTGGTGACAGGAACCACGCTGGCCAACAACTCTATTGATCTTTTCCTTACTGAGAAGCCGGTAATTTTTTACGGGACTACAATCGCAGGAGCCGCTCCGTATATGAACTGGGAACGGTTTTGTCCTATGAGTAAATAACGCCTTTAACGAACCCAATTAAAGAAGTTTTGCATGCAATCCTGAGCGGCTTCATCCATCTTCTTTTCTGCTTCTCTGTACGATGCAACAAACCGCCTGCCTGTTTCAGTCAGGCGGTATCCTTTTTTATTGCCGCCCACCTTTGTCACAAGGTCTTCACCTATTGTTTCTTCAAGCTTTTTTAATCTCCCCCAAGCCCGTCGGTACGACATGCCAAGCTCTTTTGACGCTCCTGAGAGCGAACCCAGCGCATCAATCTGCTCAAGCAGCACCGTCCCGCCGGAACCGAATAGCATTTCCCCGTCCTCTTCAAGCCAAAACTTAAACCGCACTCTTTTTTTATGCACGCTTTACTCCTATTTTCACCGCGATTACTCGCTTGTGAAATTTTTCTTAAACAAATCAATATCTACGGTATTTTTTTAAATCAAAAAAAGGTTTGACTTATTATGCCCCCGTGGACATAAGAAAAAGCACCAGTAATCGCCTACTCACTACTTTTTTCATCAACCTGAATCGCAAAAAGAGATTACAATGCAGGCAGTTCCAGTTCAAAATTCAATTGGTATGGTTCTTTGTCACGACATCACCCGAATCGTTCCCGGTGAAAGTAAAGGCCCTGCGTTTAAAAAAGGCCACATCGTAACAGCAGAAGACATTCCAACCCTTCTTGATATCGGTAAAGAGCATCTTTATGTGCTCGATCTTACCGAAAATCAAATTCACGAAAACGAAGCGGCTATGCGTATTGCAAAAGCAGTTTCCGGTGAAGGCATCACTCTAACCGATGTTTCCGAAGGGCGAGTAAACCTTATTGCAAGCAAAGGGCTACTGTCCATTGATGTTGAGAAGGTTAACGAAATCAACGCCATTGATGAAGTTGTACTTTCAACCATGCACAACGGTCTGAATGTTCTTTCAGAACGACCGGTTGCAGGTACACGCATTGTTCCTCTTGTTACCGATAGATCAAAGGTTGAAGAAGTAGAAGCGGTCTGTGCAACAGGCGGTCCTGTTATTCAGGTAAAACCATTTAAACACCATAAAGTAGGTGTAGTTACCACTGGTAGCGAAGTCTACAATGGTAGAATTACAGATAAGTTCGGGCCTGTAATCCGTAAAAAATTTCACGAACTCGGGTCAAACGTTGTGGAACAGGTTTTTGTTCCCGACGACCAGCAGATGACAACAGATGCCATCAACAAGTTCCTCGATGATGGCCTTGATTTTGTTGTTGTCACCGGCGGTATGTCTGTCGATCCAGATGACAGAACCCCCGCCAGTATCCGCGACACCGGAGCAGACGTAGTCAGCTACGGCTCCCCAACCTTCCCCGGTGCCATGTTTATGCTTGCCTACAAGGATGGACGACCAATCGTCGGCCTTCCGGGCTGCGTCATGTACTACCGCGCCAGTATCTTTGATCTCATTGTACCACGCATTCTCGCAGGCGAAACAATTACCCGTAGAGATATTACGAACTTGGGACACGGCGGCTTCTGTGCCGGCTGCGACACATGTCATTTCCCACTGTGTTCCTTTGGTAAATCGTCATAATGATTGGCTGGTTCTATTAAAGAACCCTCCTGCTGTATAACCTATATGTGATGGTACCTTACGCAGCGGCATCACAACTCGCCTCACGATGATGTCCTGCCTGATCGCCTAGGTACCCGAGAGGAGTTTCCATGCTTAAAAAAATGCTCCATGTAAACGGCGTAGACCGTATGGTCATATGCGAAGAGGACGATTCACTCGCTAACGTCCTGCGCGAAAAGATCGGTCTTACAAGCGTTAAAATCGGTTGTGGTACCGGTCAGTGCGGTAGCTGTACTGTTGTAGTAGACGGTAAGCTCAAACGCACCTGTACCATGAAGATGAAACGTGTTGCAGAACACACCGAAATCGTAACAGCTGAAGGCGTAGGTACTCCTGAGAACCTGCACCCTATCCAGCTCGCATGGATTGCTCACGGCGGCGCACAGTGCGGTTTCTGTACCCCTGGCTTCATCGTATCTTCATACGCATTGCTCCTTGAAAATCAGTCCCCGACTCGTGAAGACGTTCGAGACTGGTTCCAGAAGCATCGTAACGCATGTCGTTGCACAGGTTACAAACCTCTCGTAGACGCTGTAATGGACGCTGCTGCTGTACTGCGCGGTGACAAAACACGTGACGAACTTATGAAAGACGTACCTCAGGAAGGTCGCATTTTGGGTACTAAATACCCACGTCCTACCGCAGTTGCAAAAGTAACCGGTACTCTTGATTACGGTGCAGACCTTGGCATCAAACTCCCTGGTGATGCTCTCCGCCTTGCATTAGTTCAGGCTGAAGTATCCCACGCTAAAATTATTTCCATTGACACTTCCGAAGCTGAAAAAATGGAAGGCGTCAAAAAAATCATTACCCACAAAGACGTTAAAGGTAAAAACCGCATCACCGGTCTTATTACCTTCCCGTCCAACAAGGGTGATGGCTGGGATCGTCCTATTTTGTGTGACGAGAAAGTATTCCAGTACGGCGATACTATCGCTATTGTTTGTGCTGATACTGAAAAGCATGCAAAAGCAGCTGCTGCAAAAGTAAAAGTTGAACTTGAACAGCTCCCTGAATACATGAGCGCTCCTGAAGCAATGCAGGATGACGCCATGGAAATTCATCCTGGCACACCAAACATTTACTACATTCAGAACATCGCTAAAGGTGAAGAAACTGCGCCTATCTTTAAAGACGCAGACGTTACTATCGAAGGCGATTACTATGTTGGCCGTCAGCCACACATGCCTATCGAGCCAGACGTAGGTTTTGCATACCGCAACGATGAAGGCAAACTCGTTATCCATTCCAAATCTATCGGTATGCACCTGCATGCTGCTATGATCGCTCCTGGTCTCGGTGAAGAGCTTGATAACATTGTTATGGTTCAGAACCCATCCGGCGGTACTTTTGGCTACAAATTCAGCGCAACCATGGAAGCACTTGTCGGTGTAGCTTGTATTGCAACTGGTAAACCTGTGTTCCTTAACTACACATGGCACCAGCAGCAGACATACACTCCAAAGCGTTCTCCATTCTTCATGAACGTACGTATGGCTGCAGACAAAGAAGGTAAACTCCTCGGTATGGAAACTGACTGGTCTGTAGACCACGGTCCATACTCTGAGTTCGGTGACCTTCTTACCCTCCGTGGTGCACAGTTCATCGGTGCTGGTTACGATATTCCAAACATCCGTGGTGAAGGCCGCACTGTTTGTACTAACCATGCATGGGGTTCTGCTTTCCGTGGTTTCGGTTCTCCTCAGTCTGAGTTTGCATCCGAAGTTCTCATGGATGAACTTGCTGAAAAAATCGGCATGGATCCTTTGGATATTCGTTACAAAAACGCTTACCGCAAAGGTTCTACCACCCCTACAGGCCAAGACCCTGAAGTGTACAGCATTCCGGACCTCATCGACACAATTCGTCCAAAATACGAAGAAGCTAAAAAACGCGCAGCAGAACTCTCTACTGATGAAGTTAAACGCGGCGTAGGTATTGCTCTTGGTGTTTACGGTTCCGGTCTCGACGGCCCAGACACTGCTGAAGCAGCGCTTGAGCTTGATGAAGAAGGTATCATCACTGTGTACACCACTTGGCACGACCATGGTCAGGGTGCAGACATCGGTGCATTAACCACCGCTCACGAAGCTCTCAGCCCAATGGGCATCCCGCCAGAGCAGATCCGTGTTTGCTTGAACGACACCAGCGTCTGCCCTAACGGCGGCCCTGCAGGTGGTTCCCGTTCTCAGGTTGTAATCGGCCGCGCAATTAAAGCAGCTGGTGAAGAACTTGTTGCAACAATGAAAAAAGAAGACGGCTCTTTCTACACCTATCAGGAAATGGTAGAGAAAAAGCTTCCTACCCGTGCAAACGGCAAATGGACTGCTCCTTGTACAGATTGTGACGAAAACGGTCAGGGTAACCCATTCGCATGTTACATGTACGGTATGTTCCTTGCTGAAGTCAGCGTAGAAGTTGCTACCGGTAAAACTGCAGTTGAAAAAATCACCGCTGCAGTCGACGTTGGTACAATCATGAACAAACTTGCTGTTGACGGTCAGATGTACGGCGGTCTTGCACAGGCTATCGGCCTTGCTCTTACAGAAGACTACGAAGACATTAAAAAGCACTCCACCATGGTGGGTGCAGGTCTTCCTTACATCAAGCAGATTCCGGACGACATGGAACTCATTTACATTGAATCCGAACGTCCAGAAGGTCCATTCGGCGCATCCGGTGTTGGCGAACTTCCACTCACCAGCCCTCATGCAGCGATCATTAACGCGATCTACAATGCTTGTGGCGCCCGTATCCGTCATCTGCCAGCACGCCCTGAAAAAGTGCTCGCAGCTCTCAAAAAGTAATATAGTATACAAAACCGTCCGTGCTGCTCCGGCAGCACGGACGTATTCAGTAGTACGATATGGAACAACACGAACTTCGCCAATGGGAAGCACAGTGTACGCAGGAAGAACTGCCTCACTGTCAAACCCGTTGCCCACTGCATATTGACGTACGTAACTTTTGTAAAAAACTTGCTGCAGGTAAAATAAACGAAGCCTGGGCTATTCTTTACAAAAGTATGCCTATTCCTCACATTGCTGCCAACCTGTGTGAAGGTGACTGCATGGATTCATGCCTGCGCCATGAACTTGGCGGCAGCATTAATATGCCAGAGCTGGAGCGTTGTTGTGCAGCTAATGCAACCAAAACCCCGCCTCTTCGTCCATTACCATCTAAGGGTAAAAAAGTTCTTATCATCGGCGGTGGCCTCACAGCGTTAGCAGCAGCATGGGATCTTGCGAAAAAAGGTATTACACCTACAATACTCTCTGAAAATCCATACGAAGACCTTGCTTCTGTTCTACCGGAAGATTCTTTTGCACAACACCAGGCTGCATTCGAAAAACTCGGCGTACTCTTTTCATCAGAAGACCTCCCGTCAAACCTCAATGAGGCATCTGACGCATGGGATGCTGTTCTTCTGGCAACGCAGGAAGCTGCAGCATTATACGATTGCGCGCTCACTGATCCTGCAATTCTCCAAACAGAAATTTCTTCTGTATTCTCTGTTCCATCCCCTTGTATTGCTACCAAGATAGAACGTATTGCACAGGGCAAAACGTTAGCATTATCAGCGGAACGAAGCATGCAGAATGTGTCCCTCACCGCAGGAAGAGAACATGAAGGTTCCTACCAATCGCGACTGCACACTGCGGTCTCGTCTATCTCTTCATTGCCCCTCCTTCCCGCTGGTGAAACGGGATATGATGAAGCGACCGCTATGCTGGAAGCTGGAAGGTGCCTACAGTGCGAATGTATGCAGTGCGTAGATAACTGTGTGTATCTGGCAGAATTCAAGAGCTACCCGAAAGTCTACGCGCGGCAGGTATACAACAATGCCGCGATAGTCATGGGCACACGATATGCCAACAAAATGATCAACTCCTGCATGTTGTGTGGCTTGTGCGAAGAAATTTGTCCTGAAGACTTTGCTGTACAGAATCTCTGTCTCACAGCACGACAAGATATGGTGGCAGCTTCCACAATGCCGCCGTCAGCACATGAATTTGCGCTCCGCGATATGGCGTTTGCCAATACCGCGGGCATGCTTGCAATGAATGCACCTTCCGCTTCCGCTAGCACGTACGCGTTCTTTCCGGGATGCCAACTTCCGGCAATTTCCCCGCACCTTGTTGAGAGTACTTATTCGTACTTACGAGATTCTCTGGAAGAACCTGTAGGTCTATTCATCCACTGTTGCGGTGCTCCGGCACATTGGGCAGGACAAAAAGAACTGACTCAAGCAACAACAGATCAAATTCAGAAGCAATGGGAAAACATGGGAAAACCGCAGCTCATTACAGGCTGCCCGACCTGTGCAACTATGCTTGCTGAATTGCTGCCGCATATCCCTACACGCTCGCTATGGGCAGTACTTGAAGAAATCGGCTTACCGCCAACTGCACGTTTGCCGAAACAACCATATGTTCTGCATGACCCATGTTCTACACGTCATGATGAACCTATGCGGGATCATGTACGTTCCATCGCATCAACACTCGACATTTCTATTTCAGAACCGCACCATACCGGAGTATTAACTGAATGCTGCGGCTACGGCGGCTTACTGGATACAGCCAATCCGGAATTGTCACGAAAGGCTTCTGAGCACAGAGCAGAGGTTCTCTCGTCCTGTACGGAAGAAGAACAGGACATACTCACCTACTGCGCAATGTGCCGTGACATGCTGGCAAGGACTGGGAAACGAACTATCCACTTGCTGGATATCCTCTTCCCGAACTGTAACGCAGCACTTGCGTGCTGTAATGCCGATCCGGCAACGATACCAGTCACAGGCTTTTCTGATCGACGCGAAAACCGTATCCGCTTGAAGGAACATCTGCTGACAACTCTCTGGGGAGAAAAGGAACACGTTGCAGACACCGATGCTCCAACAATTACCTACACCGAGCAGGCATCTGCAAATATGGAAGAACGTCGTATTCTGCGCAGTGACATCCGTAAAGTTGTGACGCACGTTGAAGAAACCGGCGAAAGCCTGTTCAACACAGAAACTGAACGACATGTTGCCAGCTTCCGCCCAGTAACCGTGACATACTGGATGGAGTACACAAAAGACGAAAACGGATACTGCATTCATAATGTATGGTCACACAGAATGCAGATACTTCCTCCCAAATAAGAGCGCACCATGAACACGCTACAAGTCTTACACGACGATTTTTCACATTGGAAATGCACCAAGTGTAACGAGCAACTGGTCTTTGCTCCCGTGGAACTGGTGTACCTCGAAAGTAAATTTTCTGTAGAACTCCCAACATGTCCGTCCTGCGGATATGTACTTATTCCTGAATCCCTTGCCTTAGAAAAAATGGCAGAAGTGGAACGACTACTGGAAGACAAATGAGTACTCCGCTTTGGCAGCATCCTCTTATGGCTTCACTTGAGGATGGCGCTCTCCGCCCCGGCGGGCTGCAGCTTACCCGCACGGCATATGACAAGCTGAATATTTCTTCTGCCACCCGCATCCTTGATGCCGGATGCGGCAATGGGACCACGGCTCAATTCCTTCAGCAGCACTATAGTGCGCACGTCACAACAATAGATCTTTCCGAACAGAACACCAAACAGGCTCACCAAAAAGCCCTGTGTACCGTTCAAGCCAGCGTAGATCACCTGCCGTTCTGTGATAATGCATTTAATATTGTAAACTGTGACTGCGTACTCTCCCTATGTAGTTCTGTAGAGACTGCCGTTGCAGAATTCTCCCGCGTTCTCAGCACTGGTGGAATGCTTATTCTCTCAGACCTTTATAGAAGGGCTCAGACACCATCGTGCTCTCACGCCCCAAAAGCCGCTCCAATCGAACATACTGCCTCTTGTTCGAATACAAGTGGTTGCAGCAGCAATCCGCTATCTTTACCCAAACTCTTTAAAATACTCACCAACGCTGGATTTACGCACACATCCAGCACAGACTGCACAAAAGAACTCAAGGAATTAACTGCAAAACTTATTTTCTCAGGAATCACTCCCTGCTGTTCAAAAAACAGTCAGGACTGCTCTACTTCATACGATAAAACAATCGGATACATCCAGATTAACGCCGAAAAGAAGGGGTAGCACATGCTTTCAGATATTCAACTGCAATTGCTTCAATGGGCTGGCAAAGGCTACTGTTGCAGCCAAATTCTTGTAGGAATGGCGCTGGAATACTCAGGGCTTGAAAATCCGCAATTAATCAGGGCAGCAGAAGGTCTCTGCAACGGCATGTCCAGCTGCAAAGGAACATGCGGACTGATGACCGGCGGAGCACTGCTTCTGGGAATGTACGCAGGACACGATGCCGAAACAGAGGAAAAAGATGAACACCTGCCGATGCTTCTTGAATCTTTTTCTGAATGGTTCACTCAAAAAACAAAAGAGCAATACGGGGGCATTACCTGCGGAGAAATCCTTGGTGAAACAAGCGGTGCACCAGTACCGGACACATCTAAATGCGGTGCTCTGCTTGCCGAAACATTTACCTACATTGAATCACTGCTTGCCGAATACGAATACGACATCTCCGCAGTAAAAGAGTAGCTATGTCTGACCATATTTCCCATACAGAGAGTGTTTGTCCTCAATGTCTTCAGCGCATCCCTGCCATGCGCGTTACAAAGGGAGACGAAACACGGCTGGTGAAGCACTGTCCTCAACATGGTGCGTTCTCGACACCAGTCTGGCGTTCAACACACCCTTCAACAACTTTTACAGACTGGCTGCGCCCTAAAATTCCATCGACACCGCCAACCATCTCAACGTCTGTGGATAAAGGGTGTCCATTCGATTGCGGACTTTGCGAGGAGCACCGCCAACACAGCTGTATGGCTTTAATTGAAGTTACATGGCGCTGTAACCTTTCGTGCCCAGTATGTTTTGCATCTGCCGACAACAAATATAAAGCCACTACCCCTGCCGATCCAAGCAAAGAAGAGCTTATTGCATTGCTGGAAACAACAATGCAAACTACAGGTGGCTGTAACCTGCAATTTTCAGGCGGTGAACCCACAATTCGGGATGACTTACCGGAACTGGTGGCAGCAGCAAAAGCCATCGGCTTTCCTTTCGTACAAATTAACACAAATGGAGTGCGTGCCGCTCACGATCCGGAATATGTAAAAAGACTGGCACAGGCCGGAGCGGATTCTGTTTTTCTTCAATTTGACGGTCTGCATGAATCCACATGGAAGGCATTCCGTAACGCTGACTTACGGGATATAAAAAACAAAGCCATTGCTGCATTTGAAGAAGCAGGTATCGGCATTGTCCTTGTACCTGTAATCTCCCCTGTCATTAATAAAAATGAGATCGGAGATATCATACGCTTTGCGATTGATCACGCTCCAGCAGTCCGTGGCGTTCATTTCCAGCCAATAAGCTACTTCGGCCGCTACCCTGTAGCTCCGGCGGATAATGAACGTATCACCCTGCCGGAATTAGCTGAAGAATTGGAAAAACAAACAGATCATCTTGTTGCTACCGGAGACTTTGTGCCTCCAACATGCGAACACGCGTTATGCTCTTTCCATGCAAACTACATCATTAATGACGACAAGACCCTGCAACTGTTATCCGTGCCTAAAAACTCCTGTAACTGTAAGCCGAAACCTGCCGCAGAAGGTGCAGAAAAAGCTCGCTCCTTCGTACGCAGCCAGTGGGCAGCAGCGGAATTAGATGCGAAGCCAAAAGATTTATCCAACGAGCTTGATTCGTTTATACAGCAGGCATCAACACGGCGATTCGCAATTTCAGCAATGGCATTTCAAGATGCATGGTCTCTCGATATAGAGCGCCTTAAAGGATGCTGTATTCACGTTGTAGCACCGGATGGAAGGCTTGTACCGTTCTGCGCCTACAACCTGACAGCGGCAAACGGGACAACGCTTTACCGCGGAAAATAAAAAAACATCACTACGGATAAGATAGTACGTTTACTAAACGACTCAAAAAGAACACCCGGCAACAAATTTTATGATGCAAAAAACATGTGTAAAAAATGCAGAGCAGCAAATAGCATGGCGTAACCCACTCGATATCCAAGCTACGCTTGATATGAAGCATGAAAATGCTGAAATTCCCGTTACCCGCGATACTCTTGAAGCATGGCAACTTGCCAGACTCCAACAGGTCTGCACCTATGCACAAAAAAACAGCATCTTTTATGCTGAAAAACTGCGAGAGCTTTCGGACGTATCCTTTGCATCCGGTGAAGCTTTTTCGCACCTTCCAAGAACAACTGCCGACGATATTCGTGAAGCTCCGCTGAATTTCCTTTGTACATCACAGGATGATATCGCACGCGTTGTAACACTGACGACATCAGGCTCTACAGGGAAACCAAAGCGTCTTTTTTTTACACAAGATGAACTGGATGAAACAAAAGCTTTTTATGATCATGGAATGCGCTGCCTCGCTCACTCCGGCGACACGGTATTAGCGCTGTTACCCGCCCCTAAGCCGGACAGCGTTGGAGCACTTCTTGTTGATGGACTGACTGCATTGGGAGCTTCTCCGGTTCTGCATCAAAATCCTGACGATGTCGCCACCTCTCTTGCTCTATTCAAACAGCATGCTCCGGACTGCGTTGTGGGAACTGCCGCACACGTTCTTGCACTGACAAAACTCTGGCAAAAAAACAGTAACAGAGTTTCTCCTGTAAAAAGTGTCTTACTCTGCTGGGACGCAAGCTCACCTGCCGTCAGAAAGTACATCGAATCAACATGGAACTGCCGAGTCTACACCCACTGGGGAATGACAGAAACCAGCCTTGGCGGGGCTGTCAGTTGTCCGTTTGGCAGAGGCATGCATCTGCGTGAAACAAATATTTATGTAGAAATTACCGATCCGGACACGGGGCTTCTTGTCCCCGATGGGGAACGTGGAGAAATCGTCGTAACGACACTGACTCGAACAGGGATGCCACTAATACGATACCGTACAGGCGATGAATCTCATATCATTACCGAACAATGCCCATGCGGTTCCCCATTGCGCCGACTGAGTCCTGAAATCCACAGAATCTCGCTTCCTATAAATGCACCGGATTGGTTCAAACAAATTACACCGAACGCCATAGATGAGCTATTGCTCTCTGTGCCGAGTTTTCTAGCCCAGCAAGCACAATTAAGGGTGGCACCGAACATACTGGAAGTAACTGTTGACATGAGCACAAACTCACCTCAACAATTATCAAGTATTAACGAGCTGTTATGTGATCTTGTTTCTCCATTGCAAACGGCTCCGGATATATTGTGCTTGCCGGGCAAGAATAACGGCAACATTTCCATTGGATTCGCAAAACGCAAAATCAGCGTCAAGTAACGAGGGTACAATGCATTCAATTCTTACAGATATTACACGAAATCTCGCAGCACATAACTGCGTTCTTGCCACTGTGATTTCCAGCACAGGCTCTACACCACGCTCTTCAGGAGCGCATATGCTTATCTGTCCGAAAGGCGAATTCTATGGGACTGTTGGTGGGGGATTAATTGAAGCTAAAGTACAAGAGACTGCAGCAACTTTTCTTACTGGAGAACACGGCGCAGCTGCACTGCATTCGTATGAACTTGATAACACCAAAGCCGGTGCGTTGGGCATGTCCTGCGGTGGGTCTCTCACAGTTCTTCTTGAACGCCTTACACCAGAACATCATGAAGAGTTTGTTCAGCTAGAAGAAGCTGTACTAAAAGGAAACACTATTAGCCGTGAAGCCTTTTATCTTCAGCAAGATGCCATCTGGAAGCGGGTTACAGCCCATGAACTTGCGAACGAGCAATACGCCAAAACTGTAGAAGAAATCCACACTGAAAAAAAACTCACAGACAACAGCTCACCTCTACTGATTAACAAAGAACCAGTGAAATATTTTGCCGAAACATACCACCCTTCTGCCACGGTTATCATTGCCGGTGCAGGGCATGTAGCAAAACCGACAGCAGAGGTAGCTCATCTTGTCGGATTCTCAGTTGTTGTTCTGGATGACCGTGATGATTTTGCCAACAAAGAACGTTTCCCTAATGCGCATGTTCAGGTTGTAGACTCCTTAGACGATATTTTATCTGACATCACGATCCATAAAGACTGCTATGTTGTCATCGTCACCAGAGGCCACGAGCATGATAAGACTGTCTTGCAACAAATGCTTACAACACCGGCAAAATATATCGGTATGATTGGAAGTAAAAGTAAACGAGACGGCCTGTATCAACGCCTACGGGAAGAAGGCGTAACAGACGAAGCTATTGCACGCTGTCACTGCCCGATCGGCCTTCCGCTTGGCGGCAGAGCTCCGGAAGAAATTGCGGTAAGTATTATGGCAGAAATCATTCAGACCAAAGCACAAGGCTAAACGCATGCATACCGCATACGCAATATTACTTGCAGCGGGGTATGGCTCACGCATGGGGCAATGCAAGCCGACACTCCCTTTGGGAACCTCCAGTGCTCTGGAGTTGCTTTCCCAAAGCTTTACACGGGCAGGCGTTACACCGATTGTCGTTACAGGACACGCTCAGGAAAATGTCGAAGCCGAGTGTCGTCGCCTGTCACTTGTTTCTGTCCATAATCCAGCCTTTGACGACGGTATGTTTTCTTCCGTGCAAGCAGGCTGTAAAGCTCTGCCGGATGATACAGAATACTTCTTCATAACTCCTGTAGATATTCCGCTTATCAGGCATCAAACAATTTCTGCTCTGCTCACAAACGCAGGGCAGAAATCTGCAACGGTTCTCCATCCTGTGCTTGATGACAGCCCGTTAACCCCACTGCCAAAGTTCATGTATGAAACAGAGGCGAAACGGGGGCATCCACCATGTATGCACGCGTCACTCAAGCAAGAAATTCTTGCATACAGCGGAGAAGGAGGACTGGCAGGACTCTTAGCTCATCATGCGAAGACAACCAGCTATATTCCCGTTACAGATAGCGGGATGTTGCAGGATATGGACACACCAGATGATTATCAAAAACTATGTGAACTGGAAAAATTACAGCAACTACCATCAACACAAGAGTGTTACGCTCTTTGGAATGCTGAAAACCTTCCTTCGCACATTCGTAAGCACTCCATAGCTGTAACCGACGTAGCCAGAGCCATTTTACCCCACCTTCCGGATACAACACCTCTTTTTGAACAAACTGTTCTTTCCGGAACCATGTTGCATGATATTGCTAAAGGCTCACCAAAACACGCAAGTAAAGGCGCTGAAATAGTCAGCGAATATGGATTTCCCGAACTTGCGTCGTGCATCGCAGCCCACTCACACCTGCAAGTATCGTCTGGAGCAGTCACACCGGAAGAGCTGGTCTTTTTAGCAGATAAATTTATCGAAGGAACAACTGTCTGTTCACTTGAACGCAGATATGAAGAAAAAATGGCGTGCTATGCTTCCTCAGCTGAAGTTGTGGAGGCCATAAAGCAAAAGTTATCTCAGGCACAGGCTATCCAACATAAGGTTGAAGCTGCTATAAACACCACTCTTGATACGCTTCTCAACACAAACAGGAGACATTGATATGCTCTATCTTGTTCGCCATGGTGAAACGATTCTGCCCAAAGGAATATGTATAGGGCAAACTGATATTCCGATGGCACAAAAAGGTATAGAAAACATTACACAAAAGACTCTTCCACACCTCCTTGCATTACATGTGGAGTCGCCTTCAATTGTTGCCAGCCCGCTCCAGCGAACAATGACCACAGCCCAAATCTTTGCCCAGGAATTCTCAGTTGAAATTGAACAAGATCCAGCTTTGCAGGAAATCGATATGGGTAAATGGGACGGACTTGCCTTTACCTATATAAAAAAACATTGGGCAGCAGAATACGAAGAACGAGGACAAAACTTCGCTCACTTCCAAGCACCGGAAGGAGAGTCTTTTTCAGACGTCCAACAGCGTGCTCTGGAAGCAATTCTCCCATTATGCCAGCGCCCTGAGCCAGTCGTTATCGTTACACACGCCGGCGTAATCCGTAGTTTACTCTGCGCAGCCAATCAAACACCACTTCAAGAGCTTTTCACATACACTCCCAAAACAGGCTCTATAACACTGCTCAGTAAAGAAACATTCCGCTGTAAGTCATTATACCTTCAGTGAGTTAGAGAACCTTACGCTTTCCAACACACACAGGCTTTTAAACCGCAATTGGATCGGCCATTACGCTAAGAATTCCAGTAACGCTGCTTCTTTTTTTCGAGCTAAATCGTATCCATCATCATACAGCTGATACAATTTCTTACGATCTCGACATACCCGTCCGACCCCAAGAGTACTTTCAGGACGGACAACAAAAATCTCACCCTGTTTCTCTTTGGCTTCAATCGTAGCGAGCATATCGTTGTAGAGGGTATGGCGACGTTCTATAACCCGAAGCATGCCTGTAAACTCAGGATACTGCCACTTACAAACACGAACACTTTTGCTTGCCCGCTTACGGTAACCATGGGGTTGTGTAAGAACCAAAACTGGACGCTCGTTATGTTCTAAACATTGCTGCAACGGAATCGGGTTCGCAATGCCGCCATCCATATACGTTTTTCCGTTGAACTCAACAGGCTTTGCAATGAGTGGTAAGCTTGCAGAAGCTCGCATAATAGTGAGCGTATCTTCCAACGTAGGAAGCATACTTTTTTCAAACATCACCGCTTCGCCCGAATAACAGTCCGTCACTCCTACCCAAAAGCGGATAGGATTCTCTACAAACGCTTTATAATCAATCGGTACGACTCGTCGCGGAATATCCCCGAAGATAAAATCCATTCCGAAAAGGTCACCACCCTTTACTAGGCGAAGATAACTAAGATACCGACTATCATCCACAAATCGAGTATTTGTAATACGGTTACGCTCGGGCTGACCTGAGACAATATTTGCACCGTTGCATGCCCCCATCGAAACACCATAGATTGATGTAAAGGCAAGCTTCAGATCAACAATATGCCTCAAGACGCCTGCAGAAAAGTTTCCCCGCAGCCCGCCACCCTCAAGTACCAAACCGGTCGCTGTTTCTTTCAAGAAAAAAACCTCCCAAAAAAGTCACAATAATGCGCTGTAAAAACACCTTACTGCACCACACAGTATAGTTCAAAGAAGCCTGAGAGAACAGCAACAAAACGCCCCTGATACTAGTTTAAAACAATGAGAAGTGAGTACAAGTTTTGTTGTATAAAAAAAGACTCCCGCACCGTTACGGGAGTCTTTCATATCGTTTTCGTAAACAAACCCTAAAGTGGGTAGTTGGGGCAGAGGGTTATTGCTCTCCCCAAAACAACGCGACAACTTTTTTCTCTGGTGCACTTCCGGCATATGATCCGGCAACGAAGGCACACAGTGCGATCAAAGTAGTCGGAACAATTGCGTGGACACCACCCATTGCAGGCTTCATGACACTAATTGTAACAAAGCTCGCAACACCAAACAGAATAGACGCAACTGCGCCTGTGGCGTTTGCACGTTTCCAATACAGTCCGAGAATTATCGGCCACAGGAAAACAGCTTCGAGTCCTCCGAAAGCAAACAGGTTAATCCACACAAGCAGATCAGGCGGCTGAATAGCAGCGATAAACACCAATAATCCGATAACAGCTGTAGACATAAGGCTCATACGCTGGATGCTTACAGAAGGCATCAGGGACGCATCTCCACGTAACTTGTAATGCACATACAAGTCCTTAACAATCGCAGCTGAAACAAGCAGCAGCATAGAGTCTACAGTAGACATAATTGCCGCAAGCGGCCCGGCAATGAAGACCCCTGCCCAAAATGGCGACAACAATTCCATGATTAAGGAGGGCATAGCAAGGTCGCCAGCTGGCAGCTCTGGCAGAATAGCTCGTCCCAATGCGCCGGAAAGATGCGCACACAAAATGATGAAGCCAATAATCAACGTCCCGATGATCATCGCATCATGCATTGCGCGAGAATCCTTGTACCCCATGCAGCGCTGCGTTGTTTGCGGCAGGCCCAGAATTCCAAGCCCCACAAGTACCCATAAAGAAAGTGTAAAGGGCTGAGGTACAGCGTTGTTAGGACCGGTCGGCGTAATCAATCCGGGATCAATGTCTTTAAGTGCCGTAATACACTGTTCCATTCCTCCACCAGCATTAATGATTGCCAGCAAAATAACAACAACAGCCACGACCATAATTATTCCCTGAATTGCATCAGTAATAACGACAGCACGGAACCCACCAACAGCGGTGTACAGCACAACAGTTATGCCAAAAAGAACCAGACCGACAATGTACGGATAGCCGGTTACTGCCTGAAACAGACGTGCACCGCCAATGAACTGAGCAAGCATGGCAGCCATAAAAAATACGAGTAAGGCGACTGAACAAAGAATTACAACAGCATCACTTTTGTATCGTGCACGTAAAAAGTCAGTAATAGTCATGGAATTTGTTTTGCGGGCAATAATCGCAAAACGCTTTCCAAGCACACCGAGGGTCAAAAAAGTTGTCGGCACTTGAATCATTGCAAGAAAAACCCAGCTCAACCCATAACGGTAAGCAACGCCAGGCCCACCGACAAAGCTACTGGCACTGGTGTAACTGGCAATAATTGTCATGGCGAGCACAAAGCCCCCCATTGAACGACCGCCGATAAAATAGTCTTCCATAAATCCTTGTGAGGATTTTGATGCCGCTTTGTTACGTGCCCATAGAGCGACAGCAAATGAAAGAGCAAGATAAAGAACAACAGGAATGATTGTTACGAGGGCGTTATTCATGCGGTACATCCTTCAGCTGGGATTCAGAGCATTCTTTCTGTTCAGCACAGTTCTCAAC
>NZ_JADMLB010000026.1 GCF_015482765.1 Halodesulfovibrio sp.
CGGTAGAATGCTCATCAGCAAAACGAGGCTAAGATCGGTACGAAAAACTATGCCGTGAACCCTCTCGAAGACATAATCCAAGGCCTGCTGGGATTGTGGGAGAGAATGAGGTGTTGGCTAAAAAGGGAGTGTTAATTACGAGCAGGAGGTTGGGGTGAAGCTGGCTATTCATGTTTGGATGTATGAGTGTGAAATACAAGCCATGGATTACTGAGCGCAATGATGTGGAATAAGTTTTTTGTTGTGAATAAGAGTGGGATGTTTTTGTGGGATATGCAGATTGTCACTCGTAAGAGATTGGTGGTTTGGTAGCTAATTAATAAAGAAAGCCAGCTGTAGTCAGCTGGCTTTCTTTGGATCATTTGTGGACTACTAGCCGCATTTTGTGAAGCCACAGCTGTAGCATTTGTTGCAACCTTCTTCGAATACCAGTTCATCTCCGCATTCAGGACAAAGTTGTTTTGTCAGGCCGTTTGAAGAGTGAACCGAAACAGATGATTTTAGATATCTGTTTTCAAGAATCCATGCGATTGCATCTGGGATGGAGAGTAGCAATCCTTTTTTCTGGAAAACAGGGTGTTCACCACCGATTCCCTTAAGTTGGCGCACGATGTCTATTGGTTCAATTCCTGCCCGCAGGGCGAGAGATACAAGGCGGCCAATAGCTTCGGCTTTGGCTGTGATAGAGCGTCCCGATTTACCGATGGTTGTAAACAGCTCAAAAGGTTTGCCGTCAATTTCATTGATAGTGACGTAGAGAACTCCTAAGCCTGTCTCTACTTTTTGAGTAAATCCATACACAATTTCCGGCCGATCAACTTTGAGTCGGGTATTAGCAGAGCTTTCTTCAGGTTTGGAGCCTTCTGTACACAAGACCTGAGATTGAAGGCTGCCGTCGCGGTATACCGTCACACCCTTACATCCTTGTTCATATGCCATCCAGTAAATGGAGCGGATATCATCTACAGTTGCTTCTTTGGGAACGTTAACTGTTTTTGACACGGCGTTATCTGTGTACTTCTGGAATGCTGCCTGCATTTTCAGATGGTACTCTGCTTCAATATCCATAGCAGTGACGTATACCTTTCTCAGTTCCTCAGGAAGGTAATCAATATCTGCGATGGTTCCTTTTTCGGTGATGACATCCATAAGCTTTTCAGAGTAGCAGCCTCGATCTTCAAGAGCAGCCTTAAAGAACGGGTTGGTTTCAACAAGTTTGTCTCCATCCATAACATGACGGGCAAAGGATAATGCAAACAGTGGTTCAATGCCGGAAGAGCAGCCGGCAAGAATTGAAAGAGTTCCTGTTGGCGCAATTGTGGTAACTGTTGCGTTACGGTATGGGCCAAGATCCCGTTCACCGAAGATGGATTTTTCGTACGCAGGGAATGGGCCGCGTTCTTTTGCCAGTTGTTTTGAAGCAGCCCTGCCTTCTGCCTGAATAAATTCCATGACTTTTTCGGCCAAGTTGAGAGCTTCTTGGCTGTTGTATGGAATGTTCAGTTGGAAGAGCATATCTGCCCAGCCCATAATTCCTAGACCAATTTTACGGTTTGTTCTTACCATTTCTGTGATGCGATCAAGTGGATATCGTGAGGCATCAATGACGTTATCAAGGAAGCGAACGGACAGATGAACAACGCGACGCAGTTTATCCCAGTCAACCGTAATGATGCCTTCATCATCAGTATGAACCATGACATTAAGGTTAATTGAACCCAGGTTGCATGCTTCGTATGGAAGTAGTGGCTGTTCTCCGCAAGGGTTTGTGGACTCAATTTCACCTAAATCCGGCGTCGGGTTATCACGGTTAATACGGTCAAGGAAAACAATTCCCGGATCGCCTTTTTCCCATGCCTTCTGCACGAGTATTTCAAAAACTTCACGAGCATTTAATGTGCTGATTACGTGCTGATTGTGCGGATCGATAAGATCATAGTCGTCGCCAGCTTCAACTGCTTTCATGAAATCTTCGGTAAGCGCTACTGAGAAGTTGAAGTTATTAAATTCACCCTCACGTTCTTTTGCCCGAATGAATTCCATGACATCAGGATGATCGATACGAAGGATGCCCATATTGGCTCCTCTACGCGTTCCACCCTGCTTTATTTGTTCTGTGGCTGTATTGAATATTCTGAGAAATGAAACTGGACCTGAAGCAACACCGCCTGTTGATCCAACACGGGAGTCTTTTGGACGGAGACGGGAGAAAGAGAATCCAGTTCCCCCACCGGATTTATGGATCATGGCTGCGTGCTTAACGGCATCGAAGATTTCTTCAATGGAATCACCAACCGGCAGAACAAAGCAGGCTGCAAGCTGCCCGAGAGGCGTTCCTGCGTTCATAAGGGTAGGTGAGTTCGGCAGAAATTCCATGTTTGCCATCATGGTATAAAAGTCTTTTGCAAGCGTGTCTGGAGAAACCGTTGTGTTTTCGTATTTGCTTTCTTCTGCTGCGATGGCAAAGGCAACTCGCCAGAACAGCTTTGTAGCATCTTCAGTAGGGTTTCCTTCAAGGTCTTTGCGGTAATAACGTCTTGCTAAAACAATTTCGGCGTTGTCGTTCATTTCCAGAGCGGTAATATCGGTTGGGATTTGTTGTTCGACCATTGTTGCTTGCACCTTATTCTGTATTATACGGTTATTTCAGCCAGTTTTTAATTAATAATAGTTACTATAATAAATAGCGTAAAGTTACCATATAAAAATGATAATTTACGAACAGTACCTTTTTTCACAAAAAAAAACCTTAAAATAAAATTGTTTGAGCTTTCAGTATAAAGCGTTGCAAAAGTTTTGTCCTACGATGATTTTATGATCACGCTATTTTTTCTGGGAATTTGACTGAAAGTCTATGACCGCATAGGGTTAAAGTTGGTTGGAAAACCAAACTCAGCTTATGGAAGGTAAGAATGGTTAAACAAATCTTGATAGGTGTGTTCTGCGCGGTAATTTTCTCTGTAGCATTGGCTGTCACTGGTCTTTTTAATGTACATATTATTGCGTACGCCTTGGCAGGCTGGACAGTACTCTGCCTATTTTTAAAGAGAAATCATGCCCTGTACATAACAGGATCTGTTGCAGTGATAATGTGCCTTGCATGGGTAGGTGTTACTGCAAGTGGGGTTGCTGAAGAAAACGCGACAACTCCGGAAGAGTATCTTACGGAATATAATCCAAAACTAGCTTTTTATACCTTTACACCCAATCGACAAGTCGAAATGGAGCAGCAGGGGGGAGTTCTTTCCAGAATAGATACAAGCGTTGAACCTGTTGCACGGGAAATCGTATTTTCAACAGATAAAAACGGGTTGAGAAATACAGATGACGTGGACAGCCCTGAGGTACTGTTAATAGGCGGGGCATTTATTGCTGGTTCTGGAAACACACAGTCTGCCTTGATAAGTGAACAACTTAAGACGAAATATAATATTGCTGCGTATAATGTTGCAACGTGTGGGTCATTGGATGAGCAGGCGTTGTTAGCATTGACGCTTGTTCAGGAACAACCTTTGGTGAAAAAAGGAATCCTCTTTGTATTTGAAGGAGATGATTTTGATCCGTTTACGACCGAAGTTCATTATCCTTTCAAGCGTGCTGTTAACTTTTTAGGAAATAACGAGCTTGCTCGCTTCCTTCGCGAATACAGCAATCGTTTTGCTCCTACCAAAGTTGAGCAGGCCAGAGTGACAAGGTTTGCCCTTGGTTCAAAAGATTTGGCTTTTTCCGAAGCATATGTAGAAGAGGCTACTGCCGTTGAATATGCAGTTGATCCAAAATTTGAAGAACTGCTGGCGTCTTTGAGTGACAGTGCAAAGCTTGTGCAGGCAGTTGTTTTTATCCCTACAAAGTACAGAGTGTACGCTCCATTACTCGGCGACAACGCTCCAGCTTTACCGGAATCTCCAAAGCTGGATGCATTACGCACGATTGCTGCCAATCACAGCTTTGCGGTGTACGATTTAACTCCTCACCTTCAGGCAAAAGCCATAACCCAGTGGGGCGAGAAGAAAGAGCTGTTATGGTGGTCGGATGATGTGTACTGGAATGCGTCCGGTTCTGAGGTTGCTGCAGAGCTTGTGAAAGAAATTGTTCGAGGAAACCTCTAGCGGTCTATTTTGTTATTTGGCCAATTTTTAGTTGGTGTTGTTGTAAAAAATGAAGAAGTTATAAATAAAGAAAACCGCTTTAATTTCCTGCAAAACAGGAACTAAAGCGGTTTTTTTGATAAATATAATGAAAAATCTCGATTTTAGCGCAATTCTATCTCAGAAACGATTGACATAAACGCCTAATATCTGCATAGAATCAAAGCTATACATTACAAAGGCTTGTCTAGGGGGAGAACCATTTCGCAAGGAGGAAACTCTCATGCTAACGAAAGCTGAGTTTGTTGTAGCTCTTAAAGACACCCTGCCGGAAGTTTTTGAAACCAAAGTTAGTGCAGAAAAAGCATATGATGCATTCTGCAAAGTACTGACTAAAGGTGTAGTAAGTGAACAGGGTGTCCGCCTTCCAAATGTTGGTGCATTTTCTGTTTACGATCGTGCTGAACGCACAGGACGCAATCCACAGACTGGTCAGCCTATGACCATTCCAGCTCGCAAAGTAGTGAAATTTTCACCAGCTAAAGCACTGATGGAAAGCGTAAACAAGTAGTTGTAACCCAAAAGGTCGCCGTAAACGGCGACCTTTTGACTTTCTTCCTCAAGACCTTTCTATTTATCTTCCGTTTCAGGAAATCTATGCAAAATCATGAGTTGTAGGGCTGCTGCTTAGTTTGTTTACTTATAAAAAACAGCAGAGGCTGTCATAAATAATCCTTTTACAATACGGTGTATTGTAGATTAATCATGATTTGCAGCATAGAACTGCGAAAGCATCATGGCTCCGGCCTGAGCAACATTAAGGGAATCAAACCCGTGTGCCATAGGGATAAAGAGCGAAACGTCGAGTCGTTTTGCAACGTTAGGGCGAATACCTTTTTCTTCATTACCTAAGACTAAAACAGCAGGCGTGTGTAACTTGGCTTTGAACAAGTTTTCAGCGCCCTCTTTGTATTCAGCCCCGTAAACAAAGTATCCCATTTCCTTGGCGCGTTCTAATGTGCGGGAAATATTAGTAGCCTTTGCTACTGAAAGTTTTCCGAGTGCTCCGGCAGACGCTTTAGCAGCAGCTGCTCCAAGAAAAGAAGCATTATGTTTTGGAATGATCATGCCGCCGGCACCGATACCGTAGATTGTTCGGGCGAGTGTTCCGGCATTGCCCGGATCCTGTACTTGATCAAGAACAACAACCAGCGGCAGCTCGGCTTCCAATGCTTCAGAAAGAACTTCGTCTTCAGATTTGAAACCGGCTTTAAAGATTTTTGCGATAACACCCTGATGGTTACCTTCGAACAGTTTGCTTAAAGACTGCTCCTGTACAAAGGTGAAACGAATTTTGTTCTTCTTGCACAGGTCGGTAATTTTGGAAATTTCGGCACCGCGCTTGTCTTTGCGGATAAGCACGGAGTCAACTTGCTCCGGTGATGATGCAAGTCGTTCGGCGACGGGTTTTACTCCAGGAAGGATGCCGTCAGTATTTTCATTGTAATTGTCGCTCATAATTATATATCCTGAAAAAATCGATAAATAGATGTAAGATTCTTTGTAACAGATGATTGCCTTGTACTCTCGTATAGGGTAGGTGGCATATCATTATAAGGGTGAACTACCTGTCTAAAACCAGTCTTGCAATAGCTACACCCCCGCAAAATGGAAAATAGATGCAGAAAAACTCTGATACTCACAAAATGACTTTCCGGAAGATTCTTCTTTTATGCCTGTTGTGCATGCTGCTTGCTGCGTGTGCCTCAAAATCGAACAAAAGAGCAGCGGCTCCAGCGCCGTCTCCTGTTCTGGCTGAGGCAGAATTACTATCTGAACTTGTTGAACTTGAAGTAAGCGGCGAACCGGCAGATGAAGTAGTGGATGTGCAGGTACCGCCTGCCGACGACGCAGAGCCATTATCCAGTGAAGAGATTGAAGCGCTTGAAACTCGCCTTAACATCGATATTGAGATGGATGAGAGTGATCGTAAGGTTGTTGAGCAATATTTCAAGTATTTCACTCACAGAGGACGTAAAACTTTTCAGCGTTACTTAACACGCTGCAGTGCTCTGCTTCCACATGCTACAGAAATCTTTAAGGAAAAAGGCCTGCCAGAGGAAATAGTATATCTGGCATTTGTTGAGAGTGGCTTTAATGCTAAAGCTTACTCCCGTGCAGGCGCCGCTGGTGTATGGCAGTTTATGCCGTATACCGGGCGAAAATACGGTTTGAAACAGGATTGGTGGATTGATGAACGAAGAGATCCATATAAATCTGCTGAAGCCGCTGCAACATACCTTTCAAAGCTCTATGATGATTTTGGCGATTGGTACCTTGCCATTGCTGCATATAATGCAGGTGAGGGAAAGATTGGCCGTGCTATGAAGAAAACCGGCGCGGAAAGTTTTTTTGAGCTGACACAAAAGAATCATAAATTGAGCAGACGCGCACGACTTCGCAAAGAAACAAAACATTATGTTCCTAAGTTTCTCGCTGTCGTGAAAATTATGCGAAACCTTGAAAAACTTGGTTTCGAGCCTATCGATACTACGTCATGCGAGCCTGTGAAGGCGATTAAAGTCAAAGGTGGAACAGACCTTTTGGCATTATCAAATGACTTGAATCTTAAATGGCAGTCTTTCTATGAAATGAATACTGCATTCCGCCGTCAGGTGAGTCCTCCTGACTATGAGAGTACTGTATATGTACCACAGTCCAAGGCTCCAAAGGCTGTTGCTTTCTTAGAGAGTGACAAGTCCCGACCATATGCTGGTTGGATTGCGTATAAGGTTCGTAGAGGTGATTCATGGTACCGGATTGGTCGTAAGCACGGCGTACCTATCGCTGTTCTTAAAAAGATCAACAACCGTCGAAGCAACCTTTTGAAACCGGGACAGCGTCTTATGATTCCCGGCAGCAACTCAACTCAGGTTGCATGGCGCAGTCCTCGTGCAAAAACTCGAGCCATTGCCCAAAAGCGCGGCAATTACATCGTTCAGAGAGGGGATACATTGTATGATATCTCCCGTTCTACCGGTGTAAGTGTAAAAACATTATTGTCTGCAAACGGATTGCGATCAGCAAAGCAACTTCGTGCCGGCAGCAAATTGTACATTCCGAACCAGTCCAAACGCACTGTAGCGCAAAAGTCTTCCCGAAAGAAAGGCACTAAAACTGTAGCGTATCAGGTTCGCAGAGGTGAATCTGTCTGGACAATCGCGAAAAAGTTCGGCGTATCGTATAAAGATGTTCTTCGTTGGAACCAGCTGAGCAAACGTTCAGTCTTGCGTCCCGGTGATAACCTTACAATTTACGCGAACTAATATTACTATTCTGACTTATAAAAGCCCCCGTGTTTACGGGGGCTTTTTTTATGTCAGCTGGTTGAGACCTAGTTTTATCGGAATGTACTGGTACTGGCCGTTGAGCATTTTTAGAAAGAGTTATCGAGAAAAGTATAAATTTAAGTGTGTTGTACAGTGTGTTTGTATATGTGCTGTAATGTTGTGTGCTTGCTCTTAGGCAATATCAGTAAGTGCTATACGTCTGATGATAGTAAAAGTTTTCATTTCTAGTGTGATAAAGTATGATAGGCTTACACTACTATAAAAAATGAAAGCAGGAGCATCGCCATGCACGTGACACCACATACGGCTTTTTATAATGATCTTGTTTCTATTATTCCCAAAAAACGTATTTATAAGGATCCGTTACAAGTTTTGGCGTATGGAACAGACGCCAGCTTTTACCGCTTGATTCCTAAAATGGTAGTTGATGCAGAAACTGAAGAAGAAGTTCTGCATATTCTGAGACTTGCAGATGTTCATAGAGTTGCGGTTACGTTTCGTGCTGCCGGAACCAGTCTTTCGGGGCAGGGGATTTCTGATTCTGTACTTGTTCGGATTGGCGATTCATGGCGGGATTATCGTATTACAGAAAATGCAACTCGTTTTGTTGTGCAGCCCGGATTGATCGGAAGTCATGCAAACAGAGCATTGTTGCCTTTCGGACGAAAAATAGGCCCTGATCCTGCATCAATTGATAGTGCAAAAATAGGTGGCATTGTCGCGAACAATGCATCCGGTATGTGTTGCGGGGTAGCTGAGAATAGCTACAAGACCCTGCATAGTATGCGACTTGCTCTGTATGATGGAACATTGCTGGATACAGCTTGTGAAGATAGCAAGAGAGCTTTTGAAGAGAAGCATCCTGAGATTGTTCAGGGGCTGAGAGAGTTGCGTTCCAATGTTATGGCAGACAAAGAGCTTTCCGGTCTTATCAGTAAGAAGTTTAAAATCAAGAACACTACTGGTTACAGCCTGAACGCAATTGTGGACTTTGAAGATCCATATGAAATTTTACAGCATTTGATGGTTGGTTCTGAGGGAACGCTCGGATTTATTTCGGAAGTAACGTACCGAACCGTTATTGAACCTAAATACAAAGCAACGACGCTGGCAATGTTCCCGACCCTTCAGGATGCTTGTCTTGCAACAATGGAACTGAAAAAGCAGCCTGTGTCTGCCGTAGAGCTTATGGATGAACGTTCGTTACGTTCTGTAAGTGATAAGCCTGGCATGCCTGATTCAATTAAAGAAATTGCACCGGGAACAACATCATTGCTGATTGAAACAGCATCAAACGATGCATTTGAGATTGAAGAAAAAGTACAGGCAATTGTTGCTTCTATTGATCATATCAACAAGTTGGAGCCTGTTGAGTTTTGCCATGACCCAATTCAGTGTGCAAAATTCTGGGCTGTCCGTAAGGGATTGTTCCCTGCTGTGGGTGCTGTTCGTGAGACAGGGACTACTGTTATTATTGAAGACGTGGCTTTTCCACCGGAAAGCTTTGCCGATGGTGTGGCGCGGTTGGATGAACTGCTTAAGAAGTACAAGTATGATCTTGCAATTATGTTCGGTCACGCCCTTGAAGGGAACTTGCACTTTGTGTTTACACAGGATTTCGGCATTGCATCGGAAATTGATCGCTATCAGGGCTTTATGGATGAAGTCTGTTCCATGGTTGCGACAGAGTACAAAGGATCTCTCAAGGCAGAGCATGGTACCGGCCGCAATATGGCTCCGTTTGTAGAGTTGGAATGGGGTAAGAAAGCGCATGATTTGATGCGGGAAATTAAGATGTTGCTTGATCCGCATAATTTGTTGAACCCCGGAGTAATCATTAATGATGATCCTCGGGCACATCTTACAGCGCTTAAACCGCTTCCGGCTGCCCATGACATTGTGGATAAATGTATTGAGTGTGGATTCTGTGAACCAATTTGTCCGTCAGCGAATGCTACGTTTACTCCTCGTCAGCGAATTACAAGTTTAAGAGAATTATACAGGCTGAAGGATTCACCGTCAGAACAGCAGAAATTGAAAAAAATGTGGGCAGAGTACAACTACCTTGCCATAGAAACCTGCGCTACGGATGGATTGTGCCACACCCGTTGTCCTGTTGATATCAATACAGGCACGATGATTAAAGACTTGCGCGCTCAGAATGCTTCTTCCTTTGCAAACTCAACAGCGGATTGGGTTGGGCGTAACTTCAGCACGGTTGCAAAAGGGGTTCAGACCGCTCTTAAAGGCGCAAACCTTGCGCATAGATTGTTTGGTACCAAAGTTATGGATTCCGGTGCGCATGCACTGCGTGTTGTTTCTCTGAAAAAGATTCCATTATGGAATAAAGAGATGCCGACCAGTGCGAGCCCTATTAAGCCGGTTCCTGTTAATGAAGGAAATCCGGACAAGGTTGTGTACTTCCCGAGCTGTATAAGCAGAACAATGGGGCCGTCCAAAGGTGATCCGGAAGCAACAGACATTCCGCAAAAGACAATCCAGCTTCTTTTAAAAGCAGGATATGAGGTTTTATTCCCGTCCAATATGCAGAACTTGTGTTGCGGGCAGGCATTTGCCTCCAAGGGCTACACTGCGCAGGGAGAGACAAAATCTAAAGAGCTTTCTGATGCGTTGTTAGCAATCTCAGAGAACGGAAAGTATCCGGTATTGTGTGATACGAGTCCTTGTCTGCACCGTATGCTGGACTACATGGATAAAAGACTCACGTTATATGATCCGATCCGCTTCTGCCTTGAGTGTTTGCCGGAGAGATTGGATTTCGTGAAATTGCCGCGCAAGGTTGCTATACATCCAACGTGTACAGTGCGTGAGATGAACCTTGTGGAACCGCTTGTTGAGCTTGCAAATATGTGTGCTGAAAAAGTAGTTCTTCCGCAGGATGTTTTCTGCTGCGGCTTTGCCGGTGACAGAGGCTTCTCGTTCCCGGAACTGAACAAGGCAGCATTGGCAGACTTGCCAAAACAGGTTCAGGATTGTGATGAGGCATATTCTACAAGCCGGACATGTGAAGTCGGGTTGAGTTTGCATTCTGGCCTTAAATACAGAAACATTATGTATCTGGTGGATGACGCTACCGAGGTGAAGAAAGGGTAACTATCTGCCGGAATAGCACATTCGAACGATTAGAGACGAAAGAAGGGCTGGTACCGATGGTGCCAGCCCTTTGTTTGTACGTTATACTGTGTGTTCAGTATAGTTTGAGAATACTAAATCCAGTCGTCATCTTCTTCAATCGGTGCGAAGCCACGGCGCATGGTGTTTTCTGTTACTACGCGTGGATCAAGGAATTGAATAAGGTAGTCTGGACCGCCTGTTTTGGAACCGACACCGGACATTTTGAAGCCGCCGAATGGCTGACGTTCAACAAGAGCGCCGGTGTTGTTTCTGTTCAGGTAGAGGTTACCGACACGGAATTCTCTTCGAGCCTGCTCAAGGTGCTCAGGAGAACGTGAGAAGACACCGCCGGTAAGGGCGAAGCGTGTTCCGTTGGCAATTTCAAGCGCTTCATCAAAGGTAGAGGCTCGCATTACAGCAAGTACAGGTCCGAAGATTTCTTCCTGAGCAATGCGGTGTTCCGGCTTGATGTCACCGACAATTGTGAGCGGTACATATGCGCCTTCTTCCGGATGATCATCGCGTTTGAGAAGGATTGTGCCTTCTTCTTCAGCAATTTTTATGTAATCCATCACAGTTTTCTGGCAGGAAGCATCTGCAAGTGGTCCCATGTAGTTTTCCGGATCTTCTGCACGACCTATTTTGATATCCTGAGAAGCTTTTACGAGGCGTTCGATGAAGCGGTCGTAAATAGGATCAAGGACAATAACGCGGGAACATGCGGAACACTTCTGGCCTTGGAAGGCAAATGCGGAGTAGACAACATGAAGCACTGCTTCATCAAGATCAGCATCGTCATCGATGATGATGGCGTTTTTACCACCCATTTCTGCGATAACGCGTTTGCACTGCATCTGGTTCGGCTGAACAACAGATGCTTTGTTTTGAATGCGTAATCCGACTTCCATAGAACCTGTAAAGCAGATCATTGAAACTTTCGGATGCTCAATAAGGTAATCACCCATAACGGAGCTTCGACCCGGACAATAGTTGAATACACCGTCAGGAAGGCCGGCTTCGCGGAAGATTTCGACAAGGTTGTATCCGACGCGTGAAGAAATTGAGGCCGGTTTGTATACAACAGGGTTACCGGTAACTATGGCTGCGGAACACATGCCGATGGCGATAGCAAACGGGAAGTTCCATGGAGAGATAACAGCTGCAACACCTTTAGGCTGGTAGAAGAGCTGGTTGTGCTCACCTGGGGCTCGTCCCATTCTGCGCGGTTTATCAAGGCGCAGCATTTCGCGGGCGTAGTATTCGAGGAAATCGATACCTTCACCTACGTCATGGAATGCCTGATCCCACTGTTTACCAATTTCAAGCACCTGCCATGCAGACAGTTCATATTGACGCTCACGTGCCAGCTCTGCAGCTTTAAGCAAACATTCTGCGCGTTCACGTGCCGGAGTGTCCCGCCATGTGAGGAATGCATCACTTGCCGCTTCGAGTGCTGCATCAATCTCTTCAGTTCCTGCCTGACATACATCAGCTATTTTTTCGGTATAGTCGGCAGGGTTTGTTGTCGGAATGACATCATCCGTCTGCACTTCTTTGCCGTTGATGTAGAGCGGGATGATTCCTCCGGCTGTTTCACGTACTTTTGCTATGGCATTAGGGAATGCAGCACGACAGCGGGGAATGGTAAAATCGATCATTGCATCATTTTTAAAGAGAGGAAGTCCGTCGACCAGTTCTTCCGGTTTCGGTTCCGGACGGGCATCCAGCTCTCTTTGCAATGTTATTTCCGGATTTTCGAGCAGGCGGGCTATTTCAGCACCATCTGCAAAGGATTGACGCAGGAAGGATTCGTTTGCGGTGTTTTCCAGCAGACGACGAACAAGGTACGCCATACCCGGAATGATATCACCGTACGGGCAGTAGAGGCGGACTCGACCGGCGACCTTCAGAAGCCCTTTGCGGACAGGTTCTGCCATGCCGTAGAGCACCTGAAACTCGTAGCGTTCTTCAGGAACATCCATTGCCTTGGCCATTTCCATTGTTGCAGAAATGGAGCGGATGTTATGTGAGCCACAGGCAAAGTAGACTATGTCATGGTTTTGGAGTAGGATTTTAGCAACACGTTCAAAAGCGATATCTGATTCCGGCTTATACATCCAAACCGGAAAATCCCAATTGTTTTGTTTTGCCAGAACGGATTCCATATCCCAGTAAGCGCCTTTTACCAGACGTACAGCAATCGGAAGCTGTTCGGTCCGCGCCCATTGGATAAGTTGTTCAGCATCCTGTTCTGTGCTGCGTAAGTAAGCTTGTAATACGATAGAAAGATGAGGGTAATGGCGGAATTCCTGAGCGCTGCGTAATCGACGATAGAGCTCCAGTGTAATTTCGCGGTACTTGAGCGATTCCATATCAATACACAGGAATGCACCCATTTCGATAACTTTACGGTAAACCGGCTCAAGGCGTTTATAAATGCCCTGTACTGAGCCTTCAATATCAACAGGTTTTGCTTGAGAGTATAATGCAGAAGGTTTGATTGATACGTTGACTTTCGGGGTGTATCCCCAGTCCATATCCGGATTGCCGCCTTTACCTGCATGTGCTTTCCATTTGGCTTGTTCTTCAGCAATAGCATCCAGAACTTCAAGGTAACCGTCACGGTATGCGTCAGCTTCTTCTTCACTTACGGTTGCTTCACCCAGTAAATCTACTGTGAAGGTAAAGCCTTCCTTGCGCAGCTTTGCAAGTCCCTTAACAGCTTCTTTTGTGTTTTGACCGACAATGAATTGTCGTCCCATGTTCTCAATGTTGGAGCGAATGGTTTTTTCCATAAGTTTGGCAGTAAATTTACCGCCAAGGCTGGCTTTGCCGGCACCCCATTTAAGTACGGATGGAACTTCGTGGTCGTCACCTGAGAAGTATTCACGAATATGACGGGACAAGGACTCCGAAGTGTTCAGATAAGGAAATACGTCTACAAAACGGAAAAGCTGAACTTTGAAGTCTTCGTTCTTCATAGCCCAGTCCATGACTTTGCCTGTCCACCAACCTTTATTGAAAATTGATGGAGCTTCGCCACTGATACTGGTGAAAAACTCTTTACCGCGGTCAACTATCTTCGCCTCTAGCTGTGTATCCATTCAGGCCTCCTGAAGTGTACAAGTTGTCAATCGAAAGATCTTTACTCTGTATTGGTCAAAATTAAGAACCTACCGCCTTTATTTTATGTATAGTTATGAGAAATGTTGTACAGCCTAAGCAAAGTAGTGGCAAGCATCTGTGCGAATTTACAATATAATTCGATGAAATAATGCATGAGTGAGGATTGTGGCTGTTGTTTGTTTAGTCAACTGCATAGGGTGGTGGCATTATTTTCACGGGTAATGCTACAGTTTGAGGGCGTAAAAAAAGCGGTGTGCAAAAGCACACCGCTTAAGAATACAACTCTACATTGTGAGTAATACAATACGTGATACGTATTGTATCCAGTTACAACGCGTAGAAACAATTCATGACATGAGAAGTGGCAAGAATATTATTTATTGCGGTAAACAATCCGCCCCCTGGTAAGATCGTATGGAGAAAGCTCCACTTTAACCGTATCTCCAGGCAGAATGCGAATGTAGAACTTACGCATTTTACCAGAAATATGAGCAAGAACTACGTGGCCGTTGCTCAACTCTACTTTAAACATTGCATTGGGCAATGCTTCCTGCACTACGCCATCAACTTCAATGGCTTCTTCCTTAGCCATGATTCCTCCATATAAAACAGTTGGTAATATGAATTTTCACAGTAAAAATTCTCTTTATTGTTACTATGCGTGGATAGCGACAAATATACCCTGCTGTCAATGGGGAGAACGGGTTTAACGCTTTTGTAACGTTATTATTTTGCGTTAGCGGGAAAATCGTTTCGTTTGTATGCAATAAATATCAGATACAAACCGAACAATACCATAGGTACGCAAAGCAACATTCCCATGGTCAACCAATTGAATGCAATGAAGCCGAGTTGCGGGTCTGGTTCACGGAAAAATTCGATGATGAATCGAAAGATTCCATAAAAAATTAAAAAGAGTCCGGAAACAGCACGTGTAGGGCGTGGTTTTGCAGAAAAACCCCATAAAATGAGGAAAAGCGCCAAGCCTTCAAGTCCTGCTTCGTAAAGTTGAGATGGATGCCTTGGAAGCGGCCCTGCACCGGGAAAAATCATTCCTGTCGGTGCAGATGTTGTTCTGCCCCAAAGCTCTGCGTTGATGAAATTTCCCATTCGGCCGAAGAACAGCCCCGGAGGAACCATAGGTGCAAAGAAGTCGCCTACTTCGAAGAGAGTCATCTTGTGCTTTCGGGCAAAGAGTCCGAAACAGATGATAACGCCGAGCAGACCACCGTGAAACGACATACCGCCGTTCCAGATTGCAAATATTTGTCCCGGGTTGGAAAGGTAAAAAGACAGGTCGTAGAAAAGGACATAGCCTATCCTGCCGCCGAGTACGACGCCGAGGACACAAAATGTGACCAGATCGTCGACCATTTCAGTATTCCAGCGGTTCGTTGGCTTGGATGCGCGGTACCTGCCGAGCAGCCATGCGGAAAGGAATCCAAAAAGGTACATAAGCCCGTACCAGTGTACACTGAGCGGGCCGATAGAAAAGACCGTAGGGTCTATTGTAGGGTATGTAAGCATAGTTATCTCCGTAACAGCATAAAGCTCTACTGGTCGAGATTTATTGCGTCAATCATTGTTGAAAAAATTGTGATGCCTTTTTTCGCTGTCGGATATTTGCAGATATCATATGTCCCATTATTACTGAATGTTGCTTTTTAAAAAGGAAAAGAAAAAGGAAAAGAAAAAGGGAAAGTCACGTTGTGCTTTCCCTTCATATTTTTGTTTGATCGAGATGGGCGGTTAGTCCGGAGTGCCGCCTTCTCCCGGATAAATGACACTGGCAGAGCGTTTCAAGTCATATCCGCCCAGCTTTTCGGCATGGGCAATTATTCTCGGGTCGCGCAGTAAGCTGATGAAGGCTTGGATATTTTTGTCGAAGTAGCGGGATTTAGGAATAATCAAATCATACCGTTCCCATTGAATCGGAATGAAATCCAGATGCAGTGCCTTTGCAACGGCTTTGATTCCGAGTCCGGCGTCTGCATTGCCGTTAAGGATTTCAAAGCCGACATCAATGTGGCGTGCTACGCAGTTGTCGTAACCGGGAATGGTTTTTCCTTCCGCATTGTGTGCAGCAAGTTCTGCATCAAACAGTAAGCGTGTGCCGGTTCCTGCTGTCCGGTTCACTACGGTGAATTTGCCTGATGCGATATCCTTTGTCCCTTTTATTTTCTTAGGGTTGCCTTTAGAGATGATGTAGCCCTGTTCACGGAAAGAAAAGTTGACCACTGCTGGTGGTTCTTGCATTTCATTTTCTGTGAAAGAGAAGTTGTAGTCACTTTCATCTCTGTCCATCAGGTGACTTGTTGCTATATGAGCAGCACCGTTGTGGACTGCGCGGATACCGCCGAGACTGCCGAGATTGCAGAAGGCGGCATAAGCGCCCTCATTTTCCTGCATGTACAGCTTCATGGCAAAGTCTATGAGCATATCATTACTGCCGGCAATGATGAGCGTTTTTTCCATAGTAGAGTGGTGCTGCACGGTTTCCGGAAAATTCATAGTACGGCTTTCTACCCACTGCTCTATTAAATGAGCAGGAAACAGCCATTTTCCGGTTGCTTTTGTAGCGGGTAAGTTTTTTTCTGAGATGAGTGTGTAGACCATCTTTTCGTTAACACCGAGATACTGTGCAACTTCTTTTGTGGATAAGAGCTTCTTCATGTGGCATCCTCCGCAGTTATTATTAGAGGACTGTAGTTGATGTTTCGGTAGAAAATCAACCCAACAGCAGTTTTTCTCCGTATGATGTTTTATCTTGCGAGTAAGTTTGCTATCAGCTTACTTGCATACTACAAACTATTAAGGTATTGCCTCTTGCCTTCTTGTGTATTCTATAGATGGAAGGCAATACCTTCCGCAGACCTCTGTCATTGTCTGCCAATTTTTGAATACCAAGTATCAAGCGGCGTTACGTCGCTATCCTATATTTTTTCGGAAACAATCATGACTTCTAAAATCGCACTTATCGGACGCCCGAATGTGGGTAAGTCCACCCTGTTTAACAGACTCATACGCAGTAACCGTGCAATCACACATGACCGTCCGGGCGTTACCCGTGACCGTATGGAAGGCTTTGTACGTCGTGACGGCGAAGAATGGACAATCATTGATACCGGTGGTGTTACTCTGGATGAAAACCAGATTACCGCTGCTCAGGGTCCAAATGAACTTCGTGGCTTTGAAGATGAAATTCTTCGCGGTGTAACCGAAGCTATTGAAGAATGTGCAGCGCTTTGTCTTGTTGTAGATGGACGTGATGGTCTGTTGCCTTTTGACAGACGTCTTGCAACGTATGCACGTAAAACAGGTCTGCCTGTTCTGTTAGCTGTAAACAAGGTAGATGGCGGCGAATTGGAAGAAGAGTACACCGCAGAGTTCCATGAACTCGGTTTCCCGATGGTCGCTATTTCCGGCGAACACGGTTTCCAGATGCGTACTTTTGAAATGATGCTTCGCGATATGCTTCCTGAAGAGGATGATGAAGAGTTTGCAGCGCCTGAAGAGTACAAGCAGCTTGGTCTTAAGATCGCAATGCTCGGTCGTCCGAATGCGGGTAAATCTTCGCTGATTAATGCTCTTACTCAATCTGAGCGAATGATTGTTTCTGACGTTGCGGGTACAACCCGTGACTCCGTTGACGTTACCTATGAAATTGATGACAAGCGGTACACGTTTGTTGACACTGCAGGTATCCGTCGACGTACCAAAATTACTGACACTGTAGAACGTTACTCTGTGAACTCATCTATTAAGTCCAGTACTAAAGCAAACGTTACGTTGCTGGTTCTTGATGGAGAGGAAGGTGTGACGTCTCAGGATAAGCGTCTGATGAAGTTGCTTGATGAGCGCAAAACGCCGTTTATGGTGCTTATCAACAAAACAGACCTTGTTGCCCCTAAGCAGATGCAGGAAGTTCGTAAGATTTACCAGCATGAGTTGGCGTACTGTGGGCATGTTCCAGTGCTGCATGTTTCTGCTCATACCCGTATGGGACTGAAGAAAATTTTACCGCTCGCTGAACAGATCTGGAAAGAATGTTCAGTGCGTATTCCGACCAGCATGCTTAACAGAACACTGGAAGAGGTGGTAACCAAGCACCAGCCGCCAGTTGTGAAGCGTGTTCGTCCTAAGTTCTTCTTTATGACACAGGCAGAAACATTGCCTCCGACTTTCGTCTTTTTCTGTAACGACCATGAACGTTTGAAAGAGCATTATATTCGGTACTTGGAAAAAGCGGTTCGTAAATCGTTTAAAATTGAACATGCGCCGATCAGGCTCAAATTCCGTTCAAGCCATACAAAACGAACCTTTGCGAAAAAGAAAAAGAAAAAAAGATAACAATGAAAGCCCGCACACTGTGCGGGCTTTTTTTATGCAACATGGCTGTCAGCTTTTATCCTTAGCCTTTCAGTAAGGTGAATCAGTTTTTCCATTGTGATGTTTGCTTTAACCGTGAGAGTGAATGGATCAAGAAACTCAGGGTCGCTCGCGTGTTCCTGACTTATCAGAAGAACAATTCGACTTGGTTCCAATTTTTCTCTTTTTTCCATTTCTCTGATTTTTTGCACGATCCAGAAGCTGTCCAGAGTGATATATCCGGTATCAAGGAAGATAAGCTCGGGTTCATAAAGCTGTCTGGCATCCAGACCTTTCGCAACATCTTCTACTTGCACCACGCTGAAGCCGTTTGTTTCCAGCTGCTCCATAATGTCTTCTGTTCTGATATTTTTTTTCGCAAGAACAAGAGCAAGGTTGGGATTAAGTGAGTTGCCGGATGCCACGTAGTTTTGAACAGTCGGAAGGAGTTTGTTGCTCAGTTTGGCAAGGAGTTCGTTAACCATGACAGGTTTACGGAATGATTCCACCATAGGGTGCGTGTAGGTAGGTTCCCAGTAGGAATGGGTGACAGTATAGAGTGTTGTTGTCAGCAGTTTACAGTACCTGTTTAATTCATTTTTAGTAAGGCGCTCGAATGCACATCCACAGCTGATGATAGCATCATAGTTGTGTTGATTTTCGATAAGTTTTTTACAGTATCCCACCTCGATAGGAGTAAAAATACAGGTTGCTCCAAGTCTGCTTAATGTTTTTCCGATGAAGTTTATGGTGTTATGCCGGCAGTAGGTGAGCAGAATCGTTTTTCCTTTCAATATGGAATGTAAATTGTCGCGTAAGGGGTGTCGCGTAGTCAGGCTGACCTCAAGTGTGAATACATGAACGTCAGCAGCAGTTTTGTGTTGTGAGAGTTCGATTGAGAACATTTTAATCATGCGCTCTACAATGGCTAAACTGAGTTGCTGTCCACGTTCTCCGTAATATTCCGGTTGCGGGAGTGTTCCTGTTTCTTCAGAAGGGGATGTGCCGGGGTATTGTTTTTGACCACAGACCTCAAAAAGTATCTGCATGTGATTATTATGAATTTCACCAGCGGTTACCGTTAACGTTACTATTCCGCCATGTACTCTTTTGGCAGCAATGTTGATTAAGTTGCTGAGGACTTGAAGTGATTTTGAAAAGTCGAACCAAATTTCTTGTGGTACGGCGGGGTCCAAGTAGATACAGATGTCTGATTGAAGTTGCATGGCGCGGGAATAGGTAGAAGCGTGAACCTGACGCAATAGTGTTTCAAGTTCAAAGGTGTCCCGTTCAAAGTAAATACTGCCAGTTTCGAGCAAGGCAAAATCACGAATGTTGCAAATAAGCTCAGACAGCAGCTCATTATGGAATTGAAGTTGTTCCATATGGCGTTTTTGTGCTTCTGAAGGTTGGGTTTCACTGAGTTGAATAAGAGATTGGTTCAGCGCCTCTGCAAGAGGTTCGATTTCTTGAGTCAGTCCCATATAAAAATGGTGACGGTCTTTTGTCACTGTTTCCGCAGAATTCTTTGCTCGTTGGAGTCCCTGTTCGGCAAGAACATGTTTTGTAACATTATATAGCATAAAGACTAGTGATGATCTGTTTGCGTACCGTATATGCTTGATGACGGTTTCTACATGCTGAGATTTTTTATGAATAGAATTCAGTCTTAGTCGTGCTTTAAAAATATTATTAGTGTCCACAGAGGTTGAAAGAGACTGGCGGACATGCGCCATGCCTGTAACCACCCGCAGCTGATCCATGCTTGTAAATATCTCTTTTACTGGTTGCCCGAATAAGTTCTTCTTATTTCCGCCGAGTAGTATATCCAGTTCATTATTCCATTCAAGAATCCTTCCATCAAGATCACACACAACAAGTGCGGTTGTGCATGCTTCAAAAAGCGCAGTGTGTCTTTTTAGCTCTTCGTTGCGAATGGAGTCATCAAAGTAGGTAACAAGCGCAGCAGCGCCATTGCTTACTTCGGTTATGTGTGATTGCTGCGCTAGCAACAGCATGGATTCTCGATCTTTTTTTTTGTCACCGGAAAAAGTCGTGAGTCTATTCAAAGAGTTTAGAGTTCGCTTTGAGAGTTTTGCTGCTATGAAGTAGGCAAGAATGCAGCTTGGAAGGCAAAGGAGAAACCATGTAATAAGTGTGGATGTAAGGTTAGGAGCAAGGTTTTGTGTTTGCGCATAAAGGTAGAGCTGTTTCATTCCTATGGGAATTGCCAAGTGTTCGTGATTGAATAGTGCAGAAAAAGAAAGACCATGCACAGCATTTTGGAGGAGGGTAATAGGAGAGGTGACAGTTTTTCCTGTTAAAATATCTGTGAATTTAGAATCTTCGAGAATTAAGATACTGTATGAATCTCGTTTTAATTCAATCGACTCAGTAAACGAGGTAAAGGAAAAGATGCTGCCAAGAACTCCGACGATTGTTCCTTCAATGCGCAATGCCTGTGTCAGGCAGAGAAGGTATTGACCAGAAGAGCTTTTATATATGGAAAACGTATTGAAGGATGAGGAGGTTCGCAAAACGTCTCTGACATCAGTGCTGGTTTGACCAAACGAGAAAATCTTATTGGTTTTTAGCGATTGAATAAAATAGATTTGATCATGATCAAAATTATGTACCGCGCTGATCCATTTAAGAATTGCCTGATCGTCATTCATTCCTACAGCATTTAACAGCTCGTTATCTTGTGCAAGATAACGGATGACTGCCTGTTGTTCCTCTATTTCATTATTTAGATGGAGGCTGACGAGTTTTGAAGTGTCTACGCCTTTGTTGATAAAATCTTGATGGTAATGGGAGGCTTGAAGGTAGTAGCTTGCAAATATGAACGTGCAGGAGAAGATTCCCAGAAAGAAAAGAAGAAGAGTCCCCCACCAAAAGCGTAGGGAATGCTTTTGGACTGGAATTTCGGTCGTTGGTTGTGAGATTGGATATTGCATTACGTGTAAACCCCTTACCAATCAGATAATATACCCGATGAGTAGTACACTTTTTATTTTTACGGTATTAGAGATGAGCCATGCGGGCTTTTGGGAGCTATCAAGTGGAGAGTAATAGTGACACCCTCTGTGTTCCTGTAATGCCTTCAGCGCCAATGGCTAGCGTCGTTTTCAGAATCGGTTTGGAAAAATAAAAGCGAAAAATATAAAAAACTTGTTGACGGTGAGAGGCAAAAGCCATAGAACC
>NZ_JADMLB010000058.1 GCF_015482765.1 Halodesulfovibrio sp.
TACCTATCAGGAAGAAGTCCTTGATCCTTCCCGTGTTGCGGAAGTGCTTAACCGTGTCATCTTAAAGGCAAAGCGCGCCTCTGCGCCTGCACAGCTCAATATTCCTCGTGATTTCTGGACGCAGGTGATTGATATCGAATTACCTGAGGTCGTAGAGTTTGAGCAGCCGGCCGGTGGTGAGAACGCCATTTCACGTGCAGCTGAGATTCTGTCTAAAGCAAAATTCCCTGTTATTCTTAACGGTGGCGGTGTGGTAATCGGCGATGCTATTGGAGACTCCATGGCGTTAGCAGAACGCCTTGATGCTCCGGTTTGTTGTGGCTATCAGCACAATGATGCATTTCCGGGAAGCCATCCGCTTTATGCGGGTGCACTTGGTTACAACGGCTCCAAGGCTGCAATGGAACTTATTTCCAAAGCGGATGCCGTGCTGGCTTTGGGTACTCGGTTGAATCCATTTTCCACTCTTCCAGGTTACGGTATCGATTATTGGCCGAGCAATGCCGAGATTATTCAAGTAGATATTAATGCTGATCGTATTGGGCTGACCAAGCCTGTGAGCGTTGGCATCGTGGGCGATGCCAAGAAGGTTGCACAAGGTATCCTAGCAAAACTTAGCCCTTCTGCCGGTGATGTGGATCGTGAAGCACGCAGGCAGAGTATCGCGGAAACCAATGCGTCATGGGCAAAAGAGCTCGCCTCTATGGATCATGAAGAAGATGATCCGGGTACTACTTGGAACGAACGCGCACGTTCTCGTGAGCCGGAAAAGCTTACTGCGCGTATGGCGTGGCGTGTGATTAAAGAGGTAATGCCTGAAGGCTCAATTATCTCTACAGATATCGGAAACAACTGCGCAATCGGTAACGCATATCCAACATTTGAAGAAGGTCGTAAGTATCTTGCTCCGGGTATGTTCGGCCCATGTGGATATGGCTTCCCAGCAATCCTCGGTGCCAAAATGGCGAAGCCGGAAGTACCTGTCATTGGCTTTGCCGGAGACGGTGCGTTTGGTATTTCTATGAACGAAATGGTTTCGTGCGGGCGTGACGATTGGCCTGCAGTAACAATGGTAGTGTTCCGCAACTATCAGTGGGGCGCAGAAAAACGTAATACCACGTTATGGTATGACGATAACTTTGTCGGTACTGAGCTGAACCCGAACGTTTCCTACGCCGGAATCGCTAAAGCATGTGGCGTTGAAGGTTGTCAGGCGGCAACTGTTGAAGAACTTCGTGAAAAGCTTGCTGCTGCCATCAAGGCGCAGATGGAAGAAGGAAAAACAACCTTTGTAGAAGTTCTCAATAATCAGGAACTTGGTGAGCCATTCCGTCGTGATGCTATGAAGAAGCCTGTCCCTGTTGCCGGTGTAAGTAAAGATGATATGAAATCATAATGTCATGAAAAATCGGGCGGGATAATTGTAACGGTTCCGCTTGAGTAACAGTATAAAAAAGGCTCATGGGCGGTTGCCTATGAGCCTTACTTTGTCTGTGGTAGCTATTGCTTATTCACGTAAAATGTTTTGATACCTTTTGATGTTACCACGATAATATCACCGTCCTGCGTCAGGGCAAGATCTCCGGTTCCAACAATGTTGCATACTGTTTTGGAAAGTAGCCCTTTTCTGTCAATACAGTATACAGCACCATGTGAAACGGAGCTTACACAGACGGTGCGTGCATCATTTACGGCAATGCCTGCAAGTTTTCCAAGTCCAGTCGCCAGATCAACCTGTAAGCCGTCTTTATATGTGGCAACTACCCGCCCTTCTTCAGCAAATCCCACATATAAAACCCCTCTGTGGTCTCTTGCCAATAAAAGATGCTCCCCCGTAATATCTTCTGCATGCGCAATTGTGCCACATAGAATTGCGAATAATACTATAACTACCCGTGCCATATGTCTCTCCTCTGTCTTTTCAGGCGGTTGGCGTTACCACCTTGTTTGTTTGGCAAAGACTATACAGCTGAAAATAAGACCAATCCAATACCATTTACATTAAGAATGATGCGATTTAGGTATTATTATGCGTATACAACAACTGGAAAACTTCATTGTACTGGCAGAAGAACTGCACTTCGGAAAAGCTGCAGAGCGGCTGCATATGCAGCAACCGCCACTGAGCAGGCAAATTAAAGCCCTTGAAGATGAGCTTGGGGTTCTGCTTTTCAAACGCAACAACAGAAAAGTAGAGCTGACAGAAGAGGGAGTCTTTTTTTTGCAGGAAGCAAAGGCTGTTACAACGCGCCTCACTGTTGCACAGCATACACTTAAAGCTATGGGGAATGGCGAAGCAGGAACCTTGCGTATAGGTTTTGTCGACTCATCCATCACAGAGCGCTTCGTTACTGCAATGGGACGTTTTAAGGAACAATACCCCAATGTGATTATAGAGCTGGAAGAAAAAGTATCAGTTGAGCAACTTGCGGCCATAGAAGAGGGAAGTTTGCATATAGGCTTTATCCGTACTCATCTGGTGGAAACACACGAGTTGCCTCATATTGATGTCATTAGCGAGCCGTATATTGTAGCTTTGGCAAAGGATCACCCGTTAGCAGGACAGGAGACTGTTTCTGTGTACGATCTCGCTAAAGAACCGCTTATTTTCTTTCCTCATCGTAAAAATCCGGGAATTTACAATTGGGTTTTAAACGGCTTTTCGCAGTATGGGTTAGTACCAAAATTCGGCTTTGAAGTAGTAATGGATCAAGCTGCTGAGATGTTTGTTGCAGGCGGTTTTGGGTACACTCTTCTTCCGTCCACGTCTTGCAGAATGGGCAGACGGGGATTGACCTACAAGCGGGTTAAGGAACCATTCTTGAATTTACGTATAAGTATGGCGTGGAGTCAGGCACATGAGTGCCCGCTAGTGAAGAATTTTATCGAGGTGTTTACACAGCAGGCTGATTCATAGCGGCTGTGGTAAAAAACTCATAATAATAGGCTATTATGAGTTGACAAATATGTTCGTTTGGCAATATTGCCAAATGAGGAAGCGTTATGACAAAAAATACTGACAAATTAGTAACATTAGAACGTATACACGAACGAGCCAAGGTTATGAAAGCTATGGCTCATCCTTCACGTCTTATGATCATTGATGAGCTTGGTCATGGGGAGCGATGTGTCTGTGATCTGCAAGAATTGGTAGGACATGATATGTCAACTGTTTCTAAGCATCTGAAAGTGCTCAAAGATTCAGGTATTGTGAAGGATGAACGCCGAGGTAAGCAGATTTTTTATACACTGAGAGTTCCATGTATTCTTAAGTTCTTCCACTGTATCGAGTCAGTAATAGATGCACACAACTAAAAAAATTTGCCATAACATTTGGTCATTTTACCATATGACTAAATGTTAGCCGGACAGTGTCCTTATTTCACAGCGTAGCGGACTAAAATAACACAGCACAACTCGTTATTGATTTTGCAACTAAAACGCTCCATTACTAATGATGGAGAAATAAAAAGGATATTGGAATGAAAGAGTTAGATGTTGTTTTAGAAGAAATGGATTTTGAATTTTTAGGCTCTGGTGAGCATTCTATGAATATAGAAGGGATGCGGAAAGCGTTAAAGAACGATCATTTTATGTTTCTCGATATTCGTTCCGAGGAAGAAGTAAGCTATACGACATTCCCCTTTGCTGTATCTATTCCGCTGCATGATTTGCCTAAAAAATATGAGGAACTACCGAAGGATAAATGCATTGTCGTATTTTGCTCTTCTATTTTCCGTGCTGCTGTTGCGTATACGTATCTTCGCGCAAAAGGATTTGATGAGGTAAAAGGCCTTACTGTTCCAATGGAAGATATGGTTAAGGCATTTAAGCCGGGTCCATTGTCTAAAATGTAAGCTGCTGCGCACCATCTTTATTTTAAGGGTGGTGCATTTTATTCTTAGTATTGGAAGGTTGTAATGGACTTTATGACGTTGGCGATCACGCTGCTGTCCTTTTCATTGAGTTTTCTTTTTGCACTTGGCGGCGTCGGATCGGCATTAGCACTTATTCCTATGCTGACATGGCTTGGTGTTCCTTTTAGTTTAGCGCGTCCAACCGCATTATTCGTGAATACAGTAAGTATGCTTGGTGCAACGTATTCAAATATCAAAGCACGGCGGCTGGATTACCGGTTAGGACTTCCGATCATCGCCTCATCAATAGTGTTGGCGCCTGTTGGAGCATGGTGCGGTAACTTGTTACCGACACAATATGTCCTTTTTGTTTTCATTCTTTTCCTTTTATTTTCAGGGCTGATGATCTTGTTTTTCAAAGGAGGGAAGTATGCAAATCAATATCGTGAGGATAGACCGGTTTTAGGGCCCTTGCTTGTCGGGGTGCTTTCTGGCTTTTTATCGGGACTGCTTGGAGTTGGTGGCGGCGGAGTGATAGCTCCATTGATGCTGTTGCAAGGTTTTAATCCTAAACGAGTTGCAACTATTACAGCGTTTGCAGTGCCGTTTTCATCATTTTCTGCCTTTCTTACCTATGTAATGTTAGGGGATTTTTCGTGGAAAATTCTGCTCTTTGCCGGTGTTGCGGCATGGGTAGGCGGGTATTTAGGAACAATCGTGATGCATCGCAAGATGCGTTCAGCAACTGTTAAAAAGATATTGGGTGTTGTTCTACTTTTGTTAGCGGCACGCTTGATTCTGACTCTGGTGTAAGCGGGGAAGTCGTTGCAGTTTGCCCCTGTTTTGGCAAATGCTTGATAGTGAATATTTACTTCTGTATTGAAGAGCAATCAACCAAAACAGGTAAGGTTCAGCTATGTCGAATGATTTTACGATATTTCCCGATATTCAGCAGATGGAAGCGCTCACTACAGAGAATAAACCATGTGTTGGTTGTGGTTGGTGCTGTCTTCATGATCCGTGTTCAGAATCGCACCGGAAATATGGATACACAAAACGGTGTCCTGATTTGCTGTGGGATGAAGAGAATACCCGCTATATTTGCAAGCTGATGCTTGATCCGGCGTATAGTGAGAAGGTACGGGAATCTCAGCATGAAGGGCAAGGCTGCTATGCGCCGCTTAATGACTGGCGAAAGAACGTTAAGAATCGTGGTTGAGAATATGCTATTCTTCTGAATCACAGCAAATATTGGTTTATTAGTAGCTGGTCATGCCTAGAGAAAAGGGCACAGTTTTTAAGAAGAGTACGTAAAAAGAGGGCATCGAACGGTGCCCTCTTTTTTGTGGTCGCACATTTTTAACGCCAGCAGAGCTCGGAGCGGGTTGTGGTGAAATTGGAGATAATGATCTTTGCAAGCTCATCGTAGTTCGGCGCTGCATGTATGGTTGAGCCAAGGTTTTCTTGGGTTGAAGTTGAGAGGTGTTGAGGCGTGTCGTGTTGCGAAGTTGAGGCACGGTGGTAGATATCAATACCGGACAATTGCAATGCAAAGGTAGAACCGGAGTCTTTTGCGGAAAGGTTGGAGGTAACAGAAGCCAGAGGCAAATCTTTGATTTTGTGACCGGCATACTTTGCAATTTCTCTTAATGTTGCGAGTTGCTGTACGTTGTCTGTAGCTTCTCCGAAGTGCCAGACTGGAGGCATGGATGGACTGAGAAATTGATTTAGCAACCTTCCGCATTTTTCACGAGCGTTGCTTGCACACAGACCGTTACGGGCTGTGGTAAATGCCGTTTTACCACTGGCAAAAAGTAAAATGTTATTTTTCAGTAACGTCTCGGTAAAAGCAGAAAACTCAATGGCCTCTTCCTCGGTAGCCGGTGCGTCTCCAAAGAGATTCACTATACCCAAAATCTTACCTTCAATTAATCCGGATGCCATAATATCCATACAGCCGTAATAGTGATCAATTGAATCCTTACAGAAACCGACTTGTGCGGTCACTGAGGTGTCAGGGAGCAAAGGCTTGATGGTACGCCTGTCTTCAAAGCTTGAGAGGGCATGTCGTACGATAGATTTTGCTAACTCTTCAAGCGTGGCAGAATTTTTATTAAGAGATGTGGCATCTGGAATGTGGCTTATTTTATTGGCAGTTACTATGGCTGTTTTAGCAGAGCGGGCAGCTTCTGTGACTGTTGGAGAAAGTTTCAGTGTGTCAGCCATGAGCAAGTCGATCGCACCAGTTTGTAGGGCCAGTCCTATTCCGTTGAATGTAGCAAGGTGAGGAAGCTTGGCTGCCGACACTTCATCTTTACTACCTACTCCGAGTACTTGAATCCCCGCCGGACATAAGTCCTTAAGCATGGCGAATTGGTCGTTATCGTTCGCTGCTTTTTTAACTGCGTCAGCAAGACCGGGAATGTGTTCGTAAAGAGCAATAGTAATGGCGTCTGCATTTAGAGATTCAAGATGAACATTCGTGGTAATACGTTCTGGCACGCCGCAGATACAGTGAGGTATAAGGGTGTTGCTAATCAAACTGGTTAATAGAAATGCTGCACCAAATCGTAAGACCATTTTCTCAGTTTCTTGCCAGTTTTCTTCTCCATTCTCGGATAACACTTGCATATTGCAAAGCATGTCAGAAGTAGACCCTGTAGGGAGTAAGTTATGCTTTGTCCAAACCTGAATTCGTTCAGGAGGGGATACAATATGTAAGCTCGCTTGTGCGTCTTGTTCGTTGCACAAGATGTCTCCAAGAAGTGCATCAGCAAGATTGGAAGCAATGTCAGACGTCGATCTGTCTTTCGTTGCAATAGAGTAGTGTTCTGCAATTTTGCGTAACGTTCTTTTGCCTACGATAGAGAATGACGATGTATCTTCTGCTGCATATTTGAATAACTCAAGCTGCAGACGTGCTTGTTTTTCAAGAGTCGCGGCATTTTCTGCTGCGGCAACAAGCAGTGATCTATATGTTTTTTTCATTGGTCGATCTCCCTTTGGATAAATGCGTGATCGAAACCGGACATCATCTTTTGTCAGGTCCGACCATGCTAGGACTATGGCCTGTTGTTGTATCCTTTTGTGGCATTCTTCCATCAGGAGTGATGGTTTGAATGTCAGGAAGGCGACTGCTCGTAGGAAAAAAATAGTTTGAGGACGTCAGACGGTGGCATACGCGCTGCAGTCTGACGTTTTTTTGTGATCATATTTTATGAATAATTCATAGTTTTAGTATGTTACTTGACTCTTTCTTGCTCGGTAAGTAGGTGTGTCTGTGTTACATAATAAAATTTAGTAACACTTTCAGATGAGTTTTTAGCTGTCTGTATACACTTGGGAGCGAGTCATGAAAATTTTTATGCACAGTCTTATTGTTTGCTTGCTACTGGTTTCATCTGCGTCGGGTAAGGAACCAGCTCGGCAGATGATAGATGCTTTGGGTAGAGTTGTTGATGTGCCTGAGAAGGTTGAACGTGTCATTTGTTCAGGTTCCGGGTGTCTTCGTTTGTTGACCTACCTTCAAGCGCAATCAATGGCTGTGGCTGTAGATGATATAGAGTCGCGGGATCGAAATTTTGAAGCCCGTCCGTATGCGTTAGCGAACCCGCAGTTTAAGACTATGCCGATCTTTGGCGGCTTTCGCGGGCACGATAACCCTGAGCTAATCTTAGCGCTGGAGCCGCAGCCGCAGGTTATTTTCAAAACCTATGCTTCAAGTATGGGCTTCCCTCCTGATGATTTACAGAACAAAACCGGCATTCCAGTCATCACTCTTGATTATGGAAATCTTGGGGAAAAGCGTGCGCAACTCTATCAATCCCTTCGTGTAATGGCAGATGTTCTTGGCAAGCAAGAGCGTGCAGGGAAGGTTATCGCCTTCATGGAAGGTCAGATAGCAGAGCTCAAAAAGCGGACAGCTAATATTCCAGAAAAAGATCGACCGACTGTTTTTATTTGCGGCGTGGCTTTTAAAGGGCCTCATGGATACCAATCTACAGAACCTGCGTACCCTCCGTTTACATTCGTAAATGCGAACAATCTTGCTGGAAGTATGGGAGGGACTGGGCGTGACCTTCAACACTCTACTATTTCAAAAGAAAAGATACTTGAGTGGGACCCGCAAATTCTTTTCCTCGATTTATCAACGTTGCAGATGGGTGATAACGCGAGCGGGCTGTATGAGCTTAGAAATGATCCGGCATACCGCAATCTGACTGCTGTAAAAAATGGACATGTATACGGACTGTTACCTTATAATTGGTATACTAAAAACTATGGCTCCATTCTTGCGAATGCATACTATGCAGGAAAGCTGCTGTATCCGGAACGCTTTGCTGACGTGCAGCCGGAAGAAAAAGCAGACGAGATATATCGTTTTTTAGTGGGAAAAGACGTTTTTACGAAGATGGATACGATCTTTCACCAATTGGCGTATAAACCTGTTCCGGTGAAGTAGTATGCATTTTTCAGATGGACAGGTTCCTGTTGAGTACAGCCAGTACATACATAGAAAAATTATGCTGCTGGTAGGCGTTGTGGGGTTGCTTGCAGTGACACTTGTTGTTGCTGTTTCCATGGGGGTTGCAAACATATCGCTAAATGATGTCGCCAGTAGCCTGCTGGGTGGCGATGTTCTCCGCAGGGTGGACATAATTATCTGGAACATCAGACTCCCGCAGGCTCTTACAGCCGTTGTTGCCGGAGGCGGATTGGCCGTTTCCGGAGCAGTAATGCAGTCCATTCTTCGTAATCCTCTCGGGTCGCCGTTCACCTTGGGCATATCACACGCAGCGGCATTCGGGGCGGCATTTTCTGTGATGGTGCTGGATGGAGGCATTATGGGGTCGACCACTGCGGACGCAGTAACTATCACCAATCCATATATTACAACACTTTGTGCGTTTCTTTTCAGCTTACTTGCTGCCGGTGTTGTCATAAGCGTCTCCCGTCTTCGGGGAGCGACTCCCGAGGTTATGATTTTAACGGGAGTTGCTATGGGAGCATTATTTACCGCCGGTACCATGTTTCTTCAATTTTTTGCCGATGATGTGCAGCTTGCTGCAATGGTATTCTGGACATTTGGTGACACCGCACGTGCTACATGGTCTTCTTTGGGGATTATCTCTTTTGTAGTTGTTGTTATTACGGGCTATTTTATTGCTAACAGCTGGAATCTGAATGCTATTGATGCAGGGGACGAAACTGCAAAGAGCCTTGGAATCCGTGTGGAACGGGTGCGTATTGTTGGAATGGTGTTGTCATCCATGGTTACGGCACTGATAATTTCTTTTCTAGGGATAATCGGCTTCATCGGACTGGTCGTACCACACATGGTACGGCGCATTATCGGTTCAGATCATCGTTTTCTGCTTTTTGCATCCACCGTGTTTGGTGGAGTGCTGCTTCTTGTCTCAGATACTATGGCACGACTTGTCCTTGCCCCTCATTTAGTCCCTGTGTCTGTGCTGACAGCGTTCATGGGCGCTCCGGTGTTCTTATACCTGATAGTAAGGGGGCAGGGACGATGATTCTTTCTGTTTCGGATATTGATTTTACCTACGACAACAGCCCGGTGCTTTCTGATGTGGATTTTCAGTTGGCAAATGGTGAACTGCTGGCAATCTTAGGCCCTAATGGAGTCGGAAAGACAACATTGCTGAAGTGCATTAACGCAATACATCGTCCTGACTCTGGTGTGGTAATGGTCGAAGAACGTGATGTGCTGACCATGCGTCCTGATGAAATAGCTTTGTGTGTCGGCTATGTCGCACAGAAGACCGAAACAGCACGGCTGACAGTGTTTGATGCCATACTTATGGGGCGAAAACCTCATATTCGTTGGAAAACAAGCAAGCAGGATTTGAAAATAGTGGATTCTGCCATCCAGCGGTTGGGGTTGAATGCGTTGCTGATGCGGTATTTAGATCAGTTAAGTGGCGGAGAATTACAAAAGGTAGCCATCGCCCGTGCAATGGTTCAGGAACCACGGTTATTGCTTTTGGATGAGCCGACCAGCTCTCTGGATTTGAAGAGTCAGATAGATATTCTCGGTATGCTTCGGCAGGTAGTGAGTGAGCATTGCATTGGCGCGGCAATGACAATGCATGATTTGAATCTGGCATTGCGTTATGCGGATAAGGTTTTGTTTCTTAAAGATGGAGCTATTCATTTTATCGGCTCTACAGATTCTGTGACATCTGAGGTGATTGAGGATGTGTATGGACTGCCTGTTTCCATGCACATTGTTCAAGGGCATCCAATGGTCGTACCGGCTGCTTAAAAAAAGGAGAGTGCCAGTGGCTTGCTATTTTTCAGAACAACTTATTGAAGATGTAATCACGTTCCATGGTCATAGCTGTCCCGGTTTGGCCATTGGGATTCGGGCTTCCGAGTTAGCAATGAAAGAATTTGGAGATAAAGAGGGCGTTGAGATGGTGGCAGTGTCGGAAACGGATATGTGCGGAGTGGATGCTATCCAGTTTCTTACAGGATGCACATATGGAAAAGGCAATTTTCTGCATAGAGATTACGGGAAAATGGCTTTTTCGTTTTTTGACAGAAATTCCGGGCACGGTATCAGAGCATTGCTAAAGCCTGAGGCTCGAGCTGGTGCGGGCGAAGAACTCGATGCTCTGATGGCGATTGATGAGCCTTCTATGACTGATGCGCATAGCCAGCGTATTGTCCAGTTGAAGCTCCAATTGCAACAACAGATAATGAATCTTGCCTTGGACGAGCTATTTGAGGTTACGCCGTTGAATAGTGGAATGCCGCGTCCAGCAAAGATTATGAAGAGCATTGTGTGTGAGCACTGTGGTGAATCTGTGATGGAATCCCGTATCCGTTGTTTTAGCGGTAAATTTGTATGTATTCCATGTTTTACAACAATGGAGCAGAAACGTTGATGGCGCACCTATCATATTGAAAGGTAATGTATTCTATTAGGCAGGATTGTTGTCTGAGATAAAAAACAGCCAGTCGAAGGCTTTTGCTTTTTATGTGGATAAAAAAGCACACTCTTTGCCCGCTTTGATGCATCCTTAATGTGATCATTTTGAAGGCTGATGTGTTCATAATGAAGGAAATGAACTCATAATTTGTTTGATTCTGTTTGCAGCTATCATGCTGAAAGAACTTACTATCAGTCTGTTACAAGGAATTTGATTTTCCGAATTGACATTCTTAGATATATTTCGGAGAAAGACGTTCAGGAAGACTTTAAGAAATTAGGCGGACAGATAAGAATATTTCACGTTGTATTTTGTGTGTCTGTCACATGTGAGGCGTCATTGTGCCGCAGTTACTTGAGTGAATAGTTCTGTGTTTTTTTATGTAAAAAAGTAAGTAAGTATATACTGACAAAAAGTAGTTGGCGCATAACTCTCTTAATTTAGTGAGATGTACCGCAATGGCACCTCAGTATTAGGCTGGAAAATGTAAAAGACAAAGTCGGCAGTGAAAACACATATGAGGAAGTAATTTTTTACCCCCAATGGCTATGAATTTTGTCTTTTATCGTATCAACATATAACAATTAAATGCTCTCCATATCTCGAAAGCAAATTGTGTCTATCTAGTATATAGTACTCATTTTTGATTTGAAGTAAGCGATTCGATTAACAGGAGAATACGTTATGATAACTTTTGGACCAGTACCTTCCCGTCGTTTGGGACGCAGTCTTGGGATCAATAATATCCCTCCTAAAACCTGCTCACTCTCTTGCATATATTGCCAAGTGGGAAAAACAAATAAGCTGCAGGTTACACGACAGCCATTCTATGAACCGCAAGCAATTGTAGATGAAGTTGCAGAAAAGATACGACGTACAGAAGAGCAGGGTGAAGAAATAGATTTTCTGGCTTTTGTTCCTGATGGCGAACCAACCCTCGACTGTAACCTTGGTAAGACTATAGATTTACTTCGTCCTCTTGGAAAAAAAATTGCCATTATCAATAATGCTACATTGCTATGGCAAGACGAGGTCAGAGAGGATTTATGTAAAGCCGATTGGGTTTCCCTTAAAGTTGATGCTGTTTCGCCCAAAGTATGGCGTCGAATTGATCGGCCTCATAAGGAGTTGCAACTTCAAAATGTGTTGGACTCAATGCTTCAGTTTAAGAAAGAATTTACGGGAACATTAGTTTCAGAGACGATGTTACTTCGTGGAGTTAATGACACTCCTGAGGTGCTAACTGAGACTGCTTCCTTTTTAGAAAAATTATCTCCATCCACGTCCTACCTTTCTATTCCAATACGTCCGACAGTAGAAAAAATAGCTTCTATCCCTGACGAAGAAGCATTGAACACTGCATATCAAATTATTCACAATAAGGTTGAGAACGTAGAATGTCTTTTCGGCTATGAGGGAGATACGTTTTCATCCACGGGCAATGCAGAAGAAGATTTGTTGAATATTATTGCCGTTCATCCAATGCGTGAACAAGCCGTTCAGGAATTCTTGGCAAATACTCAAGCAGATTGGTCTCTTATTGATAAGCTTATCGAGCAAGATCGTATTTTTGTAACAACATATGAAAACAACCGTTTTTATTTGCGAAGATTGCATAAAAAATAGCGAAATCAAAAGGACCTCTTGTCAGGGTAAGTGCTTACTTATATTGTGTTAGACAGGCTCTTGCCCTCATAAGAGATTTACATAAGCAGGCAGAGCGCTACGTGGTTCGTATAAAGAGACCAAACAAGAACGTTTTATCCAGTCAACGCATGCTTATGAGTAAAGAACTCGCTAGGAAAAGCTTGCTATGAGCCTCGTATTGAGGCTGCTTGTAACCATTTAACAAACGGATAAGAAAGTGCCCAGTTTTGATGAGATTGTGAATGAACTTCAGGGTAAAATTAATGATGAAATCATTGATGCCTTTGGGCCGGCAGGATTTGAACGTTGGCGTAACCCACCACACAGAGGAAAACCTGCCAAGGCTAACTACGAGGGCGTATCCACTGGGGGATGTGGTGATACCATACGAATTTTTCTGTATATTGAAGACGATAAAGTCTGTGATGCAGGATTCGCTACTGACGGATGTGGTTCCAGTATGATTAGTGGATCAATGGCGGCAGAATTAGCCATCGGCAAGCCTTGCGACGATCTCGATACCATTACAGGAGAGACAGTGCTTGAAGGCTTGGGAGGGGATAAAGGCCTGCCAGCAGACGACCAGCACTGTGCCTGGTTAGCAGCCACCGCCTTACACGAAGCTGTAGGGGATTATTATAAGCAAACCGTGAAATGTAAAAAATGAGATTAATCCGGTTTACGAAGTCCAAAAAAGAAATTTGCGTAAGTAAAAATGATCTGACTGAAAAGTAAAAACAAGCTTCATAGGTACCTCCTGTGAAGCTTGTTTTTATTTAGGTCTTGTCACAACGAGTTACTCGATCACAAGCTGTATGGGGAGTCCTCAAAAGAGGTAGAAACTATCGCTACTTGTTATGATAAGTGCGTGTCAGCGATAGTGTGCTCTGCAGTGTTTTGGACGAAGGATTTATGAAATAAGTGCAAGTGATAACGTAACAGCGGTCTTTGCAGTACGTATGAAAAAAGATATTTAAGTATTTTAAATAATTAGTTAAATTTGCGTATAGTTATTATATGGAATGAACAGTAATCTTAAATGTTGAATGAAATAATCTGCTATCAGTTTAGGAGATAAAATGATTCACCTGCTTAAGCGTTTTTTACAGCTGTTTGTTGCTACTGTTCTTTTGCTTTTCCTTTGTGTTCCAGTCAGTTCGTACGCTGCTGAAACAGAAAAAGACCTATCTGTCGCAGCTCACGGGGCTTTATGCCGGCATCGGTGTTAGTATTTTCAGTGGGCAAACAAATTACCCTGCAACTGCATATGGAGACGGTACATATTTTATTGAGGAAGATTTTGTTCAGTTTGAACGTGAAGAGTATCGTTTTACTGAAACAAATCCTGCGGGTAGTTTTTTTTGTCGGGTATAACTATTTTTGGAAAGATATTCTTTTAGGCATCGAAGGTGACATTACTTTTACGGACTTTAATAGTTCGCATTCCATCAATACGTTGTATGATTCAGTACCAGTTCCTTTTTCTATGACCTCAAAGGTTCGTGCCAGCTGGTTTGCATCCATAGCTCCTAAGATCGGGTATCGTTATAATAATTCTCTGTTCTTTGTTCTAGGCGGAGCTGCCTTTTCTCATTTCCGATATAGTTTCTCATTTAGTGATGAGTATGGGGCAGGGCACCATAGCGCTGGTAGTAAATCGGCCAGCCGGACTGGTTGGGTTGTTGGGGCAGGCTATGAGCATACTCTCGAAGACCATTGGGCTCTTCGATTTGACTATCGCTACTATCGGTTCGATGACATTTTCAATAATTTTAAAACACCGTTAGGGCCAGATGAATTGCATGATGGGTTTTCGCACTCCCTCAAATTCGAGGCAAACATGTTTCGAGTCAGTGTCATTCGAAAATTTTAGAGATAGATTTTTATAAAGAGGCTGTTCTGTTTTTATAGCTTACTGTTGCTACCACTGCGCATATTCCACAAGTCGTTCAGGGGCAAAGACTTCAAAATTATTCTTGGTTATTTTGCCAATAATATTTTCGTCCCGAAGTTGAGCCAGCGCTCTGGAAACCGTCATTTGGTGAAGGCCAAGAAAATTTCCAATGTCTAACTGGCTAATTTTAAATTCACTTTTACTTTCATATAATTGGAAAAGGATTTCAGATACCCGTGCAATCGGCTTAAGGTTGAAAAGGTTTGCGGTGAAGTGGCTGATATATGTCCTTTTAAAAATTATATATTGGGAGAGATTTATGGATAACTCAGGGTACGAACGAACAAAGTTGACGTCTGTAAACATGTCAGAGGGAAAAGCATAGGCCTGAGTATCCGTTAAAAATTCGAATGAAACCCGTCCCCTATGTTTTATCATGCAACCCGCCTCATTAAATAGCGAGTCAGGGCCAACAAAGTATAAGATACGCCTGTCACCGCTGTGTAAGTAGCAGCTATAACTAATGTAGCCCTCTTTTATTAGATATACCCCGTCGTCGGCCTGATCGATCACTTGTCCTTTGGAAAACGAATGTAACCGGGCCAAATGGATAACCTCTTTCCAACAAGCATTCTTTTTTTCAAGAACAAAATGTAACTTTTGTTTTTCGGAAAAATTGTAACAACCTTCCTTCATAACGATTCCCTCATTTTGACCAACCGAGCTAATAGTAAATTATCTTAGATGATAGTGACTGCCAGCCCCTATGCATTAAGCTTCTCAGCCTTGAGAAGGGGCAAGTAGTAGGTCTCTTCTTAAAAAATATTTTCTTTCAAAAAAACAACAAATGTTATTTTTTTCCTCATTGCATGGCCTAATATATTCTCAAAAAGGGATTGAGCATTGGCTGATTCTCGATCAAAGGATCGTATTCAGAATCGGGCATAGTGTCCCTGACGAAGTGGAGCCAACCTATTCCAATAAAAGAGATCGCGTTTCTTGAGGTTGGGTCGGCAACTACAGAAATTAGAATTTATTGATGCTCTTACAATGGCGCTGTATGCCTGTAAGTAGTTAGCAAGAGGGTAAAATTATGGATTTAAAAAGTACAAAAGAATCACTGAAAGTGCATGTATATCATATTCCGTCCGATAAAACTGTTCCTTTGCATCAGCATAGTAACTTGGATGAAATATTTTACTGTATCAAAGGTTCTGGCTTTGGAGTACTGGAAGATAAAGAGGTAGCGCTGAACGTAGGGGATACGTTTGTTGCCCCTGCAGGTGTTATGCATTCATTGAGAAGTGATAAAGAGATTTATGTTACAGCCTTATTAGTTCCGGTCATGGATGATAGAAAGGAAAAGGTAAGAGCCGTTTAATAGGCGACAGACTCCGCAGGTGTTATGACCATGCGGTTTTTTTAATGTTTTTTATATTTCTGTCGGTAGTGTTTTCAGACAAAAATGAGTGTGTTGCGTTCAGCCGCACGAAAAAAGGGTTTAGATCAATTCGATCTAAAACCTTTTATTCTCTGGTCGGGATGACGAGATTTGAACTCACGACCCCTTGAACCCCATGCAGTTGGTTTCTGTGTTAAGGTCTTTTATTTCGATATGTTAAGCTCGATATGTTTTTAGCGAATGGACATTTTGCGATATGACCCGATTAAATTTGTTCAGTATAAAAATTTGAGAAAAGCGATTCGTTGTTCCTAAATAGGCAGGTATTCAAACCCGCTTTTGGCATCAGACATGTTCGGCCTTTCGTTAAGGCGAAACCACGCTCTATGGGGCAGATGTGGCGGACTCTTTCTGAGGTGTTAGCAGAGCCTAATACCGCTATTGTGATGTCCTTTGCTTCTGAAGAGTGGGCGCACTGGACTGTAGTTCAGGATATTGATGATGAGGCGTTGTGGTTAGCTGATTCTGATGGGATGCGCACAATCCTTCGCAAAGAAGCCAGTATGGTGAAGGTTAGTGCTCAGAGATCGCTATGTATTCAGTGGAGAGATGTGTTTGTGATGAGGCTATAATTTTTTAATAATTTTGAGGTGTAAGGTGTTGAGTGGGAGACTGTAAAAGAAAACATGGGTACCGCATTTTTGCGATACCCATGTTGAGTCATGTTATGTTAAGTGCTTTTTACCTCGATTCTTTTCACCTCCGTTTTAGTGTCTAGAGTTTGGGGTAGTTTTACAGTCAGTACACCGTTTTTGAATGAGGCTTCAGCCTTTTTGCCATCGATGCCGGCGGGGAGAGGTATAGTGCGGTATACTGCACCATATTGGCGTTCGGAAAGGTAATAGCCTTTTTTCTCTTCTTGACGTTCGACTTTTTTCTCACCTTTTATTGCCAGTACATCATTGGTGATGGATACCTCGATATCTTCCATATCCATTCCAGGCAATTCAACTGAAACTTCAATTGTTTTGTCGGTTTCTACAATGTCTGATTTCGCATCACCTCCACTCCAAGGCCATTCAATTGCCTCGATTTTTTGGTCAAAACGATTTTTGAATCGATCGAACACCTGGTTGAGCTCATTTTGGAGGATTGTGATTGGATGATCTTTATCGGATTGAGCCTCAGGGGTGTGATCCTTTTGTGCCCAAGGAAGTATGTCTTTAATTTGCATGTTATCCTCCTTTCGTTTTTCAACATTAGGCGGCGTTAACAACAATCTTTTTGGGTTGTGCAGCCTCGGCTTTTGGGAGCTTTACAGTGAGTATGCCATTAGACATTTTTGCTTCGATTTTATTAGGATCAAAGTCTTCCGATAGTGTGAAAGCCCGTTCATAGTCGCCTTGACCATATTCTTTATAGGTCAAATCAAGCTTTTCTGGCTGTACAGGGTGAATTTTTCCACGGATGGAAAGTACCCGTTTCTCTAGAGTTATATCAATATTGTCAGGAGCTACACCAGGCATTTCAAGTATCATCGAAACGCCATTCGAGCTTTCGATTATATCCGCAACTGGTCGATATGTGTGCCTGCCCTGAAAGGTTTCAGGAGTTTCCGCTGGGGTTTTAACAGTTGTCTGAGTTATTTCATTTTTCATGTTATAATCTCCTGTTATGCAGCTTTGACCTCAATTTTACGTGGTTTGTCTTCTTCAGCTCGACCAATAACGACGCATAACACGCCATTTTCAAAACGGGCTTCGACTTTATTTTCATCAATATTGAATGGAAGCTGAACAGGTCGGCTGAACTTACCGTAGCTACGTTCACGTCGGAGCCAAACGTCATCTTTTGCAGTATCTGTGACGGCTCTTTCTCCTGAAATTGTGAGGAGATCGTCTTTTACTGTAATTTCAAGTGCAGAAGGTTCAATGCCGGGAAGTTCGGCTGTAATAGCCATGGCATCATCACCTTGCCAGATGTTAACTACCGGGAAGACTGTTTGTGACCTGTAGGTGTTGGGAGGGGAGGCAACGTCTCGCATTAAAGAGCGCATGAGCGCAAAAGGATCGTTGCGTTTGTAGAGAGTAGGGTAGAACATGTTATAGTCTCCTTCATTGAATATAAAAACAATAAATTAACTATAGAGCTCGTTCCGGCCTTGTTTTCCTTTTCAGGAGTGTGGCCAAAATGAACAGAGCCTAACCAATCTCTGGCCAGTGGAACAGTACATTGTTTGTTACAAGATCTACTGTTCAGGCCGTGTTGAAAAAAGCTTCATTATTTGTGTCGCATAGCTATCTTCAAGATGAAATTGAAAATAAATTTGCTTCAAAAAATGTCAAGAAGAACCGTACAGATTTTTTTTTGAAAAAATTTAAGTTTTTGAAAAAAAAGAAAATATTTTTGTTTTGATTTGTTTGACTGTCTGTTTTCGGCAGAACATCCAACTGTTCTGTATTTCAAATATAACAGGTCATTTTATTCCAGCCTGTTAGTTGGCTATTTCGACTTTCATAACCACCAAGGCGTTCAGCCAACGTTCAGCCACACTAAAAAAGGGTTCACAGCGAATCGCTGCAAACCCTTGATATCTCTGGTCGGGATGACGAGATTTGAACTCACGACCCCTTGAACCCCATTCAAGTGCGCTACCAAGCTGCGCTACATCCCGAAGTGAAGATGTAAAATATCGTGCAGTTATGGGAGCGTCAATATAGTTTTCAAGTTGTAATATTATTCTAACGCCAAGTTCTTTGGCACGCTTTTTTGGGATGATTGGTGCAGAATCTTGGTAATAGGTAACTTACGCCTTTTAGCTCTTCACGTGTGTTTTTCTTTGTTTCAAAAGTAGGGCTGCACAAAGCAGATTAAGAATAATGCTTATGCCAAGAATAATCCGCAGAGGCTGTGAAGCTCCGGATGTTGCCGAGCTTGCTTGAACAGCCCCGTCTTGAGTAACCGTTACATCCAACTCAGCTCTGTGCCCCATGTCTGTAGCGCTAATATTCCATGTTCCTGAGGTGTTCGGAACAAACGCAAAGTTCCCTTTAGCGTCAGTTCTACCGTTTTGGAACTCCGCATCCCCGTCTTTTGATTCTGGCGCGAATACAAGAACTTCTGCGTATGACATAGGATCACCACCAGCGTATTCAAAATGAACCGCAACAGTTTTACTGGTGATGCCGTTTGCTGTTACTCCGTGTGCAAAAGCTGTCTCAATGGCAAAACTGGATACTCCCAGCAGCATAAACGCCAACGTGTATACTAAGCGGTACATCTTATTTTTCAATCGGGAATGTTAATGTGGCACGCATAACATGGCTTTCGTATTTTGAGCCGTTACCTTCAGCAACATGCTGTACACGAATCATCCAAAGACCTGAGCTGGAAAGATGAATTTTTGCAATGCCTTCACCATATGGCTCTGTGGTGTACGCGTAAGTGTTTTCTGTGTCAGAGAAACCTTTGTAGGTTGCAAAGATATTTTCAGGTGAAATGGTTTTGCCGTTAAAAAGTACTTTGATGCGGATGTCATCCCCGGCACGGGCTGTTAACGGGTTATCAATCGGGATAATTTCAAGAGCATGCCCAATCTTGCGATCAAAGTTTGCTGTCTTACCATCGACAGGTAAGATTGATTTTGCGAACTTCTCGTATTTTCTGGAAAGAATTACGCCCGATAACGTTGATGCATCCCCTTTTTTCCAACCCTGCGTAGTTTTGCTCCACACTTCTCCCTTTCGATGTGCGGAAAGAACAGCGGCTTCCCCACCTTTAAGAGTCACGCTTCCATCCCATGTCAGATATGGCTTGTTGGCAAATAAAGACACTTTGTTGCCCTTATATGATGCAACAACACTTTCTGCAGCTTCAAGCTCTTCGCTGTGCATAAAAGAGTGAGAAGAAGCGAGGCTGAATGGTAATTTTTGTCCATCATGGTATGCCTGCCATTGTTGCGGCACCAAAATAAATTCGTGCGCGGCAGCAAGAGACACAGTTGAAAACACCATCAGTAAACTCAAAATAATAGCACTTTTTCTCATAACATCCTCCTTGAGTAACACGAATAATAATTTAGTATACAGCTAGCAGCGTAAAAAAAAGATGTCAACGCTATATGACCAATATTTATAGCATGTTAATTTGATGAAGTTCTACACGGTGTTTAATGAAAACATGTTGACTGGAAAGGGAGTATCTGTCTTTTCAGAGGATAGTGTGTGCTTTTTTAATGACAAGGAATAGTAGAGAAGGGTAATACTAGACTGTGTGTACGCGATAGGTGGGGTGTCCGCAGGACAGCCAATATAAACATTATGTTTTTAGAACAGTATGAGGTTGCGATTGACTAACACAGCACAGAAAGCGGGCGGATTGATTCCTGTAGCGTTAACTCAATGCGATGATTATGACTATCGTACCGTGTATAAAGCTGTTTCTGAATGTTTAGAAGCAAGCCATTTTGCGCCTTCGCTAGGAGCATCAGTACTGGTAAAACCAAACTTGTTGAAGGCAGACCGTACAGGCCTCTGTTGTACACATCCGGTGGTTGTCGAAGCTGTATGCGAAGCAGTATTGGACTACGGATGTTCTGTCAGGGTCGGCGATTCTCCGGCATTTGGTTCTGCCGCTTCTGTTGCCCAAAATATAGGATTACTGGAGCGGTTGGAACGATTGGATGTTCCCTTAATTACACTTGATTCTCCGGAAAAAGTGCGTTTTGAAAGCGGGGCTTCGATAGGTATTTCCCGAAGTGCATTGTATAGTGACATGCTGCTGAATGTTCCTCGTATGAAGGCGCACACGCAAATGCGTGCTACGTTTGCTGTGAAGAATTTGTTCGGCTGCGTAAGTGGAGTGCGAAAAGCGATAGCCCATTCAACTCATGGGGATAAGGCAAATGCTTTCAGGGAACTTTTGGTAGATGTCGCAATGGCATTGCCTCCATCTGTAAGTGTCGTGGACGGGATTACCTGTATGCACAGGACGGGGCCGAGCGGAGGCGATCCATACTCTTTGGGGTTGATCGGTGCGGCAGGCGATCCTGTTTCGTTGGATACTGCTTTATATTCGGTACTTGGCTGCAGTGTGGATGAAATGCCGTTATGGCTGGAACTGCAACGAAAAAATATCCGAGGGGCGTTCGCAGAAAAACTGACGTATCCGTTATTGCCTCCTTCAGCATTCAACGCAGAAGGATTTATTCTTCCGCAGCAACTAACTCCGGAAACATTTCATCCATTACGGCTACTTCAGAGCGGGATTAAACGCTTCTGGAAACGCTATCTTTGCCCGTAATCATTCATGACTTTGTTGCGATCGGACTGCTCTTTGGTGATTTTCCAACTCCATGGATAGTTTTGGAAGTGGATACTCGATGGTCAGAGTCTGTCCGTGCATTGTTACCAGCGTTCCTGCAGCAACATTGCCCCGTATGATAACTCGATGAACAGGGTGTGTTACTTTTGGTGTAACTTTGTTGGCAATGGATTTGCGGATGCGCTTTGCTTTTTCAAGCAGCTTGTCAGCACGATTCCGCATAGAACCGGACACTTCTTTCTGCTGGCTTTTTCTGATCCATTCGTCGAGTTTTGAAATAGATTGGGAAAGGACCGTTTCTGCCTCGGATGTAATGCGCTGCAATGCTTTTGGTGATCCGGCTTCATTTGTGATTATCAGAATCGGCGGTGCTCCGTGCTCTCCTCCTGCTTCAGCGATATTTATTTCGCTGCCTGCCACTAGTGTGCTTCCAAGCACCGTCCCTTTTTCAGAACAGGTGCGTATAGCGCTGCCGGCGGTCAGTTCAGAGTTTATAATAGAGCCGGAAGTCACAATGCTGTGTGCTGCAACAACATCAGCATTGTGCATGTGGTTGGCATACACTGAACCTTTAGAGGTAATGGTGCTGGCTTTGTTCATAATGATGGCACCGGAAACAAATACATCCCCGCCGCAGGTAATATTTCCCTGATCTACATTTCCATCAACAATCACATGCTGTGGAGCCTCAACCGTAAAACCGGCAGTGATTGAGCCTGTAATATGCACCGAGCCTTGTTTAACGACAATATTTCCGGTCTTCATGCTTACATCTCCTTCGATACGTAAGACGTCGGTAATCGAAAGGATGTCGTCGCGTATGCTCATAAGCCCTTTGCATGAAGAGTAGTAGACTGTATGTCCGCCGTGTTGGGGGATTCCATATAGATTTTCCCCGATAGTGAGAGGCTCTTTGGCAGAGCTGTTTTGCTTGGGTGCCGGTTTTTCCATAACCGGTAAGGCGTTGCCGTATACATCAAACCCGTTAGATGTTTCAGGAACCGGCATTTGAATGGCTACAGGCGTATGTGCAGGTATTTCAGCGAAAAAGCCTTGATCCCGATAATCAACAGGAGCAGACGCATCCTGCATTGTGCGGAGAATCCGTTCCGGAAGTAATGGCAAAATAACAGGCGGTTCTTCATGAATTGCAGGTTTTCCCTTGCAAATTGGTACCATGCGCACGGGCGTTTCAAGCTCTCTTGCTTTGCGGGCGGCGGCATTAAAACGGGCGGTATCAATAGGAGCATTTACCTCCAGCTGCCAGAGGGCTGCTGCATAATGACTCAACAGCAGGGAGTTGCCTGAATAGTCCTTGTGGTAAATATCACCATATACTGTCATGCCGTCGTTAGCGGGGTACAATATTGGGCGGACAACAATCTTGTTATTATCAATATGCAGTACACCCAGAGTTGTTGCGTAGATTTTATTGGTTCCTGTATCTATAGAGTAATTATGTGTATTGGGAACAGCATCATTTTCATTCCCGACTTCAGAGGAAAGATGAAAATGTTCAAGGCGTTGTATTGTACCTATGCATGTACCGGGAGTAACAGGCAAAAGCGGATTGCCTGTTAAAGCAATATATCGGGAAAAAATGGATTCTTCTTCAGTAAGAATTGTGGATTTATCGTGTGTCATACTGTCCTCCGGCACGCCGGCACTGTACGCAAAATGCGTAAGAATAAGAGTGACTAGGGGATTTTTAGTATGCGCTATTTTGCAGCCCGATTCTATGTAGCTTTGGTATAGATGTGGCTCTTACTGGTTGATAATAAAAGAAATAGGGTGAAAATCCGTTTGCAGCCTGCACTCTGCTTGCCTTTTTTAGCAGCAGGAGTAGGTTCAGCCCTGCCATACAGGGTGGTAAGATGTACTCATCAATTTGTAGAATTGATGTCGGAGATATTACAATGACTTCTCTTCCAATTGGACTGTTTGATTCTGGCGTAGGCGGGCTTACAGTGCTGAAAGCACTGCGTTCAAGCCTTCCATGCGAAGAATTTTTATATCTTGGTGATACTGCACGGCTTCCGTACGGAACCAAAAGTCAGGAAACCATTATTCGTTATGCAGTGCAGGCAGCAGGTAAGCTTGTCGAGCGCGGCGTAAAAATGCTTGTTATTGCATGTAATACCGCAAGTTCTGTAGCTATTGAACCTTTGCAGCAGGCGTTTCCTGATATTCCGGTACTTGGTGTGGTTAAACCCGGTGCCGCGGCAAGCTGTGCTGCAACAGAAAACGGCAATATCGTTGTGCTCGCCACAGAATCCACAATTCGTGGGAATGCTTATCAGCGGGAAATATACAACATTCGTGAAGATGTGCAGGTAACAGGACTTCCATGTCCACTGTTTGTTCCTCTGGCAGAAGAGGGCTGGACAGAAGGTGAACTTGTTGAAGGGATCGTTGCCCGTTATTTGAACCCGTTGTTTTCTTCACCGCTCGAAACAGCTCAGCGTACAGCGCCGGATACAGTTGTTCTTGGCTGTACCCACTTTCCTTTACTCGCTCCATCAATTCGCAATGTTGTAGGCGACGGCGTCCATATTGTTGATTCTGCAGAAACAACAGCGCAGGAAGTGAAAAAAGTACTGACTGACCGCGGGCTGTTACAGAAAAAAACTGAATGCGGTGGAACGCTGTTTTTAACAACAGACGATATTTCCAGATTCGCCAGAACAGGAAGCTGGTTCTTAGGGCTTCCGATAGAAGTTGGTGATGTCGAGCTAGTCGATTTATAGCTGACTGTTTTCTTTACCTATAAGAGCCGAAGGTGTTTTTTTGAATGGCGGCAATGGCCATTTAGAAAAATTCCTTCGGTTTTTTTGTGTAGAATGGTTAGAAAGCATTGCACACGTAGCCTGCTGATAAGCTGTCTTTTCTGTATCTCATATCATTTTTTTACATAGTGTCGGGAGTATACTGGTTGAGATTCGCAATTCTCAACGAACAAAACAGACCTATGGAGACCACGATGAGACATGGCAGGCTGATGCGGTGTGGTCGCATCTGTATCGCGGTTTTGATCCTGTGTGTATTTGCATACACTCAGGCATACAGCTCGCAGGAGCCGCAACTTGTAGCGGTTGCTGTTAAGAAAGAAGCTTCTTCTCTCAAGTTGCGCAGCGTGAAATATACTCCGCGAACTTCACGTACGTCGCACTATCCACAGACCGATCTGGCGTACTTTACGCCTGAAGCGCAGGGGATAACATGTCCTCCGGGAAAGATTTTCTTTATATCTGCTTTTGGAGACAGCCTTATTTCCGGCTATGGGCTGGATAATGCTATGGACTCGTTTCCGGTGGTATTGCAGGAAACACTTCGTCGGTTAGGATATTCTGTTGTTGTGGAGAATGATGGCATTGCCGGAAACACAACCGCGGAAGGGCTTGCCCGATTACCCAAAATTTTGCTGAGCAGACCCGATATCGTCATATTGGAACTCGGAGCAAATGATATGCTGCAACATAGAAGTGTAACACGTATGAGAAGTAACCTTGCAGCAATGATACGGGAAATTCAGAATAGGGGCGTTAGGTTGCTACTTGCTGGGATGTATTCACTTCCGCATCTCGGGCAAAAGTATGCCGATAAGTTTGATGCCGTATACCCCGATCTTGCCGCAAAGTATGATGTTGCGTTTTATCCCTTTTTTTTAGAAGGCGTTGCGCTTAACCATTCCCTGAATCAAAAAGACGGGCATCACCCAAATGCCGCCGGTGTTCAGGTAATTGTGCATAATATTATTCCCTATGTTGTTAAGCAAATTGAATTGATTTGTGCAAAAAAACTCTAGCGGACAGGTGTATAATTCGCTTGCTAACCTAATTTGTTCTGTGCATAGTATGCGCATGATTTAACAGATTTCCTCTGGAGGAACGAATGAAAAAGTACGAATGCCCTTGCGGATATGTGTATGACCCTGAACTCGGGGATATTGAAAGCAATATTCCACCAGAAACAGCTTTTGAAGATCTGCCGGATGACTGGGTATGCCCTCTCTGTGGTGCAGAAAAAGAGTTTTTCGAAGCTATCGATTAAACTTGCCAGTAAAAAAAGAGCGACCAATCTTGTGCTGCAAGATCAGGTCGCTTTTTTATGGTTGTAATTTCCGCACGATATTCACGTTTTTGCGATAAAAGCCGCTGTGTGTTAGTATGATTATATCATCACACGGGGGGCACAGCTTTTGTTATTATTTCGCCATGCCAAGTTTTCTTTAGCCACAAAGTTTTCTGTTGCGGCAGCAGTCTTTTTCAGCTGTTCAGGATTGGTAGTGCTTTGTGCACTCCTCATACTTGCTGCAAGTTCCCCACTCACGCCAGTGGATATTCTGTGGCTTATGGCATGCTGTGCTGCCATTACAGTCCCGTGTTTTTACTACTTGTTTAACAAGTTGTGCAGAGGGCTTGTATGCCGTCCTTTAGAGGCACTTACCCAAACGGCAACCGAACTGGGTAGTGCTCCCCTTCCGACCAACATTCCTAAAGAGATAGAACTGGATGCCTTGACGATGGCGCTGGTTCGTTCCGGTGAAGTCTTCAGCAGACGTATGCAGAATGCTACAGAGAGCCGTTCATACTTCGAATCTCTTTTCAAAGGGATGCCGGGCTATGTTTCTGTTGTGGATACGTCTTTTACCATCGTTCATGCCAACAATGCTTTTATGGAGACCTTTGCTATCGCTGAAGGACGATCCTGCCGACATGTGTGTACTCGAGAGTTCCCGGGTGGAGATTGCCCTGTGGCAAAAGTTTTTATTTCGAGAAAGCCTGTTGTTGTGACAGAAGAGGGCATGTATCCGGATGGAACAGCCGCGTTATGGCTTGTAAGTGTGTCCCCTGTATTTGATGCATTGGGGCAGTTGACCGCCGCTATTGAATCTCGTCTGGATATTTCAGACGTCGTTAAAACGAACGCCACTAAGCTTTAGCATCACATAGTATTTGGATTGATGAATAGTCTCTCGCCGATGGCGTTGAGCCTTTTGTTGCGTCCAAAAGATAGCCCCCTGTAATCGGGGGGGGGATGATTACAGGGGGCAAGATAGGTTGGTCTGAATCTACGCCTCGGAAATAGAACTATAACTGTAGGGGGGGGAAGTCAGATATAGTTCGCACCGTATTCAGAGCCTAAGCACGACGGTTGGTACGTTGGGGGGGGGACGCCTAATCGCTGGCAATCCAACCGTCAACAAGACTTATAGCATCTATCGTGCCAAAATGTTAAGTTTTGGCTTGTAAAAAAAGAATCTATAAAACAGTATGTTACGTTTTTTTTAGTGTTTTGTTTTGTCAGAAAACTGTTATTGAGCCTATTTTGTGCGGATTCGAACGTTCGAATTCGCACAGTGTGCGAAAATGCACATGTTATGAAATTTTCCGATACAGAGCATATCGGGAAATTCCAAGGTACTCAGCGGCTTTTGTTTTGTTTCCATCAAACTTAGCAAGTGCTTTGCGAATAACAGATTGTGTAACGTCTTCCAGATTGAACGGGTTTTCTGGGAGAATGATCGTCGATGATGCAATGTCGATGGAAGGTAATCCCGTAGTCGGCGGCAACGGGGCACTAACACCTTCGCTGTGCTGTAGTGATCGTGATGATGCTAAAAACTCAATATGCTCAGGACGCAACAGTATGTCATCATGAATAAGTACTGCACGTTCTATTGTGTTCTCTAATTCTCGCACGTTTCCGGGCCAAGGGTACTCTTTGAGCAGGGTAAGAGTTTCCGGTGCAATGGCTGTAAATTTTTTCCCTTTTCGTTTTACCTGCTTACGGAGGAAGAGAGATGCCATTTTTACGATGTCATCTTGTCGCTCCCGTAATGGCGGGAGACGCAGATGCCCGACGGTTAATCTGTGATACAAGTCTCTACGGAAGAGACCTTCTTCAACCATCATTTCAAGGTCTTTGTTTCCTGCCCCGATAATACGCGCGGAAAAATGTTTTTTCTGAAGCCCACCGACACGATAGAAGCTTCTGTCTTCCAATACACGTAAAAGCTTAGGCTGAAGTTGAAGCGGCATTTCTGCAATTTCATCAAGAAAAAGAGTGCCGTTTCCGGCCAGTTCCAATTTACCTGCAGAACCACCGGCGCGTGAGCCGGTATATGCTCCGGCCTCGTACCCGAACAATTCACTCTCAAAAAGTGATTCAGCAATGGCAGAGCAGTTCAAGGCAACAAAGGGGGTATCGCAGTGGGTATCGCCATGATGAACCAGTCTTGCAATAACCTCTTTACCTGTACCGGTCTCACCTTCAATAAGTACAGGAACATCCGGCTCATGATGAAAAATGGTGGCGTCGCGAATGATTTCCTGCATTTTGGAAGAACCGGAAATAATTTGTCCTATGCCGGACACGTTCCTGAGCTGCGAACGCATTTTTTCAAGATCTTCCTGCAAAGATTCCTTTGCTTCAGCAACACGTTCTTCCATATTTTGTTTGAGATCAGTGTTCTCAAAAAGAAGGGTCTGGTGTTCTGCACTGCGTTCAACTGCTGCTGCCAGTTCTCTGGCATTGATAGGCTTATTTAAATAGTCATACGCACCGTTTCGTAATGCTGTGATGGCTGTTTCCATATCACCGTGTCCGGTAATGATGATAACATCACTGCGCTTACTGGTTTCACATGCCTTAAGCTCTGCAAGCAGGGAAAGGCCGTCCATAGCAGGCATTTTTATGTCTGTAATAATAAGGGGATAATAACTTTCTTTAGCATGATTCAGCGCTGCAACAGGGTCGCTGAATGTACTAGGCTGGTGCCCCAAGTCAGTGAGTACAACACTCAGACTTTGCAGGCTTGTAGAGTTGTCATCAACAATAAGTATTCGCATGCAGATCTCTTAAGCAGACGGAGCCTGTGGAAGTAAAATTTTAATAAGTGTCCCTTTGTTGTCAGATAGCGGTGACTCGGCTGTAATGGTTCCACCCCAGCTGGTAACGAAGGTATGAACCAAAGCAAGACCCAGCCCCATATTCTTTCCGGATTCTTTGGTTGTAAAAAACGGATCAAATATTTTGTCACCAAGTCCTTTCAGTCCGGGTCCGTTATCACGGATGCTTAGCAGAACTTGTTTGTCATCAGTTTCCAGCGTTGTAATGGTTATGCAGCGTTGCTCTGAGCAGAGTTCAAGTGCATGTGCAGCATTCATAACAACATTGATTACAATTTGCTCCAGCTGAATGGGCAGAGCAAGAACAGGAGGAAGCGAATCCTGAAGTTGTTCTTCAATGCAGATATTTCGGGAATCAAGCTTGCTTTGCAACATGCCCAGAGCTTGTGTAACAGCTTGATTTACATCTGAGTGTTGAAGCGGAATAGCTCCCTGATGACGAACCAGTGAACGCATGTGCGTAATGATATCTTCAATAGTTCCTGTTTCATGAAGGATCCACTGAAGGCGTTCTTGCAAAATTTCGGGCGGAACTGCTCCGCGCTGCTCAACCATCATATCCAGTCCGCTGGCATACAGGCGCAGTGCAGAGAGCGGCTGGTTGATTTCGTGTGCAATGCCGGCAGCGAGCGTACTCATGGCTTCCAGTTTCCGCATCTGCTGGGTTCTTTGGGCTATCTTCTTCTTTTCGGTTATATCTTCAAGAAGAATAATTGCTGAGGAAAATAATTTGGTTCGATGCAGCGGGCACGCTGTAATGCGGAATGTCAGTTCGGCTCCGTCACGTGTCGTGGAAAATTCGCATTCATGCTCTTTGCCGTCATGAATGGTTAAACTGGTTGTTTTATCCAATAGTGATTTCCCGTTTTCATCTTCCTTCGTGAGGATAGAAGGGCAACTTACTGGGTACGATTCGTTTTGAAGTTTGAACCAGTTTCGGAATTGGCTGTTCGCGGCAGTAATATTGCGCTGTCCGTCAATTACGGCAATAGCGAGAGAAAGGTTGTTTGTGATCAGGTGATATTGGCGTTCTGTGATCGCCAATTTTTCCTGAAAACGGGTGAGCTGCGTAATATCAAGCCCCATCAGCAGAATGAGCTGATCTCCGTCCGTGTCGGTAAAAGGGTAGCTTAAAAAGCGATAGGAACGACCTGAACGGGGACTTTTCCAAGCGGAGAATGAAGGAGAACCCGTTTCAAATACATCAAAAGGCGGGAGATATGGATGGGTAGGCGTACCGGTAGATTCACTGTTTCCTGTGAAAGCATGGTAGCAGGAGTCGCCTACATTTAATTGTACTTGGTTGCGGAATGGCTTGTTAATATACCGTAAGGTAAACTGCGGTGTAACCAGCGCCACAAATTCCGGAAGTTTATCCAGAATTGCCAGCAGATTCAGGCGTTGCCTGTTCGATTGTTTTTGAGTCGGGTTGCTGTCTGATCCTAATGAAAGTGTGCTGCTGATTTTTTTACTTCCGTCCGGCAGACGCAGTGGACGAGAATGGACAAGAATTGTGACTCGCTGCCCGTAGGAATCAAGAAAAAACAACGGAAACGTGCTGACCTTTCCTGCTGTTTGCAACTGGATATGGTGCGTCAGGGTAGAAAGGTTTTCAGGCTCCAGAAGTTGTTCTTTTAAATTTGCAAGAACCTCCTTTCGTTCCCAGCCAAGGGAGGAAGAAAGGAAACAGCGTACGTAATCAAGGTCAAGGCTCTGGTCAGATAAGCAGGTATCGCTCAACTGTCGAAGAAGAGTAGAAACAGCTTCCGGCAACTGGGAGGAAGAATAGGAACGTGTCGTTGTTGGCAGTAGCTGAGCCATGTAGTCTCCGGGCAAGTCAGATTACGCGAGGTTATTCATATTTCGAGATATTTCTTCGGTTGTCTTAATGCTTAGTTCTTCGAGAGCCTGCAACTGTTCAGCTGGTACTGGTTTGTGTTTTGCCGCAGCAGCGTAAATCTGCATAAGCGCATTCCCTAAACTGTTTGCACCAATGTTGAATGCAGCCGCAGCAAAAGACTGGCTGTGCAGAGCAGCCTTATCATAAGCATTTTCTTGTAAAAAGAGTTTCAATCCATACAGACGTTCGGCTACTTCGTCTACAAAGAGAGAGTACAGGCGGCAGATAAGCTCATTATCATCATCAAGACGAACCATAGCCCCGTCAACGTCCAGCACCTGTGTCATGTCGGTTTGTTCAATTTCCTTTTGCGGCTGTGCAGGAATTTCTTCAGGTTGCAGTACGCGTGCTATTTCTCGATAAAATTCAGAAGCATGAATAGGTTTTGAAACATACCCGTCCATTCCGGCTTCAATAAAGCGTTCTTTGTCACCTTTCAATGCAAAAGCAGTTACTGCAATGACCGGTAATGTTGTCGGTGTGTCAGGAATAGTGCCGGAGCGAATGTGGTTCATTGCTTCAATACCGGTGAGGAACGGCAGTTTGATTTCCGTCACAACAAGATCAACACTCTCAGAAGCTAGTAATTCCAATAGCTCAGCGCCGTTCGAAGTGACATGACATATAAACCCTTTCTTTTCTAACAACTCCAGAAGCAGTTTTTGTCCCACAATATTGTTGTCAGCAATCGCGACATGAAGTCCCTGCGGGAATTCAGGAATAATCTCCTGTTCAGTAATATCCTCCTCAAGTTCACCGTGTTCGAATTGAGCTGTAAAATGGAAGGTGCTTCCTGCACCGGGTTTGCTTCGCACCCAGATTGTTCCGTTCATTAACTCCACAAGGTCTCTACAGATGGCAAGCCCGAGGCCGGTTCCGCGTATAGGTGTTTTACCTTCGGCTAGTACCTGCTTGTACGGTTCAAAAATGTAATTTTGCTCTGCCTCTGTCAGTCCCACTCCAGTATCGCGTACAGAGAAAAGCAGCATTCGGTATTTAGGAACAGGAATATGTTGTTGCTCCGAGTATGCTCCAAGCGTGGCAAGATCTGAAATTTCAAGAGAAATGCCTCCCTGATCTGTGAACTTGATGGCGTTGGAGAGCAGGTTGTTCAAAATTTGTGAGACGCGCGTAGGATCGCCCTTCAGCATACGGGGAACAAAAGACGGAATGTCATAGGTGAGGGTCAGCTTTTTCTTATGTGCTTTAGGCAGGTGGGTGCGGATTGTCTTGTTGATGAGTTCTTCAAGGTTGAACCGCTTGGGTGAAAGCGACATTTTGCGTGCTTCAATGCGCGAGAGATCAAGGATGTCATTCAGGATATCCAGCAGATTCTCTGCGGAATCCAGCACTGTTGTCATATATTCTTTTTGCTCTTTGTCTAAAGCTGTTTCCAGAGCAAGGTCGGTCATTCCCACAATTCCGTTTAAAGAGTTGCGGATTTCATGACTCATATTGGCAAAGAAGCTGGATTTGGCACTGTTTTCAAGCTCAGCTTTTTGTCTGGCTTCCGTAAGACGTGCTTCTTCAGAGTGCTTAACAAGAGCAATTTCAATGGCAGAATGCAGTTTTCGGGCATCAAAAGGTTTTAAAATAAACCCGTACGGATTTGATGATTTCGCTCGTTCAAAGGTATCCCTGTCAGAGTATGCAGTGAGAAAGACAACAGGTATGGTGTATTTAGCGTTGAAAACATGGGCAATGGCAATCCCGTCCATTTCTCCCTTTAGGTTAATATCCATGAGGATAAGGTCAGGCGAGTGTGTTTCTGCAGCTTGGAGTGCAGTCTCAGCAGTATTGGCAACAGCACAGACCTGATACCCGAGAGTTTCAAGGGTACCTTTAATGTCGAGTGCCACAATGCGTTCGTCATCAACAACAAGAATACTGATAGAGGCCATAATCATTCCCCACTCTGCCGCATAAGAAGATGTGCAGCAAAAATGCTGCTGATGCGGCACATAAAAAATCAAACAGTTGCGTAGTACTGTTACGAAGAAGAAAGTACGTGAAGCTCTTGATGTATATGCAATAAATGCATGTGGTTGTCTAGGCGGGGTAGAAGGAATTTTTATGTTGAAGGCCATAAAAAAAGGCGGTCAAAATGACCGCCTTTTTTTATTAGAAAAGTCTTGTTTACATTGTCTGAAGGTTCCAGACAACGCGACCTACAACGTCTTCAGTACAGCGATCCATCGGCAGATACTGCTCAGGGTGAGCAGGGTTTTCACTGCGGAGGATAAAACGTTGATTAGCAGCATCAAGGAAGATGCGCTTAATGGAGATGCCTTCGTACGGTACGTACACGCCGTAGATTTCACCGGAAAGGATGTTGGTCTGAGCAGTATCAAGACCTACAAAAGCGCCTTTCTTGATGAGTGGTTCCATACTGGAAGCATCAACACGGAAAATTTGAATGGTCGCACCAGCAAAAGATTGTGGGATGGAAAGTTTGCCAACGCTGGTAAAGCGACGAGCCTCTTCACCGTTGTCAGAAACTTCAACATTTTGCATGGAGTGGATAGTTACAACAGCGCTGCGGGCATCTGGATCACCAAATTTAGCTGGGTTTTCAAAAACCCGACCAGCAGCAGGGCCTTCAACTGGCTGGTAGCCGTCTTCCTCTGTACGCAAGTACATTGGTCCGACGCCTTTTTTAAGCCAGTCCGGATTAAGACCAAACTTTTCAAACAGCTTCATGTACCAGTCAGAAGGTACAGAATCTCTGCGCTTTGCGTCAGAGATACTTGATTGGCGAATATCAAGTACTTCGGCCAATTCAACCTGAGTTCTAGTATTAGTAGCTAGTTTGATACGTTCAAAAACTTCATCAAAGGTGGACACGGTGTCTCTCCCGCCAAGACGTTGGATAAGCTTACGCTTACGGGGGCTAGTCTTGTCGTTGAAAATTGCTGGGTATTTTGTGCAAAGCCTGCGACATGGTTGCGATGAACAAGCATGGCAGTACGTTAAACAATAGAACTATTGTTTACATGCGAAACACATCAAAAAAACGAATGCAGTCTTTTTGATGCCTAAAAGAGTTACAAGCTTTTAGCGGATGCAAACACTCTTTGTGGACGGATTTGCAATGGTTTGTCAATATCACGATACATGGATATTCATTAAAAATTGTAAATCCGATTGAGCGTAATAGTAACTACTGCTTAATTGGCTATGCTTACCATGAAGTTCAAGGCGCAAATATTACCCTGCAGATTAGAGTAAATCGAGGGAAAAGACATGACAAAAAATGTAAAGATAAAAAAAGAGCGTAGCAGCATCTAACTACGATGCAGCTACGCTCTTTTGCATTGTGTTGTTATCGCATTTCGTTAAGGAATTTATTTTCCGGAGTTACAATAATGCGAGTGTTGTTTTTGAAGCTGTCTTGATAGGCTTCAAGTGATCGCTGGAAGTTGTAGAATTCTTCATCCTTACCAAGCGATTCAGCGTAGATTTTTGTTGCAAGTGCATCACCTTGACCACGGATGATCTCAGCTTCTTTGTTTGCTTTTGCAATAATGATTGTACGCTCTTTGTTTGCAAGAGATTTAATAGTGATTGATTCCTGCTGTCCTTCAGAGCGGTACTGTTTTGCCTGACGTTCACGTTCTGCACGCATACGTCCGAAAATAGCACGCTGGTTTTCAGGCGGCAGGTCAGTACGTTTAATACGTACGTCCACAATTTCGATACCGTATGCTTTAATCAAATCAGAGGAACGCTTTGTAACCATTCTCATAATGTTGTCGCGTTCAGTAGAAACGATTTCAGTCAGCGTGTAACGACCGAGAGCCGCACGGAGCTGGGAGTATACAATATCATCAAGTCGTGCCTGAGCACCCGGAATAGTACGAACGGTCTGGTAGAAGAGGAGAGGGTTTACAATGCGCCAGCGGGCGTAGTTGTCCAGCACAAGAGCTTTTTTGTCTTGTGTAAGAGCTTCCGCAGGCTGCGCATCATATTCCAGAAGACGTGCATCAAAGTAGATGACGTTCTGGATAAACGGGATTTTGAAGTGCAGGCCAGGTCCGTAAACGTTGTTATCCGGTTTACCAAGTTGGAGAACAATAGCTTTTTCAGTCTGCTTAACAATAAAGGCAGACTGGAACACTGCAGCAACTAAGAGAACCAGCAGAATGATAATTGGAGTAGCTGTTTTTTTCATTACTTACTCCCCTTCATGCTGTCGTCGCTGAGCGGTAAAAATGGAATAGTAGGAGCAACGCCCTTGTTAGGAACAATGACTTTGTTAACTCCGGAACCGCTGAAGACTTTTTCCATAGCTTCTAAATACATTCTTTTTCTGGTGATGGATTTAGCCTGATTGTATTCAGCAAGGATAGCAAGGAAACGAGACGCATCACCTTGAGCTTTGTTAACGGTAGATTCTTTGTATGCCTGTGCCTGGTTCACAATTTCTGCTGCAGCACCACGTGCTTTTGGCAGAATATCGTTACTGTACGCCTCAGCTTCGTTAATAATACGGCTGCGGTCTTCACGGGCGCTGGCAACGTCTTTGAATGCGTCAACAACTTCCTGCGGTGGATGTACGTCCTGCATCTGCACAGCAACAACTTGAATACCGGCTTCATAGCGATTCAGGATATCCTGCAGCAGCTGGCGGCAGTTATTCTGAATTTCCAATTTACCTTCAGTCAGAGCGTTATCAATTTTGTTGTGGCCGATAACTTCACGCATGGCGGCTTCGGCAGCACTTTTAACAGTAACGGACTGCTGGGTAACATTAAACAGGTAGTCCACAGCGTTGCTGATGCGGTACTGAACAATGAACTGAACATCGACGATGTTTTCATCACCAGTAAGCATGAGTGATTCCGCTTTGACAGTACGGGATTGTCCCTGCTGGAAAGATGAAGACTTGCCAGTAGAACGGAACCCGACCTCAATACGGCGGATTTGAGACACCTTAGGTTTGTAAACTGTCTCAATAGGGTACGGAAGATGATAGTGCGGTCCTGCACCGGTAGTGGCAACATATTTGCCGAACCGCAGAACAACACCTTCTTCGTCAGGTTGTACAATGTAAATACCGGATGCGAGCCATAAAAGAACTACAAGGGCAAGAACGAACTTGCCCGCAGGGAAATTAATTCCCCGAAGTTTCTTCAGGCCGTCGCCGATCGGGTCAGAATCATTGCCGTCAGGAGTGTTTCCACCCCAGTTCGGACCATGACCCGATTGCCTCTGCCGCTTTTCTTGCAGTTTTTCCCAATCCCAATTCATAATATATGAAATCTAGGGCAGTTGTCTGAATAGGTCAAGCAGCATTCAACGTAACGATTATAACTTGTTGTATAAATTCGACTATAGAATTCGCTTTAGTCAGAGTATAGGGAATTATGTTCCTGAAAAAATGCAGAAAAACTGACGCGAAGTATGGTATACAGAAGGCTGGCAGATCATGAAAGCGCAACAATGGTCATGATCTGAAAATGGTAACCTACAGAAATGGTTCCCTAACTGTAAAAGTGCGGCATAGAAGTAAGTCATTGCAGACTGCACAACCGGCACAGAAAAGAGACATATGATGATAATCACCATTTTTCTGTGTTTGAATGTCAGCAACTGCTTACGAGAATATCAAGGATTTGCATGCGCCGGAGCAGTACAAATAGAGGGATCTGGTAACACTCCTTAAGAGGAAAAACAGCAGGATTACGTATGAAAAGACTAGAAGCGGTGCGAATGGAACAGTGTATAGGATGTCATTCCTGTTCATTGGCCTGCGCGCGACTCGTTCATAAAAAGCTTTCATGGAACACAGCTGGAATCCGTATTTCGTCTGCCGGCGGGCTGACAACCGGATTCGAAGCGCAGGTATGTGTGGCGTGTGATCCCGCCCCGTGTGCGGAGGTTTGTCCAACGGATGCTCTTAAACAGCGTAAGGGCGGCGGTGTCATTGTAAAGCACGACAAATGCATTAAGTGCGGCAAATGTGCAGAAGCCTGTCCGGTTGATGCAATCTATTATGAACCGGAAAGTGATTTGCCGTATCTGTGCATTCACTGTGGACGGTGCGTGCCGTTTTGTCCGCACAACTGTATAGAGTTGCGCGAAATCCCGACATACGAAGAAGAATAGAGGAGCCTGAGAATGAAAATGGATCCAAATTTCTCCCGCGTATTGCATGTTGATTTGAATACGGGAAAGAGCAAGGCATTGCAGATTGAAGACCGCCATATGCACATCGGCGGTAGCGGACTGGCAGCCGTGTTATACGATCGGTATGGTATAGACGACGCTCCGGCGGATGATCCGAGACAGCCTTTGATTTTTGCCATTGGCCCACTGACCGGTTTTTATCCGCTCATGAGCAAAGTCGTGTGCGGATTCCGTTCACCATACACTGATGAATGGTCAGAAAGCCATGCTGGCGGCAGGCTGGCATTGTCTATTCGTTTTGCCGGATACGATGCGCTGATGATAACAGGAAAAGCTGAAAAACTCAGCGCTCTGGTTGTCGGTTCACGCTCCTGTGAAATTGAAAATGTTACCTATCTGCGCGGCAAAGATGTCTTTGCCACTGGTAAATTTTTGCGTCGGTTCGGTAAGAAAAATGCAGGTCATCGTTCCGCCATACGAATCGGGCAGGCAGGTGAGCGCGGTGTGGCGTATGCATGCATCAACGTAGACTCCTTCAGGCATTTCGGGCGCATGGGTTCCGGTGCCGCAATGGGCTTTAAGAACCTGAAAGGCATCGTAGTTTCAGGTGACGGTTCTTTCGATCTTCCGGAAGGAAAAGCCTATGCCGAAATGATGAAAGATATTTATAAAGATATCACTGAAACAGGGAAGATGAAAAAGTACCATGACTTAGGTACTCCGCAGAATTTGATTCCGTTGAATGAACTGCAAGCTCTTCCATGGAACAACCTGCAAAAAACACAGGATGAAGGCGTAGAAGGGATATCCGGTGAAACCTTCGCAGAACAGCTCCTGCTTCGTCAGGCAGCCTGTGCAGGTTGTCCTGTCGGATGTATTCATATCGGCCTGTTACGTCAGCAGTTTGCAAGCGAGCATGAGTTCCTCTACAAACAGGTTTCGTATGATTACGAGCCTATATTCGCTCAGGGCAGTATGCTCGGCATTACAAATGCCGCAGACGTTCTTGCCTTGCTGGATGAAACTGAAAAGCTTGGGCTGGACTGCATGAGCGCAGGCGTTGCCCTTGCATGGGCGGCAGAGGCGACAGAAAAAGGCTACATTTCTCAGGAAGAGACCATTGTCGAACTCAAGTTTGGAGAGATGAAAGGCTTCCTTGAAGGATTAAAGTTCATAGCCTCCGGTGAAAATGCGTTTTATCAGGCATTGTCCAGAGGATCGATGGCAGCGGCAAAGCTTTACGGTGGTGAAGATTTTGCCTGCGTTCTGGGGCAGGAAATGGCAGGGTATGCCACTGGTGAAGTCTTCTTTGTTGCTTCAGCCTACGGCTTCAGACACTCACATCTTGATACAGGCGGTTACGCATTTGATCAGAACAATACTGAAAAGAATGCAGACAAAGCCATTGAGTTTATGCTCGAAGATGAGCGTGGTCGAATTTACATCAACTGTATGATGGGCTGTCTGTTTGCTCGTGGAACATACGGGCCTGAGAAACTGAAGGAAGCGTTGACTGCTGCAGGTTTTCAAAATATTGCCGATAACCTTGAAGAGGCAGGCAAGTATATCCAGAAGTTGCGTTGGCAGTTGAAGTGCAGAACCGGTTTTGATGTGGATGCCGTAAAGATTCCGAAACGTTTTACCGAAGTAGTTACATGGAAAGGTGAAATTGACACCGGGTACATGGACGAAGTAGCACAACGGTATGCCTCAGCCATTAAAGAAATGGCGAAATGTGGTGAGTAGTTAACAGCCTGCGGAGCAAGTAGCCCGTAGTAGAACCGGAGAGCAGATGGGATTTTTTAGAAATAAACGCGGTCCGCTAATCCGCGCCAAATCTTCTGGCGAATTCTTTTTGCGTGCGATGCTGCTGATAGCAGTGTTTGTTATTGTTTCCGTCGCATTTTGGTATCAGACAGAATCCAGCTACAAAGAGATTCGTTCCCGTGGAACAGTCTATGACCAGACAGAGACGTTAACAGCAGCGCAAAAATCAGCCCTGCGTGATTATGCCGCAGCCCTGCGTGAAACCCACGGGCTAAAACTGCGGGTGCAGGTGCGCAATACTCCAGTGGTATTGCCGGATGAACTGGATACAAAAACCGTGTTTATCGGACTAAACCCGTATACTCGTCAGGTGCTGGTAGAATTCCCACCGTTGCTGCGTAAAGCACTCGGAACAGATTATATGTACAAATTACAGAATGAATTTTTTACACCGTATTTTGAAAAGAACCAGTGGCAGCACGGGCTTGCCTCGGCACTGCAAAAACTCTGGGATGATATGGGCGGGAATTAATTCTCTTTATAGATAACAAAACGGCAGGTCACATGACCTGCCGTTTTTTGTGAATAGCCTTGCAAACTTTTTGAACCGGCATAACCCTACTTGGTTAAGCGGGATGCTTATTGCAAATAGAGTTTCTTAAAAGCATCGTATCGTGCTTTGTTGGCACCTAGGTCAGATTTACCGACTCTGGATGCTGAACGGAACTGCACTTTGTTGTTGGCAGCATCAATATAAAACTCAACATCATCATGGTATTTCATGAATGGTGTGACAAACACTGCGTGAATGTAGTTGTCGAGCTGGGTCGTAACTGTATTGTTCCCCATTTCCTGCAAGCAGGCCAAAATTTTGGTAAGAGTTTCTTTGGCGGAACCTTGCATGGGCAGAGCGTCAACATGTTTGGAGGCATCATCGGTCTGACTCGAAACAGCGTTAGGCGTGTCAGGCATGGCGGCAAGCTGACCGTTATGAACACCGAGCTTACTTGTAATGTCTGCCGAACGTGTTCCTAAATGGCGGAAAAATAAAAAACCGGCAATAATAAGGGCACATAGAATAATAAAAGCCCATTTAACAAGAACAGTTGTATTGGTCATACGTTTCCTTTAGGTAATGCAGACAGTTAAAAAGCTGGATGTTGTCATGCAAAAAGCTGACAGACGACCTGTGGTTGCTACGTGTTGTAAATGTACCATGCAGCGGTGAGAGCATAAAGACTGTTTGTAGAAAATATCTTGTCCGTTGCTTTGAAGGTTTTTGTTGGCTTGGTGTTGGGAACTTTCTTACTGACAGTCATGCCGGTATGGGCAAGGCGTGTGGAAAAAGCTAGCCGCGGCGCATTTTTTATGTTCCATACTGATGACGTTGCCCCGCAGTATATCATCAGCCATGCGGAACGTATTCCATTTCGAACTACATAGAATATGCGAGTAAGAGTATGAAACATATTTATTTATATACAGACGGTTCCTGCCTCGGTAACCCCGGCCCGGGTGGATGGGCAAGTATTCTGCGATACGGCGATACTGAAAAAGAATTATCAGGCGGTTTTGCCCTGACAACAAACAACAGAATGGAAATTCTTGCTGTTATTGAAGGGCTTGCAGCGCTGAAAGAGCCTTGCAAGGTCGACCTGTACACAGACTCTCAATATGTCCGCAACGCTGTTGAGAAAAAATGGCTTGTGAACTGGCAGAAAAACGGCTGGAAGAATGCTTCCAAGAAGCCTGTGAAAAACAAAGACCTCTGGCTGCGTCTGCTTCCATATCTTGAAAAGCATGATGTGACTCTGCATTGGGTTCGCGGACACAGCGGACATCCTGAAAATGAGCGATGTGATGATCTTGCTCGCGAAGAGGCTTCAAAGCCGAATCTGCCTCGCGATGAAGGGCATGAAGAGGGCTAAACGTGCCCGCTAACGTTATTGATATAAAAAGGTTGTTCAGCCATGCTGTACAGCCTTTTTTGTTACCGTGTTTCAAGAATTTCTACGCAACTTCATAAGATGATTTAAGTACGTAGAGAACCGATGGAATGAGAGTAGATTTCTTATTGCGACAAAGTATGGTAGAAATTGAGTATGCACACAGAATTGTTTTCTTTTATGGATATGGATGTTCTTTGGAACGGACTTTTTCGTCCGCTCATTCGGCTTATTCTGTCTATTTCAATAGGTCTGGCTATCGGGAACATTATTGAAGCCCTGCATTGGGGCCGTTTTCTGGCGCGAATTTCGTCACCGCTTGTTCGTATGGCACATTTGCAGGATGTTTCCGGTGCTGCATTTACGATGGCTTTTTTTTCGAGCATCACTGCAAACACATACCTTGCGGAGCAGTATGAACAAGGGAAAATTGCACGCAGGGAACTCTACTTTTCCAACTTGCTGAACAGCACGCCTGTCCTTTTTCTTCATCTGCCGTCATTGTTTTTTCTGGCAATACCGTTTCTTGGGAACGCAGCCTTTTGTTACGTCGGTATTATTGTAAGCGCTGCTCTGTTACGCACCTTCGGGATTGTTGTTATCGGGCGTTTTGCGCTTCCTCCTACACCGGAGGGGTGCGTAACGTGCGAACTGGATGATAATGCTCCCAAAGATTTTCGGGAAGTTGTGCAACGCGTCACATCTCGTTTTCTGCGCCGAATCAAACGTGTTCTTCTTGTGACTATTCCAGTGTACACACTTGTGTTTTTGCTGAACCGTTCAGGTGCATTTGAAGCATTGAATAACATCGTCGGCGGCAGTAACGGTATTTTACCGTTTATTAATCCGGAAGCTGCGGGTGTCCTTATTCTCAGTCTGGCTGCGGAGATTACGGCCTCTATGGCAGCTGCCGGAGCATTGCTGACAGAAGGAACAATTCAGTCCAAAGAAGTTGTCCTTGCTCTTTTGGCAGGCAACATTCTCTCTTCCCCCATGCGGGCAATACGTCATCAGCTTGCAACGTATATGGGGATTTTTCCACCTCGTTTAGCGATATGGCTCATCGTTTGTAACCAGAGCGTACGAGCGGCATCTCTTCTGTTCTTTACAGGTCTGTATTACGTGATGAGTTAAGCGGGCTGGAAAGTTTGAAGCTTCTGCTGAAGAATTCGTTATGACGATGGCATAACGGTTTCTGCCTTCTTGTTTTCAGATAAAGAAAACGAAGAACCCCGGCGCGGGTGGGGACCGGCCGGGGCTCAACTGACTTTAAGCTTACCTATCTGAAACTAAGCCCTAGCTGGACTTAGTCGCATTCAAAGCACGTTCCTGCGGGAAAATCGGCAGGTAACGGTATGACAGACTGAGAACAATAGCACCGTAGGCGAGTACGAGTGCAGTAGCACCCCATTCAGCCCAGTTCGGATTGTATGTTTCCCAGGTGTCGAAAGGCATTACAGGCATAGCAAGTGCCTGAACCGTAAATACGTAACGGTTAATTGTAATGCCGATACAATCAAGCAATGCTGCAGAGTAGAACAGAGCAGGATTATTGCGGAGTTTCGGTGTAAGCAAAATAGCACACGGAACTACGCCGCAAAGGAAGAGCTCAGACCACAGCAGCCATTTGCCGTAGATTGTCTGGTAGAAGTTCTGGTCAAAGGTAAGACCGGAACGTGGCAGTACATCGACTACCCATGCGTAGGTGTCAGCAAACTTGAATACGAGGTATACAAGCAGCATCGCACCGGCAATTTTACCCATAAGGGTTTTGATTTCCCAGCTGACCAGTTTCTTGCCAGTCATTTTTTCCATGAGGGTCGCGATAAGCACGGTAAATACCGGACCGGAACCAACAGCGGAAATAACAAACAGGAAGAATGTCCAAGGCCAGATGAAGAAGCCGTCACGGAGTACGTAAGGACGACCGAAGAGAACGCCGTACATACCACCGAGAGAACCCTGGTGGAAAGTAGAAAGGAACGCACCGATACCTGCAAACAGCGGCATCCAAACGTGCAGGTTATGCGCGAGGTGATGCAGAATAGGAATTCTGTTCAGCTGTTTTTGTTCAAGGATCAGCGGGATGTACTCGATGATCAGAACAATGAGGTAACATGTAATACAGAAGATAACTTCTGTAAGCATGGAGTGTACGTTCGCATGCCAGTAACCGAACCATGCACGAATCGGCTGACCAACGTCGAGCACGAGAATGAGCATAGCACCGGAGTAGCAAATAAAACCGATAATAACGGTGAGGTTAATGATGTTTTTCAGTGGATCAATGTTCAGAATGTATCTGAGCAGACCGGTGAAGAACGCACCAGCACCGAGAGCAATAACAGCAAGGTCAAAGGTGATCCAGAGACCGAAGCCGAAGTAGTCGTCAAGGCCTGTAACGCCAAGACCTTCCGCAAGCACTCTAAATGCAGCGTAAAGACCCCAAAGAGCTACAGCACCGACAAGTCCCATCCAGACAGAAAACTTTGTCAGAGAGCAACGAGTAGTGCCTTCCGGAAAGAGTTCATGGTCTGCAGGAAGAGAGTAGTTCTTTCCCATGACTGTTACCCCTTAACCTTTTCGTCTTCCAGATAGTTATCAAGCTGACGCAGTACCCATTCACGGCGGCTTACGTAGTAAACCTGAGTGTCGGCACCGAGACGCTCGAGCAATCTGTGAGCGTATTTGGAGCTAGCAAGTTTCGCTACTTCATGGTCTTCGTTGTTAAGGTCACCGAAGGTGATAGCACCGTTAGGACAAGCCTCGGTACAGGAAGTAACGTATTCGCCTTCAGCCAGATCCATAGGATCACGGCCTTCAACGATTGCTTTGTCTTTTGCAGCCATCCAACGGTGGTGACAGAAAGTACATTTCTCAACAACACCGCGCGGACGTACAGATACGTCTGGAGTAAGAGCTTTTTCAAGTCCGCCAGGCCATACCGGATCACGCCAGTTAAAGTAGCGTGCGTGGTAAGGGCAGGCAGCCATGCAGTAACGACAGCCGATGCAACGAGGAGTTACCTGGCTGACGATGCCGCCTTCTTCGTTTTTGTCAGTCGCGATAACCGGACAAACAGAAACGCAAGGCGGGTGACCACACTGCTGACAAGGGCGAGGCAGGTAGGCTACGTCGTGTTCAGGGTAAGGTTTACCGTTGGACAGTTCGTAGACTGTGATCCAGTTCATTACTTTGATTTTATTGGAAGCATCGGCAATTGGTGCAAGGTTGTTTTCAGCCTGACATGCAACCATGCAGGCACCGCAACCAGTACATTTGTCGAGGTCAATCGCCATGCCCCATTTGATAGTGAATTCTTTAGTTTCCATGACGCTCGTCCCTTATGCCTTGCTGACGTTTACACCAGCAACATTCCAGACAGATTGTCCGGTGCCGGCTTCATAACCAACAGTCAGCAGCTCCATGACGTTTTCGCCTTTGCCTTTGCTGAACTCATCAAATGCGGTGTGACCAAAGCCCATCAGCACTGCGATGGTGTTTGGCATAACGCCTTCAAAAATGTTCACACGGGCCTGGATGCTGCCACTGGAATTGCTGAGCTTGATGCGCTGGTGTTTCACCACGCCAAGCTCACGCGCTGTTGCACCGTTCATAGCAACATACATTTCGTTCTTCTGGAGTTCCCAGCGGCGAATTGTCTTGTTGTTGTAAGGTGGAATAGCGGTGTTCGGGGTACCGATGTTCAGCTTCTGCACAGGGGCAATGCTCAGTTTTGCAGGCTTCGGTGCAGCAGCAAGTGCTTTACCGATAACGTCTGCGGCAATGCGCAGATCAGACTGTTCTGCAACAGCATCACTAGTGAAGAATTCGCCTTCCATCAGGCTGTCCCAATCAGCACCTGCGGCTTCTGCCTTCGCTTGAAGAACTTCTTCAAAGGTTTCGAAACCGAGATCCATGTTGAGCTGACCAGCAACACCCAGCAGAACGTCAGCAGCAGGTTTGCCGTCAATTACGCAAGGCGCAACCGGACGGGCAAGACCATAGAATGCCTGATTGATGCCGTAAGGAGATTCCACGTCATCAAAGCGTTCAAGACCGAGTGGAGTAGGCAGAATAAGGTCACAGGCTTCAGCAGTTTCATCAAGGAAGCTGGTGAAAGCAACTTTAAACGGAACCTTATCCATAACTTTAGCCATAGCTGCAGGCTGAGGCAGACCGTATACAGGGTTTGCTTCATAGAAGACCATAGCACGCGGAGTTGCAACTTTACCGGCACTGATGCGGGAAAGGTACGCCACGAGGTCTTTATCAGCAATTTCAGCACGATCCATACCGGAAGCAATAACTTTCGGTGCCAAAGGAATAGCGGTTACGCCACCTTCGCGACCAAAGCCGCCAAGCAGCATGTTCACGGCGGTACCTGCCAGAACTGTTGCAACGCCAGTGCCTTGACCGAATTCAGAACCGGTAAGAACAACAGGACGTTTAGCTTTGGAAAGCTCAGCTGTAATCGCTTTAAGTTTTGCAGGAGTTACACCGGCAAGAGCTGCAACCTTTTGCGGAGTGAACTGAGCGGCAAGCGCTTTAAACTCTGCAAAGTCTGGTGCGTCAATTGTAGCGCCGGCCTTGATAAGCAAGTTTGCAATGCCCATTGCAACAATTGCTTCAGTGCCGGATTTTGCAGGTAACCATTCGTCAGAACCTGCAGCAGTGTTGTTCTGCACAGGGCCTGCGTAAACGAATTTTACAGTTGGTTTCTCTGCAGCAGGGTGGGAATTCTTGTATGCAGCGCGGTTGCGGAGCACAGTTCCCCATGACTCAAGGATGTTGGCGCCGATAGCAAAAACATAATCGCTGTTTTCAATATCGTAACCAAGCTGACCGTTGCCGTTCATGCTTGCAAAAGCACGGGCAGCCGGCTGAACTTCGGAAGGCATGACATAAAAGTCTTCGGAACCACTTTCTTTCGCCATACCGGAAAGAAGCTCGTTGATTGTACCGGTTTCGTCACCGGATACATATGCAACTTTGGAACCGGCTCTTCTCAGGTTCTCTTTGAGCATTTTCTCTGCTTCTTCCCATGAAATCGCAACAAAAGCGCCGTCACCGGCATGCTTAAGAGGACGTTTCACACGGGAAGGAGAGTACATAAGCTGAACTTCTGCTGCAGCAAGCGCAGTGATGCCACCCATGGAAAGAGGGTGGTTGTCATCCGGAAGAACGCGCACAGGGCGTGGACCGACCAGACGAACTTTCATGCCCGCAGCGGAAGGACACAATTTACTGATGGTTGAAACGTAGGAGTTTTCACCGTCTACATTTCGTGGAATCCAGGGCCAGTTCTGTGTCCAAATACTCACGTCATCAAGGAGCTTCCAAGGAACGGGAGTAGCCAGAACACCAGTGGTGGCGCCTGCAACAAACTTAAGGAATCCTCGTCTATCTACTGCCATTGGATACTCCCCTTTTACTTATGACAGACGAAGCATGCGTTGCTGGAACGGGTCACGCCATAGTGCTCAGGGTGAGCATGGCAGCGTTCACATTGCCACATCTTCATGGTCTGCTTGCTGTACTTGGTCAGCTTGTTTTCATAGTAAGTCGGGGCCTTGTCCATGTTTGCCACATCAATGTGACACTGGGAGCAGAGCTCGGTTTCTGAGAAGTCATGACATGCGTTACATGACTCAAGAGAGTGAGCTGCGTGACTGAAGAAAACGTTATCCGGCTGTGCTTGGTACACGCGCCATTTAACCTCTTTTCCGGTTTCCACGTACTCTTTAATAAAGCGCGCTTCTTCCGGATCTTCCCCGAGTGGTTCGTCGCTGTGACATTCAGCACAGCTTTCAGTTGTCGGAAGGCCGGCAAAAGTGCCGTCTTCACGGAAATAATGGCACGCAGAACATTCCATTTCTGCGTCTTGAATATGCACCTTATGGCTGAAATTAATAGGCTGTTCCTGTTCTGAGAAAAGCAGTCCAGGGAATGCCCACCAACCAAAGATGAGTGCCACTACCAGACCTACGAAGAACGGGGCCGCGCCGCCAAATTGGCGTGACGTACTGTTCCCGTCGGCAGGATGTAAAAGCCTCTCCTCCATAACCCTTCGCCTCATAGCTGGTTTAAAATATTGAAAAAAAGCCCACATTACCACATCCATGTGTCTACTTCTTAGGGGCAGCTGCGTCAAGGTGAAATATTTCACGAGCGGCAATTAACCCTTCTGAAACGTACACATTCAGCGGATGCGATGTATCCATTAACTGTGTTTCTAAAACATAAAAATAAAGTTTTTGATACAAAAAAAACCGCTGGAATCGTGCTGTTTGAAAGTCCAAACAGTTTATTATTTTCGGTAAATTCAGCATGTTATCTTTTAAAATAGAGTAAATTAGTAGTTTTTTGGCGCTTGTGCAAAAAATAGTAAAGCCAAACGCTTTTTCCCGTTTTGAGATAGCGGCGGGCTTGGGCTGGTTGTAGTTGGGGAGCTTGCAATATTTCAAAAAATTTATCTGCAAATGTTGTATAATTAGAAGATTTTTTTCTGAAGCTGTGGTACGCATAAGTGTGATTTCATGTATATGTGCAAGAACTGGGGGCGCATATGGATAAAGATATGAGTGACAATCGGTTGTTGTTACACGGTGTAACGGGGAAGCACTGTTGCATTACAGAGCCTGTTGATCTTTCCTCCGCAATAAACCGAATAGTTGAATTGGAAGCCTACGCAGCTCGGCTTGAGCTGGAGACGACAGCAGCAAAACGTGAGGCGTTGCTGCTGAAGGACGTGTTGCGGGCAATTCCAGCCGAAACAACGGTCTATCGTGCTGATGATAGCATTGCATTTTCTACTGACAATGTAGAGGAAAGTGCAGGACTGCCTGGTGAAACCGATGACATCGAAACCCGTAGTAAACACCTACAAACAATGCATGGAGCTCTTGCTCAAGGGGAGTGCGCTATAGGCACAGAGCGGAATTTTGATTCAAATGCGTTGAGGTCGGTTCAGTATATTCCTCTTCATACAGAGCAAGGTGAGCCGCTGCTGGTTAAGTTTAGTAGTGAAATGGCGCATGCCTTCGAAATGGCACACGAACTCAAAGCTGCCAAGGATGCCGCAGAATCAGCTGACAAAGCAAAGAGTGAGTTTTTAACGACTATGAGTCACGAGATACGGACACCTATGAACGGGTTGCTTGGTATGCTCGATTTAGCGTTGGACACTGAACTTGATGCGGAGCAGCGTGAGTATCTGGAAGCCGTAGAAAATTCGGCGGAGTCTCTTCTTGTTTTGATTAATCAAATTTTGGACTTTTCTAAGATTGAGGCAGGTGTCTTAGAAGTAGATAAGCAAGCCTTCAGGTTGCGTAAACGGCTTTCTGCTTTGCGGACAATGTTCTTCCATCGGGCTGAGGAGCGTTGTTTGAAACTTATGTTCTCTGTGCCGGATGATGTTCCGGATGTTTTGGTTGGAGATTTTCCACGCATTCGGCAGGTGATCGTAAACTTGCTTGATAATGCCTTGAAATTTACTGATGGTGGTACAGTTCAGCTTACTGTCGGGTTAGAAGAGATCGTCGAAGACACTGCGAGATTACGCTTTTCAGTTAAAGATAGCGGCATTGGAATTTTAAAAGAACATCAAGAAGCAATTTTTGAACGATTTGTTCAGTCAGATAGTTCTGTTTCTCGCCAATATCAGGGAGCAGGGCTCGGATTGGCCATTTGCCGGAAGCTTGTCGAATTGATGGGTGGTACACTTGAGGTAAGCAGTGCGCCGGGGGAAGGCGCTGAGTTCTTCTTCACCCTGCCGTTCCAGCTAGGGAAATTAAATGAGAACGGCGTAGTCGCAACCAAAGAGACCGCACTTGCTCAACCGGAGCTGGGCAGTGAAAAAAAAGTACTGGTTGTCGACGATAACGCTGTGAATCTGAAGTACATGGAAATTTTTCTTAAGAAGCAAGGCTTCGAAGTAGAATTGGCGACAAATGGTATTGAAGCCATTGAAGCAGTGAAGGCTGAGTCATATGATGCCATTTTAATGGACATAGCGATGCCTCATATGGATGGTATAGAAGCAACACGTCAAATTAGGGAGTCTACAGATTTTAAAGTTCGTCAGGACGTACCGGTGGTTGCAATGACCGCTCATGCACTAAAAGGTGATCGAGAAGCCTTTTTAGCTGCCGGAATGAGTGAGTATGTTGGAAAACCTATTAATCCTGATAACTTACTTAGGATTTTGTTCGGTTTGTTACAACAGCCAGATATAAGGGCGCAGCAGTAAATTTAGAAAAAAATACAAAAAAATGCTTTTTGTGCTTGCGCTTTGAATTGGAATTCCCTATACAGACCACCTCTGCTTCGCAGAGAACACAACACGGAGAGGTGGCAGAGCTCGGTTGAACGCGGCGGTCTTGAAAACCGTTGAAGGTTTGCGCCTTCCGGGGGTTCGAATCCCTCCCTCTCCGCCATGAGAATTAAGCCCTTACAGTGAAAACTGTGAGGGCTTTTTTTGTGCCCAACGATTGAGGTTAACGAGTTTGTCCAACCTTTGTTCGCGTTCCTAAATTGGAACCTACCGAAGCAAGTTGCTGGAAAGATATGTTTCACTTGAAGCAGCCTGCACAGGAGAAGATGAAGATCCTGTTGTGTTTAACTACGCACAATCAGAAAAAAACGTGTTGCAACCGACCTCCCTTACATGCAAAGGGAAAGAATATTTCTTAGCATATTAAAATGTTGGAACTCTTTTGGCTATTGCTGATGGAGCGGGGCAGGTCGTGCACATGGAAGAGACAGATAGTTTTGGGGAAAGATTGTCGAACCATATTATAGCGAGCTTTCTGAGTTAGCTAGCGATAGGCATGAAGGAAAAGAGTTGTAGAGAGCAAATGAAAAAATATTTTTGGTCAGCCGTAGTCATTAATTGCCTTTTTGAAGTTGGAGTAAATTTCGTAGGTCTGGTGTCCTCGACAGGGAGACTATACCAACTTATTTTTTGGAATGACCTTTGCCGTAAACCCTTTTGGCTGGTTGCTGGCAGGCATTAAATGGCCTGGAAGCATGTATGATGTGTTGCTTACGCATACAGTTATTATTGGGCTTAGTGCTGCGTGTATATGCGTTGCAGGCTTTTTGCGAGAACGATCTGAGAAAATTTTTCACATATCGGGAACACTTATGTTGTCGGTATATGTACTGCTGGGGCTCTTTAGCTTTGTTATAAGTGTATTGTGAGCGCAATTTGGTATCTGTATACACAAACGGTGTTATCATAACCTAATGCTGTATTAACCTAAAGTGTCCCGCTGACCCTCTTTCCAGTAGACGGGACAGCGGGACTCTTTCATATTTTTGTTCTTTTAATGTAGACGCGATTCGTAGTTATCCATTTTTTTGTAATTTTGTTGAGTAAGAACCTGTTTGTCGCTTTCCAGCAACGTTGTCCACATGAATAACAAGTCGTTCGCATTAGTTTGATCTTTTCAAGCAGGTTTGTACTTCTATCGGGTATTTTATTAAATATACGTATGAGTTGTTGAGGGTAAATAGTAAAGAGAGGATGGTATTGCCTTTGGCACGGTGTGGTGCTTCTGATAACCCTTATTATGAATATAGCAGAGGTATTTCTGGATCGGGGTATTGGTGAAGACCTTGAAGCTCGATCAGAATGGTTGGATTGTTTTTGGGAGATGATAGCCTCAAAAAAAATATGGGCACGGAGGTGAGAGTGGAAGTTACTATGAGCGATGTAGAATTTTTGTTGGGCTGGGTTCAGTTGGTTCCTGGAGGAGTGTTTCTCTTTGTTGTCTTATTGTCGCTCTTTTTTTCCGTAAAAGGACGGGCATTTTATAGGGAGTGCTCTCATTTTTCATTATGTGCAGCAGGATGGGATAAAAGCGGAACAGTTGAGTATGCAAGGGGATATTTTCGGTGGGTCGTAGGGATACTGTTTTTCCTTATGTATTTGGAAATCTTTTTTTTCGATTATACTATAATATTGAATAATCCCTCACTGGATACTTGGGTGTTTTTAGTCCCACTTTTTACTGGAGCCGCGATTTTTTTTGTAGTGTATCTTACTGCCTTTTATAGCTGTGTGGCTGTTGGGGATGACAAGATTTGGATTGTTCCCGTTCGAATAGATGATGGAATCGCAGTAGATAAAGAGTCGTTTGATGAGCTTGTTATACAGGATTTTTTGATCATGAGTCTGGTTTATTCACCTCGTTGGGGAGGTAAGCGTTTTGTTCTTGTTAGTAAAAGATCAATTCTCGAGATGATAGATGAATAGAAATGTAACGAACGCTTCTGATCAATAAGATGCTGGTAGAGCAGAGGATGAGTGGTCGCTCAAAAAGGGTACTCATAGAGTGCATGGGAATGAAATTTTTTTAAAGTAATAGCCGTATTACTAAACTTGAAACAAAAATACGTCCGGTAGCTATCTTAAGCAACCGGACGTATTTGTTTTAAGTCTGGTGTGTTCCTAATAGTTAAGGAAGAAGCACCAAAAAACTGCTAAGTACAAATACCATCACACGTAATACTAACGGGCTGGTTGTGTTGCAGCAGCATCTTTTGCAGGTTCACGAGTCTTATCTGCAAAGTAGTTTTTGGTTTCTTGAACAATAACAGGAGATAACAGGAGCAGGCCAACGAGGTTTGGAAATGCCATCAAACCGTTAAACAAGTCACAAAGCAGCCACAGGAAGTTCAATTCCATTACTGCCCCAACACCGATGCAGGCAATGTATACCAAGCGGTATGGAAGAACAGCACGTTCGCCAAACAAGAACTCAATGGATTTTTCACCATAGTAACACCAGCCGAGAATGGTGGAGTATGCAAAGAGTGCCAGTCCAATGGAGACAATGTAATCGCCACCAGTCAGCAAGGACTTAAAGGACATAGCGGTCATACCTGCTCCGGTCGCACCGCTGGACCATCCGCCTGCAATAATGATTACCAATCCGTTAAGCGTACAGACGACCAAAGTATCAATGAAAGTCTGTGTCATGGAAACTAACGCCTGACTAACAGGGTGGTTTGTTTGTGCAGCAGCAGCAGCGATAGGAGAGCTGCCAAGGCCGGATTCGTTGGAGAAAACACCACGAGCTACACCCATACGCACGGCAAGCATCACACTGGCACCGGCAAAGCCGCCGGTTGCAGCCGTAGGGTTGAATGCTTTCTCAAATACCAGTGCAAACGCACCAGGTACCTGATCCAGATTCATGAGCACGATGAGCAGTGCACCGGCAATGTAAAATACAATCATAATAGGAACGAGTACGCCGGTAACTCGACCGATGCTTTTGATGCCACCAATAAGCACTAATGCACAGCTGATAAGCAGAATAGCACCTGTAATCCATTCAGGTACACCAAAAGAGGTTTGCAGAACATCGGCAACAGAGTTGGATTGAACCATACTACCGGTTCCCAGAGCGGCAATGGAAGCAAAAACGGCGAATGAAGCCCCGAGCCACCATTTATTCAGGCCTTTGCTGATGTAGTACATAGGGCCACCGTTCATTTCGCCGTTGGCATCCACTACACGGTATTTAACAGCCAGTACTGCTTCGCCATATTTTGTAGCCATCCCCAGCAAGCCGGATACCCACATCCAGAACATCGCACCGGGGCCGCCAATAGCCAGAGCAGTAGCAACACCGGCAACGTTACCGGTTCCAACAGTGGCGGAAAGAGCAGTCATGAGAGCCTGAAAGTTACTGATATCACCTTCTGCTCCCTTTTCTTCACGCTTTACCAACGCTAACCATAGAGAATGAATAAGCTTGGTAAACTGAATACCTCGTAAGCTGAACGTAAGGAATAACCCTGTGCCAATAAGCATGACAAGCATGGGTGCACCCCAAACGAAACCACTGAGGTCACTAATAAACATCTGCAACTGAGAAAAAAAATCCATAACAATCCTACTTTGTATAAAAAGAATGACAACAGATAGCCAACGGCCTTCTGCACAAAAGATAATAGGAGTTCAGCGCCACCTAAAATCAATGTAGGCACACTTAATAATGTAAATAACACGCTAAAAAAATAAAAAAAAAGAGGTTGAACAAACAACCATCACTAAACTGATTAGCAGTACAACCCCTTTAATTCTGCAATCACAAAGAATAGCAACATAGGCCGTTAAGAAATGAGCACAAAAAAAAGATGTAAATGAGCACACAATCTGTTTTTAGAAATGAAACCTGTTGATATGATTATACAATAGAATTTTGAGATGGAATCTTTTTGGACTAAAATACTCTGAAATAAGGCTTTAACATAGGCAGTACAAGCCTGTACGAGCATCTTTAGCTTTAGAATTGGCATGAATAAAAATCGAATTTCACAGATTTGTAGTAAAAATTTTGATGTGATCATTCAATCAATCTTGTTCAATCACTTTTGGCGAGAATGAGGGGCATTACCCAAAATTACTTCGAATGAAGTGATCGGTTGTTGGGGGAATTCCTGTTTTCGCAAACAATGCTGTAAGACGTTTGGGGGCGACAGGCTTGAATGACTCAACGAGGCTTTAGCGTTACGAGGTGATAATAAGCTCTTTCAGTGAAGGCTGTGAGAGCTTTTTTATTATTTAAAGTAGTATGTTGTGCCTTTTCTACGTGCTGTTTGGTGACTTGAAATTTGAAAAGTAGTTTCTTAGTAAGGTAAAGACCTACCTCTGCCTTTTTCGACATGTTTTTACCATGCCGTATGCATATTTCACCCTTTTCTTTGCATAATCCTCTCAAGACGTTTTTTGTGGGGAAGAATATGGTAGGGTCTAACAGACAAAGATGAATAATAATTTGAGGTTCATTGTGCAGGATGCCAATCGTATAGATAGTAACAAAGCAAGAAAGCTGCTGAAGCAAAAATTGCATAACCGCATGGATGCTTCTGGAGATTACGCAACGTCTATTGAAGGAGTGACTCTTTACAGGAGGGACGTACCAAATAACATTGAAACATGTTTTTACCGCCCGTTGATAGTTTTGGTTGCACAGGGAAGTAAGCAGACTCAGGTTGGTACAGAGATATACGCTTATAAAGAGGGTGATGTAATGGTGACAGGTGTCGATCTGCCCGTTGCTAGTACTATCACGCAGGCGTCATCAGAGAAGCCATATTTATCTGTAACTCTTGATGTTGATAAAGAATTGCTTGCTCAGCTCACAGTAGAGCTGGCGAGAAATACTGTCCCTGCAAATTTAACTATAAGTGGGCTGTTTATTCAAAAGGCAGGGGCAGATATTTTGGATGCCTTTTTACGTCTTGTGGAACTTCTAGACCGACCGGAACGAATCTCGATTTTAGGGCCGATGATCAAAAAAGAAATTCATTACCTTTTGCTTATCGGGGCTTGCGGGCATAAATTACGGTCATTTCATTCTCTTGGTTCAAAAAGTAATCAAATAGTGCAGGCAGCTGCATGGTTGAAAGAAAATTTGGCGCAACCGGTATTGGTAGAGGAGCTTGCAGAGCAGGCTAATATGGCTCCATCAACTTTTCATCGGTATTTTAGGGAGATAACAAGTCTCAGTCCGTTGCAATATCAAAAACGCCTACGTCTCCACGAAGCGCAACGCTTAATGCTTGTAGAAAATCTTGATGCTGGGAGTGCTAGCGTAAGCGTCGGTTATGAAAGTTTAAGCCAGTTTTCAAGAGAATATAAACGTCTGTTCGGCGATCCACCTCATAGGAATGTTACTAATCTGCGACAACAGTTGGAAAATGCGCAGACCTAACTGAATAAATATTTTTTGTATTGCATGATCTTCATCATGCCTAACGTTAAAGGAGATCTTTCGTGGTTAAAACTTCACAGCTCAGTGTCATAGATGCAATGATGCAGCGTCATAGTGTTCGTTCTTTTACCGATGAACCTGTCTCACCTGAACAGTTGAATGCGCTATTTAATGCAGCCAGAGTGGCACCATCCAGTCTTAACTCCCAGCCGTGGCGATTCAAGGCGGTGCAGGATGAAAATATTCTCAAAGCATTTGGTACAAAAGAAGTATCAAGAACGCAGACATGGCTTGCCAATGCAGGCGCAATAATTGTCTGCTGTGCAGATATCTCAGGGTATGTTCGTGACTCACAGGCGAGTGCTTTTTTCTATCGGGAAAATAAGCTGATTGAAGGTGATTCAATGGACGGTATTGAAGAGTATGTAGAGCGCGAATCTTCAGCTGTGGAAGTAGCTAAATTTGGAGCAGCTGCGATGAACGTAGGGCTTTCTATTTCATTTATGATGTTACGCGCTGTAGAGTTGGGATTAGGTACTTGCTGGGTAGGAATGTTCAATGAAGATAAAGTAAAAGAGCTGGTAGGCATTGACCCGTCACTACGTATTGTTGGCCTACTTGCGGTAGGTCATCCCGATCAGGAAATTCCTGAAGAACATGCTCGTAAGTCTCTTGAGGATATCCTTCTTCCATAACAACGAGTTGGAAAATTTTTCGTATCAATAAAATGATCTTAAGATATTGGCATGTTGTCTATCGTGCCATAGTCTTTTTTCGTATTGCCCAAGTGTCTCACTGTCTTTCTTTAGTATAAGATATAGTGGGACACTTTGATCCTACAACGAAAATGTGGACACCAAGTTAAGCCACAAGGTCATACTGTTCATTACGATACTCAAAGGTGGCAGGGGAAAGCCAGCCATTGCTCGA
>NZ_JADMLB010000077.1 GCF_015482765.1 Halodesulfovibrio sp.
TTACAGGTCGCACAGCCTCTGCAACCTTCTCCTCTTCACACCCCGTAAGAAGCGGCAACACGCACAACGCAATCATCAATAATTTCCTAACCATGACACACCCTATTGCACTAAGATTCCATTAAGAAAGACATCAATAATTGAATCAATTGCAGCGTCATCAAGCTCTCCCCTTCTTGCCTCACTGCGTATAATTGTCTGGCAAAACTCCTCAAAAAGGCGTGCCAGCACTTCAACATTGACGGGCTTAAACAAACCACTCTCAATTCCACGGGTAAAGTGACGCATCAGCAACTGTTCTACGTTCTTCCTCCGTTCAGCAATCAACGCATCAACAACCTCATCACCGGATGATCCAAACCCGTTACCGACCATGTTATAAAGCTTTATGTACTCATACCGCTTTTTAAATGCTGCACGTCTTATCTGTAAAAAATTGCCGATAACAGCTAACGGCTCATCATCGCTTTCAAAAACCGAGCGGAGCTCTACCCCGATATCCTCGATCACACCGACCATGATTTCTCTAAATAATTCCCGTTTGCTCGGGAAAAATTTATACAGCGTACCTGTAGCAAACTCTGCTTCTGCAGCAATTTCCTGCATAGAAACAGAATGATACCCCTGCTCAGCAAACAGACGCATTGCTGCATCCATTATCTCTTGTCTATGCTGCTGTTTTTCCCGTTCTTTACGAGACAGTTGTGGGACTTTCGGGTTCATATACTCCTCATTCATTCCATGAATAACCATTCACTTTTTGTGTCAACTCTCTCTTTTTTCATAAATTTTCTGTAAATTCAATGTAAATAAAAAAGCCCTTGCAGATTCTAATCCACAAGGGCTTCTTTATTTTCATAACAAAATGGTCTGACTATTCGACGTCATCAACCCACTTGGTCAATGTCGCGATAATTTTCCGAGCCTGATCAGGGCTGGAGATATTGAATTTGGACTGAGCGCGATACTCACCGTTCATTTTACGGTAACGGCGGATCATGTACTTTTCCGGTCCATAATCATCTTTCTTGTTATCCCACTGCTGGTAACGGAAAATGATGGTTGTCCATGCGCCTTTTGTAAGAACTTCTTTATCCAGTTCTTTTACAACAAGCAGGCCACCTTCTTCATAGTTAATAGTGAGTTCTTCAATTGTACTGCTCATGCTACTCCTCGCAATCTAGAAATATTGAGCTTGGCGTACTACGCTATCGGCTTCGGTGCAAGGAAATACAAAGCTAATCCTCAAATCCTTCCATATCCTCCTCTGCTCCGTTTTCAGCAGCAGTTTGCCATATCTCAGGAGCTTCACCTAAATGCCGCTTCGCTTCACGCAGCCCGAGGTTAAATGCCTTAATGTTCAAAGCTAAGATTTTCGGTGGAAGAGTTTCCTCTAATGATTTCCGCACAATTCTAGGTTCTGCAAACGCCAGAAGATGCGTTACGGCCCCAAGAACAATAGTATTCAGCGTAAGCTCATTACCAATCTTGTCTTTCGCAAGCTTAGTAAAAGGTAACCCCACAAACTGGTTAGTCGGAGCATGCTGCACAAGTTCTGAATCTACAAGCAGCACACCGCCCCTTTTCAAGAAACGATAATATGCATTACAGGCAGGCTGAGATAATGCCACAAGCAAATCAAGATTCTCAGTCTTCGGAAAACTGATTGCAGAACTGCTGATAACAACATCAGCCCTACTGGAGCCGCCTCGTGCTTCAGGACCGTAACTTTGCGTTTGCGTAACGTTGTACCCGTGCCCCAATGCTAATGAATGCCCAAGCACACGGCCCAAGGTAATAAGCCCTTGCCCACCTGTGCCGGACAGACGAATTTCAAAGCGCTCAATCTTTTGTAGCTCTTTCATACGACTACTCCTGCGGCTGCAAGGACTGGCGAAGCTCTGCGTACCGTTCTTCGAGTCCAGGTCTGTCTAAGTTCTGGAAAACACCCGTTGGAATTCGGGAGTCACCTTCCTTCCACTTCTCGACTTTTACCGTATTCTTCTTCAGCCAGTTGTACATATCAACAACATGTCGGAATTTATTCTTTCTACCATACTGTGTCGGGCATGGAGTCAGCGCTTCAAGAACGGAAAATCCCGGATGCAAAATGGCTTCCTGCATAAGCTTATCAAGCTGGTTTGCATGGAATGATGTGCTTCGTGCCACATAGTTAGCACCGGCAGCTTTTGCCAAATCTACGGTATCGAACGGCTGTTCAAGCGAACCGTATGGAGAAGTCATGGACATATCTCCTTGCGGCGTTGCCGGCGAACACTGACCGCCTGTCATCCCATAAATCTGATTATTCAATACAAGCGCGGTTACACCTATATTTCTGCGGGCAGCATGAATAAGATGGTTGCCGCCGATGGACAACGCATCCCCATCACCCATAACACAGATTACATTAAGTTCAGGGTTCGCCATCTTAATACCGGTGGCAAAAGTGAGCGCCCTGCCATGAGCTGTATGCACGGTGTTAAAATCCACGTATACAGCCATACGGCCTGAACAGCCGATGCCGGCAACAATTACCACATTATCTTTGGGAAGTTGAAGGGCATGCACACTGCGCACAAGAGATCCCAGAACAATACCATGCCCGCAACCGGCGCAGAACACATGCGGAAACTTTTTATTATGCCGCAGATATTCATGGATAAGTTTTGTAACGTCAGACATGTCACACCTACAATATTGCTTTGAGGATTTCAGACGGAGTAATAATCTGCCCGTCAACACGGTTCAACGTACGAATACGGGAACGCCCGTTATTCACACGTTTCACCTCGCGGGAAATCTGCCCCATATTCATTTCTGGAACCAGAACATGCTCACACTGCATACAAAGCCTTTCCACAGCAGGACGGGCAAACGGGAACAAAGTTCTCAGAGTAAGCAGTCCAACTTTATGGCCTCGTTCGCGAGCCTGATCTACAGCATGCCGTGCAGAGCGTGCAACGCAACCGTATGCCACAACAGCATACTGTGCATCTTCCAGACAGTATTCATCCACCAGAACAACATCGTGGTAATAATTGTCGATTTTACGGAATAAACGGGTCATGAACTCGTTAACTTCATCAGGACGCGATGTAGGATACCCCATCTGATCGTGGGTAAGCCCCGTCACATGACAACGGTACCCTTGGCCGATAGGTGCCATAGCCGGAACACCGCGTGCAGCCTCTGCATATGGTTTGAACCATTCTGGCGGAACAGCCGGTTGCATTCGGGAAAGCACTTCAAGTTCATCTTCGTGGGGGATTGTGATTTTCTCTCGAGTATGCGCTGTGACCTCGTCAATAAGCAAAATTACCGGAGTGCGGTATTTTTCTGCCATATTAAATGCAACCACTGTCATCTCAAGACATTCAGGAACAGTAGAGGCTGAAAGAACAATGATAGGATGGTCACCATGGGTACCCCATCGAGCCATCTGCACATCACCCTGTGCAGGTGATGTTGGTAAACCGGTACTTGGTCCGCCACGCATTACGTTAACAATAACAAGAGGCGCTTCCACCATACAGGCATAGCCGATAAGCTCCTGCTTAAGAGAAAAGCCCGGTCCCGAAGTCGCAGTCATTGCCTTTCGTCCTGTAAGGGAAGCACCGATAGCTGCCCCCATACTGGCGATTTCGTCTTCCATTTGCAGAAAAACACCATCCTCGATACGGGGAAGGCGTTGCGCCATTATCTCCATAATCTCTGTGGATGGTGTAATCGGGTACCCCGCATAAAACGAGCACCCAGCCAAAAGTGCGCCCTGAGCAACAGCTTCGTTACCCTGAGCAAATAATTCCTTTCTTTTCCGACGCCTTCTGTGAGCCATATCTAGCCCTCTGCAACTGCTTTTTGAGGAGTTAAGTCTGATGATTCGCAAGGTTCGCTTGTCTTGCCAGCTCCACCGGTTTCTCCCGGTTCACAGCTGGTTCTACAATGTACACCGTTTCCAGAAAATCTCGGTCTGACCGCAATCGCAAAATCCGGACAGTGCAGTTCACAAAAACCACAGTTAATACACTCTTCCGGCTGTACCACCTCTGCCTTACCTAGCGCATTAAGTTCAAGAACCTTCGCCGGACAAAATGCAACGCATAAACCGCAGCCTTTGCACCAATCCGGGTACACACACACAAGAGTTTGGCCTTTTTTCTTCTTTGGCATTGCCGCACCGGACACCTGTAGCTTATGGCAGGATACCCTGCCGATGAAAACAAGCTCTCAATCTAACCGAAGCCAAATGAGAGAAACCTCAAAGCTCAGGAAATGTATTCCGTTCTTGTAAAACAAAATACTTACCTAGGCTGTTACATGCTGCTCACGCTCACTGCAAGACAATTTCTATAAATTTGTCAGCAATAATATACTTTTATACCTGAAATACAGCTTTTATGAATGTTTGACTTTTCAATCACCAAGTTATTCTCGTTTTCAACCAGAATGCAACAAAAGTGTAACAAACTATTAAACGCACTTTACTCCAAACTTCCTTACCCTCTGTTTCACACTAGTACATTGCCTTTCAAACAAAAAAAGCGGAGGACGAGCATCCTCAGCTTACAATCACTTTTGTAACATTATATATACAGGCGGCAGTATAAAAAATAATGCGCCTTCTTTTCAAATATTATCCCGCAGACTTTTCTTCTGAAGGCATACTATAAAAATACCCCACACCACGCACGGTTACTATCCTTTCAGCTCTGTCACGAGCCTCACCAAGTTTCTTTCGTAACTTGCTGATGTGCACATCAATACTGCGGTCAAAAGGAGCCAGTTCTTTTCCTAACGCTTTTTGAGAAATCAATTCTCGAGAAACGGTCTTTCCGGCTGCTTCAATTAACATCTCTAAAATAACATACTCAACATATGTAAGCCCGAGGCTTATACCGTCACGACGAACGAGCCGCGCGCTGGTATCAATTTCAACACCATCAAATTGATACGTGCGGCTCCGCGTAACAGACCCAACATAGTTAGTACGGCTTCTGCGCAGAATATTCCGGACGCGGGCAATTAATTCCCTTTCATTTACTGGCTCAAAAAGATAATCGTCTACGCCCATCTCCAGGGCAACTATCTTATCAATAAGGTCCTCCCGTGAAGCAACCGCAACAATAGGAATCTGTGTTTGGCTTCGGAGGGATGTAATAAAATCGAACCCGTTCATATCGGGCAAATTCATTCCCATCAGTAATAGATCAAACGCACCCGTACGCTCCAACGCTGCAACTTCTGCCGCGTTTTCACATACCGTGCACGAAAAGCGCTCTCCTTCAAGTGCATTACAATAAGCACGGAGCGCCTCAACGTCTGAATCTACTAATAAGAGAGAATACATATACTGTCCTTGTGGGCATTATTTTCCGCTGCCCGCCTTCTGCATAGAATAGTTACAAGATTAATGCCAATTAACAACAGCTGAATAGTCGCATTCAAATCCCCGCTGAGGAGCCCGCTATTGCTGGATATGTTTTCTAAAGAAATAGTAATGAAGAAGAAAGCAAAAGCTCAACCAGAGTTGGCACAGTCCATGCTTTAATACCAGTACGTTTAATTTTCTCCTCTAGATGTGGCATTTTTTTCCTACCGCCTTCTTTTTGGAAAGAACACATTCATGGAGGCTTAACATGGAACCGACTATTACAACTGAACGCCCTATTGTTTCCACTCAGTGCCCAGCACCAGCAAAGATCACTTCTGATGCCGAGTACCTTGTCAGTTTATGCCTTGAAGGAAATCAGAAAGCGTGGAATCGATTTGTTACTGAATTCAGTCCAATCATTCGCCATGCTGTTTCATGGACACTTAACCACCACGGCGCATCAACAGACGCTGCAGATGATATTGTGCAGGATATATTCTTCCGTCTTATTAAGTCAGAGTACAAACTGCTCGAAAACTGGGACAGCACACGTGGAACATTAAAAACATGGCTTGCCGTTGTTTCCCGCAGCGCAGCAATCGACTTCATTCGTACCGACCGTACGTATTTATATGACGCAATCGATGAGCATGAAGAACTGAAAACAGAGATGGAAAACATTCTCGACTTACCTGAATTGCCACTGCACGTACTTTCTACAAGACAAAAAAGTGTTCTTCAGTGCTTATACGGTGAAGAACTGACAGCAGTTGAAGCTGCCAGAAAATTAGATGTCCACCCGCAAACGATTCGAAGCATCCATCACACAGCATTACAGAAGCTTCGAGCAGCGATGTTCCATTAAAAACTAAAGATACCTTTTTACCATAAAGCCTTCTTAAGCTCTCATTTTAGTAAATGAGAGCTTTTTTATGCAAAACCACAAACAATTAACATACTGATTATTAAGGATATATTTTGAAAGATTAAAAAAAGCAAAAAAATCTCATTTTTTTGTAAACCTTTTTCCACTGGAGACGATTAGATATGTAACACGGCACTCAAGGACGAGAGCCAACTACAAAACATTATTCAATATCTTCACGGAGGAAGTTATTATGGCATTAGCAATTAACAACAACCTGATGGCGAACAACGTTACCCGTAACCTTCAGGGTCACTACGGCAAACTCAATAGTTCCACTCAGCGTTTATCTTCTGGTCTTCGTGTTAGCTCTGCAGCTGACGATGCAGCTGGCCTCGCAATTCGCGAACTCATGCGTGCAGATATTGCAGCTCTCGGTCAGGGTGTTCGTAACGCAAACGACGGTATCTCCATGATCCAGACTGCAGACGGCGCTCTCGGCGTTATTGACTCCAAGCTCATCCGTATGAAAGAGCTCGCAGAACAGGCATCCACTGATACCTACACTGCTGATCAGCGTAAACTGATCAACCAGGAATATCAGGCGATGGCTAAAGAAATCACCCGTATCGCTCAAGATACTGATTTCAACGGCAAAAAGTTACTTAACGGTTCTGGACAAAAACTTGTGGCAGCAACCGGTAACGTAGCCACTGGAGGTAGTCCGTCTAAAGCAGCTAAAGGCGATGTTGTTACTTACACGTCTACAACTGCAACTGACAACGTTACAATTACCAATACAAACCGTTTTGGTTTTACTTCTACTGAAAAATACACCGCAGATGCTACTGATCAGAAACTAGAGTTCACACAACTTGGTGGCGGAACAAATCCTGTTACAGTAGACGCATCTAAGTCTGATTTTGGAAAATACCTTGGGAAAGTTGAGACTTCTACTGCAGTTAATACCGCTTACGCTAATGCACTTAGTAAGAACCAGCTTACTGTAGAAACCTCTACTGATGGTGGTGCAAACTGGAAAGTTCTTGACTTGAGTTCTGCTTACACAAAAGCAACAGGCGTTAGCTTCCGCATGACAATTGATGATGGTGTTAACAAACATGTCGACACTATTACTGTAAAAAACTCTTCAGCCCTTGCTCTTTCTTTCAGTAATACAACAGGTGCCATCACGACTGCAGCTGATGGTGATGGTGCAACCGTTGCCGGTGACTTTACTTTCACAAGCGTCGACTCTTCCACAAGTAATATTCACTTTGGGTCAAGCAAAGCAAGCACTGATAGTTATGATGTTAGCATTGGGCGTTCTGACGCAGCCTACCTTGGTGTTGGCCAAGATGCAGGTGATAATGTTCTTACAAAAGATGCTGCCAAAATGGCTCTTGTTAACATTGATGAAGCAATTAAAATGAAAGACGCGACTCGTGCGACCCTCGGTGCTACTCAGAACCGTCTTTCTGCAACTATCGAGAACATCTCCATTCAGAAAGAAAACCTTCAGGCTGCTGAGTCCCGTATCTCTGACGTAGACGTAGCAACTGAAATGACTGAATTCAACAAACAGCAGATCCTTGCTAACGCAGCAGTTTCCATGCTTTCTCAGGCAAACAACCTGCCTAAAATGGCTCAGAAACTCCTCGGCTAGTAAGAACATCAGCTCTTATTCGCTTATTACCCCTGCCTCTCTCGAGGCGGGGGTTTTTTATTACCATATCTCGAGTATCCCCATGCGTAACAATTCACACCTTAACCACATCTGGGTACGCTCGTCGCTCCTCGTATCTTCTTGAAGTTATAAGCCCATAACTCAAGAGCGTCTAAAAAACTAAAGCCGATCCATCCGTTACGCCTCACACTCACTCTATCAAAGCTATAAAAAATTAAAAAGTTAAGCAATTACAACCATATAATGCTTTTAATGTTATTGAAAAAGTTATTGCCATTTAATAAATATGTTACAGCGTATCTTGCAACAAGTTATCAGCTAATGACGCTTCCTATCTCTGATCAACCTCTGAGACTACGCCCCCTCGTAAAAACTTTTTTCAGTAACACATTCTGACTGTTAACCATGTCTTTATTAAAAAGGCTGGCATGTTGCATTCATAATGCAAAAAAAAGTGGTATTTTTTAATACCACTTTTTAATCTCTCGTTTCTATTTATCTAATCTTTATCAGCTATCTGGCTTTTTAATTGGAAATCCAACATCTTTTGAATACCTTGATAGTTAGCCAAACTTTTTTCAGTTCTTGCGTACTTAGCAATTAAACGTTTTTCTAACGCCTCAACACGCGCTAATTCGTCTTCCATCCTTCTCTCAAGTCCTGAATACGGATCTGTTAGTTGGTCAGTGTACTTTTTAATGAGTACATTAAAAGTCCCTTTCTCCTTCTCAGTAATCGTATTCAAGGCCTTAATTGTTTCCTGAACCTTTCCCTCTTTAATTGCTATCTTTGCAGAGTGTGTTCCAGCTGTTGTATTAATCACGTTAAAAGCTAAGCCATAGCCTTCACCTTTTCCGTCTTTCTGAATAGTAGCAGTACCTGTAGCAGGGTTGTATCCCACAGAACGATCAACGCCGTTAACCTTCATCGTTATTGTCGTCTCATCACCTGCTGCAGGGATATCACCACCGTCATATTCTATATTGTACACTCCAGCTTTAGTATATCCAAAGGAATACATGCTGCTATTAAATTCTAATACAGAATCGTCAGTACTTTTGCCTTGCCCATTTGCGGCAAAAACACTTGCGACTCCTTCTGGATCTGCCTTAAGCACATCCATAAACGTCTGTTCGCCTTTTTTAATAATAACAGCATCTTTATCAAATTCTAATTTACCAAGATTCTTGCTGCCATTATCGGCAATTGTTTTAACCCCCAGTGCTGAAAGCGTTAGGTATGAATCATTATTAACACCTTCCCCCTGAAGAAAGCCACCTGCCTGAGTTGCAAGAATATTTTTTAATGTGTTTTCAACCGACTTAATCTGTGAATTACCTTTAAGGCTATAGTGTACACCTTTCTTATCTAATTCTTCGTTTTTGTAGTCTTTTACAAGATCAAAACCAGTTCGAAGCTCATTTGTAAGCTGAACAAATTTTTCAACATTAGCGATAATGGCATCAAAATCAGTCTCAACTTTGATGGTGACTTTTGTTCCAGGCTCTTCAGAGTTTAAGTTATACGTAATACCCTCAGTTACATCACTAATTGAGTTTGTTTCACGCTGAAGTGTTATACCATCAATAACAAACTCTGAACTCGCTGAGTCTACAGCAATTGTCGAAAAAGAAGGGTCAGTTGTATCTAAAAGAGAACCATCAGCTTTGCCCTGAAGAACAGACTCAAGTTCTGTTGATAATACAATATTATGGTTATCTCCAAGCTCCATACCACGAAGTTGAATTTTAACCTTGTCATCTCTACCCAGTTCAACAACCGAGCCTTTAACCTTATTGTCAGACGCCACTGTAATGGCTCTGGCTAGTGCCTTTGCAGACATTCCAGAGGTGACATTCACGGTGTAGTCCTTACCATCGTAAGAAAATGCCATGTCTTTATCAGGGCCAGTATAGACAACAGTACCGAGGTCACTTGAAACAGCAGTCGAAACTTTTGCAAGCCGGTTCACTTCCAACGTATGAGAACCTTCTTGCGCTCCGGCTTTAACCGTCGCAGAGGCAATATCAGTTTTTGATGAATTAACTTTTTTTATCAGAAACTCATCCATGCTATCCATGGATGCAAGTTGCTTTTTATATGTTAAAAGCGTTCTGTTCAGACCTTCGATCTGCTCTTTTTTAAAATCAATCTCTGCTTGTTCTTTAGACAGCTGATTGTAACGAAATTTTTCTGTTTTAACTGTAGCATCGATAATGGAGTTAAAATCCGTTTTCGTTGCCCAACCTGCAAAAACTGTTTTGGATGACCAGTAATCAGACATGACTTACTCCTACCTCAAGTAATCGAGTAAACTTAAGCTCATTATTTTTGCACTTGTTGAAAGTACAGACTTGTAGACATATTTTGCTCGTTCAGATTCATTACTGATCTGTGTTACATCAATATCCTGAATTGCAGAGATACGTGATTCAGTAGAAACTTTGCTTTTGCTATGTGCATCCAAAGCAAATTCCAAACGATTTTGTCTTCCGCCAAGTACGCCTGTTTCTGTGGTGATGTGTTCATTAGCTAACTTAAGGTCACCTAAACACTTCTTCACACCATCCTGATCGTCCATTTCTAAAGAAGCTATAAGATTTCCTACAACTTCAAAAATATTTTTTTCTGCTGGCACACCATCTACTACATTGCTTGCACCAGTCACCTTATCAACATAAACCCCGCCAAAGAAATTGGAACCTACGCTGTTCACTTGAACACTATTACCTTCACTGATCTCAACACGGATGGCTGAGTCAATCGGATTCACAAGGAACTGTTCACCTTTAAGCAACTTCCCTGTTCCACCTAAGTCAAGTTGCCCACCAGGAATATTGAGGAAATTGTCAGCAGAAGCTGTCGCCCTGATCCAGGAAGCACCGTTATCAAGACTGTAAGAGTATTCGATTGGGCCAACAGGAGGCGTTGCCGGCAGAGTAGTTCCTGGAATACTAACTGACGGGTCATTTTCAATACGCACCGCTATAGGACTTTTAAACACGCCTTCTGCAACAGGAGACAGCGAAGTGTTTGCCCCGTAATATCTCGCGTCAGCTTCTCCATCAATTGAACCGGTGTAAATTGCAGCCGGACGAATCAACATACTGGTGTCTTGTTTAATTTCTTCACCAGTTTTAAAATTAACCTCTGCTCCTCCAAGCTGAACCGATACGGTATCAGTTACACCTGCAGGAATGGTTGCATCCTTCCAAGTTTTTCCGCCATCTTCTGAATATTTAAACGGAATCGCCGCTGCACCAATATTCTGTGTAGCAGTAGCCGGAGGAAACTTAACTGCAATAGTTTTCTCAGCATCGCCCTTAACACTGTGAACTAATGTAGAATTGGCATTCTTGACAGTCGCGCCCAGCCCTACCTGATATGCTGGTTTGTTAATGGCTGCCCCTGCAAATAAAGAATTACCTGCATAATCTCCATTTGTAAGACCAATCAACTGCACCTGAAGCTCTCGGAGCTCTGTAGCAATAAGATCACGCTGATCTTCTGTTACGGTTCCTGTTGCACCTTGGTTTGCAAGCTCTTGAATTCGAGTAATGGTTTTACTGATAGTACCGAGCTGTTCGTTGGCAGTATCCAACCAGCCTTTAGCAGTCTGAATATTCTCATCATACTGCATTAAGGAGTTGATATGTGCCTGAAGATCCAAAATCATGGCTGCGCCACTCGGATCATCAGACGGACGGTTAATCTTTTTCTGACTGGCAGACTGCTCACCTAAGCGAAGAAGTGTGCTCATAGAACTGTTCATGCCGTTAATGGACTGTGTATACATCATGCTATTTGAAATACGCATTAGAGCTCTCCTTCACTAAGATTTCAGTCTAAGAATAGTGTCAAACATTTCATTTGCAGTGGTAATCAGTTTGGATGCAGCTTGAAAACTTTTTTCATATTTAGTTAAGTTTGTAAGCTCTTCTTCCCTGTTTACACCAGACTCAGACTGTTGGCGCTTTTCAAGGTCTTTACTAAGCGTCTCATTATAAACTTTATTTCGAGACGCACCATCCATATCCGAACCAACAAGGGCTGTTAATGCACTTAAATGCTTTGAAAAAGTAGTTGAAGTGCTTGTGTGAATTGTGCCTAAACTAACAGACTTATCCATTAACTTATGTAACTTAATGGCATTTGTATTATCACCACTGTTCACAAGACCTAATCCATTTACTACTGCAGCATTAATTCGCTTTGGATCATTTTTAATTCTAGCTTCAAGCTCAATGTCAGCGGTGCTTGAGCCGCTAAAGTAAGTGTTTAATCCCATTGCAGCGAGAACACCTGAGGTATCACCCGCAAATTCAAAACTACCATCCGCGTTTCTGGATTTCAGCTTCAGCTTTCCACCTTCGATAGACGCTAACAGCTTAGGGGCACCGGTTGGTGTGTCGTTAATTTTATCTACAAGCTGTTGCAGAGTCATACCGGGAGTAACAGCGATTTCAACTCGTTCGCCGTCTGGTGCCCCTTGAGGAGTGTAAGTCTGAAAACTAAGAGTTCCGTCCGTAATTTTACCTGCATATGCTAAATTGGATTTATTTAATGCAACAGTAGGATCAAGAACTGAATTTGTACTCAGAGTCTCTTTGTAATGCTCAAGGCCTGCGCCTTGTGAATGCTGATAGTTTGTCTGCCAGATTAACTCATTCGTAAATGCGTCCATTCGCTCTCGGTAACTTTCAATACCGCTATCACGTGCTGCAAGTAAGCCACCAAGACGACCACCGCTCAATCGGCCGGCTTCGTTCCCATAACCACCAAGCGGAGTGATGTTAACGAGGTGTGCTGTTGTCTTTTTCCAGTAAACTGCATCTTTCGCGACAACATTAAATGAATCGGCTTTAGACAAAGCTGTTGCCGGAGTTGAATTTTCAAACCAGATAGACACGCCGTTAATTTCAACTTTGCTATCAGAATCACCTGTGGTGAATGTGCGTTCTACGCCGTTTTCATCCATCAGCCACGTTTTTCCGCCGTCAGTTGAAACCTTAAACTCAGCAGTCCCTACAGCTCCACCATTCACCATCTCAATTTTAAGTTCCTGAGAACTGTGTCCCTCAAACTTAATTTCTCCTTTAAAAGAAGAACCGGAAACAAGATCAGTTGTAGCTTCTGGCCCCTTCTGAACAAGTTCAAAAGCATTCGTGCCATCAACAAGAGTTTGTCCAGCCTGCGTGATGATGGTGAAAGAACCATCAGTCTGATGAATTGATTTAATAGGAAGCAGTTCACCTAACGCACGAACCTGTCGGTCTCGCTCATCTTGTAGAACCAAATTCTCAGGCTGCTCCATGATGCCGCGATTCAATTCAGCAATGTTGTTCATAAGGCCGTTTGCATCTGAAATACCAAGTTCAATAGCCCGGTTTGTAGCCTGCTGTTCCTGCTGCAATGCAGAATTCACAGTGTGCAACATGGTCGCCAAGGTATTAGAATATTCAGATAACTCCATACGGTACGCTGAACTTCCTGCATCCTGAGTTAACGCATTCCAGCTTGAAAAGTACTTATCGAGCGCAGCTGAAAGTCCATATCCCTTTTCGCCCTGCTTAAATAATGACTCTACGCTGTACAAAGTTTCTGCCTTCGCATTCCAGAACTGTTGCTGTCCGTTGGATGACAGAAACTGCTGTTCAACAAAGTAGTTGTAATGACGCTTCAGGCTAACAGCTTCTGCACCAGTACCAAACTGCAAACCGTTTCGAACAATCGGTGCTCTGGAAGCATAGTTAACTGTTGTACGTGAGTAGCCTTTAACATTTTCATTATTTATATTGTTACCGGTAACGCTGGTGCCAAGCTGGGCATTCATTAATGCGTTGTTACCGATGGACATGAGATCATAAATGGACATTCCGTGTGCTCCTCTTAACTAACCGGGGGGTGTGCCGCTACAGTTCCAAGCCGCTACTGCTTTCAGCAGCGGCACATCGAATCAACGCTTATCGCTTCAGGTTAATTGCTTCCTGAAGCATTTCATCAGATGTAGTAATAACCTTTGAGTTAGATTGATAACCACGCTGTGTAGTAATCAGCTTCACCATCTGACGAGACATATCTACGTTGGACAATTCCAATGTGTTAGAAGACACGGTTCCGAGACGACCAGTGTTGGCAGTAGTAATAATGGCCTGACCGGAGCTACTGCTCTGAGCAAACAAGTTACCACCCTGAAGGGAAAGTCCCTGCTGGTTTGCGAAATCGGCAAGACCAAGAACAAAGAGTTCTTCTTTACGTCCGTTTGAGTAACGACCGGAAACAACACCGTTACGATCAACTGTCACTTCCTGAAGGAAGCCGGCTGTGTAGCCATCTTGGTTCATGCTATGTGTTGTTGATGCAAGATCATATGAGGTAGCAGATTTGTTTGTTTTGTTGATGTCTGCTGTTGCGATCTTCGCAAGATCTGCAACATCTGTTTCTACATCAGCAATTGTTTTATCATGATTTTCAAAACGCTTTGCTGCACTTTTAGAATTCATACCGAAATCAAGTGCAATTCGCTCTGGCTTATCCGCACCGGCAGTATCGTTTGTATCGTTAACGCCAGTTAAGTTGGAAAAGTTTGCTGTAAAAATTGGAAATCCATTTTCATCAAACTCAGCAGGTTTCCAGTAAGCTTTATCTTCTGGGTCAGAAGCAGTGGCCGGAGCAGTAAAAGAGTCATCGAATGTATACGCAGACATATTTTCCATGGAACCTGCGCTATTAAAGGTCATTGTTCCAGCCATTAAGAGCCCTTGAGTCTTTTTACCGGCAAAGGCCTGACGACCATCTTCGCTTGGGTTCGCAGTTACAATGTATTCCCAAGTCAGTTTGCCATCCTTATCACGGGCTTTATCAAAGTAGGCAGTAACTTCGTGTGCGGAGCCTGCTTTATCGAATACATTGATTGTTTTCTGATAAGAGTAAGTGTCATCACCAAGTGGTTTGGTTGGAGAAGTTTTCGCATCCCACTTTGAAAACAATGCAAACAAGTCAGTACCCTGAGTACCTGTAGGAGCAGTTGCTGGCGTACTTTTATCAATAGCTTTCTTAGACAAGTTAACAGACAGAGAAACAATGCTTGTTTCTTTAGGTTCAGACTGGAAAGAATCAAGCTGCAAATCGCCGATTGCGCCCTGTGTAATGGAGTCTTGAGTTTGACCAGCTTTCCAACCCTGAACTCGAAGCCCCTGTGGGTTAACGAGATAGCCTTCTTTATTGAAGTTAAAGTTACCTGCACGGGTGAAGTACTTAGAACCGTTTGCTGGGTCATTAACCATAAAGAAACCGCGACCACCAATTGCTACGTCTGTAACAGAGCCTGTATTTTCGTATGCACCCTGTGAAAAGTCCTGATAGATAGAGGAAACACGGGCACCGTGACCAATCTGTCCTACTGAAGCACCAAGAGTGCGGCTGGAGTAGAAAAGATCTTCGAACTGAACATTACCGCTTTTGAAGCCAACGGTGCTGGTGTTCGCAAGGTTGTTACCAAGAACAGACATGCGTTCTGCGTGAGTGGTAAGTCCAGAAATGCCTGTGTACATAGATCCCATAACGCTCATATTTGCCTCCCTAGAAGCAGTAAATCTGTGGGTAAATTTTGCCTATAAATTTGTTTATTTTTATTAAGATGACAGGGTAAAAAATTCCGACAACTTAATACTATTAACGTGTTATTTATTGTAGGCTTAACTGTTTTCGCTATTCTTATCGTCGTCTTTTTTCGCCACCGGCTGCTCTACTCGGCTAATATCAATGAGATTCACAGTACGGCCGCCTTCAAGCTCGAGAACAGTTTTTCCATCTTTCGAAGTAACGCCTGTAACCTTACCAGCAACTTTCGCGCCAACTTTGAGAAGCTTGCCGTTTTTATCACGCGCTTCGAACCCGACAGTGTACTGCCCCTGAGGTAATTCACCACGAGGATTAGTTCCATCCCAAGTAAAGGTGTGTTCGCCTTCACCTGTTCCGGCAAGAACAACGGTATCCACAATACGTTTAGATGCGTCGTAAACATGAGCTTTAACGGTTTCAACGCCTTCAGGTACGGTGTAGTAAACAGGACTACATCCGGACTCGCCTTTATGAATTTTGTCGCCACCGGCAACAACGGAAGTTCCAATGTACCCAACAGCGTTGGTAACGTTAATTGCTCCAAGAGCAACATTGGAACTCTTCGCTGTGCCATTCAATTCTGTAAGCTGCTCAAGTGAAGAGAACTGAGCCAACTGTGCAAGCATCTGCGTGTCATCGGTAGGCTTTAACGGGTTCTGATTAGACATCTGAGCCGTTAAAAGCTTCATGAAGTCGTCTTTACCGAGAGAATTCTTCGGCTCACGAGCTTTCACATCCCTCGATTGGGTTGAGTTCAAATACTGAGTTGTAGATACTTGCATGTGTTTTCTCCTCCTTGAGATTAGTGACGTGCGGTTAACAGGATGAAAGAATTCTTCGTAATTCCAGAACTTCAGAACGACATTCACGGCATGATGCCATATGCCCTTCAACTTCTTTTCTGCGAGCTACAGGAAGCTTCTTATCAAGATAAGCGGCGACATCATTGTGTCCGGGACAAGCTTCCTTGCTTGTTGAAAGCCCTTCTTCAATGGTTCCGCCGTAGACCAGTTCAAGCCAGCTTGAAGATTTTTTCGGTTTCATTATTAAATGCTCCTTACTTCTTGGCATATTCACCTATAGGTACGAGCGGTAAGAGGCAGATCATCCATTAACGTTATCTAAACTTATCTAAAGTTTTCTTAACAAAATACGATCTCGCTAAAAACTCCTTTGAATACAGACCAGTAGGCACAAAAAAAGGAGCCACAAAAATGTGGCTCCTTTAAGGAATCTTTATATAAACCGAAGATTATCGGCTGCGGCCGCGTGTTACCGCAAATTTTTTCGCATCAATACCGTACTTTTTAACTTTGTAGTTAACAATACGGTAACTGACTCGAAGATCGCGTGCTGCCTGAAGCATATTGCCTCGTGCTTTTTTAAGAGCATCAACAAGAAGTTCCTGCTCAAATTTAGCGACAGCTTCACAGAAAGAAAGGTTTGAATCCGTTGCAGTACTTTCTGCAGTCTGCAAAGAAGGTGGAAGGTGGTACGTACGGATTACCTGCTCATCACACACCAACACTGCACGTTCAATGCAGTTTTTCAACTCACGAATGTTCCCAGGCCAGTGATATTGCATCAACAAATCAATAGCTGGTGTGGAAATACGCTTAATGTTTCGTTCGTATTCTTCTGCATAGGTAGATAAGAAGTGCTCTGAAAGCGGCAGAATATCTTCACGGCGCTCACGAAGCGGCGGAATGAATACTGGGAAAACGTTAATGCGGTAGTACAAGTCTTCGCGGAATTCACCTTTTTCCACCAGTTCTTCAAGCGGACGGTGTGTTGCGCAAATAAGTCGCACATCAACAGACAATGTTTTTTCACTGCCAAGGCGCTGAATTTCCTGTTCTTGAATCGCACGCAAAACTTTTGCCTGCGCAGTAGGGCTAAGCTCCCCTACTTCATCAAGGAAAAGCGTACCATTGTTAGCCAGTTCAAACAGACCTTTTTTATCTTGCACTGCGCCTGTGAAAGCACCTTTCTGGTAACCGAAAAGTTCACTTTCAACGAGTTCAGAAGGCAATGCCGCACAATTCAACTTAATAAGTGGATTGTCACGACGAGGACTTGCTTGATGAATTGCTTCTGCGAGCAATTCTTTACCAGTACCAGATTCACCACGCAGTAACGCAGTGGCACGGCTAGGTCCAACCTGAGAAACCTGATTCAATACAAGTTTCATAGATTTAGAAGCAACGATGATATTAGCAGGAGCTGCACCTGCATCAACAAAGTCACCGCCACCAATGCCCTGCGCCATCATATGATTCTGGCGTGCAATCTCTTCCTGCAGATAGGTAGCATGGTTTGCAACCATACCTGCAACAACTTCCAGAAAACGAGTCTGGCCTTCAAGGCTTTGGGCTGTGTCGCTTGGTAAATCGACACTCAAAGTACCAATGACTTCACCAGCAGAACCTTCCCTGCCCGGAACGGTAATAGGCACACAAATAAATGCCAATTCTGCAAGCTCTTCTTCTGTACGACCGAATGCTTTGTTCAGAAACGCAGGATGTTCCTTCATTCTCGGAACGATCACAGGAGCACCGGTTGTGAAAACCTGTCCTGTAACACCAACACCCGGCTCGTATTCAATTGAATCAGCAGAATCGAGACCATGCGCAAGAGTTAGTTTAAGGGTGCGTGTTTCTGGATCAAAGATCACGATATGTGGTCTTCTGAAGTTGTGATTTTCAGACAAAGTCTGCAACAGAGATTTCAGAGTAGACTGAAAAGGCTTTTGTGAACCTAGTTCAGAAACTATGCACTGAAGGGTACCCATATACGGTTGCAGTTTGTCGTCTTGTAACGTTGTAACACTCATGTAATTTGATTCCTAAGCTCCGGTCATGCCCAGCTGTTGTGTGTTAAACAGCAGTCCGGAACGGGTTCAGCAATTATCGTATAGCGTAAGCAGACAGGGTTTTATCTGCTTCAATATAAGGTACGCATGGTGGCATACCTCATCCGCGCATATGAACCGACAAGACCCTCTGCCTGTAATATCCAAACATAAAACATGTCTACAATAAGAATACAGCATCCATAATAACAGGAACTAACAAATTACGCTGTATTTATTGCCGATAACAATGTCATTATCTTTGATATGACACGCAAAGCGTATCGCCGAAAAATTTTATCTATTGTATTGCTCTTCTGTAACGCAATATTGTGGAGCCTTCTTCCGCCTGTCTTTTGCATACAATTGAAAGAATCAGCAGCACAGTAAACGCCTGCATCTCTTACTCAGCAGCCAACACAAGGTCAACCCCGACAGACTTACAAGGCTCTAAAACAAGACGCTCAGAAAGGAAATACATCCAATACCGATAAAAGAGACATCTGCCATATTGTAATAATCTCAAGATATTGAACAATACAACCTTACTCAGGTGCATATTGTTTATTTATTCAATTTTGTCACTATTTTTTAAGCTTGAGATTCAAAGCAGATATTTTATGTGCATAAAATGCTTTGTTTGCATCCGGCACACTTTCTTCAAGCTCCTTGTACATTGCTGCGGAAGTAGCAACATCGCCACTTTTCTCAGCCATAATAGCTAACTGATGTTTTGCAGGCAGCTTGTATGCTTCAGAAGCAGCCGGAAGCATTTCAGTAAGAACCTGCTGCGCCATCTTGTAGTCACCCATTCTTGCATATGCGTCGGCTCTGCCCATTCCGGCAAGGTCACGCATGCTGTCAACATTCAACTTTTGCAATGTTCCCCATGCTTCCGCTGCTGAAGCGTAATCATGAACACGCAACGCAGCCTTAGCAAGAGCAAGCAAAGCAGCCGGGCGAACCTGTTCAGGCGCGGATTGGGCAAAAGCCTTCAATTCATGTAACTGGGCTTCCGTTGAAGCTCCTGCCGAGAGATCCATCAGTGTTTGCTGAGCATTCAATATCTTCTGCTCATGCATATAGTTATAAATACCGGCACCGGCAATCACACTCACAAGCAAAAACAGCCCGAGCGCGATACTCTTTATGTGCTTCAGAACAAAATTCAGTAACGGTGCAGCTTCCTTTGAAACACTCTGCTGCAATGAGTCTACCAATAACGGGGAATGCGGTTCTTTGTGATCAACCATGTTCGCTCCTAAATTGTTCTCAGTATCCAATTGAAAAAACGCTTTTTTTGTAAGCCTACATGACGAAATTGTCAAAATATATTGTTTTTTATAACACCACGTCATATCATGTATCATTATATAGCGTTCGACTTCTGTTTAAAATACAACATTATTTCAACAAAGCCGCAAACGGTGTCTCTTGCGATTTAATCATCAAAAAGGTACTGCTTTGCATTGCTGCAAGTTGTGCCCGCAATCAGCGTGGACATACCGCGAGTAGTCGTATCGGAACCACACAATCTCTCAAGCACTGCGTGTGCAAGAATCACATATCACTCGGTAGACCAAAACTGGCTCTTTCCGATGCTTAGCCGGAGGACATATGGATACTCATCAACTATTAGAAGACATGGGAAAAAAAGCTTCAGCAGCTGCCCGTAAACTTACTGCTGCAAGTCCTGAGATGAAAGCAAACGCATTGATGCGTCTGTCTGAACTCATCCTTGAAAAAGAAGATGCTATTACTGCTGCCAACGCAATAGACCTTGCTAAAGCAGAAGAAAAAGGACTTGATGCCCCCCGTCTGAACCGTCTGCGCCTTACTCCGGAAACTATTGCAGAAATGGCTCACGCCTGTAAATTTATTGCAGAAATGGACGACCCTGTAGGTGCCATTGAAACACAGTGGCAGCGTCCCAACGGTTTGCTTGTCGGCAAAATGCGTATTCCGCTGGGCGTTATCGCAATGATCTACGAATCACGTCCAAACGTTACCATTGATTCCGGCATTCTTTGCCTTAAAGCGGGTAATGCTATTATTCTGCGCGGTGGTTCCGAGGCAATTAATTCCAACCTCGCACTGGCCGGCCTGCTTCACGAAGCACTGGAATTTGCAGGACTGCCTCAAGAATGTGTTCAGGTCGTGCCAACTACTGACCGTGAAGCTATTGCAGCCATGTGTAAATTGGAAGAACACATCGATGTAATTATTCCTCGCGGTGGCGAAACACTTATTCGTAAAGTTGTTGAACTTGCGACTATGCCGGTTCTGAAACACTACGAAGGTGTTTGCCATGCATTTATTGATAAAAGTGCTGACTTAAAAGAAGCACTCAACATCATTATTAACGCGAAAACGCAGCGTCCGGGTGTTTGTAACGCTCTTGAAGGCCTGCTTGTTCATAAAGATGTTGCTGATGCATTTTTACCAATGGTCGCTAAAGAACTCGGCGCAGAACGAAATGTTGAATTTAGAGCGTGCCCTCGTTCTTTCTCACAGTTGGGTGCAACAGCAGTCGCAATGAGAGACTCTGACCCTGGCACGGAATACCACGACCTCATCCTGCTGGTTAAGGTTGTCGATTCTATGATGGAAGCACAGGACTACATTGCTGAAAACGGCTCTAACCACACAGAAATTATTTGCACACAGGACTACAACCGTGCGCTTAAGTTTATGCGTGAAGTTGACGCCTCCTGTGTCTCTGTTAATGCCTCCACTCGATTCAACGACGGTGGACAACTGGGACTTGGAGCAGAAATCGGTATCAGTACTTCTAAATTACATTCCTACGGACCAATGGGCGTAAAAGAACTGACCACCACTAAATTTGTGATCTTCGGTCAAGGACAAGTTCGTCAGTAGTTGCTGCTGAACCTGTAATGGCTTGGTAGCTCAAAAAGCACTGTCTACCTGCTACCCTTGCATCACAAAAAACAATTCCTATCTGTATACACTGCTACGCATCAGCATAGGGAAAACCCGCCTGCAGTATGCGCAGTTATAAAAAGTAAAAAGGATGAGGCCACAAGCCTCATCCTTTTTTATGCATTCCATTAAAAAATCACGACCAAAGTGTGCAATTATGCAGCTCAGTTCAGTCTGAATTATCGATTTTTTTCTTTGGCACGGTATACTATAGCATGGTATAGTCACATTAGTTTGTGCAGATTTGTTTAACAACCTTAACCCAAGTAAGCTTGCTATGAAACGTATTGGAATTCTTGGGGGAACATTCAACCCCACCCACATCATGCATATTCGTCCAGCAGTTGAAGTTGAAGAAGCCTTTAAACTGGATCGAATCGACTTTGTTCCCTGTGCAACACCACCGCACAAAACAGAAAACGGTCTGCTTTCCTTCGAGCTGCGAAACCGTATGATTCGGGCTGCAATCAACCGATACCCAAACTTTTCTGTCAACGAGCTGGAGTCTGAACGTTCCGGCCCTTCATACACATACGATACTCTTCAGCACTACAAAGAGACTGAAGAAGAATGCGAACTTTTCTTCATAATGGGGTCAATTGATTTACCGACCCTGCCGGACTGGCATAAAGGGCTTGAGCTTATAGAGCATACAAACATTATTGTCTTAGCCCGCTCAGACTCTGATGTTGAGGAGTTCAACAGACTTTGCCCGCAGTATTGGCCAGATCTTGAACTTCTTCCTCCTGCAGGGAACGTGGCTGCTGCATATGCACTTGGCGAACACAACATCTATTTTCTGCCGCAACCACGCATAGACGTCTCAGCAACTCTCATTCGAGAACGCTGGATGAAAGACCGAGACATTTCGTATCTTGTTCCAGACAGCGTGCATAAAATAATGATGGATTACGCAGACATTATTACCGCATGCTGGAGCGACAAAAAAAATTGCAGATAACGCTCGCATCACCTGCAGTACAATCTCTTCATAAAAACAAAAACGCAGCTAGTTAGCTGCGTTTTTCTATATACATCGCTTGATCCGCCCGTTGAAGCAGTACCTCAGGAGAATCTCCGTCTTCAGGGTACATAGCCACTCCAACACTCAGACCGACACTCACTGATTTATCATCGTTAATCGCAACCGGTTCATCTGCGACACTGTGTATTTTCCGAACAACAGCATCCACATCGCATAACGAGCGAACATGCTCCAGAACAATACAAAATTCATCGCCACCGATACGACCAAAAACATCATGCTCACGAATCTGAGCATTAATTCGTCTTACAAGTTCTTTAATGACAATATCACCACAATGATGTCCGTGGGTGTCGTTCACGTTTTTAAAATCATTCAAATCCAAATATAATACAGCAAAGGTGCTTTGATCATATCGAGCAGCAGCCAGAATACTGTTTAATTTTTCATAAAATGATCCGCGACTGAATACACCTGTCAAACAATCCCTTGTAGCTCTACGTTGTAAATCAAGCTCAACTCTTCTTCGTTCGGTAACATCTGAAAGAATTCCTTCCACGTATGGCACCTGATTTTTTGGATCAATACTCCAATGAGCAGAAATTTCACCCCAGATAAGAGTTCCGTCGCGTCGTAGTAGTTGTGCATTAAATTTTGACTGACGCCCTATCGTCTGCACCTGATCCATCAAAGTAATAAAATCTTCCGGAGTCACAAACCGTTCAGACAAATTATGATCGGCAGGAGCCGTCGACCAGTCCAGCACTTCAAACCCGAAAATGCGATTAAAGGCAGGGTTGGCTTCAATAATCTGTCCAGACTCCTCAATGCGGAACATACCTTCCGCAGCATTAAGATACAGCGCCCTATACTTTGCTTCAGCTTCTCGTAACGCCGCTTCAGCTTGCAGGTTTTCTTCCAGATTGGTCATAACGCACAAAATATTGTTCGTTGATTCGACCTTACTTACTGAAAACCAAACAGGAACCATTTCATCATCTGTGGTGACGATATACCCCTGAAAATTCTGCTTTGCATTCGCATCAAGATTGCTACACACAACTTGGAGGCGTAAAAATGTTTCAGCATCAAGAAAAGTATTTATGTGAATGCCCTCAAGTGGCGAAGATATTCCGACAAGATGATTTAAGTGATCGTTAGCAAAGTCTACGCACCATGCATTATCAAGCATGACAACACCTTCCGGTATACTTTGCGCTACCAGCTTATACTTTTCATTTGCCCGCTCATGACGCACATCTGCGCGACTATACAGACATGCCGAGCTCACTGTGCATTCAAACATCTGTGACGGACAAGAAAGAGGAAGCCACGCGAATGGCTTTAAATCTTGAGCACGAGCAAATGCTGCATCATTCAATTCTTCGCAGCAGCAAACTACCGGAACTTTGGAGCCTGTTAGACTCGACTCGAACGTTCGCAAAAACTCTAGAGTATTGTCGTTATCCATATTCGCAAGAAATACAGAATGTGGAAATTCCCTATAAACAGACAAAAACTCATCTATTGAAACATCACATTGCCGAACAATGTATCCCTGCTCCGCTAAACACGTTGTGTTTCCCAGAATAGCGTCAGCATCGTGTTTCAATACTAAAAGACAATTTCTCATGTTGTCTGTGGCTGCCATGAAGCATTCCCTATTATTCATTACTCTTATAAAAGCGCCCCGACCATACAGACAGCAAACGTCATGGCGCAAAAGGTTACTACACCTTCAACAGCATGAGTGTATTAATCGACAGTTATTTCTATTTATTTAATATTTTGTCACAGTTACCCACAAAAAAACACGCAGCCCCCCGGCTGTTGGTAACTGTACATATAGAAAGGATTACGCAAGTAACGAAAGAACACTTTGCAGAACTCTGTCCGGCTCAATCGAACGCATGCATATCTGTTCTTTATCACATACTTTTTTACCATGAAGAGAGCAAGGGCGACAATCTTCATCTGCTTCAAGCACAATATCGGAAAGTCCTTCAGGATAAAATCCCCATGCCCTGTGTGTAGGACCAAATAAAGCAACAACTGGCGTCTGTACGCCCCCTGCCAGATGCATAGGGCCGGAATCCCCAGTCACAAGCACCTGAGAGCAGGCTAAAACAGCACAGGTTTCACGTAATGTTGTCTTGCCTGTTAAATCCGTCACCCCGTCGCCGGCTGACACAGGAGAATTTCCGACACCGACAACGACCACGTGCACACCACTGGAAACCAGTTTGGCAGCAAGCTCACGCCAATAATCGTTAAACCATGCTTTATTGGGATGCGTAGAAAATGGATGGATCGCAACAATTGGCTTTCCCTGCGCCATATCGCCACACATGGTACTGCCAAGTTGTTTTTCCTGTTCTGATAAGAAAATTTGCGGCAATAACTCCAGTCGGGAAGGCGCATCCTCTTCTACTGCCAATGCATATCGTTGCGGAACGTTAAAGCGGAGAAGCTTTTCGCCTCCTAACTTTCCTTCAGTCTGCAAAAAAAGGCGTCTCTGCAATGAAAATTTAGGATACCGCCGAACAGCCCCTTTCCAACACAAGGAAAGAAAACGGGAACGCATAGTGCCATGCAGGTCAAGTAATCCTTTCCCTTCATGCTCTTCTGCAATCTGCTTAAAAAACGTATATTCACCGCCGGAACGGAGTTCTTCTTTATCAATCGGGATGATACGATCAATGGCAGGATGCCCTTCCAACACAGAAGCCCAGGGCTTTAGAGTAAGAAAGGTAAAACGCCAGCCGTACTTGTTATTCAGATAAGAAAGCACACCAGTAGTAAGTACTACATCTCCCAGTGCACTTAAGCGCATGACTAGCCAGTTATTGGGTACATTCATATGTTCACTCTTATCGTATCTTTTTGCCGGAAGCTACGTTCTAACCAACTAGAAAGTCATTATAAATCAAGTTTAGGTAATGTCACAGGCTCATCATCAAAAACAATCACCTGTTCAGTAAGTTCAATAGGTTCCTGTTTAAATGAAAACTCACTGTGCGAAGCAGGCTTTTCTGCCAACTCTTCTGATAGCTTTTCAGAAGTAGCCGATGCATTATCCACAATTGCAACCAATGTTTCTGTTTCAGCCACAAACTGTGAACAATTAACGGCAGCTTTTGTAAAAATAGCGGTAAGCGCTAATTCAACATTTTCCAGCTGACTTAACACCTGTGCTGCTCGCTTTACAGCATCTTTATCCGCAGTGGCAATAGAGGATTCACCATATTTTTCCAATGCGCTCAATCTGCTGAAGAGTCGATCAAGCGCGCGGGAACCGATAGTTTTGCCATTATCACTTGCTTCAGCCGCATGTCTGCATTTGTCAGACAACCCGCGAATCTCGTCCACAATTGTTCCCATTGCCGTTGTATCTGCACCTATTCGAGCAGCCTCAACATTCACATTGATAGCTATTGTCTCCAAATGGCGGGCAACATCTTCATAGCTGGCAACCTGCCATCCCATCACTTTAATAGCGCGTTCAATCTCTGCAACCTGAGATGTCAGTTCAGCAATTTGAGGAGTAGAAACCCCGTTCTGCTTCTGAACGACCTCTAGCGCAGAAGAAACCGCAGAAGCAAGCTCATTGAAATTATTAACGCCATGTAACGTTGCAAAAGCCTGTTCACTTTGCTCCGAAGCCTGCGAAAGTCCATTTTCCAACTTTACAGCAGAAGCTCTAAGCTCAGTAACTTTACCGGAAATAGAAACAAGTGAAGTTGAAGACTCATACACACAGGTTTTTAATGCCTGTAGCATATCAGAAGCAGAACCCTTTGCCGGAATATTTACAGATTCAAGACATTGCCGCAAATTTTGTTCTACCTCACGTTGAGAAAGCTCAACTCCGCCGATAGCTCTACTCAACGCATCAAGGCCAAAGGAGTTCTCTGCATCTGCAGCAGGCTTGCCAGCCGTCAATCGTTCAACAGCTTTTGTCTGCTCCGTCACTTTACTCCATGCAGCCCAAAGCGCCGTTTCCAGCTGAGACATCCCGTGGACACCTTTTGAGGGCGGCGGGCACTCACCGGAGGTTAATCCGGCTACAGCCTGCTCTACGCGAGCCACAAAACTTCCGCTTGTTCGTAAAATAAGAAGATAAAAAATGAGAGCCACAATAACTGCAGCCGCAATCAATGAAATCCCCGGAAGAATCGCGGACTCACGAACAAAAGCAAGGTTGTCTCTTTGAGAATCTGCCAGCTGACGTATGGAAACATTAACATTGATCAAGCCGGAACCGATATCCGAGTCAACATCCAGTGTTCGGTTATAAAGCTGTCCCAGCTGAACAAAGTCAGCATTCAAATTTTTTGCTGCAACAATTGCACGGTCTAAAATGAGTAAATCCATGGCCTTCATGCTGGCACGTAATGAAATACAATTCTCAAGCAGCAATTCTGCATTCTCTTTCGCAGTATCGTAATCGCCTTTCTTGCTCGTTGCTTCCATAAGGCGCAGGGCAACTTTCAAATTCAGCACGCTGTCCTGCATAATTTTCAACCGTTGAGCACGTTTCTTCTGTGCTTCCTGCGATGACACACTCAGCAAAGGAACACGCTGGTCTGCAATAATATCAGCAATACGCTCCACATCATCCGCAATATTGCTCACATTCTCTTTAGAAAGTTCAATATAGCGTTTAATTCCGGTGTTCAATGTCTTCAGTGCTTCAAGCTTTTCTTTATAGCCTGTATTAGCAAGCTGTGCCCGCCGTATTACAGCAGCTTCATTCGAGTCTCTTGTTACATCAAAATCATCAAGCTCTTTTGTCAGCTCTGCATTAAGGCTCAACAGTGCATCATGTCCTGCACCGGAAAGCGCTGCTTTATGTACCATTGCAATGCTGCTTTCCAAACGGGAAAGACGAACAAGTGCATCATAACTCTTTGATAACCGCTGTTCACCGTCAATACCAAAAAAAACGAGAGCCCCCATGAGCCCTAAAAGAACGACATATCCGGTGGCAAGCTTAGATCCTATTCGCATGAAAAACTCCGAAGATAAAAATGCATCGCCAGATATGTACCCAAGTTCTCAAACTTGGGCAAACAGAAGGTTTCATCCATTGGAAACAAAATGATAAAATCCTGCACACAATGGTTGTTGTATACAGGATTTTAGTGCTTATACACTTTCAGGTGCAGCGTATCAGCAATAAGACATCATATAATTACTCTGTCGGCTCCGGTTCAGGAGTTCCATTCATAACGGATGCAAGACGTGAAAATACCGGCGTGTGTTCTTTTTTTGCTGTAACTTCATATACATCCTGAAGTTTACGCATCTGCCGCATCATTTGATCCAGCCTGCCGTCCTCATTAACGAGAAGCCAAATGCGGCTTGTTGCAGTGTCTGCAACAGGAAGACACAAAATAGCCTCTACGTTAAAACCACGACGCGAAAACAGCCCTGTAACATGCGCCATTACTCCCGGATGGTTGTTCACCAAAATATCAAGAACGGTATGTGCATGATTAGCCATTGGTATCACCTCCGATCATAACACGGTTCGCTGCTCCCGGAGGAACCATAGGAAGCACTTTCTCGTCCCTGCTTATCGGCATATGGATAAGACAGGGACCATTAAATGCTAACGCTTCAGCCAAAGCTTCTTCGCTGCGCTCTTTTGCAAGATCACAAACATGCCAGCCGAAACCACGAACAATTGCAACATAATCCAAAGCAACAGGAAACTCAGATGAAAAACAATTCCCTTCGAAAAACAGCTCCTGCTGCTGATGTACAAGTCCGAGGCACTGGTTGTTGAAAAGCACAACAGTAACATTCACGTTATGCTCTGCTGCTGTTGCCAGCTCCTGCATATTCATCAAAATGCTGCCGTCACCGCTGAAGCAGATAATTTTTTTCTCAGGTTGAGCTAATGCTGCCCCGATCGCTACAGGCAAACCAAACCCCATAGTGCCGAGACCACCAGAGGTAAGCCACTGGCGACCACCGGAGAACGGATAACTCTGTGCTGTCCACATCTGATGCTTACCAACATCTGTTGTAACAATGGCAGATTCACCGGCAAGTTCGCCCACAAGACGAATAAATTTTTGCGGAGATCCAAAACCGCTCTCAGAAGGGGCATGCGGCGGAAAAGCTGTTTTTAATGCAGAAATATATCCAATCCACTCTTTACGCGGTTTTGCTTCTACCTTTGGAAGCAGGTCGGAAAATACATCTCGGATGTCTCCCAGAATACCGAGACTGGCAGAACGAAGCTTGTCGAGCTCACAGTGATCAATATCAATATGGATTACTTTCGCGTTCGGACAAAATTCATTTACTTTACCAGTCGCCCGATCATCAAAACGCACTCCGGCGGCAACAATTAAATCACACCCTTCCATAACCATATTAGTGTATCGCTCAGCATGCATACCCAGCATGCCTATATTAAGCTCATGGTCACGCGGAATAACACTCAAGCCCATAAGGGTCATGGTTACAGGCATAGAGGCCTTTTCTGCCATTTTCTTACAAACGGTGTCTGCCTGCGCTGCAACAACACCGCCGCCAACCCATAAAACAGGGCGCGCTGCATTGTTAATCATAGCAGCAGCAGTCTCAATATCCGCACGTTCTACAACTGGCGGCGCATCAGCCACAGCCGGATCAGGGAAAGAATCGATTACAATTTCCTCAAGCTGAACATCCCTTGGAATATCAACAAGAACAGGGCCGGGACGACCAGATGCTGCAATGCGGAAAGCTTCCGGAATAACCGTAAGTAATTCCTTTGCAGACCGTACAAGGAAATTATGTTTTGTGATGGGAATAGACATGCCGTAGGTGTCTACTTCTTGAAATGCGTCAGTGCCGATAAGCGGCGTAGGCACCTGTCCGGTGATACAAACAAGGGGAACAGAATCAAGCTTGGCATCTGCAATGGCAGTCACAATATTCGTGGCGCCGGGGCCTGAGGTAGCAAGACATACAGCCGGCTTACCCGTCGTACGCGCCATTCCCTGTGCAATAAACCCGGCTCCCTGCTCATGCCGTGCAAGAATATGGGTTATTTTTTTACTGCGCGATAAAGCGTCATATAACGGCAGATTTGCCCCGCCGGGGATACCTGAAATAGTCGTAATGCCCTGCCGCTCTAAGAGGCGAATAGTGCATTCTGCGCCGGTCATTTCTCGCATTATTCTTCCTGCCTTGATCCAAGGTACTCATAACCGGCGAAGATTCTGGATCATAAAAAAATCCGCCGGGCCGAAGCGCTGGCGGAATCGTTTTTAGCTAGTATGCAAAACCCGTTACAACGCGACGACGTTTCTCACGACGTTGACGACGACCACGATGACGGAGACTAGCAATGCATTGCTAGTTTCTAACGAGAGGTATGTCGTGGTTGCGTTGTACATGTTGTTTTCCAAGTTTTACAAAGTTGTTATTCCTTCTGATACCCAGTTGGCCTACCCCTGTCAACACGTATAGAGATTATTCAGTAAAATAAACATATTGAGTGGATAAACAGTTTTTCTTACAGCACAAAAAAACGGTTCAGAATTTCTTCTGAACCGTTTTGCGTTCTTGGTAGCGGGGACAGGATTTGAACCTGCGGCCTTCGGGTTATGAGCCCGACGAGCTACCGAGCTGCTCCACCCCGCGTCA
>NZ_JADMLB010000080.1 GCF_015482765.1 Halodesulfovibrio sp.
CAATCCGATTCGCTATTTAATTGTCAAAGAGCTTTTAAAAAGCTCCGCTCGGCTAATTTGCCTTGCGTCGAGTTGGCGTTTATGCCACCCAGCCGCTAAACTGTCAACAACTTTTTAAAATTTAATTTCTTTCGTTGTCTGACGAAACCCTTGTTTCGCGGCGTGGAGGGAGTGTTTATGCTTTCCGCCATCCGCTGTCAAACTCTTTTTTATTTTTTTAAAAAAAAGAGAGAGAGAAAACAAAAACGAGCTATAAATGAACAAACGCTGCTTTGTGTCGCAACGTCTGAAAGCTTCTACGCAAATGCCTTTTTCTCGTCAACGTAAATCTTATCTTTTCAGGTAAGATTATACAGCGCCTAATCTACGCTCTTTTTTACAAACAACTAAATCAATGCGTTAGCTCTTTCTGTATATAATTTTTACAGTCACATTTATTGCTATGTAGTATAGGTATTGCTACCAAAACATACTACCAATTAACACGTAACATTATATAGGACGGATGTTTTCTATGATGACAAAGCGCGAAGTAGAACGCTTGAAACAAGAATTTGAAAAAGGGATGTACGTAAAAAAGAGCACAACAATTATGTGCATTGCCCTTGCCCTCTGTCTTGGCATCTTTTTGGGGAACCTGCTCACCGTAATGTACACTGGCCAACCTGCTGCACAACAGGTCGCTGCTCCAGCTCCCCAACAAACACAGCAACCACAAATTTCTCAATCACAGACAGCACGCATCCTCGACCTTGAACGCATGACACGCAATGAACCGGACAATGTCGGAGCATGGCAACAGCTTGGAAATGCATACTATGATGCAAACCGCCCCGAGAATGCTATTACGGCTTATGGAAAAAGTCTTGAACTTGAAAGTGCACATCCGAATGTATGGACGGATTTAGGAACAATGTATCGTCGTACAGGGCAATATGAAAAGGCTATAGAGAGCTACAACAACGCACTCAAACATAACCCAACGCATCGAAACGCCTTATTCAATAAAGGCATTGTATATTTCCATGACCTGAACCAAAAAGATAAGGGTGTTGCAGTATGGGAAGAGCTTCTTAAAGCATACCCAACAGCCACAACTCCCCAAGGAAAGCCGCTTAAAGAGTTTATCGACGCACACAGATAACAAAACTAAAAAGCAACTGAACGCCGTTAGCAAACACTGACGGCGTTTTTCTTTTGAATTATGGACATTTATTTCTCATCGTTTTATGATCTCAACACTTAGCAACTCAGTTAACGATAACGGTGAATCATATGCTTCCTACCCCTTCGTGCTTTCGTAAATTTCTTTTCTGTCTTGCCTCGTGTTGTATTTTAGTTGCATTCTGCCTGCCTGTTTTTAATAAAACATTTGCATCCAACCACAGCGTTCCCGTTGCATATGATGTTTTTTTTGAAGACGCGCCGGCAGCTTCCATCTCACAAATTGCCGCACCGCAATTCAGCAACGTGTTTACACCACTTGCTCATACTCCCATCCCGCACTCTGTAAAACGAGTATGGATTCGTATTTCAATTCCAGTAGAGCAAATAAAACGCTGGCGTATGAACGATTTTTTCCCGTTTATGCAATTTGGCGGACTCGTTCGGCGTCCGACAACTCTTTTTTACAGACCGGCAAGCAATCCACAGCGCTGGCAGTCCTCTGCCATCACCCGAAGTCACATTCCCCTTCCGGATGCTTCAAAAACTGGCGTTGCTGAATATTTTTTGAGCATTGAAGGAAAGCCCGGAATATGGTTCACGCCTGAAATCACACTTCAAAATATGGCTATGCCAACCTTTCCTACTTCAGTTTTTTTCTGGCTGCTTACTGGGTTGACGCTTGGTATTGCCGGACTAAACTTTTTCCTTGCTGTGTTCACTAAAGCAGAAAGCTGTTTCTGGCTTTGCGTCTATACTTTACTTACAATCGGATACTATACGCTAGGCTCTGCTCCTTCAGCGGTTGCCGGACTAGAATTTACAACGGCATGGACAATACTTCTTCCTGGACTTGCGCTCATTATTCTTCCGCATATTGGGCGAAATCTTTTCTACAAAGCAAATTGCCCACGTTTTATAGACGCACAGCTCTGGGGAATGTCCTTGCTCGGACTTTTGGTTGCGATTATTCCTCTTATCCCCGGACTCTCCAGCACATTACACTATTTACCGTTATGGCCTACATTAGCAATTCTTGGAACAATACCGGGAATTGCAGCTATATCACGACGCATTACTGGCGGGAAACGTTTTACCGCTGCGTGCGTGCTAACAGCCCTCGGCAGTTTATTTGCGCTACTCCCTGCACATTCCGCCGACATTGCAGGCATATTGCAACTTATGCCTTTTGCAGGCGTTGCAATGGGACTTATGATCCTTACTCCGATAGCCCTCTTTGGAGCTGAAGTTCAACCAAATGTTACCAACACAACACACGATAATGCCGGAACATTCACACCCCAAAATTTAATCCAAAAAATAAGTCACGATCTGCAGTCACCACTTGTGACAATAGCCAGTATGGGGGAAAAATTACAGTCAGTTACCATTCCTGATGAAGGTGAGCACGCCCTGCGCACATTGCAATCCGCAACACATGTTCTCCAACTTCAACTCAAAGATCTTCTTGATCTCAACAGAGCAGACAGCCACAGGTTAGCACTTAAGAAAAGAAATTTTGACCTGCAAAGCATGCTAAAAGATACATACAATATCATGCTGCCACATACAGAAGGAAAAGGGCTTACTCTCACATGGAGAATTTCCCCCGACCTTCCAATTCACTTCATCGGTGACTCCAGCCGACTTATTCAAGTTTTGTTGAACTTGTTAGGCAATGCTGTTCGCTTCAGCGACTCCGGTACGATTTCTATTGCTGTATCCAGCCTAAGTTCTACCGAAAAGTCCACTCAGCTACTTTTTATAGTAAAAGACGAAGGGAGAGGAATCCCGCTACAAAACAAATACGATGTTCTTGATCGCTTTTGTCAGGAGCCGGAACAAAATTCCGGCAAATACTGCGGAGCCGGTCTAGGGTTGAGTGTTACTACGGAACTGGTTCACCTGATGGATGGTTTTCTCTGCATTGAATCTGAACCGAACATAGGAACCACCATATCCTTCACTGTTCGTCTTGAAAATTACGACAACGCACAGTTCACATCTGAAGAGCATGCCCAACGGCTTCCGATCGCTTCTACAAAAAAAGATAATTTGCATAACGAAGAAGAGCCTCAACTCCTTGTTATCGAAACCCGAACCATGCCTACTGAGTCAATTGCTCAACTACTCGACACCGATACATTTCATGCACATGAAGTACGGTCTTTTGATGAAGCTGTTACCACATATGAAGAATTCGCGACTGACGTTGTCATTGTGGCTGCGGAACTCACAGAGGATGCAATAACTATTTTATCTCAATTAGTAGAAATTGATAAAAAACTTAACAGTACCCCCGCACCTGCCATTGCTATCGCCAATAGTCCTGTAAGCGCAGAATTACTTTGTGATTCAGGGTACTCTCAAGCACTTACTGCTCCTGCGACAGAAGCATCCTTACTTTCAGCACTATCAGACTTAGGGCTTCATGAAACGGAATCCGAGGCTGTTAGTAACGAACCAGAAGATTTCGAAGATGAGAATACATTCGATGAATCTGACATAGCTCCTCCACTTGAACCGCTCTCGCTTTCTGGACTTACTATTGACTCAGAACCAGAACCAGAACCAGAACCAGAACCAATAGCTCTTTCAAAAGAACATATTATTCAAGAAGATAATGATGATTCTGACGATAATTCCAACCTAAAAAAACAAGTTGATATCGACTCTGATGCCTATGCGAATCAGGAAGAAGAGGAACATATCGACCTGCCGTCCCTCTCACTTGAAACAAACGAAACCGAAGAAAAGTTCAACGACGAAATGAGAGAAGATACGGCCTTACCGGAACTTAACGAAAAAGATATTGAAGAAATAACAACCTCTCTGGAAGAACTCGAGCAAAGCCTGCGCACACCTTCTGAAGAAACAAAGGCTGAAAACTCTGAAGAACACGACGAGTACACGTTCGAAGAGATTCCTCCAGCAGAAAGCGAAACAGATCAGCCTGTACAAGGCATTATTACTGCAGAAGAAGAGGAGTACGTTAAAGAGATTCTTCACCCAGAGCAAAAAAATGATACGACTTTCCCCGAACCTCCTTTGGAGAAAGCACAAGATGATTTGCTACTTGATGAAGCGCCGACTGTTGAGGAAATCTCTGAGGAGAAAAATTCGGTAACACCGCCTCCACTGTTTTCTTTTGATGAACTTGAAGACGAAGACAAGAAAGCTCTGTTTGAAAGAATCGCACAAGAAAAGAAACAAGAAGCGGCTGAAAACCAAGTGACATCTGATAACCAAACGGCATACAACAGCATCGCTGAAGAAAAAAGCACGGTATGGAATGATGCACCATTAACCGAAGCCGTAAGCCACTTAACACTCAACTCAGATGAAGCAGTGCATCCGGCTGAAGTGCTGGATATCGTCTTTTTGCCACTAATACCAAAGATCATCTCTCAACTTCAGGAGACCTTTGAGGATATCTCTCTGCAAATGGAACAAGACAGTATGCAAGGGATATTACAGACTGCGGACAAACTACAGCAGCAAGCACAAAAATACGCCCTAAGGGAAGTAGATAAAATGGCGAGCTGTGTTGCACGTGCAGCCGAAGCAGAAGACAAAAATGCTGTAACCACTCTTATGAATGAATTAGAGGCAACAGTTATTCAAACCGGTAAAGCACTTCGTGATGTCTACAAACACAGTGCTGAGCAATCTGAATAACACTGTTCATAAAACATTTTTTAGCTAAACGACTATCAAGTTAATTTACACAAATTTGTTGTTATTACAGGGAAGAACACCCTAGTCAGCAAGTAATTACAAAAAATTATGCATCCTGTATCGATTATCTGCTTCTATTCGTTGACAGCCTCTAAGTATCGCGTTATCCCCTCTCACCTGTGCGAGTACCCACTGGCACAATTGATTTGCATACTGACAAATAAAGGTATGAGGCTACCATGAAACGCGATATTATTCTTGATACAGCTGCACGTCTTTTTGCAGAACGTGGATTTAGTAACACCCCTACCAGTCTTCTCGCCAAAGAAGCTGGAGTTGCAGAAGGTACTATCTTCCGTCACTTCCGCACTAAAGACGATATTTTTCTTACACTCATTACGAACGTAAAAAACCAGCTCATCGAAGATATTGAAAAATATCTTGAAGTACGCGAGCCGGAAAATGCACTTGAGAAAGTAGAATCCGTGATTAAATCTTTTTATGTTTTCGTTAAAAAGAACCACATGGAATTCTCACTCATCTTCCGTGATGCACCAACCCGTTACTGCGGAAACAGCGAAGACTTCTTTGTACAGATCAAAGAAATTTACGCTTACGTTACCGGCTACCTTTGCGATTCCATCGAAGAAGGTAAACTTGACGGTTCTATTATTGCAGATATTGATGCTCAGGAAACAGCAGATATGCTGATGGCTACTATGGTCGGTCTTGTTCGTGGCATGCACTTTGGCTTTATCGAGCCATCTGACAACATGCTCAAAACAGTTTTGCGGAATTTCAAAAAAATTCTTTGCTAACACAGACTGTCCGCTCGCAGCACAGCGCAACTTCCGTACGATATTTTTGCTGTCGAGCAATAAAAAGAGCCGCTTAATTGCGGCTTTTTTTATTCAATTCAAATAGACTGAGTAATATGTCCCCATTCGCAACAACTGGCCGCGTAACGCAGCACAGGCTCCCACCTCATCAAGCTCTTCAATACAACAAACGAGCTTTTTATTATGTTCATAAAGCGTTTTACGGTTAAATGCGACTGTCATGTACAGTTCTCTTCCTTCCTCAAACATTGGAATTAACTGAACCGAAAGCATTGACAACATACAGTTGGAAGCCAAAGCAAATAACTCTTCATAAAACTGGCGTAACACCAACTTTGTTTCTAAATCAGAATGCAATACCGATTTCTGAGTAGCGACCAGCTCATGCAAACGACCAACCCCGTCACCTGTAGCATTTCGCACTACAGACTCCAGTAAAGCCGTCTCTATTCCGTATTGAACTTGCAGAATATCTTTCAAACGGGAGCTATACTCGCACACGCTTCCACCCCGGCTGCCAGACCCAAGACTCTTCTGTTGAATACATTTGACCTGTTGATACACGACTACTCCTATCCCTTAGAAAGAACAGGATAACAAAGAAAGTGCTAAGCTCCATTATATTATGTAGCTTTATTAAACATCGCTCACGATGCAACGCATTGGTGCGTAGTTAAAATGCACTATTGAATACTTACGACACCACACAACTGTTAGTGCAGTTATACAATGTATATTTTAACAACTTTGTAGAGCAAAACTATACATTTCTGAATAATCTATCAGGCGAAAAGCACTTTTTCTACATCATGCAGTACTTTCAGAACGCTTCGGCCCTCTTTTCGAGCCAATATCACAGAATATACCGCATATCGAAGTTCCGACATTTTTCCTGAATCTTGTTGCGTAGATTGCTTCTTACGCAGACTCTCACGTCCATCGTTTGAACGAATTCTTGTGGCATCATACTTTTTTACCAGATCCAACAATCGTTCATTTTCAAGCTGTCGTGCTGGAGAATACTCTTCAAAAAGTTCATGCAAAGCCAAAGCGTCATAAGGAGCCAAGGCTTCCGAGGGGAAAAGACTATACGGCTCGGCAACACACTCACACTCTACGCCCAACGTAAGGGCTTCAATATACTGCTGCGGTTTCGTAACCCACTTCCCTTGCCGAATAACCCGAAGCAATTGAAGTCGTTCTTCTTCAGAAAAGTCATTAAAGTCAAAGACTGCTCCCACAGCTTCAACAAACCTACCGCTTCGAAGTAAGCTGGAAATATTTTTTGCAATACTCTTTCGCCTAACGCCAGAGAGCATTACGTTAATTTCGTTGATCTGAATGAGTTCGACATCAATTTTCTCCTTCAACAACGAAAAGCTTTCTTCAGCTATATTTAAGTTCTCAGGAGAACTCTTAGCGCACAAACTGGAAAGTTCTTTTGCTCTCTCCACTGGCTCATCAGCAGTCACTTGTTGTGATAAGAAAGAATATGCCTCTTCACTTTCTCCACGCAGCAACATACCAGAAACAACTTGCAGATCAGAACTGACAAGCATCTCAGCATACTCTTTTACCAGTTCAGACGCAGCCTCTGAATCATATGCTGCGACCTCACACAAAAAACTACTTGTTAACGCTGAAGAACTGTTACGTAACAAATTCGACTCGTCTGTAGGATTCTTCCCATTAACAACACAGGCAAGTCCATGCGTCTGTGACAACTTCAATTGAAGATCTCTCAACGCGGATAAGACATTCTCCCGAGTAACTTTATCGTCTGATGAATCTCCAGCGAAAGCAAAAGCACGCCCAAGTGTGGCAGCGTCCTCACACAGCCCGTGCAAACGTCTGACAGATAAGTCCTGCACCTGTTCTTCCAGCAGCTTTTTCCGCGATACATTTTCAGACTGCATGTGAAGGACAGCACTACCTGCCAACTGCGAAGCTATGACCTCTTTTGTATTGCTCTGCTCTTCGACAACTGTTTTTAAAAATATTTGTGAAGGAGTGTTACCGCCCTCTCCTTGCGTGCGCATCTCTTCTTCAGCATAAACGATTTTTTCTAAGGCAGCTAATGCACTTTGTGTATCATCCGGCATAGTTTTTTTAGTGTTTTTTACCATCCCCCCCCTCCTTCAACCTTAAGGTTTGGTTCTGGAGCGGTTTTCGGACTATCTTTTTCTTTAATACTAGGCCGTTCTTTAGAGCCAAACGGTGGGTACAGATACTGGTCTAACAAAGAAAAACCAACCTTTGCCCCACTGGCAATAAAAAGCGGATTTGAGAGAGTATCCGCCCAGGAGTCTTGCTGCCATTCCATATTGCGGGGAGTACTCAATGCCCGCATTCTAGCCACAGACGTATCGTAATCCCATGCTTTCATATTGCTCTCATAACGAATGTCATCCATTCTCTCTTGAGCAAGTGTTCTATTATCAACCAGCAAATCAACGGCGCTCCCTGAAGACAACGCAACATTTCTTGCCGCCCAAAGAGTTTTAGCACGTCCCTCTGATCGCGACGCTCTTCGCCGTTCCCTATTTACAGCCAAATCCCCTTGAGCTCTGATGCTTCGCGCTTTCTGTTCAGCTGCATAAATATCAAGAGCTGAAGTATCCACAGGCTGACTTGATACCATTTTTCCGCTACGCTGGTTCATGCCTATTGCTGTTCCAACGGTTCCCATCAATGCCGCACCGGCCCCAAAAATCGAACACATATGTGCTACTCCTTACAAAACGAATAAAAAGGCATGGAAAACGGTCCATATGGAACAGGCGAATCTGCTACTGAGAACCCTATCCTACGAAGCCATGCAATTGATTGGGTATTCCGTGCATCAACCATATTACGTAACACAGGAAACACCCTCTGCATCCGGGGAATTATTTCCGCGGGCAACCGCAAAAAGGCCTTCGTATCAAACCGCAATTCATCCGCCCCCAAAAGCCAGGGTTGCCCCTCATCGGCTGCGTTTCTAGAGGGAGCCACACCAAAAACCGCCGCAACATTTCCGTCTACTTCTGCACACCAAAGCAAGGTAGAGTATTGAGCGCAGACGACAAGAACCTCATCAGGGTCATGACCATGAGCAGCCCACACTTCATTGTAATCTTGCTGCCGGAGACGTCCCTGTAATGCAAAAGCGTCATCAACCTCTGCTCTGCGAATAATCACCTACTCCCAACCTCCATCTGCATTGTGTAAGACAATATCGTTAGCGGTAACGGAGCATCCTGTTTAAAGACAACGTCAGAGGGGGACTCATATCCGCTATTGACTTCAACAACAGTCTCATTCGTCCAAGATAATCCAGAAGCATTTCTCCACTCTTCTTCATTCACATCAACAAAGAATGGAGAAGCCTCCCCGACGCGTACTTTTAAAGAAGGAGTCTCATGCACCTGAATAGTAATTCTGTTTATCCGCCGAGTCTTTCCTATACTGCTGCCGCTCTGCAACATGATCTCTTTCTCTGTAGGTACAAGTTCAGATGTATACATCAACCCCGCACAAACTGTTGATGCGGGTTGCGGAAGCGTAATCGCTCCATTCTCAACCACCAGAGGCGGCATAACATACCCATCTGCAAGCACCTGCACAGTTCGCCCTTCCAGATGCTCCAAGCCTGAAAAAACTTGTTTAGGCTCTCCGCTATAACTGATGCCGGAGTCCACAAAAAACTGACCGGCTTTTCCCCCAAATTGAAAAGGCGCTAGTCGCTCAACATATTGCTGTTTTTCTCCCTCAACTGTGCGAGACACCACACACCAAAGTTCATCCCCGTCTGCGCCGGTGATAGTGCAAATACTTTCGATACGCCCGTCAGTACTATGCCTATGCCAACCAACCACGTCGTGCTCTCTTTCATAGGTAAAGGCTGCAAGAGTTCCATCAGCTAACACGCACCAGACAATAGAATACGGTTCCTGTTGATACGCCCATGAAACTACAGGACTTTCTCTCAATAAATGTTCTGAAAGAATAGACAGCTCTGTGCCGACATACCCATCTTTCTGCAACGAATACTGGAATTCACGGATAACCCTCCCCCCTCTTTGTAAGAAAAGAATACTGTCACCAATAAGCAACGGGGGTACCGGAGCCGTTCCTATAGAACTTTGCCGCTCAAAACTAACAGAAGCAGGCGATACCGCATGTTGATCGCCTCCAGAAAGACTCCATTCACTTCCGGCTGTTCCCAATAAAAGCTGTTTGCACGGAACCATCCATTCTATTCTGTTTACTTTATCTGCAGCGATTGTGGCAGATATGCTATCGTCATCACGCAACGGATCAGATATATTAAAGTTAGAATAACTTCCGGAACGACTCATCCAAACAGTTTGAGGCTGCTTGTTGCTTGCAGCGAGGCATAAGCGCTGTTGGTAAAATTGAACAACAGCCGGATATTCATCGTCACGTTCAAAAACATTACGGACAATAGCGCTCCCCTCAGAACAATCCGGAATGACTCCTTTATCTGTCCAAATTCTTTTTTTTGCCTGCCCTGCATACCCGTACGTTCCAGATTCATCCCAACATTTATAGATGGCATACATCGCATCCTCTTCAAGGGAATCCCATTCGACCGTAATATTCGATGCATCAGATAATTCTTCAGGAGCTGACGCTGTTACTCTCTGCGAAACTTCGCTCTCTTCTCTGGTAAGTGGATCAACAACAGCCACCACGTAGGAATATTTTCTAGGCCCTGAAACAGATGCAGTTGCCTTTACTGAATTTGGAGCCTTCATTCGACTTCCAAATTTCATAATTTCAATATCCCACACCCCATGCCCCAAACGACATAACTTGTGCGGCTTACAGTACGAGCTTGCTACAAAAAGGACATCAGCAGACTGACAAATAGACAAGGAAGGCAACATTTCACTTGTCCAAGGACTAGTAATTTCAACAGGAGCACCAACGTCATTCATAACCTGTCCACCATCTTTCCAGAATCGAATATACTTATGCCCAAATTCCAAAACATAATTCTGATCTGCGTTAAATGTGAACGGAATCAAACGAACGTTTGTCGCATTCCCCCTGCATTTTCCAAGAAACTGGAACCCCGGACGCCGTGCTGCCGGCCCATGGGACAACACAACCATATTCTCCAGTGAAGAACAGCCATTTATGTAGCGAACCTGATCCTTTCTGGCTCCCATTAACGGAGTAAGTTCCCCTCCGTTAAAATTACTCTGAACAACTGTAACTGAACTCATTCTTACCTCCTGCCTTTTACTCGTTACAGCTCTCGGGCTTGCAGCCATCCATCGGTCTCGTCCACCTGACGCACCCCTTCCGCCCCATCAACGGCCGTAGCGCGGGCAAACGAATCCAAATATTTCTTAAACATTGCTTGTTCTAATTTGCTGCTGTTCATAAGAGGAACTGCCAGTTCAGCAGCAAGCTTACGTGCAAATACTTCCACAAAAAGAGCTGGATAGCGCATAGGATCAACCACACGTACTGTAATAATTGCCCGTGCCGAGCCACCATCCGTATACAACACTCCCCCTTCAACAACTTCAAAAGGCTTCCCCCCCTCCAACTGGCGAACGCTGATGCAATCCGGCGGCAGTTGATAGGCAGTTGAGAAGTCAAACGGCGGGGCATCCGGCAATTTAGGCAACATCATATAGCGAGTAGCAAAACTCCAATGATGTGATTCCAATAACTCATCACGTACTTCTTCGTACAAGTGTCTGCAGAGTTCAGCACCACGAGTTTTCTCATCAAATGAAAGAATAGGGCTGCCCCCCACGTACTGCAGTGCCTTATTACAGATTGATACTGACGACCTCATTCATCCCCCTCTCATAGTTATTCATGTGCCCAGAGAATTTTCATTCTCTGGGCACAATATTAGTTCTTGGTATTACAAGGCAGCTTATCGAGGCAGGAAGTCACAGAACACATCAACCTTACCGGTCACACCGGCCTTATCCGTAGCAATGCGGCAGCGCATGTACTTAGGAGCATTCGAAGGCACGGGCAGACGCGCAATCTCATCGCCGGCCTTGCACGTTGTAACGGTACCGGAAGTCACCGAAGAAAATGCAACAGGCATCAACGTAAAATCGGTATTATTGTCACTTCCTTCAAGCTGAAGTGTTACACGTGTGGTCGCTGGAAGCGTTACATCTTCCGCAGCAGCCATAACCACCTCTACAGCTCCCATTGTTGATCCTGCTTTATTTGAACCACCGTTACCAATGGCGTTTGTATTTGCAGGAAAAGTCTGAGCTTTCGCCAAATATTCGCCGTTCACTCGTAAAGTATGTTTGTACATTACTGACTCACCTTATCTTTTTACACGGTTCGGGCAGACTCAGTGCCATCAAGGAAGTTATAGGAAGTAACAATTTCAACACCATTCCAATGAGTAACCTGTCGATCCAGATCTCGACCACCTGGAAGAACCTGCAAGGATTTCCCTTTATGTTCATTAAGAAGAGTCTGTGCCTTACCATGCATAAACAGGTAGGTATTGCCTGATGTTGCACGGACGTCAGCAAGAAGATCATCAATCATCATAGCTGTCGGCATATTGTTTTTATTGATGTTTACAAGCGCCGCAACAGAATGAGCATTGGCAATCTGCAGCCCGAAGTACGCTTTCAAACGGCAGCCGTAGCAAAGAACACCTTCATGCTTACCGGAAGACGCTTTATACAGCTGTCCACCGTTAATCGGCTGGACATCCAGCAATGTGCCCTGCTTAAAGCTTTCGCTCGAATACAGACCGGTCGTTTCGCCAGATACAAAACGTACTGCCAACATTGAATAACAATCGTCAGTCGATGCACCGGCACTGACCATGCGTTTATTGTCTGCCGCCCAGCGCAAAAAGTTGTCATAAATAATACGCTGTTCTGCTGCCATACCGGACTTACGAATAATCTTCGGTAACTTGCGCGCAAAGTACGCTTCTTTGTTTCCGAACATGCGAGCTGTATCTTCGGGACACTCAATCTCACCACCAAGGATCGAAAGATCGACCTTTTTGAGGTCACTGGTTACATCCACCCCCGGAAGCGGAGCGTTCATTTCAACCCAGCCTGCGCCTTCAACATCGGTAACATCTTCGTACATATTCCAAAGGCCATGCGATGCTTCCTCAAATGGAATAACACCAAGCACTGGAGCTTCTTCAGTTAAGCTATCCACCTGCTGCGGCTGTTTTGTACTGTGAACCGTTGCCAATTCTTTTAATGTTGCACCCATATTCTCCCCTCCTAGCGAGTTTTAAAAACTTCATTACGTAAAAAATCTTCTGTAGACATAGAGCGGGCAGATGCACCGCCTCCTGCATGAGGAATAAAACTTTCTTCCTGCAATAAATCCCCTACACACGCCATCATTTCAGCAAAAACATGGTTGTTACCCAGCCCTGCTTCAAGCATCGGTTGCAGTCTTCCTCCAAGCTGTGCATCTAGAGCCCTGACAGCACTGTTTGCTACAGACAGCCGCTCATCAAACTTCCCTTTCCATGCGCCTGTTTGAAGCAACTGCCTCGACAAGTCACGTTCAGCATCCATCTGTCTGGTCTGCTCTTTCAAATAAAAGTCTACAGCCTGCTGCGCCTGTTCATTGCTCAGCCCGCAATCACTGCAAAATGACTGATAGTTATCCAATAACTCCTGAGACACAGGCATACTCTCAGGAAATTTCACAGCAAAGGGTGATGGCTTAGAAGCATCGCCACTTCGTGCGCCCGCTTTTGTCAAGCCGGCTTCTGCCTTCATATTCCCCGCCTCAGCACTCTCCGACATTGCAGCATACTTCGAAGTTGCACTATTCTGCCCACCAAGCACTGTATGCTCACCCATCTGTGCTGTACCGCTTGCCGGAATGACAGGCTCTTTTGCAGCTTGTGCTGCCATTCCCTTTTCTCCGCCAACAGAAGTAGGAACAACTCCCTGTTCCGAACCGGTTACGGTTTTACTGTCTGCTTTTCCCGTTACAGTCTGCATATAGCCCCTCCCAATTGTACCGCGCTATTTGCTCTCTTCATGTAAATGTCAGTTAATCCCACTACAGCGCATTCCCTTCTGCCGCCCATTCTTTCGAAAATTGAAGTTGTAATCGAACATGACAGACTGGGTCAGCCAACGCCACATCCGCCATTCGATCCCGTGCATATTCCAGAAGGGCAACCCGCTCTCGCATATGGTCATCCCGTGCCAGCCTGTTATTCACGCACGCTTCATCAAGCCACATGCGCAACACTCGCACCCCTGCTCCGGACTCAAGCCTCAAGACCTCACGCAGGTCATGTAAATACGAAAGCATTCGGGCTTCAGCATCAGCATTTCGAGCCTGTTCTGCGCCATAATCCTCTGCCAATAGTTGAGAAAGATCATGCTCACTCAGTTCGCATAATCCTTGTAATTCTGAATCTGTTTGCATGGCTCACGGCTCCTTACCGCCCAGTAAAGGACAACGCTTCCTGAAGCATTTTTTGTGATTCTTCATCCACTCCTATCCCCAACGAGGAAGCGAGGGTTTCCATCACTTCAGGAGAATCCTTGGTTGCCTTCGCAACAGACGCCACTGTTTTAGCTAGCGACTCCATTTGCTTCGGCATTGCTGCCTCATTGAGTTGCATTTGGGCTGTCTCACGACGTGCAGCAACATCTTCATCAGAACGAAGAACACGCGCCGGAACCCCAGCTGTTGAAGCGAGTTCATCCACACACTGGTCAAAATCAAGTTTATCTAAAACAGAAGGAACAACCGTTGCCATACGCCCGACCTGTTCAGTTAACTGTCTGATGGCATTTGTTCCCGATAGTTTTTGTGCTTGAGCCAGAACTGAGACATACTCGACTTCCAAAGCCTTCCCTTCCAGCTCAGGAGGGACAGGAGGCATTTTCCCAGAACGCTGAAGC
>NZ_JADMLB010000022.1 GCF_015482765.1 Halodesulfovibrio sp.
ACATTTGACCCTATGACAATGGGGCATGTGAGTCTGATTAAACGCGGCTGCGAGATTTTTGACCGTGTGATTGTTGCGGTGGCGAACGATACCCCGAAGTCGCCCCTGTTTTCAATTACCGAGCGCGTGGCAATGGCGGAAGAAGTTTTTAAAGATACCCCGCAAGTAACTGTGGAACCTTTTTCCGGTTTACTTGTGGAATATGCAGAGCGACGCGGTGCACATGTTGTACTTCGCGGTTTGCGCGCTGTTTCTGATTTTGAATACGAATTCCAGCTTGCTTTGATGAACCGTAAGCTTAAAAAGCATATTCAGACTGTCTTTTTGATGACGGACTACCAGTGGCTGTACATCAGTTCCACCATTATTAAAGCAGCAGGTAAACTGGGCGGAGACATCAAAGGACTTGTTCCGGATAATGTATACCGCAAACTGCGCGAAAAATACGGGTATCCGTACCCGCTTAACTAACGTATATGTCTAAAAAAATTCCTATTGTCTGTCTGGTGGGACCTACCGGAGCAGGAAAAACTGCTGCGTCCTTTAATTTGTGTCACACGTTTAACGGTGGCGTAATTAACTTGGACTCCCGACAGGTATATCGCGATTTTCCAATAATTACTGCCCAGCCGACTGCTGAAGAACAGCAGGTGTGTCCGCATCGCCTGTATGGCTTTTTGCGGACAGAAGATAAAATTGATGTGGGTAAGTTTATGGATATGGCAACAGAAGCCATTCATGAAACCCGCGCTGAAGGATTGCTGCCGATGCTTGTGGGCGGTACCGGTTTTTATCTTAAAAGCTTGCTGGAAGGGCTGGCACAGATTCCACGGATTGATCAATCGTATACAGATGATGCAGAAGCAGAAATGGCAGAACGTGGCTCTGCTGCTATGCATGACGATTTAACAAAGATTGATCCTGATTATGCGGCTAAAATTCATTTTAACGACAGTCAGCGTATTTGTCGTGCATTGGTAGTGCATCGTGTTACCGGTAAAACTTTTACGTGGTGGCATGCGCAGCCGCTGACTCCGACACCGTTTCGTGGTGTTCGTCTTGGAATCGATGTTACATTAACCGAGCTGACTCCGCTTCTCGGTAAACGTATTGATTTGATGATTGAAGCGGGTGCCATTGAAGAGGCGCGTGAAGCTTTGAATCATAATGATGATCCAGATGCTTTTGGCTGGTCAGGAATAGGCTGTGCAGAGCTGTACCAGTACATTACTGGCGCTATCTCGTTGGATGAGTGCAAGGCTTTGTGGTTGAAAAATACCCGCGCGTATGCGAAACGACAGTTAACGTGGTTCAGGAAGGACAAAGAGATCATTTGGGTAAAACCAAAGGATTTTGAAACCATGAACCGTGAAGTTACTCGCTTTTTAGCCGAGTAACATGTGGCGGATAATAACGTCCGCACTATGAATTACCGCGTAGCGCGTGTGTGATTCTGGAAAAAATCTTTTGTCGCTGTAAAGCGATGCGGTATTCGGGGGAATGCCGGATAAAAGATATTACAAGTAAATAAAAAGGGTGAAGTGTATTACTTCGCCCTTTTTTTGTGTCGTTTTCTCTATGTATTATAATAGTAAGTAGATACGGTAAATGTGTTGACGCTTATACGTATTTATGATGGTAAACCAGTTCTTATAACTTCTAGATTGTTTCACAGAGGAATGTATGCACAAATATTTTATTCTACTTCTTGTCATGCTCTCGTTTTTATGGACGGGGTGCAGTGCAGTACATCAAAAAAATACAACAACGCTTTCTTCTTCTACTCGTATGTCTGATGAAGCGTGTAAACTGTACGTTGCAAAAATTCCTGATGCTTTTGTAGATAAAAAAGATGTTTTAGAAAAACATATAGTAAGTGCTTTGCGCAGTGGTGTGCAGGAACAACTTACAAAAATGAGCCGGATTGATTTTGGCAAAGATTGGTATATTTTCACATCCGCCGGAGTAGAGTGGACTGGTGAAAAGCAGCTAACAATACAGGTAAAGCGCTCTTTACGTAAGAACGGTGCAGAGGTTGAATGGCTGCAACGAACATATACTGCTGATATCTCAGTAAAGCACGACGATAAAAATAAACAGTATGAAGTTGGTGTTCAGCAGAATCCTGTGGTGTCCGAAGCATCTTCCGCGGGTTTTTACTCCTATGTACCTGAGGAACGATATGTTCCTTCTTACCGAAATCTGAGCAATGTGACGCCTACTCCGTGGGGAAAGCATGATATGTCCGTGATGCTCTCCTTGAGAAACATTGTACAGGATATGATGGATGCAAACGCGAACGCCATATATTACCTGAAAACGTCTCATGTAAAGTTTTGTCAGACGGTCACAGGAGACCCGCAAGATATTCGCGAAGAGTTTGCTTCATACATGGCAGAAGAAAAAAGTAACGCCGTTGTATTACCGCAAGGCGTTTTATACGAAGGGAAAATGCTTGTGCAACTGGTGGACACCATCGAGGGTGTAACCTTTATGTGGGACATTGAGCTGCCTGAAGAGGTGGGACTGTATGAAACACGATGCAAGACTGCTCTGGGTGAATGGGCAACATTGGCATTAACGAAACGATATGTGCAGGATCAGTAGGCTGTAACGCATGCGTAAAGGAAATGTGATGAAAAAAGTATCGTGTTTGTTTTTTCTTATGATGTCTTTCTGCTTTGTTGTTGCGGCGGGTGCTGCTGTTGAGTCCGACTCCCAACCTTCTGATGGTGCGCAGAAGCAGGCGGTTTCGTATCGTGATCTGTTAACGGCTCCTGCTACGACAACGTTTGTGTCTTTGGATGCATATAAAGATAAAACGCCTGTAACTTACGAGCAGCTTCAGCATTCATTTATTGAAATGCTACGCAAAACAAACATATCCGGCGGTCGGGTGTTACAGTATCACGGGTATTCTGTTTTTAAAGAATTTCAAGTGACATGGGCTGGCGAAACCAGCGCGGCAGTAACTCTTGTACAATGGTTGTATGAAAATGGTGCACCGATAGACAGCATTCGTACAACCTATTTCTTCACCTTGGGCTACTCACATGATGAAGCAAAAGGTGTTCACGAGGTACGATGTTCTGTTAACAACATGGTTGCCGAGCTTCGCAGTAATGAAGGTGTTGGAAGCCTACGTAAATATCGTGGAGCGCAATTCTGGCCTCCGCTTGCTGAAGAGCAGGATAGCCGTATGGTTTCTTTGCTTAATAAAGAATACCGCTATTTCTTTAACTCAACAGTACGGTTTGATCGGGTTGAGCCTTTTCATGAAGAAGTGATAACGGATCTTGCCCCTGAATACATTGTACAGATGTTACGGCAGCAACTGCCGGCTAAGCGTACGAATCTGACTGTGACGAATGATGGTGCCTTTTGGGGAGATGAACAGATTATTACCATTACTCCTGAGGATGGGCAGTATCG
>NZ_JADMLB010000011.1 GCF_015482765.1 Halodesulfovibrio sp.
TGTTGCACTGGGTATACTCTCCTTTGCGAACCTTGCTCCCAGCGATGGTTTATTCACTGTAAATGACCTCTTTCAGGGTTCCAGCGCTCTTCTGGGATCACTTGTAGCAACAATACAGGCTCGTAAGAAATACCGATGGCGATAAAAAAGCACAAAAAAAGCCCCCGTAATGCTACGGGGGCTTTTTTTGTCTGCGATGTTTTACAACAATTTATCTGCCTGAGAAGGCGGAAGAGACTTTGGTTCAACCACGGTACCGCCTTCAATGGCGTTTTCCGGATTGATGTCGATTGGCCTTTTACCGTCACCACTTGAGTCGGCAATAAGCATACGACCATCTGCTGTAATTGCTGTCTTCTGGTCAATAATCGCGATGCCTGTACGTTCCAATACTTCGCGTCTGAAGGCATATTCTTCAGCTACTCGGCGGGTACGGTACATAAAGTACATTTTACAGACATAGCTCACGATCCATGCTGCTACCAGACCTACACTGATCCAGATGGCGAGTTCCGCCGCAGCTTGACCAAGCTTAAGAACAAAATCGATAATAATATCCATATTATACAAAATCATCCCTACAAACAGGAATCCTGCAAGCAGGATAGTTGTAGGCATACCATTGATAAGATGGATCCAGTTCCGCATTTTTTCAGGAATATGCTCATTATCAACTTCAGACATCACTGGGTCACCGTTTATGAAACGGTTAAAGCCCATACCGATAACCTGAATGATGAACATAACTGCAATTGGAGCGAGCAAGACAGCTACAAGGTACGCTTTCCATGGGAAAAGGTATTCCATGTTTCCATCAGCTGTCGGATGCAGGTTAGTAACACCGTGAAGAATAGCAACAACTGTCACTACACATTCAACAATAATGATACCGAGTGCAATGTATGTAAGAAGAGACTTTTTTTCTTTTTCGTTGAGCACGGCCCCCAAACTGCCGGCCGCAAACGAGTGAGTGCTCTTTTTCTGGGTATCGTTTTCGGTTTCGCTCATTATCCTATCTTCCTCCTGCAGCAACAGAGTGCTGATTTCTATACAGTCAAGGACTTGCTACAGGACTGAACTGTTTTTTTCAAGCATGTAAAAAAGAAAAAAACGCTTATTTACAGTTCAACATCCTGATTTTTATAGGTGAAACGCTGGTTTTGTCTGGTTATTGAAAGCTCTGTACAGGATGCATTGCCAAATATTCCTGCACTTCGTTCGGCAACTGATCTTTCTCTACCGGTGTAAACCGCTTCACACGTGTTCCGTCTGCCAACTCTTTTTCCCCATAAAATTCCGCCGCCGGCCGCGTGAACCATGCAAAATCACTTGCGTAGAGCGTTCGATAAATAACAACTACTTCCTCTGTTGTCGTATCAAGCGCTTCTGTGACAGTCTGATAGAACTTTCCTTTAAAATGCTTGTAGAACATGTAGCCTCACTCCATTCGATATCTTCAAAAGTTCTAACATCACAATTTTATTGTGCATTTAACTGCAATCTGTCACAATTTTGACAAGAAAAAAAGAACACGGTTGATGTTCAAGGCTTTTATTTTTTCCTTCTCACACCAAACCGTGCTCTTAGAATACCCTTGCAGTCTACTTCTTGTAAAGTCTGCAAGTGAAACTTAACTGACCTACCTTTTCCCGGCGCAACCCCAGAGTTCACGGGACTTCCTAAGGATTCATCAAGACAACAGCAGACCACTGCTACGAAAAAAGCCAAACCCGTTACACGCTAACTGCCTGTGCGGATTTGGCTTTTACAACCAGAGATAAATGTTTTTTATTCTGTGATAAATACGACCAGATCTGTTGGACCATGCACACCGAACTGGAGAATGAGTTCAATATCTGCTGTCTTGGATGGCCCCGAAATAAGGAGCGCATTTGTCGGCATAGAGGTGTTCCACTTCAACTTCTTAATAGCATCCTGAAATGATGTGTAAATTTTATCTGCTTCCACCACAACAACATGCAAAGGAGGAACAATAGACATGAGACGAGGCTCTTCTTCTGTCGGCCAGAGAATAACTGCTGCGGACTCTGCTATGCCTCCGATACATCCCGTTACTGCTCCGTCACAGGCAAAAAGATCGTCCTTGAACTCTTCAATGGAATCTTTCCATGTCACAAGTTTACACGGACTTTTCTTTTTCCATTTTTCTGCCAGCACCTTACCTGTCGGTGTCGAAGGGGCATGCAACAGAGTTTTCTGTCCTCGTTCCTCAACAAGCTTTTGCAGCTCTGCTACCCATTCGGTGCCTTTTGTACGATACACTTCGGTACGAACAGCACCCATGCGTTCCATAAACTCGGTAATATTTTTCTCTTTAGGGCGATTACGGATCGTCCAAACCTTTTTCTGCGGGACATATGCATCGCGCCCGTATTGCTGCGCATTGTACAGGCGGCTCAAAATACGTTCTCTGCTTTCTGCACTGCTACTCATGGCGCACTCCCTCTTTCTTTACCAAATCTTTAAGGCTGTTCTTTCCGAAGGTCGGTTTGCTGCGTACACTCATCCATGATTTCAATGGACCGACAACTGGAATCCATTTGCCAAACAGAGCCAGGCCCTTCAACATTACCTTATTCATAAACGGTGAAGTCTGTGACCATTTCCAGCCGCGCCACACCATGCTTTCTACACAATTCTTTTTGTATCCATATCCTGCCACACTGTTTGGATCACCGTGTCCATAACTTTCGTCACGCATACGGCGAATAATTTCCGGAATAGGAATGCGAACAGGACAGGCCTCTGAACAGGCATCACAAAGAGAAGACGCAGTTGCAATTGCTCCCTTCGGGTTCAACCCTTCAAGCTGCGGAACAAGAATTTCACCGATTGGCCCGGGATACGTAGAACCATAAGCATGACCGCCGATTCTCGTGAAGACTGGACAGTGATTCAAACACGTACCGCACCGGATACATTTCAAAACATCACCAAGCTGCGGGTCATTCATAATTCTTGAACGTCCGTTATCCAGAAGAACCAAATGCACTTCTTTCGGACCATCACGTTCGTCTTTTTTCCTTGGGCCGGAGATCATATTAAAGTACGTGGTGATGCGCTGCCCTGTGGCGGAGCCGCATAGCAACCGATAGATAGCAGGAATGTCTTCCACATTCTCAATCAACTTTTCAATGCCCATAAGCGCTATATGCAACGGCGGCACAGTGGTGCACATACGTCCGTTCCCTTCGTTCTCCACAAGGCAGAGAGAGCCCGTCTCCACTATGCCGAAGTTTACGCCGGAAATACCGGCATCTGCTGTTTTAAAGTGTTCACGAAGGGTATTACGAACGTTTTCAAGCATGATATCAACATCTTCTGTGTATTCCATGCCCTCAACATGTTCTGCCAGCACCTCAGCAATCTGCTTTCTATTTTTATGTACGGCCGGAACAATAATGTGCGAAGGCGGTTCATTACACAGTTGAATAATAAATTCGCCGAAATCAGTCTCTACAACTTCTTTGTCATGCTCTTCCAAATACGCATTCAGATGAATTTCTTCTGACGCCATGGACTTACCCTTAACCACTTTCTTTGCTGACTTTTCATTCAGGATAGAAAGGATGATCTCATTGGCGTCTTTAGCGGTTTCTGCCCAATGCACGACAATACCATTTTTAATGCACTTCGCTTCAAATCGTTCCAAAAGATCCGGTAGGTTTGCCAGTACGTCTTTCTTCATTGAGCTGCCAACATCTCGCAGAAAATTGGTTTCTTCCGGTGATGCGAACACAGTACCACGCCGCTGGATAAGGGTATCTGTTGCGAAACGGAAGTTCGCCCGTAGCTGACTGTCCGCCAGTGCCTCTGCCACGCTTTGTGCAAAATTAAACTTCTCGTTGCTAGCCATTGATGCGCTCCCAGATAAATTCCGCGATGTGCTGCCCTTTTACATCGGTAATATTTTCTTTCTCCATGTGCCCTGTAATATTCATAAGGCATCCACAGTCACCACTCAGAACAACGGATGCTCCTGTGGAGACAACGTCTGCCACTTTATCGGAAACCATTGCTCCGGAGATCTCAGGCTGTTTAATGGAGAACGTACCGCCAAACCCGCAACATTCGCGTTCTCGTTCTAGTTCAATCAATTCGACATTGCTTAACTGAGACAGAAGTGCCTTGGAATCGGCTATACAGTTTGCTTCACGCATAGCATGGCAGGAGGAGTGCCATGTTGCTTTTATGGGCGCTCCCTTATCTTCATACACGGCATGCGCATGCTGGTGTAAAAATGTGGTCAACTCCACCACTCTTTCACTGAAACGTTTAACTGTGAAAAGATCGGGCGAATCTTTGAAGAGTTTCGGGTAGTGCACTTTCATCATTCCTGCGCAGGAACCGGACGGTACGACAATCGGGTAATCATGTTTTGCAAAAATCTGCACCTGCTTCCATGCAACCGCCTTGGCTTCATCTGGAAAACCGGAGTTATATGCAGGCTGTCCACAGCAACTTTGCTCCATGGGATACACTACCTCGTATCCCTCGCGTTCTATCAGCCGAATAGCCGCCATCGCAGAATCTGCATACATCATATCCGCAAGACAGGTTCCAAAGAAATATACCGGTGTTTTTGCCGCGCTGACTTTCTTCATGTTCCACCCTTTGTTTCAAGCGTAATCAACTGTAAACGCTATCATTTTTCTAGGTTAAAAAACGCTTGATTAGTTGCGCAAACAGGCATACAAGCGTCCTCACACTTTTTACGTTATTAGCATTTTTTAGACTATCACCCAGCAACGTTATTGTCTTTTATAGCAGGTACACCATGCCAACACCTACAATGCTTACGACCTTTACCGAAACCTACATCAACTTTTTCTTCATTCTGACCCCGTTTTTCGTGATCAGTATGTTCTTGGCACTCACCGTTGATATGCCTAAGGAAAAACAACGCATAACAGCTGTTCGCACAACATTCGCTGTTATCGTTGCAGCGTTTACGCTGTTCTACTTCGGCAATACGCTGTTTGCCATCTTCGGCATTACATTGGATGCATTCAGAATCGGTTCTGGAGCACTGCTTTTTCTCTCTGCCGTACACCTTATTCAGGGAACCAAAAAGCCGATTAAAAATCCGGACGACATCGATGAAGACAGCGACATCAGCGTAGTGCCTTTGGCTATTCCTGTTGTTATCGGCCCTGCCACTATCGGTACGCTTCTTATTACCGGTGCGCAGATTACTGATACATCCACCCGCATTGCCAGCAGCTTCGGGCTTCTTGCTGCTATTCTTTCCGTAGGCTTTCTGCTTTTTATTGCACCGCAGATTCAGCGCCTTATCGGAACAATCGGGCTTTCAATCATGAGTAAAATCAGTGGACTTATCCTGTCTGCTCTTTCTGCTCAGATCATGTTCACAGGCATCAAAAATTTTCTTTTCTAGCCAATCCCATACCACAATCTAACAAAAAAAAGCCAGAACTCAGGTTCTGGCTTTTTTCTTTGAAATTCTATCAAGCTGTCTTTCAATAAACTGTTCCAAGAATAACAAAATGCTTGACCGTTACAGGAGAAACTCAATATTGTAGTATGATATGAGCATCTTATTACTTTTTGCACTTCTCTTCTTTTTGTCATGTCTCTTTATCGCCATTACTACGTACCTGTTATACTGGTACGAGCATGAACCGCGTATTGAAACATTGTTTCCTTCACGCAGGGACGCACAAAAGGCAGTACGTCGGGGTATTTTTTCCGCGCTCTGCTCACAACTCTTCTGTTTCACCATTTACCTCAGCGGTACGATTCTGCAATATTGGCGAAAGAAAACGCCAAAGGCTCCCGCATGTGCAGATGCTCCTGTCATTCTGGTTCACGGGCTCTTTCATAACAGCACTGCGTGGGTCTTGTTCCGTCACTGGTTCAAGAAAACAGGCATCACAAACTGCGCCACCTTCTTTTATTCCAGCAGAAACGATTTTAATACCATCAGCCGCGAACTCGATACGTATCTGACGATGGTGCTGGATAAGTACCCTGACTCCAAACCTGTACTCATCGGACACAGCCTTGGCGGTCTGCTGCTGCGCAATTGGCTTGCCAGCTCTGAAAGAGCTACAGAAGTTTCCGGCCTGATAACTCTTGGTACTCCTATGCTCGGCAGTAAATTGGCAACTTTTTCCGCAACTGCTCTCGGACAGCAGCTTGCCTACAACGGAACATTGATCCAACAAATTGAGGCACGGGAGCACGAGAAAAAAATACCACCTGTGCCGTGCTTTGCTTTGTACTCTCCGGTAGACAACATGGTTCTTCCACAAGAAAGCGTTGCAACACCGCCCAAAGGTTGGACTCTTATCAAAACAACCCCTGTAAGCCACCTTGCCATGTTGAACAACAAAGCCATCGCCATACTGGTTTCAGGCATCATTACAAAACTTTTTTCAAAATAATTTTTCCCAACCCCCTCCTCTCTTCATAACCCCCTTTGCTTATTGTTTTATATTCCAGTTTGACCTTGTCTCTTTTTTTACTATAGTACAGATCAATTCTTCCCCGCTAATGGCGGGGACTTTTTGGGCTTGTGTTGTTGACTGCGCAACATTGTATTTGCGCACAGTTTCGCGAGTCATAATTTTGACCATTCACTTTCCCCTTCTCTTACTTTTTCTCACATCCCCTAGAGCACCAAGATTATGAACTTTTCGGCACGGTATTTGCTGAACTACTACATACGCCACTTTTATCATTTTGATCGGCAATTCTTGCCGCACTTTTTTGGAGGATACCGTGAACGGCCAAACTAAGAAGCTCATGTGGGGACTGGGCATCAATGACGACGATGCAGAGGTCATCCGCCGCGCGGCAGGTGATCGCTTTGCACTTAGTTGCTTTCCTGCCGGTGTCACTCCTTCGGTAGACCAGCTGGAAGCAGACGAGCCGTGTCTCCTTTGGATTTCAAAACAGGGGTGGGATTTCTTTCAGACTCTTCCATCACATGCCACTGCGCATATTGATGTATCATCACGCATTTTGATCATGGGGGGAGAATACGACCTTGCAGAGCTGGAATCTCTGCTTGAGTGCGGCTTCACCGAGATCATAAAACCTCCTATTACAGAACAACGCGCCCGTGAGGTGCTGCTTTCTGCGGTTGAAACGCAGAACCTGTATCAGGACATTATGCACATGACGCGTGAAATTTGTCTGGAACGAGAGATGCTTGAGCGCAAAAACGACATGCTCAGCTTTCTTGTCTCTTTCCTTGAAAAAGTCACACAGCACCTTAATCCTGCTGAAATTTTACATGCTGCGCAGACCGAGCTTCAAACGCTTCTGCCTGTTTCAGCCATTAATGCTATATGTTGGTCTCCGCAGGTTTCTAAAAACGTTCATGCCACTATTTATGTTGCGGGCAGTGAAAAAAATGATGTTGCCCGCGCATGGACAGAGATGCTTAAAGCCCATGCTCAACGTTTGTTAGGAGACGGTGTTGTCAGTACCGATATGGAGTACATGGGCAACGTCACGACAGATGTTTTGCCTTCACCTGATACGTTGCTGGCGATTGATCTTGAGCATGGCGGTGCAACGTTCGGTGTTGTACTTGTTCAGTGCCACAGACAGCCGCAGCTGGGTAAAGACCAGATTCAGGTTCTTCGCTCCGCAATCTCGCACCTTACGCTGGGACTGAACAATGCTATGCTGTACACAGCTGCACAGCACAATGCAGACATCGACGGCCTGACCCAACTGTACAACCGCAGACATTTTGATGCACGGCTGATTGAAGAAGACACAAGACATAGACGCTATGGTCACTCTTTGTGCCTGTTGATTGCAGATATCGACAACTTCAAACAGATTAACGACACCCACGGGCATCTTGCCGGTGATGCAGTATTGAAAGATTTAAGCAGAATTCTTGAAACGTCGTTAAGGACTTCTGACTACATAGCCAGATTCGGCGGTGAAGAATTTGCCGTGTTATTACCATGCACATCTGCCAGTCATGCTGTCATGCTCGCAGAACGCATTCGCAATAAAATAGAAGAACACAATTTTGCCACGGATAAGGGTATACTTAACGCGACAGCCAGCATTGGCGTAGCATGTATAGATCTGACCCGTGAGGAACCGCCGGTGGAAATCATCCGCCGAGCAGACGCAGCGCTCTATCGTGCTAAAGATGAAGGAAAAAATCAGGTTCATATGTTGTATCCTGAAAACGGACTTCTGGTTTCCGGAGGCTACACAGCTTGACCTCATAACGAATAGAGCCTATTTACGAGGCCGACAAATCGGGCTGTTTTCCCGGTTTTAATCGCTTCAAGGAGTATTCGTCGTGAACGAAGTATTATGGATTAGCTTTGCAATTACAGACCTCTGTATTGCGCTGATGCTCTACAGGTTCTTTGGCAGGATCGGCCTGTTTGCCGTTATTGTCTTCAACCTCCTCATTTGTAACCTTCAGGTTCTTAAAACTGTAGAACTCTTCGGGCTTACAACCACACTTGGTAACATTCTCTACGCCGGTGTCTTTTTAGCCACGGACATGCTGAGCGAATTCTACGGAAAACGCGAAGCACAAAAAGGTGTTCTGCTCGGCTTTGTGACACTTGTTCTTATGACAGGCTACATGCAGATTGCTCTGCACTTTACGCCTGCAGTGGACGACTTTGCCCAGCCGCATCTGGAAGCCATTTTTGGATTCCTTCCACGTGTTGCGGTTGCTTCTATGATGGCATACCTCGCATCTCAAATGCATGACGTATGGGCATTCCATTTCTGGAAAAAGAAAACTGACGGCAAAATGCTGTGGCTTAGAAACAACGCATCGACTCTTGTTTCCCAGCTTATCGATTCATCAATATTCTGCCTTATCGCCTTCTATGGCGTATTTCCAACAGCAGTTCTTATTGAGATTCTGGCTACCACAGTACTGTTTAAAGCCATCGTTTCTGTGCTGGACACACCGTTTATCTACTTAGCCAAACGTGTGCACGCCACACTTCCGGAACACGCTCACTAAGTGCTATTTATTCGGTTAACAAAAAACGCCTCAACATATGTTGAGGCGTTTTTTTATTGCTTCTCTGCATCACATTTATTGTCACTTACGCACGATGCACCCGCAAAAGAATAGACACCGGCAGAGTGTCATCTTATTGTATTCCTTTATATGTTGTATAATAAAGGTGGATCACCATGGCAGACTTTTTTGACCGTGAAGAGTACGAAGATGAAGAATTTACCGGCATGGATTTTTCTGATGAATCTATCCGTGACGTTTCTTTTTTTAACTGCATATTCGAACGCTGTACTTTTCAATACGCAGACCTGAGCCACAGTTCTTTTGACAACTGCACCTTTACACATTGCAATGTGTCCCTCACCAAGCTTGAGGGGACTCACGTCTTTGATGTCCGTTTTAAAGGGTGCAAGCTTATGGGCACCAACTGGAGCAGTGTCCGTGGACTTTTCAAGGCTGACTTCAACGATTGCATTCTAGATAATGCTGTCTTCTCAGACATCAATCTGCAATATTTTTCTTTCGCAGGCTGCTCATTCAACGGGGCTTCTTTTGTTGATTCCAACCTCGCTCATGCTGTTTTTGATGACTGTGACTTAAACGGTGCACTCTTTGACGGCTCCAACCTCACACTGGCTGATTTTTCTACAGCATACGGATACCGCATTGATGTATCCAAAAACACATCAAACAAGCCAAGTTCTCACTCCCTGAAGCTGTATCTCTTCTTCACAACTTTGATATTGAACTTGTGTAACGTTTCCCCCTTCTGTATTTCCCGCCCTAAAAAAGTTTGAATCTATAATAATGTCAAACTTCTAGGAATACTTTTTTGCCATTTTTGTAAGATACCCCACCTACAAGCAAAGCTAACTTCTTGAAAAACAAAGATTTTAATAAGCAGTGAATATTCATTAACTTTTCCCCTAAGTAAAACGAAATATTTGCCGAAACCCCACTAAGACATGCACCCCGATTTTTTGCGAAATTGGGTGCTTTAGTGTTTTTATTTATTAAAAACATAGAGGGCGGGGCAGCTTTTGTGCATGTAATTTTTTCATTGCCGTACACTGACTCGGAACGGTGTTCTGCATATCTACTATAATTATCACGCTCTCAATACATCGCTAACTTTGTAACTACTGAGAGAGAGAACATGCAGTTTTTAAAAAACTTACGTGTTACAGTAAAAATTTGGGGTGGGTTCTCACTTGTACTTGTCGCAATGGCTTTTTTATCAGCCGAATCCATTATCAACCTGCAAAGCAATAAAGAAGGGTTCTCCTCCTACAGAGAACTCGCCAGAGATACAAACCTTGCAGGAAGGATTCAAGCAAACGTTCTGCTTATGAACATTACTGCGAATGAGTACATCCGTAAAAATTCTCAGGAAGCGCTGACTCGATACAAAAATCGTGAAGAAAAATTGTTGCAATTTCTTGAAGAAGCGCAGCATGAAATTCAAGATCCAGATCGGGCGGCTCTGGTAGACGAAATTTCTCGCGACGCACAAGCACTTATTACAAGCTTTGCTGCGTATCAGACAAAAAACGCAGAAATTCGCCAAACAATCACTGAAGGACAGGATATTACGATTCAACTGGATCGTGCTCTTAACGACACCATCACTTTTTCTGGAAGAACAAACCCGCAATTTGTTCAAGCACTGTCGAACTGCGCGATTGTTTTTACACAAGCACGGCTTAAGATTTTAAGTGCGTTGAACAATACTCAGGAAGCACTCAATAAAAAAGATATCGACAACCTTATGCTGCGCACCAAAGAAGAACTGGTAATTGCTGAGAACTTTGCCATGACTTCCAATGAAAAAAGCGCATATCGCGGCTGTGTAGCACTGCTCAACAAATACACAGCAGTCGTTCAAGAACTTTATCTGGAAACAGCTGAACTTCGTAAACTGAACAACAATATCTTTTTACGAGGCGAAGAAGCCGCGGCCGATGCAGAAAAAGTAAAACTCTCCGTCATGGCTGATCAAAGCGGTCTTGGAACAGAGATGCTTAAACAGAACGATGCATCCTTTAACATGGTGCTCACCATCTCCGGCATTACACTGCTCGTCACTCTGCTTCTGTCATTCTTCACTTCCCGCTCTATCACAACCCCGCTCTACCGTATTCAAAATTTTGCGAATGCTCTTAGTCGTGGTAACCTTTCTGCTCAGCTTACCATTACCGAGGATAACGAAATCGGAGACATTGCCACCGCCCTTACCAAAATGGGGGACGCTGTTTCCAGCATGGAACAAGAACTCGACAGACTGGTAGCTTCCATTGCATCCGGTGACATCACTACTCGCAGTACGAACTGCGAATTGTCCGGTGATTTCCAGCGCGTGCTTGATAACGCGAACAGCATGGCTGACATGTTCACGCACTTTACGGATTCCTTACCGATTCCTGTAATCATTATGGATAACTCTTTCACGATTCTCTACGCAAACAAACGCGTACTTGAACGGACAGGAACCACCCTACAAGGAACTATGGGCAAAAGCTCTTCTGCTATCCTGACTACAGATGACTTCAGAACTTCCTCCTGCGCATGCACCAAAGCTCTTAAAACTAACACGCTGCAACAGGCATCTAGCATGCTTACCACTGTGGATAATAAAGTATTCGACGTGGATTACATTGCTGTTCCAATTGAACAGGATGGCGAAGTAGTCGGCCTCATGCAGGTTATTCTCGACCAGACTGAAGTTCGCAGTGCCCAACGCCGTATTCAAACGGCTGCTAAAGAAATTGAGACTATCTCTGATCGCCTCAAAGCAAACAGTAACAGCCTTGCTGAGCACTTTACTGAAGTGAAAAACGGCGTTGAAATTCAAAACCAGCGCACCGCTGAAAGTTCCACTGCGATGGAGCAGATGAATGTGTCTGTTTCTGAAGTTGCCATGAACGCAGCCAAAGCACACACCAACGCTCAGGAAGCAAAGCAGGAATCTGAAAATTGCTCTGCTGTTGTTTTCAATGCTGTTCAGTCCATTACTGAAGTCAGCGCAACCACAAAAGAGTTGCAGCAAAACACAACAGAGCTTGGTGAACAGGTTGAAGCGATCGGCTCCATTATGAGTGTTATCTCCGATATTGCTGATCAGACAAACTTACTGGCTCTGAACGCAGCAATTGAAGCTGCCCGCGCAGGCGATGCCGGACGAGGTTTTGCAGTCGTAGCCGACGAAGTCCGCAACCTTGCAGAAAAAACCATGCAGGCCACTGAACAGGTGACCAGAAGCGTAAGCACTATTCAGTCTGCGGCGCAACGTAACTTTGAAACTGTCAGCAACTCTGCAAAAACAGTTGAAAAAGCCAATGCCCTTGCAACAGAATCTGAAGAATCCTTACGCACCATCATGGGACTGATTGATCAGAACTCTACTCAGGTTGGTGAAATCGCTACTGCTTCCGAAGAGCAGTCAGCAGTTTCTGAACAGATCGCACGCTCCGTTGAAGAAGTTGCTGCAACTGTTGAAAAATCTGCTGAGGGAATTAACGTTTCTGCGCAGTCCATTTCAGAAATTGCAACCATGTCTAATGAGCTCCACAACCTTGTGGGCGAAATGACTGCTTCTTAACCATTAACAAAACATAAAGCCCGCTCTTTTGTTTTTACAGCCGAAGAGCGGGCTTTTTTAATACAATTTTCTCGATTCTTCGGGACTGACAAGAACAAAAAAAATCCCCTGACAGAAACTCTATCAGGGGATTTTTATAGACTGTAATTACAATAAGAACATCGTTGCCAAACCGAGGAAGATAAGGAATCCAAACCCGTCGGTCAGCGTTGTTAAGAAGATACTTGAGGCTTGCGCGGGGTCACGTCCAAGCTCTTTAAGAATAAGCGGTATCGAAGCACCTGCCAGCGCACCGAGCAGCATGTCCAACGCCAGCGCATAGGCCATAACTTGCGCCAGAACCAGGTTTTGCGTGAAAAGGAAAACCCCGAGCATAACCAGCAGACTGACAATCAAACCGGTCATAGCACCGACTTTTGCTTCGCGCAGCACAGCTTTCCAGCTTTTACCTCTGTCAAACCGCTCCACGGCTAACTGACGAATCATAACCGCAAGCGCCTGTTGTCCGGTGTTTCCTGCCTGGTTAGCTACAATCGGCATGAGAACAGCAAGAATTGCCATTTGAGCAATGGAGCCTTCAAAAAGAAAGACAACATACGCTGAAATGCTTGAGTTCATCATATTAATAAACAACCACGGCAGGCGAACCTTTACAGATTCAAGCCACGGGGTGTCGACAGTTTCGTCCTGACCCGCACCAACCATACCGAGCATATCTTCTGTGGCTTCCTCGTGAATAATATCGATGACGTCATCATATGTTACGACGCCGAGCAGTCGACCTTCATAATCCACAACAGGCATTGCCATAAAGTTGTAGCGGGACAAAAGATGCGCTACGTTCTCTTTATCTTCATCAAAGACCACAGAAATAAGACTTTGATCAGAAAGTATTTCTTCCAAAACTGTACCGGGACGGCACAGCAGCAGGTTACGTAAGGAAAGCACACCCACAAGACGTTCAGCGTCGTCAACCATGTAGGCGTAGTATGGAATCTCTTTGTCTTCCATCTCGCGGCGGATGTGCATAATAGCCTGATCAGCTGTCAGGCTCTGATTAAGAATGATGATCTCGGTGTTCATGATACCGCCTGCGGTATCCGGATCAAAAGCGAGAAGACTACGGATCTCTTCCGCATCGTCATCTTCTAATCGCTCAAGCAGAACATCCCTGTGCTCTTCATCCAGCTCATCAAGAACGTCCGTCGCATCATCGGGAGACATTTCAGAAAGAATTCGAACAGCGACATCAACATCAAGGTTCTCAATAATATCTGTCTGAGCGCGCTCTTCCATTTCTGCAAGTGTTTCCGCAGCATCTTCACTGGAAAGATGCTCCATCATGCAAACCTGCTTTTCGATGGAAAGATTTTCTATATGGTCAGCGGCGTCTGCCGGGTGGGCAAACTCGCCAGAGTACATAGTATTAACTTCTTCACGGCAGTTATCTTCTACTCTAACTACCTTGTTTTCTTCAGAAGTTGATTCTACTTCATCTTGTTCGTTATGCTGCTTTTTTGTACCAGTCATGCTCTACCACCTGAGACCCACGAGCGTGTGAAATTTATCATTTGTCAAGACCGCTTGACGAAACTGTCGCAGCCACCTAAACACCGCCTAAGAGGGATGGAACGACCCCCACTCTCTTGGCTTTGTGCCTCTACCATTAAGAGGGTCAATAACACAATCCATGCATACAGAAAAATTTGATTCATTTTTTCAAGGTAACGCCCGCACCTATCTGGATAGCGCTATTGAACTTGCGCTGGACGAAGACGGTCCGGACTTGACCTCGGAAGGAATCTTCCCTCCGGGTCATACGTTATCTGCGCAGATTATTAGCAAAGAAGACACATTAGTTGTCGGTCTTCCGCTTATTCCGCTTATCATGGACGCTTGTGCTGATACGGAATGGTTCTGGGATGCCCGCGTAGACGAGGGTGAGTTTGTTCCAGACCGAACCGTAGTAGCAACTATTAAAGCAGATGCAAGTCATTTGCTAAAAGCTGAACGTATTATACTTAACTTTATAACACATCTTTCCGGCATTGCGAACCTGACCAAGCTGTATGTTGACCAGCTTGAAGGAAGCGGCACTGCCTTGCTGGATACGCGTAAGACCCTGCCTTGCCTGCGTTATCCGGAAAAATATGCTGTACTTATGGGTGGCGGGCAGAACCACCGTAAAGACTTGACTGAAATCCTCATGCTGAAGGACAACCATATTGACCTTGCGGGCAATATGACTGCCGCTGTAAAGAAACTGCGCGCTACATATTTCCCGTGTCCACCAGTTGAAGTAGAATGCCGTAACATGGACGAGGTAAACGAGGCCGTTGCCTGCCATGCAGACAGAATTATGCTGGACAATATGGATATCCCTGCGATTCAAGAAGCGCTTAAACATATTCCTGAATCAATTGAAACTGAAGTAAGCGGTGGAGTGACACTCGAAACAATTCGCAGTATTGCTCTTGCTTCTGACTTAGGACCGGATTACATCTCTGTCGGAAGATTGACGCACTCTGCTCCTATGGCAGATTTCAGCATGCTTGTGGGCGAATAAGTCCTCACTATACAGATTGCAGTAGAACAGAACAAGGCAGGATACAAAAGAATTATTATTATGAATAGATATCACACTATTCATAAGTCACTCCAAAGGCCGCCTTTTTTTATGCGGACTTTGGGTAATACGGGACATATCCCGCATGGTGCGCTGCCATGTCTGCTGTTTTCAGCAATCTGAATCTGGAGAATTAGATCATGAACCAGTATGAAAAAAGAATTACCGAGCTTCGTGAAAAGCATGGCGATGACCTTGTTATTATGGGTCATCACTACCAGAACGATGCTGTTATTCGCCACGTTGATTTAACTGGCGACTCTCTCGAACTCGCACGTAAAGTAACTACCATTGATGCCAAACACATTGTTTTTTGCGGTGTGTATTTCATGGGCGAATCAGCTGCACTGCTCGCCAATGAAGGGCAGAATGTGTACCTGCCGGAAGACGATGCAAACTGTGTTATGTCACAAATGGCGCCATACGTGCTTGCTGACAAAGTGCTTACCCGCATCAAAGAATCCGGTCGCAATATAGTTCCGCTTACATACGTAAACTCTTCCGTTGCTGTAAAAGCTGTATGCGGAAAGCATGGCGGTTCTGTATGTACTTCTGCTAACGCAGAAAAAATGGTGCGCTGGGCTATGGAACGCGGCGACAGCATTCTCTTTTTGCCGGACAAAAACCTTGCACGCAACACTGCAAAAATCATCGGCATTCCGGAAGAGAAGTGGCACATCCTGAACATCAGAGGTGAAGGCTCCCAGATTGATATGGAAGCTGTAAACAATTCTGAACTCATTATGTGGCCTGGCTGCTGTGCCATTCACGCTCGTTTCAACGAACGCCAGATCGACTCAGCTCGCACCCAATACCCAGATGTGAAGATTGTTATCCATCCGGAAGCTGCACCGAACGTTATCGAGAAAGCAGACGCTGCCGGTTCAACATCCTTTATTATTAAGTACGTTGAAGCTGCGCCGGAAGGTTCTAACATCGCCATCGGTACCGAGCTTAACCTCGTTGAGCGCCTTGCCGACCAGTACGAAGGGTCAAAGAACATCTTCCCATTACTGGAATCTACCTGTTCCCATATGGCACGAGTTACCGAGCCTAAGCTGCATAAGGTACTCGAAGACATTGAGAACGGTACAGCTAAGCCTGTTACGATTCCAGCGGGTCTTGTAGAGGACGCAAAAATCGCATTAGAACGTATGCTGATCGCCTGCGCTTAGTTATTTTTTCTTAAGCTAAACAGGATGTTGTAATGAGTGATACCCGTCATTACACAACAGTGCTCGTCATCGGCTCCGGAATTGCCGGATGTACCGCTGCCCTGCGCCTTGCTGACGAAGGTGTACATTGTACACTGATTACAAGCAGTTCTTCTCTGGATCACGGCAACTCTCCTCTTGCCCAAGGCGGAATCGTTTTTAAAGCAAATGATAACGACTGCCAGCGGCTGGAAAAAGACATTTTAACTGCCGGACACAACTATAACTCTTTAAAAGCAGTACACAACATTGCAGCCATGGGTCCGCATGCTGTGGAAGACATTCTGGTTAAACGCCTCGGTATTCCTTTTGCCAGACAAAAGGCACCTTCCGAGTGCGAATGGGACTTGACCAGAGAAGGCGGTCATGACGCGCCGCGTATTCTGCACTGTGCAGACTACACCGGTCGCGCCATCATGGACGGTTTGATTCGCGAAATTAATGCGAGTCCGAATGTAACTGTCATGAAAAACAGAACCGCTATCGACTTGCTCACAAGCCATCACCACGCAGACAATCCTCAGTACCAGTACGAACTGGAGAATGAATGCCTTGGTGCTTACGTCTACAATGAAGACGAAGAGCGCGTTGAAACCATGTTTGCAGATTACACTGTTGTTGCTACCGGCGGCATCGGTCAAATTTACCTGCATACTACCAACCCTCTGGGTTCTATCGGCTCAGGTGTAGCAATGGGCTTCCGTGCCGGTGCCACTGTGCACAACATGGAATTCGTCCAGTTCCACCCGACTGCGTTCCACCATCATTCCGGGCAAAAATTCCTTATTACGGAAGCAATGCGCGGTGAAGGTGCGAAGCTTATGAACTCCAAGGGTGAATACTTTATGCCGAAATACGACAAACGCGCTGACCTTGCACCACGTGACATTGTTGCGCGCTCTATCGTAGATGAAATGCTCAAAAACGACGATGAATGCGTCTACCTTGACACTTCAGAAATGAAGCATGACCTTGCAAACCGCTTCCCTACCATTTTCAAACGCTGTCTTGAGCTTGGTATCGATATCCGCAAAGAGCCTGTTCCGGTTGTTCCGGCTGCGCACTACAGTTGTGGCGGTATTCTGGTCAACAAACACGGCAGAACCACTATTGACCGCCTCTACGCTGTTGGTGAATGCAGCTGTACCGGCGTTCACGGTGCTAACCGTCTTGCTTCTACTTCACTGCTGGAAGCTCTTGTATGGGCTGATAATGCTGCACAGCACATTAAAGATCGTGCTGACAACCGTGTTGCTCAAGAACTGCGCGACGTCGTACCGGATTGGAACCCGCTGGGTGAAGACCATAACGACGACCCTGCTCTTATCGCTCAGGACTGGAGCCGCATCCGCAACACTATGTGGAACTATGTAGGTATTACACGCACCTCTCAGCGCCTTGCCCGTGCTCATGAAGATATGCGTGACCTTTCAAAACACTTACATAACTTCTACAAGAGCACCCCGCTTTCTAAACGCCTTATCGATTTATTCCACGGCTGCCTCACCGCGTATATCGTGACCATGGCTGCAAAACGGAATACAAAAAGCATAGGCTGCCACTACAGGGCGGACTAATTAGTACACGCGTTTTATTTCGACTGTGTTACATAAAAAAAGCAACATCTTCTGATGTTGCTTTTTTTGTTTTGGAAAAACGTGTTCTGCTGACAAGCAATAAATCTTGTCACCACACAAAGAGTGAAAAAACCTGCACGCCGGTAACCACCTGCACAAACACCAGAATACAGAGCATTGCCCCCAGCCCGCCGTGCACAAGGCACAGGTACTGCCGTTTCTTTTTAAAAAGATCCATCCAGTAACCGGTGAGAAATGTTATCAGAAGAAGCGGCAATATCGCGATGCCAATAGTATAATGTTCTCCTGTCACACTGAAGTAATTCCACTCTGCATGAGTAAAGTAGACACCTACGCCAAGCCCGAACAGCCATAGGTAGATTGAAATTTTTCCATAGAGCACATGCGATTTCCACGGAAACAGGAATTTCTTTTTGCGGTGAACCGCCAAAAATCGTTTAGCGCCCCAAAACAACGTAATATAGCCAAAAACAATGCCGAGCACTTGAATGGCAGGATGAATATACAGATGCAATTTTGCTTCCTGAAACATAACGCAATCCTTCGACGGCTAAAGTTGAACCAGAACAGCTCCAAGCAAAATACAAACAGAGGCTATGTCAAAAAGATAAAAAGACGTTAATCGGGTCAATGGAACCATGCTTCCAAGTAAGAAAACACAACCCAGAATTGTTCCCACTAATGATGGAACTCCCAGCCCCCATGTGCATACCAGAGCAAAAAGCATTACGCTGCACACATAGGCAAAGTACCAAATCCGCATCAGCATCTTTTGGTGGGTCAACACAAAATAGCTCACCGGAATGGGGCTGAAACGTGAAAGATATTCCTCTTTATGAATGTAGATACGCATCCATACGTGAGGAATCTGAACAAGGTACCAAATCATGCAATTCGTGAGGATAAGCGGTGCAAACACGCTGCCGCCCGCCGCAACCCAGCCTACAAGCGGAGGCATAGCACCGGCAATGCTGCCCACTAAAAGCGCAAAGGGTGTGCGACGCTTCATCGCAGTATATAGACCGTTGTAGACAATCAGCACTACAGCCGCGAGAAAAAGCGTTGCTGTAGATGCCGTTACCGCATACAGGCTTACTGCCAAAAGAATCCATAATACTGCTACCAGTATTGCCGTTCGGGAACGTATATATCCCTGCGGAAGCGGGCGTGTCATTGTGCGCGAAAAATATCCGTCCGTTCGTTTTTCCTGTACTTGATTCAACGCTGAACACCCTGCGCATAAGAAGAAGCTACCGAAGCCGGTTGCCCACAATGCCAAAGAAAATTCAGGTGAGTACAGTAGATAGCCGAGCATAGACACAACAGCCACGGCTATTGAAACAGGGACACGTGCAAGCACGGAAAGATGCGCGATAAATCTGCGTACATCAGCTTTAGCTTCTAAGCGATAAACATTCATGCTTCCTCCCCTGTTTTATTGGTTTTCACGGTTCTGCTCCTCTTCATCCACCGCCAATGTCTTAAGATATTCTGCCATGGCTTCGATCTCTTCAGGAGTAAAAGAGTCATACACCGGCATCATGACGTTCCAGTCGCCTTCCTTCACTATTTCAGGATGACGTAATATGTTTTCAAAAACTTTTGCATCAAACTTTTTGCTGACCTTGGTTTCACCCTGCGTCAAAACAACATCTCTTCCCCAAAGCCCTTTAAATGACGGCGCGACGATTATTGAACCATCCGTAGAATGACATGACAAACAACCATTGTTTTCCATCACTGCCTTGCCGTCGGGTTTTTCCTCAATCTCACCCGTCATCCAGCCGATCATAACTGCAAGTTCTTCTTCAGAGATCTGCCCTTTGTATGAAGGCATAACTGCGGGGTACCCTTTCGTTATCAACTTATTAGGATCGTAAATGGCTTCACGCAGGTATTGCTTATCCACAACGATGGTCTTTTCTGTACCATCCGGTGTTACCACAACATGTTTTGTACCATACAAATTTAACAAAGAAGGCCCTGAGCCACGGCTGCCGTCTAAAGAGTGACAAGAGGTACAGCCATAATTTTCAAACAAGGCAACCGCATTCTGCTGGGCTTTGGTACTGCTGTTCAACCATTCATCAAAGTCTGCCCTGCTAACCACTTCAACAGTGGAAAGCATATTTGCATGCTGGATTCCGCAATACTCCGAACAAAGGATGTCAAAGCTGCCTAATTCTGTAGGCTGGAACCATGCATAGGTATCCATGCCGGGAACCGCGTCCATTTTGATTCTGAAGGCCGGAATGTACAAACTATGTATGACGTCGTCTGAAGTAATATTAAGCCGTACAGGGGTGTCTACGGGCACATACAGCACATTACTGCGCTTGCCGTCCGGATATTCAAAGCTCCAGTCAAACATACGCCCTACCACATCCACCTGCATTGCTCCTTCGGGAACAGAGCGCAGCGCCTTGAACCCTATCCAGCCATAATAGAACATTGCCATTACCAGCAAGGACGGCAGGAGAATCCACACAACTTCCAACCAGACATTGTCTTTCAGCTTTTCCGGCTTCGGATGACGTTCGTGGTGATATCGATACACCATAAACAACGCTATCAACGTAATGCCGAACAAAAGCACAATGGAAATTCCAAAGATTACGTAGAAGGCAAAATCTACTTGTTGAACTGGATTGATCGGCTGATTCATACTGACCTCGCTAGTAGCGCCATCCTATATCAAAGAAAGTCATACCTATTGCCAGCCCCAAGATAAGAAAGCATAGCAACACGATACCGGCAAAATATGTTTTTTCGTATTTTAAATGCATAAAGTAATACACGATCAGAAATGCTTTTATGGAAGCCACAACGATGGTTACCAGTACATCAAATACGCCGAAATCAATTTGCGAAAGAAGCACTGTAAGAACAGTAAGCACAAGCAGTACAGCCAACACACAAGTGTTCAGTGTGAATGACCCGCTGTGAAGATTCGGTTTATCTGTCATGCTGCACCATTCCTACGCGATAAGATAAAAAAGCGGGAAAAGAAAAACCCATATCAAGTCTACAAGATGCCAATACAGCCCCACATTTTCCAACAATGCGTAATCCGTCCGATGTATTTTTCCTATCCGCAACCACCAGTAAGCAAACAGCAGCAGGCAACAGCCTATCAGCACATGAATACCGTGTAAGCCTGTCATCAGGTAGTATAGTCCAAAAAAAAGTACTTCTCCGTCCGGCTTTGTATTGAGCACAGGTGAATCTGGATAAATCCCTGCTGCAATCTTTCCGTGCCATTCAAATGCCTTGTTCACTAGAAACACCAGACCTAGCCCTATGGTCAGTAAAAGCATTTTTCGGCTCAGAGAATCTCGATTTCTATGCAATGCGCTTATGGACATAGCCACCGCCCATGAGCTTATCAGCAAGATCGCGGTGTTTACCGTTCCGTAAATCAGGCTGAGTTGTTTGCCTCCGACATGAAATTCATCCGGAAAACGATACAAATACGATGCATACAAAAGGAACAGGCCGCCAAAAAGCAGAATTTCCGTAAAAAGGAACAACCACATGCCCAGTTTTGCGGCTTCGGGGTCTTTAGCATGCATTGCCGCGCCCCCTGTCTGAGAACTCGTACGGCCCTGCTGTGACAGTCGGCTCTTCTTCAAAATTTTCATGCGGCAGCGGTGCTTGAATCTTCCATTCAAGAGTTTCCCCGCCCCACGGGTTATCTTCAACCGGTTTTCCTTTCCATGTGCCATAAAGGATATTCACGAACATTATCAGCAATCCTGCCAGCAGGACCCATGAGCCTAGAGTCGAAGCGTATTGAAGCGGTTCAAACTCCGGCAGATAGTCATAGTATCTGCGCGGCATACCCTGAAGTCCCAACAGGAGCATTGGGAAGTACAGCCAGTTGAATCCCACAAAAAGAATTACGCACGACCATTTTGCAATCTTACAATTATACATACGGCCTGAAATCTTCGGCAGCCAGTAATGCATAGCAGCAAAGAAGCCGAAGCCTAGCCCGCCGAAGATAACATAGTGGAAATGCCCCACCACAAAATAGGTATCGTGCACGTAGATATCTGTTCCGGCGGAACCGAGGATAAGCCCTGTAAGCCCGCCCACAGAGAATAGGAAGATAAACGCAAGAGCAAACCAGAATGGTGGATCTGTATAGATAGATCCTTTGTATAGTGTCGTTACCCAGTTAAAAACCTTGATCGCTGAAGGTATGGCAACAACAAAGGTCAAAAATGAGAACACGAGCACGGCAAAATCGCTCATGCCGCTTGTAAACATATGGTGTGCCCACACAAGGGAGCCGGCAAATGCAATCATGAGGCTTGAAAACGCCACCATTTTATATCCGAAGATATTTTTACGGGCGAACACCGGAATAATATCAGAGATAACGCCCATTGCAGGAAGAATCATTATGTACACAGCGGGATGAGAATAAATCCAGAACAGGTGCTGGTACAACAGCGGGTCTCCGCCCTTGGATGGGTCGAACATTCCAACGCCCATGAAACGTTCGACCATCACAAGGAGGACTGTTATCGCCAAAACTGGCGTCGCGAGGATCTGAATCCACCCTGTTGCATACAACGACCAGACAAACAGAGGCAGACGTGTCCACGTCATACCCTCGCACCTGAGTCTATGGATCGTTGTCACAAAATTCAGACCCGTAAATATTGATGAGAACCCGAGAATAAAAACTGCAAAGACTGCAAGGTTGACGTTCGTTGATGTCACCTCGCTGAAGGGAACATAGAATGTCCAGCCGGTATCCGGAGGGCCGCCGCCTGTAAAGAGTGAGCAGACAATGAGGATTGCGCCGAAGATATACATCCACCATGAAAGCAGGTTAATACGCGGAAAAGAAACGTCGTCTGCGCCAAGCTGGATAGGCAGAAAGATATTACCGAAGGTAGCGGGAATGCTTGGGATAACGACAAAGAAGATCATGATGACGCCATGCAGGGTAAACAGCACGTTGTAGGTTTGTGCATCCATCAAGTTCATACCCGGGCGGATAAGTTCAAACCGGATTACTCCCCCGAGAGTCATGCCGACCAGAAAAAAAGCCAGAATTGTATACAGGTACAGCACGCCGATCCGTTTATGGTCGTGCGTAAACAGCCATGATCGTATCCAGCCTTTTCCGTCCTCTTGCGGTTTATAAAACGCATCGTGCTTCGGCATGTCTATTCCCTTTGTCTATACGCCATTCTCGGTCGCGGTGTCGTTAGGTCATGCGGTCTAGCTGTCGTGTTACGAGTCTTCTATGTACAGAGACTTACGCCGTGCCTTCGGCGAGTCTGCGACGCTTGCCTCCGGCGGCTGGAGGAAACCCTTTGCAAAGGGTTCTCCCCCAGACCCCCTTCCTAAAATCTTTATTTGCGAGGCCATTCAGCGGAGGATGTTCTCTCGCGCCTTATCCACCACCAACTTGGACAATTTTTACGGGTAACAATCCGCGCCCTTGGATCTGTTACGTTAGGAGGATGTCTTTATAGACCCAAGGGGCGAATTGCTTGTAAATGTACGGTTGTTATTTCGGTGTCATTCTTGTTTGAAATCTAAGACACTCCTCGGATTTCATTATTTTTCGATACAGAAGATTCAAGTAATTTTGGTAAACTTCTCCAACATGTCGTGCTCTCCAAATACTCCTCTGAATACGGTACGCCTGTTGGTTTCGTTCTCTCACTCGTAATTCTCCAGTTGCTAGAGGTTCTGTATATTGAAATCCACCTTTATTGCGCGTGTATCAGCACCCCTGCTATACAGCATGCTCTGGAATAGTAAGCAAAGCATACACAGGGCACATCCGATCATTACCTACAAAGATTGTAAAAGAACGGTTATTTTTTCTTACGCTTCTTTTTACCGCCAAAAGACAGCACCAGCGCTAGAATTACTACGAAAGCAAGAACGCCGAATCCGGCAACCTTCATAGTATCAAGCACATACTTTTTACCCTTTGGATCATAAGAAAAGCACAGCTGGGCTATACGTTGCACTGAAAACAACGGGGCATCCGGATCGCCTTCCGTAAGTGCCATGGTCACATCAAAAGGAAGGACATTGGTGCCATAAAGATACCGTGTGATTACGCCCTCCGGCGAAACAGCAACAAGCGTTACAGGATGTACAAAGTCTTTCCCTATGCGCTTAAAGCGGAATCCCAGTTCCCCCATGAGTGTATCGATACTTTGCTTATCACCCGTTAAAAACTTCCATGCATCTGCGGGGAAAGAGGCATCTTCGCTTCGCACTGCATGCATAAAATTTTTCTTTCTTTGTGCGGCAACTTCCGGCGTATCCATCTCGTCAAAACTCACCATAATGATTTTGTAATCTTTATCCGGCGTAAGCTTTACTTTCGGCAGCACTCCTGCGACCGAACTCATAAGAATCTGACACACTCCAGGGCAGGAGAAGTACACAGGGGCGATTAACACCGGTGTTTGCATAAGTGAGCGGATATCAACTCTCTTACCTTCAGAGTCTGTGAAATAAATTGGGGACGTAATTGTTTCCCCAAGGTGTTCAGTCACGCCCGCTTCAACAGAATCCGGTTCTGCTATGGGGTGAACGTGTCCTGACATATCCGGAATGGAGCCGTCATTAGGTGGCAACACGCTATTTGCATCGTGATTCATATGTTGCGAATGATCTACAGGCTCTTTCGACATAGAATCCCCGCCATGCACATCAGGACTATGCTGCATGGCGCCTGCCCCTTCCTGCGATGGCTCTTTATGCATCATTTTTGGATCGCCTGAAGCACCATGCTCGTGCTTCTGAGAGTCATGCGCATTTTTCGATTCTACGTTATTCTCCCCCATAGCAGGAGAGCCTTCGGCATCAGTACCGCAAGAACAATCAGAGTGATCAGTAGGCGCAGCACCTTCCTTCGCTTTGGTTGAGGGATCCTTAGTTGCGGGAGGTGGTTTAATCTGATCGGAAGAGTTTTGAACTGTACTTTGCTCTTTTGCATTTAGTGTTGGATTCTGTGCAGCTTCTTCTGCCTTAGAGAAGCTGACAAGAATAAGGAGCAAAAAGGCAATTGCCACTGCAAAGCGTAATACCCGTATCACATTTCGCTGGTGAAATACTGACACAAAACTCTCCCGATCGTTTTTTATGAAACTAGAATGTACTCATGTATTCAGAAACCTTTACACGGTCTTCTTCACTCATACGTTTAGCAATCCCAACCATAACGCTTTTTTTAGAGCCGCCATATGAGCCGTCAGCATAGCCGTTAAGCTTTTCTAAAAGCTGATTGGCAGTTTGCCCTTTCAAAGGTTTTCCAACGCCAAGAGCCATGGTTTCACCATTCTGTCCATGGCATCCAGCACAGGATCGATACAATTTTTCACCACCGGTCTGCTCTGCAACACCAAGGGAAATACAGCCCAATACGAGAGCGAATACCGCTAAACAGACTGTCCATTTCTTCATTGTAAGCCTCCATAGAATTCGAAAAACTAGATATTGTCCCTAACATACCACCAACAATGAAAAAAGATCAATAGAACAACAGTTGATAACTCTTTTAGCCACGATTTATAACGCTACGCCCTGTTATTTCGGGGGCTCCAGCCTGATGTGATCTAAAAAAGACAACAAAAAAAGGCGCCCCTTTCGGGGCGCCTTTGGCTATTGGCGTAAACCTCATCTGACTGATTGAAATCAATCTGCCAGCTTGAGGGAAAAAGCCTGAGGAAAATTCATATGCACTTCACCTGCTGCTCTTTCATCATGCCGCGGCAATATGCGGCATTGTCAGCACACTTAAGCTTATACTGTACCGTCTGCGTGGTTATGAGATTCCACTTCAGGCTCTGGAATTTCGTCAGGGCTGAATGCGTAAAGCACTGGGCTTGCAACGAAAATGGAGGAATAGGTACCAATAGATACACCAACAAGCAAAGTCAGTGCGAAGTCATGGATAATTCCGCCGCCAAAGAAGAAGAGAGAAACAAGTACCAGCAATGTAGTACAAGATGTCAGCAACGTACGGCTCAAGGTCTGGTTAACAGCCTTGTTAATTACTTCGCCGTAAGTTGGTGCTGTGCGCTGGAAGATGTTTTCACGAATACGGTCAAATACGATGATGGTATCGTTCAAAGAGTAACCAACGATGGTCAGCAATGCTGCCACGATAGTCAAATCAAACTCTTTTCCGAGAATGGAAAGAATACCAACAGTAATAAACACGTCGTGAATAAGAGCGATAACTGCGCCGAGAGCATAGTTAAGCTTCAACTTCCAACAAATACCAAGTGTAAGCAGCATAGCAATAAGTACCTGCATTTGCTTAGGAGCACCTACTAAATCAAGAAGGTACATACCAGTTGCAAGACCTGCTGCCATAATGCCTGCTGTAAACCAGCGCTGTTCGAATCGACCGGAAATGTAGATAGCAATCAAAAGAACTGCAAAGTACAGCGCTTCCAATGCTGCGGTACGAAGGTCGGCACCGATTTTTGGACCAACCATATCGAGACGTTCAATGGTGAACGGGTTATCCGAAAGATTCTTGCTGAATTCAGCTTTCAGGATGTCAGGGAGACGCTGATCCACGTCACCTACAGATGAAATACGAAGAAGATATTCTGTATCGTCTTCACCAAAACGCTGAACTGAAAGTCCCTGAAGCTTTGCGCTTGAAAGACTGTCTTTAATCTGCTCTGGCGCAACTGCATGATCAAAACGAACCTGTGCAAGCACACCACCGGAGAAATCGATGCCGTACTTAGGACCGCCGTTCATTACAAGAGAGCCAAGACCGAGCAAAATGAGAACAAGGGAGAATATTGCACAATACTTGCGCAGTCCGATGAAGTCGATTTTGCTGTTTGGTTTAATAATGCTCAGACCCATGATCTATCCCCTTATATGCTGAGCTTTCTGCCCGGCTTACCATTGATCCAGAGACCGAAGATAATACGTGCGCAGAAGATAGCTGTGAACATGGAAGCCAAGATACCGAGGCTAAGCGTTACCGCAAAACCACGAATTGGGCCTGTGCCGAACTGGTAAAGAATGATTGCCGCAAGCAAGGTAGTTACGTTTGCGTCAAAAATTGTCAGTGTTGCACTGGAGAAGCCTTCGTCGACAGCTTTGAACGGAGTAAGTCCGCGGCGAAGTTCCTCGCGGATACGTTCAAAGATAATGACGTTCGCATCAACAGCCATACCGAGGGTAAGAATAATACCCGCAATACCAGGCAGTGTAAGAGTTGCACCGAATGCTGCAAGACCAGCAACGATAAATACCATGTTCATACAAAGAACAAGGTTAGCAACGAGACCACTGAAGCCGTAGTAAACAATCATAAAGACCATTACGAGTGCGCCACCGACGAGTGTCGCCGTAATGCCCTGATCAATAGATTCCTGACCAAGGGATGGTCCTACGGAACGTTCTTCCAGGATTTTTACCGGAGCCGGCAAGGAGCCTGCACGCAGAACGATAGCGAGGTCATGAGCTTCTTCAGTAGTAAAGCCACCGGAAATAGAAGCGTGACCGCCGCGGATTTTATCCTTAATAACCGGTGCGGAGTAAACTTTTCCGTCCAGAACAATAGCCATACGCTTTTTAAGGTTCTCACCTGTCACTTCTTCGAAACGACGAGCGCCGCTACTGTTAAAGGTAAGTGAAACGTACGGCCTGTTAAAGTTGTCATACGCAACACGAGCGTCAGTAATGGTATCGCCTGTAAGCGCTGCGTTTTTGTTCACAACAATAACAGATTCTGAATATGATCCGTCAGGATTGCGGTGCATCTGGCGCATGGCTTCTGTTCCGGCAGGAACAATGCCTTTTGCTGCTTTCGCAGGATCTACACCTTCGCGAGCTATTTTAAATTCAAGGTGAGCGGTTTTACCGATAATCTTGATTGCACGCTCGGTATCTGTAAGACCAGGAAGCTGTACCTGAATACGGAAATCCTGCTGCTTACGGATGTCCGGCTCGGCAACGCCGAACTGGTCAACACGGTTACGGATAGTTTTTACCGCCTGATCCAAAGTGAGGTCAGACATGTATTTTTTGTATTCCGGTGTGTAAGTCAGTGTGTATCGAACTTTTTTGTTATCAAGAACGGTCGATTCCGCATTTAAGCGGTTGAAGCTTTTTGCGAGCAAAGCATCAAGAGCTTCTTTCTGTGAAGACTTGAGAAGTACGAACTCAAGCTTTTCGCCCTGCATTACACGCGGCTGCAAGATAAAAATATTATCTTCACGCGCTAAGGAACGAATGTCCTGTCCCATAAGTGAAAGGTTATTTGACAGTGCCTTATCAACATCTACACCGAGAACAAGGTGGATACCACCCTGCAGGTCAAGGCCAAGGCTGACCTTTTCTTCAGGTAAGAACTTTTTGATTGGGGATGTTCCGATCGCCGGAATGCTAGGCAGTGCGTATACAATACCAACTGCGAGCACAAAAATCGCGACCAGTAATCTCCATCGCAACCCCTCTCTCATTATAACTCCTTGATACTATTCAAACAGCAAAACCCGATACGATACTCGCTCGGGACAACAACAGCGTTGTGCTGAACAAGCAGGGAACTGAGGGTCAGCTCCCTGCTCAATAAATTATTTCTTTTTGCCGTCTTTTGCTTTTTTCTCAGCAGCAGGAGATGGCTTGAGGCCGGAGATGTACTGACGACCAACCTGTACGGTGGTTTCGCCAAGATCTACAGAAATAATGTCGTCTTTAATTGCTGTAATAGTACCGATGAGACCACCGGCGGTAACAACAGACTGACCTTTCTGAAGGTTGTCCAGCAGAGCTTTGTGCTCTTTAGCTCTTTTCTGCTGAGGACGGATAAGAAGGAAGTAGAAGATAACAAACATCAAAGCAAGAGGAACGAAGGCCGCAATCGGGTTGCCTTCCTGACCTGCCTGACCGCCTGCTGCGCCCATAGCCCAAGCTACTTCTGGAAAGAACATAGAAACTCCTTAACGGTTATCAAAAAATCGTAACGCCGCAAAAAAAATATTCTCTGAGTTTTCCATTAAATCAAATGATTATCGAAACTCACTCAAAAAATAACGCGACAAGTAATAATTAAAGCCAAACTGGCCTTTGTTTTTACTCGTAATGAGAAAAAGCTTTAAACCTGAATCAAGTACCTTTTCGTTAGAAAACTTGCAACATTTTTAACTGGCAGACTTTCTAACAAAAATAACAGCAAAGCCTTTACTGACGCCAATCTTAGACAAATGTCTCAGTTTCCTACCCTGCTCGTGTTACAATCAGGTTTCAACCGACACAGACTCGTCGTTAATTTACAACAAGATACACAGATGTTCTACTTAATTTCTTTTCTTTATCCGCGTTCAAAGCTTGCACTTTCCTTCCTAAACACTTCCTTTCTATTTCTAGATGAGGATTATCCCGCCACAACAGCTGGAACGAAGCCAGACGCCTCCAAAACAACACCTGTATCAAGGGATACCAGCACCACAATATTTTACTATATTTATATATTTTTATTAAGTTTTATTAAAAAACATCGATGAGTAAACGAACACTAACATTCAAGGAGTGTTATTATGCTGTTATCCAGTGTTCTAGAAAAAACTCAAAAATCGATGCGTGAGCAAATAGAGGAAATGCTCAAAAAACAACAAGAAAATCTTGTTGCAAAACGACAGTCTTCTGTAGCCAAGCATGCGCCGCAAAAAATGTCGGTTTCAGAAAAACAGGCTGAAATCGAAAAAAATGAGTCCTCTGTTGTTTCAAACCTGTTTTCAAAAAAAGCAGTCACTATGTCTGAAGGTGTTACAGCCATGCTAAAACGCCACCAGAGCCAGAAACAACTTGAAGCAAACAAACTAGCTGGACTGGCAGGCATACTGGCTTCCACTATCGATAACTACGATCTTGGTAAACACATAGAAGAACGTAGAGAATGGATGAAAGATTTTTCTGCTGAATCTGGAGTAAAAAGTGTTACCCAGATGAAAAGTGAAGCAAAAAAACAACTCATCAGTGATCAGGATCGCATGACTGAAAAAGAGCGGAAACAGGCCATCGCGAGAGGTGAAACACTTCCTGCAGAAACACCTGTTGCAGCTGCTCCAGTTAGAACCGCTAAGGTTCAGGCTCCTAAGGTCACCTCTACTCCCGTCGCTAAGCCCGCCGCTCCTGCGATCGTCCCTAAAGGGACATACGTTCGTATCAGAGTCTAATTACTTACGCATGGATAACAGAAAAGCCCCCCATGCCAATCATGAGGGGCTTCCCGAATTTAGGTCGTCTATCTGTCAAGCTTAGGAGATTTTCCCTCATGATGGGAAAAATATCTGAGCCGTTTGACTGTAGGTATGTTCAGAAAACTTCTGACAGCCTAGTTTGTTCCCACGTACATGTTGCCGTATGGACGGTGGGAAAACGGCGTTACTTTTTTAAACTTGCCTTCCATCACTTCATCAACACTCTTACCGAATGCTTTTGCCCAGTCTGCGACGTGGGAACGGATGAAAGCTTCATCTTCTTCATTAATAGATTCGAGCTGTAAACCAGGTCCAAGCTGGTATTCAGGAACGTCACCGCGGATATAAATAATGCCGCCGTGCATACCTGTACCAAGGCTTCTGCCGGTGATAGGTGCTTTTTTATCCATTGTTGAATCCATGCCGAGGAGGATAATCGCTCCACCCGCCATGTATTCGCCAAGGAAGTCGCCAGCTTTACCGCCAGCTACGATTACAGGCTGCTTTTCCATGTACGATTTCATATGAATACCTACACGGTAGCCTACGTCCTGTTTTACAAGGATACGCCCGCCACGCATTGCGTAACCGAGAACATCGCCGGACATACCATTAATCTGGATTTCTCCGTCATCCATGGTGTTGCCAACGCCGTCCTGTGCGTTGCCTTCTACACGGATAGTTGCACCGCGCATGAACATTCCAAGGTCCTGACCCGGAACACCGTGAATGGTGAAATGAACAGGAGCCTCCACTGAGTTGCCGATGTAGCGCTGACCGCGAACATTATCCAACTCAATTTCAACAGCACCGTCACGCACAGCTTCACGAATTTGCTCGTTCAATTGGCGGTAGTACACGCCTTGAGCGTCAAGAGTACATTTTTTAGCCATGCCTAGTCCTCCAATTTCACAATAACCGGCTCACCGGCCTTTGGAGCCCATACTCTGTCGAGTTCACGACAGACTTCACGGATGGAACTCTCTTCACTGGACATGAATACCATATCGTCCTTTTCACCGATAACAAGCGGACGAAGTTTAACGCGGTCGTTAAGCCCCATCATACCGTTGCTGTCAGTTACGAGGATAGCAAACGGACCGTTGAGCATTGCAGGGCCGTAGACCATGCGCAGCGCTTCATACGCTTCACGCTCATCTTTAGGCATGCGCTCAATTTCATCCCAGAACGGCGGTGCAAAAACTTTACATGCCATTTCGTGAGAAAGACCGTGCTTACGGATAAGAAGGTCAAGCAGGTATGCCACAACCTCTGTATCCGTCATCATGTTACATTCATAATCGTGCTGACACAGGTAGCGTCTGTTAATACCGTAAGAGGAAATCTCTCCGTTATGAACAATCGCCCAGTCCAGCAGGGTAAACGGGTGAGCGCCGCCCCACCAGCCCGGAGTGTTTGTCGGGAAACGGTTATGACCGGTCCACATGTAGCCGCTGTACTCATCAAGTCTGAAGAAGTCAGCGATGTCTTCCGGAAAACCTACACCCTTGAACGCTCCCATGTTTTTACCACTGGAGAATACAAAAGCACCCGGCACTCTGTTGTTAATGTGCATGACGATGTTTACTACGTAATCATCTTCACCAACATCCTGCCACTTCGGACGGTCTTCCTTAGGAGAAAGGAAGAAGCGCCACATAAGCGGGGATTCTTTAATGGCTTGCACCTTGCGGGTAGGAATCGGCTCAGAAATCTTAATATCAAAGTACTGTTTGATGATCTCTTCAGCGCGGTCAAGGCCTGCCTGATCATCACACATCAGGTGGAAGGCGTACAAGTCTGCATGCTCAGGATAAATACCGTATGCAGCAAAACCACCACCAAGACCGTTACCGCGATCGTGCATTGTTGCCATTGCATCAATCGGCATAGTACCCGGTATCAGTTTTTTCTTTTTATCAATTACCCCAAAGACACCACAGCCAGAGATGTCTTTATCAAAATGCCAAAAATCATTGGGAGCTTTCATACTCTATCTCCAAAGCCCTCTACTCAGCAGCAGGGGTCCACTTTGTATCAAATTCTTCTTCCGGCCAGAGCAATGCAGATGGTTGACCTGCAATAAGCTCTTCCTTCACGTCCGGTGTGAGATCCAGACCGAAGCGAATGAAGCCGGTGTATAACCCTGCAAAATCGACCTCTCCCACAAGCACGTATCCGATCAGCTTTTCATTACGGAAAATCAGTTTACGATATGTTCCGTTCTCTTCGTCAAGCTCAGTGAAGACTTCACAGTCCTCATCCTCGTTAGGATTCACATGACCAAGAGATGCTGTCGGCAGCCCGTAGAAAGAAATAGCGTTCATCGGCAAACCGCCAGGATGCGGAGAAGCTTCCTCGCTCGCCATATTAAGACCAGCATGGTAGCCCTGACTGAATGCGTTAGGCCAAATTGGTGTAACTCTGGCTTCTTCAGCAATCATATCAGGTGCTTCTGCAACGTCACCTGCAGCGTAGACACCTTCGGCGCTTGTGCACATATTGTCATCAACTTTGATGCCTCTGTTCACAGCGATACCGGCGTCTTTAGCAAGATTGAGACTCGGCACAACACCAATGGCTACAACAACGGCTTCACAAGCCAGTTTTTGACCATTGGCAAGACGTACTCCGATAACCTCGCCCTGCTCTGTACGCAGAATTTCTTCTACAGTGGTACCACAACAGATTGTGATACCTTTTTCTTCAAGACGCTGTGCTACAAGGTTACCTGCCACATCATCAAATGCTGCGGAAAGCACGCGGCTTCCAAGTTCAACAATTGCAGTGGAAAGACCGTTGTAACGAAGTGCTTCTGCGGCTTTAAGACCGATAAGACCACCACCTACTACAACTACACGATGAATTCGTTTTGAAAGATCGAGCAGTTCGTGTGCATGGGCAAGTGTGGTGAAGTTATAAACTCCACTGCCATCAATGCCTTTAATAGGAGGCATAAACGGCACACCGCCGGTAGCCAGAAGAAGCTCTTTGTATTCAATCACTTCATCGGCTTCAGTAGTAATGGTCTTTGCTGCTTTATCAATGGCAGCAACACGGGTGTTAAGCTTAACTTCAACATTATTCTTTTCGTAGAATTCATCCGGTCTGAGACTTACTCTGTCCAGACCGATTTTTCCTGCAAGAAAATATGAAATAAGCGGACGTCCATACGTAGGAGTATCTTCTTCGCTCACTACAAGAATCGGAGTCTTTGTATCAACTTTACGGATACCCTCAATAGCTCCGACAGACGCAACACCGTTTCCAATTATGACATACGACATGGACGAGCTCCTGCTATCAGCGAGATTCGTAAACCAGTGCGTTGTTTGGACAGGCTTCCACACATGCTGGGATGTCGCGGCCTTCGCACAGGTCACATTTAATAATCTTACCCTTAGTCACATTGCGGCGAACCGCGCCGTAAGGGCATGCCATCAGACATGACCAGCAACCAACACACTGTTCTTCGTTGTAACAAGTGCGTCCTGTTTCCTGATCCTTGTATAACGCGCCGGAAATACAGGCGGATACACAAGATGGATTGTCACAATGGCGACAACTGAGAGCTACAGAGATCTGACCTTTATCGTAAACTGCCTTACAAGGCTGTAAACCTGAAGCCACTTCTTCTTTAGCGGCAATAACAACATCCTGACTTGCAGAATGAGCTGTTAAACAGGCAACCTCACAAATGTGGCAGCCAATACAGACATCTTTATTCGGATAAACCCTACGCATATCTACCGTCCTGCGTGTTTAACGCCGAGAATGTCCAGCTCAGTTTCGTTAAGACCAAGACCACGCAGCTTATCGCGGTTACCACGCAAGCTTTCAATGGAGTTGAGTCCCATACCGCCGAGCATTTCCTGAATCTCGTGTCCCCAAGCGCGGACAAGGTTAGCAAGACGCTTAGCAGCAACTTCTGGGTTCTGACGTTTTTTGAGACGTGCTTCGTTGGTAGCAATACCCCAAGGACATTTACCAGTGTAACAACGTCCGCAAAGAGTACAGCCCACAGAAACCAAGGCAGCTGTGCCGATGTAAACCGCATCCGCACCAAGTGCGATTGCTTTAATTGCATCTGCGGAGCAGCGCACACCGCCCGCTACAACCAGTGATGCGTGGTTACGAATACCTTCGTCACGTAAACGGTTGTCTACAGAAGCAAGAGCAAGTTCCATCGGGATACCTACGTTATCGCGGATCATGGTAGGAGCAGCACCTGTACCGCCTCTGAAGCCATCGATAACAACAATATCTGCACCTGCGCGTACAATACCGGAAGCAATCGCCGGAGCGTTATGTACTGCCGCAATTTTTACAGATACTGGAACCTTATATTCTGTGGATTCCTTAATTGCGTAGATAAGCTGAAGTAAATCTTCAATAGAATAAATATCGTGGTGAGGCGCAGGAGAAATCGCATCTGAGCCGACCGGACACATACGGGTTTTAGAAACCTCTTCGTCGATCTTTTCACCCGGCAGGTGGCCGCCGATACCCGGCTTAGCACCCTGACCGATTTTAATTTCTACTGCACTACCAGCGTTCAAGTAATCTTTATGAACACCAAATCGGCCTGATGCTACCTGTACAATGGTATTGTTACCATATTTGTACAGATCAGGGTGCAAACCACCCTCACCAGTGTTGTAAGCAATACCAAGCTCTGTTGCTGCCATTGCCATTGCCTTATGAAGGTTCAGGTTAATTGAACCAAAGGACATAGCGGAGAACATAAGCGGGTAGTTAAGCTTAAGCTGCGGTCCGATTTTAGTAGTAAGTTTCGGCCCTTCAGGAGTTTCCTCAAAGCTCACCTGATCCGGCTTGGAGCCGAGGTAGGTGGTCAGTTCCATTGGCTCGCGAAGCGGGTCAATAGACGGGTTGGTTACCTGACTGGCATCAAGCTGAAGGTTGTCCCAGTAGATTGGCTTGTTGGCAGGAGACCCCATGCCGGAAAGCAAAATACCACCAGTATCGCCCTGCTTGTACACGTGCTTCATGTAGGTTGGAGTCCACAACGCGTTGTCTCTGAAGTCTGCCGGATTTTTCTTAATAGTAAGACAACCGGTAGGACAGAATGCTTCACAACGGTGGCACCCTACACATTTAGTATGATCGTGGCTTACGCACTGACGAGCATCATCCCAGTAGTGGGCTTCATACGAGCACTGACGCACACAAACTTCGCAATTGATACAGCGATCGTTTTCACGATCAATAACAAAGTCGCTAAAATTCTGGCTTATAGGCTTAAACAGCAAAATAATCTCTCCTCGTGACACAAAGCGCCCGCGCGCGTCATTCGCATTTTTTCTGAGCTAAATCTTCAACATTGGTCAGTTACCACTAGCTGGCAACTGCCATGGATTATATTTAGCTAAAAACGCTCAAATTTGTCAAGATTGTAATATTTAGTTTTTAAGCACAGCACATTTTTTCATTTTTTCAGTGTTAAATCATATACTTATTATATGTTTTGACAATTTTGTTATTAATTTGAATATGCATTAGATTTACAATTTTGTAGAAACTTGCTCTTTCACGAACTTTCTAACCAACTCGCACACCTTTCCTGAGGTCTCAATATGCGTCGTAATCACGTGATGTCCTGTAACTTTTTCCTCAATACGCAATAATTTGACTGTAATCTCCTTTGAAGCAACTTTTTTTGCGATTAAAAAAACATTTCCTAAAGGGACACTCTTATCTGTTGGGGCTTGAATCACGGTAATTGGGGCAGTTATCGCACTTACCTCATTACGCACTTTCTTTACCCCCTTCATAAGCTCATGTAATTGTTGCATACTTACAAATTCGTCATATCCTACCCATGGAGCCGTTTGTGTGTGCTCATCATCACGCTTTCCAAGAGAAAAAATTGGCTTAAAATGCTTCACAATGGGGGTAAACGGAATCCGCCAGTCTTTCATCTGCCACGGAAAGTATGAATACAGGTACAAAGGGGCTGCCAGAGGAACCACACCTGCCACAGGATATTTTGATGCTAAGTGTAATGCCAAAGTGCCCCCCATGGAAAGCCCGATCACAAAAACTGCATCAACTTCTTTTGCCAGCGCTTCGTATTCTTTTTCCGCAGCCCACTCCCAGTCTGCCCAGCCCGTAGTTTGAAAATCTTCAAAGGTTGTTCCGTGACCGGGTAACATTATATTACGAACAACATACCCATCTGCTTCCAACGGAGCGACAAGCGGCTCCATCTCAAATGTACTTCCTGTCCAACCATGAATGAGCAAGCAACCTACTTTCATTTTCAACCTTCGTATTCCGTACAATTTATTGATTAATTAAAAAAAATTATGATGTTAAACACTGACAAGCGCCTTGTTTATGCTCCAACAATACACTACAGTGGCACACCCACAATGTAGGATGATAATGAGGAGTTTTCGAATGCAATCTTGTGACACTTTACTATTCGCAGAGATCATCGTCACACAGGACGAGTCACGTGCTATCATATATAACGGCGGCATCGCAGTTTCTGATGGAAAAATCGTGTGTATCGATTCCGCCGACACTATTCGCGCTCAATACACGGCAGACAAAACACTGGAGCTTGGCAACTCCCTGCTTATGCCGGGTCTTATTAACAGCCATACCCATGCTGCTATGACGCTGCTGCGAGGTGCCGCAGACGACCTGCCGCTTATGGACTGGCTCAATGACCATATTTTCCCTGTTGAGCAAGGACTGACCGCAGAAAAAGTAGAGCTTGGTGCCCTGCTCGCATGCGCTGAAATGACACGTTACGGCACCACATCTTTCTGCGACATGTATCTGATCGAAGATGCAACATATAAAGCCGTAGATCAATCCGGATTACGTGTTCTGGGCGGCGAGGCTATGTTTATGTTCCCGTCTCCGGCGTATCCTGATTTCGAAGCGGGCATCAAATTGGTTCGCGAACTGGAAGCCAAGTGGAAACATAATCCGAGAATCAGACAATCTGTTATGCCGCACGCTGTCTACACCTCCACTCCGGAAATCCTTACCACATGTCGCGAGGTGGCAGAAGAACTCGATCTACCGATTCATATTCATCTTGCTGAAACTCCGGCAGAGACCAAGGCGTGCATAGAAAGCTTCGGCAAACGCCCTGTAGAATATGCTCACAGTCTCGGTTTATTAAGCAGCCGCACAACTATTGCCCATGCTGTCGACGTGACTGACGATGAGATCGCCCTGCTTGCCGAAACAGGAACAAACGTTGCCCATAACCCTGAAAGCAACATGAAACTTGCTTCCGGTATGGCTCCAATTGAAAAAATGCTCCAACAAGGCGTCAATGTGACACTGGGGACGGACGGTGCTGCATCCAACAATGCGCTCAACATGTTTACAGAAATGACATCCTGCGCGTTTCTACACAAAGTGCAAACACTGGATCCAACCGCAGCCACAGCTCAATCCGTATTGGATATGGCTACCTGCAACGGTGCAAGGAGCATGGGACAGGCGGATCTTGGCTCTTTAGCAGTTGGAAAGCAGGCAGATATTATTGCTATAGACCTCACACAGCCTAACCTGCTGCCGATGCATACCCCTGTTTCTCAACTTGTATATGCAACAACAGGAGCAGAGGTTCACATGTCCATGGTGGCAGGTGAAATCCTCTATCAGGACGGCAAATATTTAAAAATTGACTACCCTGCCCTAATTGATGCTGCAAAAGATGTTGCTAAATGGGTACAAAAGAAGATACAGAAGCGCAGCTAACTGAATAAAACAGCGTTAGATATCGATACGCAGCACACTGCTGCACACAGTTTAGGTTATGATTTCAACGCCATGGCGGGCTGTTACAGTAAAGAAGACAAGCTCTATCGCAGGATGACTGCGTGCTGACTTTGTCCTTTTGTTGTGCCGTGCGATATATTTCCCTGTTCTCGGTTATGCAAAAATTTCTTGGTTAATGACCTGAAGAAACTGCCTGAAGGCTTTTTCTAAATACACTGACCATTTGTTTTTTAGTTGACTTTTTGTCAAAAAAATATAATTGGACATCGCTTCAAAGATAATATGCGCGCGTAGCCCGCGCGACCCCAGGAGGAAATTAATATGAGTGCTAAAGCTGTAAGCTTCGCCGATGCAAAAATGACTGAAGAAGGCATGCTCTTTAACGGGTTCGTATGCCAGCCAGTGGTCGAACAGTGTGAGGGCTGCGAGCGCACCGGTGAGTTCGAAGGCCAGACCTACTGTAAAAGCTACGCAACACCATCTACCAAATGGTCACTTGGTGCTTGCAACTTTGCTACACACGTTAAAGCTACTGTAGACAAAGAAGGTAAGGTTAAGATTAACCCACTTAAAGCTTCCAAACGTGCCGCTCGCGGTCGTTAATCAGCTATATTTTGGTTAGAGAGGGGGAAGGTTGGATTACAACCTTCCCTTTTTCTTTTTCAGGAAGAGAGAATTACACGCACTGTACCGGCTGATTCAAAAGCCACTTCTACTTTTCTTTATAAAAAGTAATGACAGCAAAGCTTGCTATCTTCAAAAAACAATGCTCGTAATTCTCACTTCCTGAACATATATTGTCAGGCAACATACTTTCTTAACCACCATTCCCTGACGGAGAATCCCCATGAGCGAACAGCTTCTTGCGTTTCTTGATGACCAGCGTGACCTTGTAATTGAATTGCAGAAAGAAATGACTGCACGACCTGCCTTATGCCCTACCAGCGGCGGACAGGGTGAAAAAGACAAGGCAGACTACCTTCTGAGCTGGCTTAAAGAAAACAACATTACTGATGTCGAAGAAATGCGCGCTCCGGACTCCCGCGTTAATTGCGGCTACCGCCCTACAATTATCGCTCGTATTCCGGGTAAATCTGAAAAAACTCTCTGGATCATTGGTCATACAGACGTTGTTCCAACAGGCGACCATGATCTGTGGGAAAGCGATCCTTGGACTTTGCGCGTTGACGGCGACTACATTTACGGTCGTGGCGTAGAAGACAACCAGCAGGCTATTGTTTCCGGTCTTCTCGTTGCCAAAGGTCTTGTGGATCACAACATCACACCGGAATACACTCTCGGTCTCATCCTCACTGCCGACGAAGAAACCGGCAGCAAGTACGGTCTTGAGTACGTTGTTGAAGAACGCCCTGACCTGTTCAAACAAGACGATCTCATTCTCGTTCCAGACATCGGCGACGCTGAAGGAACCATGATTGAAGTCGCAGAGAAATCCATTCTCTGGCAAAAAATTTCTGTAATCGGCAAGCAGTGCCACGGCTCTACCCCGTCTGAAGGCATTAACTCCCTTGAAGCTGCTTCCGCTTTCATTCTCAAAGTAAAAAAACTTCACGGTATTTTTGATCGTGTTGACAATCTCTTTGATCCACCTATTTCTACTTTCACACCGACCAAAAAAGAAGCAAACGTTCCAAACATCAACACAGTTCCAGGACTTGATGTTTTCTACGTAGATTGCCGCATTCTCCCTGGATACGACCTTGATGATATCCGCAAGGAAATGAAAAAACTCGGTGACGAAGTAATTGAAGAGTACGGTGTAACAATCAGTTACGAAGAAGATCAGGCTAACCAGTCCTCTGCACAGACTCCAGTGGATTGTGAAGTTGTGACCAAACTCGACCGTGCTATCAAGAAAGTTTACAATGTAACACCACAGCCGAAAGGCGTTGGTGGTGGTACTGTTGCAGCGCATCTGCGTGATGAAGGACTTAATGTAGCATGCTGGAGCAAGCTCATTCCTAACGCTCACGTACCAAACGAAAAAAGCCGTATCTCTTGCAACATTGGTGACGCTAAAGTTATCGCCACCATGCTGTTTGATACTACCAACTAAGTAAGAACGTTTATATTGCCTTCGGCAGGTCTTTTGTGCCTCCGGCGGCTGGGGAAAACCTTTCTGTAGAAAGGTTTTCCCCAGACCCCTTTCCAAAGACTTTTACCTGCGAGTCTACCTGCTTTTTTACGAAGCACTACGGCTTATGCACCACAACCTTGGTGATAGTAAGCTAGCTCCCACGATTGGTAGTTCTTATTAAGTTCTCCGACGTGTTAGCAAACAGGACTTTCTGGCTAATAAGAGTTTTTGGAGAGTCCAGAGAAACTTTTTTTCAAAAGCGATAGCCGTTCTCGAAGAATGAGAGATTACGGATAGCGACAGTGAAACAGATTTTCTGGCCGCCGGAGGCTCGTTGAAGACAAAGCACTGCAGGTTCGCCGAAGGCATATTTATATAACAAAGATAAAAATTATGATAAAAACACCCCCTCCAGCTATTTTTGATGTCATTGTAGTAGGCGCTGGTCACGCAGGTGCGGAAGCAGCAATGGCTGCAAGCAACCTTGGTATGACCACGTTATTGCTGACGATCAACTTGGATCACATTGGCGCTTTGTCTTGTAACCCAGCTATCGGCGGCTTAGCCAAAGGGCACATGGTTCGCGAGATAGACGCATTAGGCGGCATGATGGGGGTCTGGGCTGACCAGTCCGGTATTCAGTTCCGTACACTGAACACCAGTAAGGGGCCGGCTGTACACGCAACTCGTGCACAGATTGACCGTGACGAATACATGCGTGTTGTAAAACGCGATATCTTTGCACAGGAAAACCTGTGGGTATGGCAGGACACAGCACATGAGCTGTTGACTGAAAACGGACGCTGTACCGGCATACGCACACAGCTTGGTCAGGAATTTGCGGCAAAGACCGTCATCATTACTACCGGCACATTCATGCGCGGTCTCATCCATGTGGGACTCAATAACTTCTCCGGCGGTCGCCTCGGCGATCCCGCAAGCAGTGGCCTTTCTGAGTCCTTAAAAAGCGTGGGATTGGAACTTGGTCGACTGAAAACCGGCACAGTACCGCGCATCCTTAAAGACAGCATCGATTTCTCTGTAATGGAACCACAACCAGGCGACAACCCACCGCCTCCGTTCAGTTTCCGTACAAAAGAAATCCCTCTTCCGCAGTTGCCTTGTTACCAGACTTGGACAAACGAAGAGACTCACGAAATCATCAAAACAGGTTTCGACCGATCTCCGCTGTTTACGGGCGTCATTGACGGAACCGGAGCGCGTTACTGCCCTTCAATTGAAGATAAAATTGCACGCTTCCCTGATAAAATCCGCCACCAGATTTTTGTAGAACCTGAAGGACTCAACAGTCCTGAATGTTACCCGAACGGCATTTCTACAAGCCTTCCTTTAGACATCCAGAAGGCCATGCTCAAGACTATTCCGGGACTTGAGAATGCACAGATCATCCGTCCGGGATATGCTATTGAATACGATTACGCGAACCCTACCCAGCTGCGCCCTACCTTGGAAACCAAAGTACTTCCGGGCCTGTACCTTGCAGGTCAGGTAAACGGTACTTCCGGATATGAGGAAGCTGCTGCACAGGGGCTTTGGGCTGCGCTCAACGCGTACTGTTCTTTAACTGGACGCGATCCATTCATTCTTGGTCGCGATCAGGCATACATCGGCGTTCTCATTGATGATCTCGTCACCAAAGGAACCAAAGAACCGTATCGTATGTTCACCTCACGCGCGGAGCATCGCTTACTCCTGAGAGAAAGTAACGCTGATATGCGCCTGACTGAAATCGGACGCAATGTAGGACTTGTCAAAGATGATCAGTGGGCTATGTTTGACGCAAAGCGTGCAGCACTTTCAACACTGCTTGAAGAGCTTGAAGAGCGCCGCATTAAACCTGATGCATCTGTTCGAGCTATTTTTGACGAACTTAACGAGGCACACCCTTCCAAGAGTCTCACACTTGCTGAAGTATTGCGCCGTCCAGCGTTAAACATCAATGACCTGAAAGCATTCTGGCCTGAAATTGCAGACTTTGCAGAAGATGCCAAAAAAGAAGCTCAGGTTGTTGTAAAGTATGCCGGCTACCTGAAACGTCAGGACGAGCTGGTTCAGCGCTTCAGCCGCATGGAAAGTGTTCCTCTTCCAGCAGACCTTGACTACACAGAGGTTGCAGGTCTGACTCGTGAAGTAGAGGAAAAACTTGCAGCCGTGCAGCCTTTGAACCTTGGACAAGCATCACGTATTTCCGGTGTTACTCCGGCAGCAATTTCCTGCCTTGAAGTTCACTTGAAGAAGCTCGGCAAAATTTAGCTACAGACAAAGAAAAAACAGCCACCAATTGGTGGCTGTTTTTTTTGACCTTTTTATGATTCTACGTAATGGTAACTCACCTTTTTTAGCACTCCCAGCGGACACACAATAACTTGGTGCTTTTTTTGCATTTACCGTTTCATTTCCACTATATAATTTCTATTCATGAAAGAGTGTTTGCGTTATTTCCCGAGCAAAGAACAACTCTTTTCACTTTATTATATTTTAGGTATGTACTTTTGAGCTCTGTCTCAATGTAATTTTGTGTCAACCCAGTATAAAAGAAGAGTATTACGTGTCCTATCTCTCATTCAGCGCCTCCACAAGTACTAGCTTCTTTACCCAAATAGGGAAGAACTTCTCTGCGTCTTCTTTTCGTACAGAAACGGCTCTGTTCACCGTGTACGGTTTACTCTCTGTTGTTGTTCTTCTCATAGCAGTCATCATCTTTATGTGGTTCAAAAACCGCAAAAATACAAAGTATGTACCGCATGACTGGGTTCTGCACCCCGCACATATTTCCAACACACTCAAAATGGCTCGAGACGAGCATGAAAAATTTGAGGTTCAATTCCATTCCAAAGGTGAAAAGCGCCGCTCTACTTCTTGCCTGCTCACAAGCATTAACAAAGAAAATGTCACCATTGAGTGCAGTGGAATCAGCAACCTACAAAGTTCATGGGTGGGTAAAGACGTAGACTGCTACTTTCAGGTTCGTAAATCCAGCACCGGAAACAACTTCTTCATGTTCACCTCACCGATTATCGGCATTAGGGGCTGTACAGATGGCACAGCCATACTTAACTTAAAAGCTCCTAACAAACTGGAACAGCGGCAAAAACGAGCTTCTTTGCGAATTTCTCCGCCGAGCCAGTATATTATGGGACTGGCAGTATGGTCTGCACCTGACGAAATTTCAACGAAAGGTACATTAGATATCCGCCAGTGGGGACGCCCTGTGCTTACCTATTTACCGGAAAAAAGTTTCCAAATTACCTTGGAAAATATTTCCGCGGGCGGCATGAAAGTTCGTATCCCGAGATCTGAGGTAAAAAAATGCAATCTGGAATTCTCCATTGGTGACAAGCTGTTCACGCTTCTCGACTTATGGGATCCGGACACAGGACAGCGCGTACGCTACTGGCTACTGTGCAGAATTCAAAACCCGTTTGTTGACTTTGTAACCCATGATGCCGAGCTGGGTATGCAGTTCCTCTTTACAGCCCAGCCGGATGCAAAAAATCCTGCAGAATTACGATGGGTTGAAGAGCCTATCGGTTCCAGCCTTGAAAGTATCGGTAACTGGGTTATGCGCAGACATCTTGAGCTATACCGCGAAAAAGGAATTTAGCTGACAGTTGGCAAGCTGTGAAAACTTGCAAGAGCGCATCCAATGCTTGCACAACACTAAACTCATCGGTACAGTACAGAATATGTATAGTGCCCCATTTTATAGTAACTTTAAAAAGGAGACCCATCTTGGACGGAGGTTCTGAGAGTCGATTGTGGAACGTACTTGGAAATCTTTTCAGTAAAACAACTGAAGAGGACGTTGAAAAAGCCATTATCGATGCCCGTGAGGAAGGCGAGCTTGAAGCTGAAGAAGGTTCAATGCTCCTCAATGTACTCTCACTTGATGAAACTCAGGTTCATGAGATTATGGTTCCTCGAACAGACATTGTCTGTACTGAGACAACCACATCCATTGGTGACCTTGTTGAACTCATTGTTGAATCTGGACATTCACGAATCCCGCTGTATGAAGAAAACAGGGACAATATCGTAGGTCTTATTTACGCAAAAGACCTGCTCATTCATCTGTACGACCCTACATTGCGTGATACTCCGCTTGTAAGCTTTATGCGCAAGCCGTTTTTTGTACCGGAAACAAAAATTGTAACAGATCTGTTACAAGAGTTTCGAACACGAAAACAACATCTGGCGATTGCTGTTGATGAATATGGTGGAACTTCCGGTCTCATCACCATTGAAGACATTCTCGAAGAGATTGTCGGTGAAATTGAAGACGAATACGATACTCCTAAAATAGAAGACATTCGTGCTACTGAAGACGGGAACTACATTATAACAGGTCGTGCAGCTCTGGATGATGTAAGTGAAGAACTTACCATCACGCTGGAGTCTGAGCAGGTTGAAACGCTTGGTGGCTACCTTAGCGAACTTGCCGGTCATGTACCGCAATCAGGCGAAAGCTTTCTTTTGGCAGGATACCACTTCACAATTGAAGATGCTGATGCCAAACAAATTAGGCTTATTCGTACAGCCAAAGCTGATGAGGCTGCGGAAAGTCAATAGGTCTCTTACCGTAAACAATATACACCCTGCTTTGCAGGGTGTTTTCTTTTATCGCCGGTCAAAGTTTCAGAAGCAAGTGAGTATACACTGCAAATCTAGTACCTTGACCGCAACACAAAAAAACGTCAGGGTGCAGCAATGCTTCAATTTGCCCCATTACTTGCCATGGGTACGGTAGGTCTCGCCATTGGTTCTGCCAATACTATCTACCAGTTACCACCCCTTATCCTGCTCTTTCCCGCCTGTCTGTACCTTATAGGTATTCAGGCTGAATCGGGTTCAGTTGCATTTAGAAGAGGTTTACTTACAGGTCTGGCAGCATATACCGCCTGCCTATACTGGATTGCTGTTCCATTTGCAGAACAGACTGCCATGCCGTGGTATCTGGCTATTAGCGGCCCTGTCGCAGTATCTTTTGCAATGGGTCTTTATGCCGCTGCATTTTCACTGTTTTGCTATAAATTTTTGCGCAATGCCCGCCCCTGTTATGTCGGAGTCAGTACATTCTTCCTCTGGGGGACTCTGGAACTCGCTCGAGGTTTCGTCCTAAGCGGTTTTCCGTGGGCCTCCCTTGCTGCTGCCTTTTCCGATTGGCCAGCGTTTGTTCAACCGGTAAGCGTTATCGGTGCAGAAGGCTATTCTGCATTGCTTGCTGCCCTTGCCTGCTACATTACAGCTGCGATGATCGCCAGCTCAGTCAAGCATTCAGTCTCTGCCCTTGTGGCACTGGCTCTCCTTTTTACAAGCAGTTACTGCTCTTGGATACAGCCCGCTGACGCTACGGCGAACATTGAAATTGCTATGGTTCAGGGAAACATTGATCAAGGGGCAAAGTGGGATAAACGGTACATGCGCGGCACTGTGGAACGTTATGTCACGTTGAGTGAACAGGTTTTCAACCATCCGGTCGAGCTGGTGATATGGCCGGAAACCTCAATGCCGTTCTATCTCCAAAGTAACCGAGAATACTTACCACTGATTCGAAGACTTGCCATCACAAGCAAAGCACCGTATCTCATCGGCACTCCGGGATATGCAAAGGGAACTGATGGGCGAAAATACGATATTTTTAACCGGGCATATCTTATCGACTCCGAAGGATTGATGTTATCATGGTATGACAAAATGCATCTTGTTCCGTTCGGAGAATATATCCCATTCTATGTTCCATTTGCAGAAGAGCTTTTGCAAGGAACCGGAACGTTCCAACCCGGAACCGTGCATGAGCCTATTACTGTTGGAAATCTTGCATTGGGTGTACTGATTTGTTATGAGGCTACATTCACCGAACTTGCGCAAGATCGTGTAGAACAAGGTGCCAACCTGCTGGTTAACATCAGTAACGATGCATGGTTCGGAAAAACAGCCGCCCCTAAACAGCATCTGGATATGACTGTCCTGCGTGCTGTGGAACAGGGACGCTATGTTGCCCGTGCAACAAATACTGGCATTACAGCTATCATTGATCCAAAAGGGAATATCACAACGCAGGGTAAATCCTTCCGCGCTGACGTCATTTTCGGCACAGTGGGAACCCGAACAGGCTTTACGATTTATCACAGGCTGTTTTCTCTAATCCGTGCGTTGCTTATTGCCGGAGCTATAGCGGTATTAGCCTACTCCATTTATACAAATAAAAAGAAAGAAATATAGCATGCTTCAATTAGCAGATTTAAGAACAAAGAGTAACGCTTTAACAGAACAGTTCAACTCCTTATGGAGGAGGCTTTGACCTCAAAGGCAATAAAGATCGCCTTGATGAAATTGAAAAACAGCTTTCCAGCCCCGGTGCATGGGATAATCCAGACAAATTAACACCTGTTCTACAGGAAAAAAGTCAACTTGAATCTCAAATTGACCGTCTGGAAACCCTTATGCAGGCTAAAGATGATTTGGCTGAATGGCTTGCGTTGGCTGAAGAAGATCAAAGCCCTGAAGTTCTTGAAACGCTCAGTGCGCAGACAGCACTTCTTGAAGAACTGCTAGAGCAGACAGAACTTAACTTACTGCTAAGCGCACCGGAAGATCAGAATGACGCCATTCTGGAAATCCATCCCGGTGCTGGCGGCACCGAAGCTCAGGACTGGGCAAAAATGCTCCTTCGCATGTATGTGCGCTGGGCAGACAGACATAAATTTAAAGTCGAATATCTCGACCTGCTGGACGGCGACGAAGCGGGCATTAAAAGTGTTACGCTACGTATTAAGGGTGAAAACGCCTATGGCTTCCTGAAGGGTGAAAAGGGAATCCACAGACTCATCCGTATTTCTCCGTTCGATTCATCAGGCCGTAGACATACTTCTTTTGCCTCTATTGATATTATTCCGGATGCAGGTAAAGGCATTACTGTTGATATCAAAGAAGGTGACTTACGTATTGATGTGTTCCGCTCAAGTGGCCCCGGTGGACAGAGCGTTAACACAACAAGTTCCGCTGTGCGTATTACGCATATTCCAACAGGCGTAACAGCACAGTGCCAGAACGAAAAGTCACAGCACGCAAATAAAGACACTGCATTGCAGATTCTTAAATCCCGACTGTATGAAATTGAACTGCGTAAAGTGCAAGACGAACGTCAGGCCGAATACGCAGGAAAAATGGATATTAGTTTCGGTAGTCAGATACGTACTTATACGCTTCAGCCATACCGTCTTGTGAAAGATCACAGGACAAACTCGGAGATCGGGGATGTTGATTCGGTTTTAGATGGAAAACTGGACCAGTTCCTGCGTGATTTCCTGCTTTATCTACATGCAGAAAAGACTACATAACATACGCACAGAAGGCCTTGAAAACCTGACAGCCGAACTGGACCAGCTTCGACAACTTATTGTGTCGCATGCACAGTCCGCCCCGATTGATATGGCTGATCAGCAATTAGCGCTTACTCGACTTGTGCCCGGTCTCACTATGGAAAGTTGGAATAAACTTTCTGAACGGTTCGGTCTTTCAGACTGGCTCGCGCTTGATTTGGATAACTCCACGTATTTTAATCTTGCGAACCTTCAGAAGATTATTGAAGACCTTACGCACAAATCCGAGCGTGATCCACTTACTGGATTATACAATAAACAGGCCTTTGAACATAAGCTCTCCATGGAGCTGCAAAGGGTAGAACGCAGTAATGGGCAGCTGAGTCTTGCTATTATCGATCTTGATGACTTTAAAAACGTTAACGACACCTATGGGCATGCCTGCGGTGATGAGGTTATCAGAACATTAGCAGATATGCTTGATGCCTCAACACGTGGATATGACCATGCGGCGCGCGTGGGTGGCGAGGAATTTGCACTCCTACTACCGGGTGCCGGTCCACTCAGAGCAAAAGCACTGATGGACAGACTCTGTTCAATGTTTGCTGACACGTTGATTAAATGCTCTGAAGCCGCCATTCAGTGCACCTTTTCTGCCGGTGTTGCGTCTCTGAAAGGACGCAGCAAAGCGACAGGTAAGGAGCTTTTTGAGGTGGCTGACAAAGCTCTGTATCAGGCAAAAAATGCCGGAAAGAACAGAGTGCGTGTTACCCGACAGCTTGTTGAATTCGAGTATGACCGCTCCACTATGGTGCATTCGAACGAAAAACAATTCCTTTTTTCTGGATCTAAATAAGGCAGTTACCCCGTATGAAACCCAACAATACTCTCACAATTTCTATCCTGAGCGGCAAAGGCGGCGTGGGTAAAACCAATATCGCTCTTAACCTTGGCTACTGCATGTACAGGGGCGGTTTCCCCGTCATGCTTATGGACTGTGATTTGGGTCTTGCCAACCTTGACGTTCTTCTCGGTGTTACACCTGATACCAACATGCAGAGTCTACTGGACACCGACACACCGGCTGATGAAGTTGCCTTCCCTATTGAACCGGATGGCTTTGACTTCCTTCCGGCTGCTTCCGGTGTACCTGAACTGGTAGAAATGGACAGCGACCTGCGGAACCTATTGTTCCAACGTCTTGATCCACTCTTTAACAACTACGAGTATCTGTTAATGGACCTTGGTGCAGGCATTACGCCTACAGTACTTGCCTTTGCAGCTATGACTCGTATTCGTGTTGTTGTTGTAACTCCAGAGCCGACTTCTTTAACAGACAGTTATGCTCTTATGAAAGTTCTCTCTACACAACACAACGTTAAGGACTTTTACATCATAGTGAATCAGGCTGAAGATAAATCCGAAGAAACAAGCACTTACAACAGACTTGCAACAGCCTGTGAACGCTTCCTTGGATTTACTCCTGAGTTTCTTGGTGGAATCTGTCAGGACAAAATGGTGCCTGAATCTGTCCGAAAACAAACTCCTTTGATGAAGAACGCTCCTAACAGTCGCGCTGCAAAAGACATTTTCTCTATTGCAGTAAAGTTACAGAAAATCAAAAAGAGTATGTTAGAAGACATTTCTAAATCAATTTTTACAGAAAATACGAGTGATATCAGCAATTAACTCTTGAATATTTAAACAGTTTGCGTCATAATGAATTATATCACACAGCTAGAAAGCACATACTTACATAAACATAAATCCAGAACATCTACGCTGTATTGTACAGTGGGAGTTGAGAATGAACAAAAGCGAACTGATTAAAACTTTGTCTGAAGAGAATAACATTGCTATTGAAGAAGCAACCATGATGGTTAACGTCTTTGTTGATAGCATGAAGGATGCACTTGCTGAAGGTAACCGCGTAGAAATCCGTGGTTTCGGCAGCTTCAAAATGAAAGAGTACGAAGGCTACACCGGTCGTAACCCAAAAACTGGTGAAGTTGTAACCGTACATCCTAAGCATCTTCCGTTCTTCCGCGCAGGCAAAGAACTTAAAGAGTTTTTGAACAGCTAAGCCTGTTTTATATATCTCTACGAAAGCGCAGACTTCGGTCTGCGCTTTTCTTTTTATCTACTGAACGCAGTTCACCCCCCTCTACACAGCCTTCACTTCCCCCTTCTTGAGCTCTTAAAGGCATCCTCCTGACACAACCATCCGTAAAAAGATGTAAACCATTAAAACAAGCTGAAAACGACTGCAAAATCGATTTTTGGAAAAATTCTTATTTCGAAGAAGAGATACGCTGCTTCACCAACACCTCCTGCCGCAAACTTTTTACCCTTTCCCGTTAGAGAGTGTGATTAATCCACGCATCATTGAAAACATTTTTACTCTGATGACGGTAACGGGTTGACCTTATGTCTTTTGTGCAGCAGAATCATAGGAGTAGATACCTTAAGCCGCCTGATGCTGCACACCATCGGACGTGCTTACACACACTATATTGATTTGAGGATGAATCTTTTCATCCATTTCCTGAGCTGTATATTGCTTTACCGCATCGGGAAATACGACGTAATGCTTTTAGTTGGGTGTTGACGCAGAGACGGGCACTTTCTGCCGACACCAGGAGTTCTCATGAATCCTACCATGGAGCACGTAGCTATTTATAAAATGCAAGGCTGCGGCAATGACTTTGTATTCATTGACAATCGGGAATACAACGTGCCTGTTTCGCATATGAGTGAGTGGGCTCAAAAAATCTGCCGCCGCGCTTTCGGTGTTGGCGCAGACGGGTTAGTTTTTCTTGAAGAGTCTGATGACACCACTCTTGATTACCGCTGGCATTTCTACAATGCCGATGGTTCCCGAGCAGAAATGTGCGGCAACGCTTCGCGTTGTGCGGCAAAACTTGCAGTCCAAATCGGCCTTGCCGGTCCTGTTCACACATTCGGAACAGACGCAGGCCCTATTCGTGCTGAATTTTGCGACGACGGTGAGATTAAAGTTGAACTCACACCGCCTCAAGGACTTGAATTAAACAAACCAATCACGTTGAAAGACGGTGACGACGAAATTCATTTCGTTAACACCGGAGTTCCGCATGCTGTTTATGTGGCAGAAGATGCATCCGCGCTGAATGTTAAAGAACTCGGCGCCCTTGTACGCTATCATGATGTTTTTGCCCCTGCAGGAACCAATGCGAACTTTATGAGTGTGATAGACCGCGAAAACGTACATCTTCGCACGTACGAACGCGGCGTTGAAGATGAAACTTTTGCCTGCGGTACTGGTGCTGTGGCTGGCGTTGTTGTAGCAAACGCACTTGGGCTTACCGGCACTAATGTACGTGTTAAGTCTTCCGGCGGAGAAATTCTGAGCATATCCATCGAAGGTGACAGTGTTTTCCTTAAGGGTAAAGCACTTGTTATTTACTCCGGCAATGCTGTGCTTGAATCACTCGGACTTACGTTAGACTAACACGACAAACCCGCTGCGGGCAGCACTTTTGCCCACATGAGGAGGCTATATGAACTTTACCGGAGCCTACACTGCACTGGTTACTCCATTTCGCGATGGCAAAATTGACGAAGAAAGCTTTCGTCAGCATATTGAATGGCAGATTACTGAAGGTATCAACGGGTTAGTTCCCTGCGGCACCACTGGCGAATCTGCAACCCTTACGCACGACGAGCATAAGGAAGCTATCCGAATCTGTGTTGATCAGGCAAAAAAACGCGTGCCGGTTCTTGCCGGTGCCGGTTCCAACAACACAAAAGAAGCTGTTCACCTCACCCAGTTTGCTAAGGATGCAGGTGCAGACGGCGTTCTTCTCATAAGCCCATACTACAACAAACCGACTCAGGAAGGCATTTACCAGCACTTCAAACATATTGCAGATACCATCAGTATCCCAATGGTGCTTTACAATGTACCGGGTAGAACCGGCAGCAATATTCTGCCTTCCACTGTTGCACGTCTTCATGAGGACATCCCTCAGATTGTCGGCATTAAAGAAGCTACAGGCAACCTTATTCAGGCGTCTGACATTATCGAACAGTGCGGCACTTCCTTAAACGTGCTTTCAGGAGATGACTTCACCCTGCTTCCACTGCTTTCACTTGGCGGTGCGGGTGTTATCTCTGTTGTTTCCAACCTTGTTCCTAAAAAGATGGCTGATCTTTGCAGCTCATGGGAAAAAGGCGATATTGCAACTGCACGCAAGCTGCACTTTGAAATGCAGCCGCTTAACCGCGCAATGTTCATGGAATCTAACCCTATTCCTGTTAAAACTGCTCTTGCTCTGCAAGGCAAGATGGATACGGATTTCAGACTGCCTATGGTTCCTCTTGCAGAAGAAAATCTGACAAGACTCAAGCAGATTCTGGAAGAAGCCGGTTTGCTTTAGTTGACGTAACACCATAGAATCTTAGTAAAGCCCGCAATGCGGGCTTTACTTTTTTATGAGGCAACCCTTTCCGCTACAGGGGTTGCACTATCGTTGTTGACGGGGTACTACACTGTTACAAAATGACGACTGAACATCATATCAACCTTAGCAATAATAATACGATATGAACGAACAGGATTTACCACTCGAACGCCCGTGGCTGGACAACTACGATCCGGAAGTACCGGCGAACCTGAAGTACAAGAATGCTTCTATCCCGAGCATTCTTGACGAAGCGGCGAAAAACACGCCGAAACGAAACGCTACAGTTTTTAAAAACTACAAACTTTCTTACAAAAAGCTTCACACACTTGCGGAACAATTTGCCGCGAACCTCCGTGAACAGGGTGTTAAACCCGGTGACCGCGTATCTATCATGATGCCGAACTTACCACAGACCATGATTGCATTTTGGGGAGTGCTCAAGGCTGGCGGTATAGTTGTTATGACCAACCCTCTCTACATGGAGAAGGAACTGGTTCACCAAATTCATGATTGCGGCGCAAAACACATGATCACGCTGGATCTTGTGTGGCCTAAGCTTGCTAAATTGCGTAAAAAGTTACCTATTAAAAAGTACTTTGTTACCCGTATTTCCGATGCGCTCAGCTTTCCGCTGAATATCGCCTACACGTTGAAAAATAAGTGGGAAAAAACGCACATCAATGTCCCGTACGACAACAAATCTGTACTTCCTTGGAAAACACTTTTCGCATCAAAAGAACAATTAAGTGTTCCTATCAAGGACCCTAAAAACTCTATTGCTCTGTTGCAGTATACTGGCGGCACCACTGGCATATCCAAAGGTGTTATGCTTTCTCACGCCAATCTTACCGCCAACGTTGAGCAATGTTATGCAATGTTGAGCGGCCTGTCTGATGAACATCATACGTTCCTCGGACTGCTTCCGTATTTCCACGTTTTCGGGCTGACCGTAAGTATGCTCTTCCCATGCGCTATGGGTGCTACTGTTATTCCGTTCCCGAGATATGTGCCGAAAGACGTGCTTGATGGAATTCAAAAATACAAACCGACCATCTTCCCTGGTGCTCCGTCTGTATATATTTCTCTCATGCAGCAAAAAAGCCTGCCTAACTATGACTTAAGCTGCATCAAATACTGTATTTCCGGCTCTTCTCCGATGCCGGTTGAACAGATGCGCCAGTTCAAAAAAATTACCGGTGCAAAGCTTCTTGAAGGTTTCGGACTTACAGAGGCTTCTCCTGTAACACATCTGAACCCATTGCATGGTGTTTCTAAGAACGGCTCTATTGGTTTGCCGTTCCCAGATACAGAAGCCCGTATTGTTGATATGGAAGTCGGAAGTGTTCCGTTGCCTACCGGCAAAATTGGTGAACTGATTCTTAAGGGCCCACAGGTTATGATGGGCTATTGGAACAGGCCAGATGAAACAGCCTCTACACTGCGTAACGGTTGGCTCTACACTGGTGACATCGCGACGATGGACGAAGAGGGATACTTCTACATTGTTGACCGTAAAAAAGACATGATCATTGTTGCGGGATACAACGTATATCCTCGAGAAATCGATGAAGTTCTCTACGAACATCCAAAAGTTCAGGAAGCAGTTACCGTTGGTGTTCCACACAAAACTCGTGGTGAAATCATTAAGGTCTACATTGTCCCGAAGGTTGGTGAAGAATTAACCAAATCTGAAATTCTTTCCCACTGTCGCGAAAAGCTGGCAAACTACAAGGTTCCGAAACAGGTAGAATTCAGAGACGAGCTTCCTAAAACAATTGTCGGTAAGGTGCTTCGTCGTGCTTTACGCAATGAAGAAGAACAAAAACAGGACAACAAACGTAAAGCTGCTGAAGCTGAACGGGAGTGTTCTGAAGCTGCTATAAAACAGGCTGAACCTGAAGAAGCTCATACCGCAGTTGCTGAAGAAGTGGCCACTGAAACGACTCAACAGGAACAAGTAGTAAACAATACAACACCAGTTGATGAGACTGTTTCCGCCACAAACGATAATGCTGTGGAAGCAACTGCAGAAACCAAGACAGTACAGTAACAATGAAACTTTTATTACAACGAGTAAAAAAAGGCGCCGTACACGTTGACGGAAAATGTGTCGGCTCTATTGATGCAGGTCTTGTTGTCCTTGTGGGCTTTGGTGCGCAGGACACAGAAGACATGCCTTCTTCTGCTGTATGGAATACCATGCTGCAAAAGATGATCGGGCTGCGTATCTTCTCTGATGATCAGGGGAAAATGAATCTCAGCCTTAAGGATACAGGCAACAGCCTGCTGCTGGTTCCACAATTTACACTCTATGCCGACAGCAGACGAGGAAGACGCCCTTCTTTTACAACGGCGTGTCCACCAGCCATTGCTACTAAGCTTTTCGACACCTTTGTAGAACATTGCAAAAAAGAGCTGCCAGATTCTGTTGAATGTGGAGTTTTTGGAGCAGACATGGATGTGTCCCTTACCAACTGGGGACCTGTAACCATAATGCTCGCCTCGGAAGACTTTGCCTAGCAAGCAATACAAAACAAAAAAAGCCGGCGACTGTGTCTCCGGCTTTTTTTGTGTCTTACGCCTTTTTTCCCGTTCGAACTTTCACACCCGAAAAAGTCTTCTCACTTTTCTCAGCAACCCTCTGTTTTCGAGGGAATAATCTATTTTTCCGACCATGCATAAATTGCAGTTAGACACGTTTTGTATTAGGAATTTCTTTACACGCCTGTAAGGTTACGGCGAAACGAACCGATATAGTTCTCATCAGCAAAGCGTTAGTGCCCACGGTAAGTTACTCCACGGCACTTGATACTTAGAAACTGGCATCAACAATTCGGGAACCATATGAATCCAGCAAAGACGTTCAGATTAGGCTCTGCGTTAGTTCTTCTCTATGAAAATGATCTGACACATGAAACATGCCAGCCGGTTAGGGAACACTTCGAGACTCTTGTAGCCGTTCAAGACTATCAACATGTTGTCGTGGATTTATCCTCACTGGGAACCATTGACGAATCCGGACTGCATCTGCTTGTCTACTTAACCTCAAGAGTTCGTGGACATGGGAAAATTTTGCATATCCTCTCTCCACCACGGCACTTTCTCGAACTACTTCAAAAAAAACAACTACTCCGTTTTTTTAATCTTTTCCGGAATGAGGACGATATGCTTTCTAGTCTTCCTCTCTAGTGGGATGCTTTCGTATGACTTACTATTTACGTCACTGCTTCGACCCCTTCTTCAATCACACTAAGCTCTCACCAGCTGCGGTATCCCGTGGGCGTGTGGATCACCATTGCCTTGGATATGTGCAGAACGTTGTTTCCGGACAAATTCTTGCGGAATTCGTTCCGGCACCGGAAAACACAGAGCTTCTCGATCCGCAATTCATTTTTGAAACTCCAGAACTTCCGGCTGGACCGAATACAATAGTAAATCCTGAAAACAATCTGCAACTTCTTGCCACACAAAACGGATATGTTTTTTATCATGAAGACCTTATTTCAGTAAAAAAATTACTGAATATTCATGGTGATGTGAATTTCAGCACAGGCAACGTTATCTATGTAAACGACCTGTGCGTACACGGAACAGTCAAAACAGGGTTTGAGCTTCAGGCTCGCAACATCCTTGTTAAAGACATTGTCGAAGGTGCTACCATCCGTACTCTGGATGCATTCACCGCCGAACGTGGCATCAAAGGCGCCAAATCCTGCTCAATTGACGCCGGCACCAACATTCGAGCCGGATTCTGTGAAAATTGCGAGTTGCAAGCCGGTAACGACATTTACATTGAA
>NZ_JADMLB010000004.1 GCF_015482765.1 Halodesulfovibrio sp.
AAGTGGAACCCAGAAAAAACATAGAAGATAGGCAATAATCAGCTTAGCTCTCGGAAGAAGCCGAGTCGCCACATAAACAAGCAGCAAGCCTCCCATGAACGGTGCAAATATTCTGTCATAAAAAAATATTCCGGCAAGGTGTAAGCTCATTCTGTGAAAAAGCAGGCTGAAAGCAAACATTATCCCGAAGAATAATGGAATAAGAAGTAGCCACCGCACCCACTCCGGAAGTTTTTCATATGTTTCAAACATGGTTTCCCCAAGATTGCAGATAAAATTTTATCTGTTGCCGTGTAACCATTAAGAAGAGCATCTTCGTAACAGAAGCTCAAAAATTATTTTATAGTAGCACTTGACCAAATTATAGTAATAGGTATTATTATCAATAGTGAGTGGATGATATAATGAAGCTCGCAAATGAATCAGTGCTGCCAGTGTGTCTGTCCTCGTACAAGGATACTTCTTCTACAGATCTCTCATCAATTCTTATTTCGCTGACAGCCTCGGTTTATCAATGGTGTCGCATTGCAGATGTAGTATATTGCTGCCAACCCGTTAACACACGATAAAAGAACGCGTAACGCGATAGAGAGGAGCCGTTGTATGTCTAAGAAAGATACTATGAAATCAGCATTCGGACGTCCTGTCGGTAACGATTTGAATTCTTTGACTGCTGGAGAGCGCGGTCCTGTGCTGATGCAGGATGTGCATTTGCTGGAAAAACTGGCGCACTTTGATCGGGAACGAATTCCGGAGCGTGTTGTGCACGCAAAAGGGGCAGGTGCATATGGATACTTCGAAGTAACAGAAGATGTTACAAAGTACACAAAGGCTGCGTTCCTCTCTTCTATTGGCAAAAAGACCGATGTGTTTGTCCGTTTTTCAACTGTAGGCGGAGAAAAGGGTAGTGCGGATGCAGAACGTGATCCACGTGGCTTTGCAATCAAATTTTATACGGAAGAAGGCAACTATGATATGACAGGCAACAATACGCCTGTATTCTTCATCCGTGATCCTCTGAAGTTTCCTGACTTTATTCACACCCAGAAACGTGATCCGGCAACAAACCTGAAAAGCGCAACCATGGCGTGGGATTTCTGGTCATTGACTCCAGAATCAATTCATCAGGTAACAATCCTCTTTTCTGATAGGGGAACTCCAGCAACGTATCGGCATATGAATGGATATTCGAGCCATACGTTTAAATGGTACAACGAGCAGGGCGAATATTTCTGGGTTCAGTACCACTTTAAAACAGATCAAGGCATTGTGAATTTTACTGGTGCTGAAGCCAAAGAGATGTGCGGAATCGACCCAGATCACGCAACCCGTGATCTGTATGATGCCATCGAGCGTGGAGAATATCCTTCATGGACGCTTGAAATGCAGATTTTGACACCTGAACAGGCAGAAGAGTTTGAATGGGATATTTTCGATATTACAAAAGTGTGGCCGCATAGTCAGGTTCCTCCTGTTACGGTGGGTAAGTTAGTGCTCAACCGTAATCCGCAGAATTATTTTGCAGAAGTTGAACAGGCTGCTTTTAACCCGAGCAGTCTTGTTCCAGGTATCGGCGTGTCACCGGATAAAATGCTTCAAGGACGTCTGTTCTCGTACCACGATACCCATCTGCACCGCCTTGGCGCAAACTATCACCTGATTCCGGTAAACCAGCCGAAGAATTCTCCACAGCTGAACCACCAGCGCGACGGCGCCATGCGTGTGGATGACAACGGACTTGGCAGACCGAATTACTGGCCTAATAGCTTCAGTCCGATTGCGCCTGAAGGCAAGAATGAAGAACCGGATATCCCATTGCACGGCGCGGGTTCTCGCTATGAGTTTGCTCATAAAAACGACGATTTTGTGCAGGCTGGAAATTTATATCGTGATGTGATGACAGATGAAGATCGTGATAGCCTTATTACAAATATTGTAGGGCACATGGAAGACGTTCCTATTCGAATCAAATTACGCCAATGCGCCATTTTCTATCTTGCAGACAAAGAATACGGTGAGCGTGTCGCAAATGGCTTGGGACTTGATCTGGAATATGTACGCAAGCTAGCTGGAATGACGCAAGAAGAGCGAGTTGCGGAAACTGCAGACATGTAGTGTATTGATCCGAGACTAAGCAGGGCTTCATGGGAGACCTGCTTGACGATGTATAAATAATGAAGCCGGCCTCATCCTTGAATACAAGCATGGATGGAGCCGGCTTTGTTATGAGGAAACAGGTCGAGTTTTCAAAGTTTTTATGTACTTTCTTGTTCTATCTGTGCGGCATAGTTGACATAGATTTGTACCACGTGTAGCAGGGTTCTGTTGTACTTTAACGAACGAGGTTTTTTTGTATAGAAATCGAATGGATATTGTGATGCCGGTTGTCAGCGAGAAATGCTACCGGTAGCCATAGGATATGAATCACGTTGGTGATGTATCCAGAATTGACGCAACGTAGTTGTTGCGCATGGTACAGAATGAGCCCTTATCTTCGGGGCTGGAGTTGTCGTTCTCGTTGCAACCACTGATTGTTTGAAAGTTCATCAGGTGCGCCATTTTTAGGCTCCCTGAGTTGTTTTGCCGGACTACCTGTCGGCAGATATTCGTAACTACACTCAAGGAGTGGACTTGTGCAGATTAAAAACGAAGAAGCAAACGACGCAGAGCGCATTACACTGATACAGTTTGCCGCTTTTGACGGACATCCGATTCATGCAGGAGCAGAAGCAACCGAGCATCTGATTGTTGAAAGACTGCGTGCAGAAGGTGCATTGTCTCTTTCGCTTATTGCGGAGGAAAATGGAGAAGCTGTGGGGCATATTGCTATGTCGTCAGCGACTGTTGGAAAACATACAACGGGCTGGTTTCTCTTAGGGCCTGTAGGGGTTATCCCGAGCCGACAACGAAACGGTATCGGCTCAGCACTTATTCGTGAGGCTCTACAATGTATGAAGGAGAACGGGGCGGAAGGTATTGTTCTGGTAGGTGATCCAGATTATTACCATCGTTTCGGCTTTAAGAGTTTTCCCGATCTTTCATACGCAGGAGTACCGAATCAGTATGTTTTAGGGCTGTCGTTTACGGAGTGTACTCCTGAAGGGGAAATTGTTGCGCATGATGCGTTCCGTAACCCAACAAAAAAGGTGGAAGCTCATCCCGATAAAAATGAGCCATCCCGCCGTGTACATCATTATCTTTCAATTAATAACGGAAAGTAGTGCGGCTGATAAAGCGTATCGCCGTAGCTGATGTAACAGAAAAATAGAAAAGGGCTGTCCTTCTTTATGAAGGACAGCCCTTTGTTTGAATCATTTTATAGAGAATAACAAAATGTTACTCTTGAGTTTACCTATGCTTTTGTCAGTTGCCAGCAGCGGTAACATCCCATTGCAGATCGTATGAGCATCATACCTCCGTTTGCAATCCATATCCACATAAGCGGCTGAGCCGGCTTGAATGTCGTAATAAGTCCGATAAAGCCGATGCCGATGATACAGGAAATACACATGGCGTTTCGTGTAAAAGCAAAATCGCCAATTCCCCACAAAATACCGTCAGTAGCATAGGAAAGAGAGTTGGTAGGCTGTGAAACAGCTACAACAAGCCATGCAGTGTAGAATACGCTGTATGCTTCCGCAGGAATAAGTAATTCTGCAAAGATATCTGCCCCAAGCACCATAAGACCGCCGGTAATAATGCCAGTAATAAAGCTGTACCCGAAGGTTTGGCGGATAACCTGCTTAATCATCGGCGTATCATTTTTACCTTTGAAGTAGCCTGTGAGGCTTTGGCCTGTAATGGCAAATGTATCCAGCAGCATGGTGTTGAAAACAACAAACTGTCGAATTCCTTGATGCGCTGCGCCTTCAATAGCACCGGCCTGTGTAGCGGTGCGTGTGCAGTAGAGTAGAAATGCGATAACCAGACCGGTTCGGACGGTCATATCCCAGCCGATAGAAAGGAGACGCTTGCAGCGTGGAAGGTCAAAGACTGGCTTTAAGCGAAGCTTTCTGTGCAGGGCATACAGGGTGATTGCCATACCTACATATTGACTGAATGTTGTTGCCAGCGCTGCACCTGTAACACCCAAAGCAGGGAAAGGGCCAATGCCGAAGATCAGCAGCCAATCCAGCAGTACGTTCAAAGCGTTAATTATTGTTGTAACAATAAGAGGTGTACGCATGTCTTGTAGACCGCGGAATATACCGAATGCAGCCATCGTGAAAAGTACAGCAGGGCCACCGGCTAAACGGCACGTCATGTAATCTACGGACAGATCTTTCATCACGCCGTCAGCGCCCATAAATGTTGAGATCTGCGGCAGGAAGAAAATCGGAAGCAGGCCTGCAACCAGCCCGATCAGCACAGCAAGAATAAGGGCTGTGCTTGCGGTGGTGGCAGTCTCTTTATGGTTGTTCGCACCTATGCAATGCGCAACTTCAGTTTGTGTACCGATTCCCAGAAAGTTGAAAATCCAGAATGCGGAAGAAAGCACCATAGTGCCGATACCAAGAGCTGCAAGTGGATCAGTACCGAGTTTAGCAACAAATGCTGTATCAACCAGACCGGTAAGCGGTTCGGCAACAAGTGAAAGCAGAACCGGAATCGACATCGTTGCAAAGGTCTTTGCAGGAGATTTGCGATACGCGTGTTCGTTGAGAGATTCTGTAGAGGTGCTCATAGCGGTGGCTCCGGAACATCAACCTGTAAAGGCGACGCAGCAACGTGCTGGGGGGTAGCAGGTAAAAAGTCTGCACCCAAAAACTGGATGCAGACTTGGATAGACTGTCAGTAAGTTATTCTTCTTCAATAAACGGGTTGAAGTACCCGAACTCAATCCACGGACAGGCTTTTTTCAATCTTTTCCTGAAGAAGGTAAAGCCCATGCTCGCGCCGAAATCTATGCCGCTGAGCAATTCTAAATACATTTCAGGATCAATGTTCAAGTTGCGCAGCTGAATGAAATCAAGTTTGGTATCAGTAATAAGCTGTACAAGTGCATCAAATTCCGGTTCGGAATCTGTGACGCCCGGGAAGTAGAGCAAGTTGAGTGAAACCCACTTATTGCGTGCTTTGGCTTCCAGAATAGACTGCTTAACATCAGCAAAGCAGTATCCGTTCGGACGATAGTACAGGTTGTACACTTCTTCGCGTGCAGAGTTCAAACTTACACGGATAGAAGAAAGACCTGCATCAGCAAGCTTTGCAACTTTATCCGGTAAGGAAGCATTCGTATTCATGTTGATGGTGCCACGACCACCTTCTGCACGGAACATGGTAATTGCTTCCGTAATCATATCTGCTTGCGTGAGAGGTTCACCTTCGCAACCCTGACCGAATGAGTAAATCGGTTTTTCCTGTTCGTTGGCTGCGTGGTGGCGCATTACGCCGCAAACCTCTTCCGCTGTCGGTGTAAAGTCCAGACGATCCTGCGGTGAAGCACAGATTTTGGAAGTGTTTTCCTGAAAAGAAATACAGCCGATACAACGTGCGTTACATGTACGCGATGTAGGCAGAGGTGCTTCGTATCGACCAATGGCAAGGTTTTTTGCAGCTGGGCAGGAGTATTTGAGCACACATTTATTCATAATGTGCTGCATCAAACGGTTTTCTTTGTAGTCTTCAAGAATTTTATTGGCAAAGCGATTAATTTTTTTACCGGAGAAACCACGGAAAACCTGACGTACGTCCTGATCGACTTTTTTTGCTGCAACGTAGAACTTGCCGTTGGCAAAGCCAACAGCACCGTATGCAAACAACGGCAGGGTGGGGGCATCCTCATCGCTGTGGTAAGCAGCATGGGCAGTAAGAGTATGCGCCGGAGCAACAAACGCTGCTACTGCGTATTCTTCCATCTGTTCAACTTCGCCGTCTTCCGGATCAAGGCCGAGTGCACGGCGACCGGGAAGCATGAAAATATCGCTGCCTTCAGGAAGCGGCATAAGTTCGTCCGGACGCGGTTGAGCAAGATCGTTGCCGCGGCGGCACAACATAAGCAGCTCCGGATGGTCGTAAATATTACCGTCTTTGTCTGCCACAAGAAGTTTTGGGCGAATTTTTGAAGAAGCCATAAAATCTCTCTATAAGGAACAGGCTGTGATGCCTGAGTAGTGAATTTGTTTTTGTGGATGTGTCATACATAAAAGTCCTGAAGCTGGCAAAAAGTACTTTTCCGGTTGAGTATTGCATTTTTTTAGAAAAAAATTAAATAGATGCTCTTAAGATAGTTACAGAATACCCGATAGGTGTTTCAGGTCAGTTGCCTCCTGTGCATAGTAGGTATGTAGGATACTGTTTGTTGACGGGGACAGTGCTGAAGCGCTGAGAGGGACGTTGCGGTTTCCGGAATACGGAAAAACGTGGCGTAGATAACTGTATCCGTTTACCGTCAGGAGGATGTTACGCCATGGCTTCACCACGGGGGGTCGTGCAGCGTTTGCATATTGAGTTGTTTTTTGAATGGAGCCACATTGTATGGAATCTATGTTTTTTATTGTTCTCGCGTGTGGTGTCACCCTGATCCTTATTCTTTTGTCAGTATTGAAGAAATATAATGATCTCCGTGACACGCTTGCAAAGCTCGAAACTGAGAACAATAGTATGGAAATGAAGAAGAATGCTTACGAAGCGGAAATTGGTGCGCTGAGTGAGCGTATTGCTGAATATACAAAAGAGTACATGCTTATTGAGCGCTCTTTGGCTGAATCCCGACAGGCAGAAAATGAACGGGTAATGGAACGTGAGCGTTATAAATATATGTCATTTGTTGAGTATCTTCTTTCCAAAGGGCTTATTACTAATGATGACGTAACCAAGGCTGAGTTGTACAAGAAGAAAAATATCAGTGCCATGGGTGTTGCTGAAGTTCTTGTATTGTTCAACCGTATCCCTGCGGATAAAATGAAGCAGTATCGTGAGGAATTTAGACAGGTTACTGGTCAATAATTCGTGTGCGTTATAATTTTTAAAGCGGCACAGATGTTTTTTTACATAAAAAACGTCTGTGCCGCTTGCTTATTGTACAACATTCGTTTGTAATGTCGCCGTTGTTGTTTGTTCCATAGCTCTTACTACGTACCCATTAGGAAGTGACAACATGTCTATTTTGACACAGAACGCGGCGCTTGCCGGGTTGTATGAAGCACATATTGATGAGTTAGTAAAAAAAGAGCGTCTGGAAGCTGATGTTATCAAGCAGGCTCTCGAGAACGGTACTATGGTACTGCTCGGTAACCCTGAACACCCTGAGGTAACTCCGACGCTGGTCGGTCAACCGGCGTCTGTAAAAGTTAACGCCAACATCGGTACCTCTCCGTTGAAAAACGATTTCCGCTGCGAAATGGTTAAGCTGCAAACCGCCATTAACGCAGGCGCAGATACCGTGATGGACTTATCCATCGGTGGTGATCTTGATAAAATCAGAGAAAAAATGATCTCTTCTACCAAGCTTCCTCTTGGTACTGTTCCAATGTACGCAGTTGCTCAGAAATATCTCGACAGCGACCGTGATCCTGCGGACATCAAACCGGAAGAACTGTTTGAAGAAATCGAAAAGCAGGCAAAGCAGGGCGTAGACTACATGACCGTTCATTGCGGTTTGACTATGCGCGGTGCAGAGTTTGCTACTAACGGCAGCCGTACAATGGGCATTGTTTCCCGTGGCGGCTCCATCCTCGCTCGTTGGATGTTAAAAAACGGCAAGGAAAACCCGCTTCTCACCGGATACGATCGTATTCTTGAGATTGCACGTAAGTACAACGTAACTCTTTCCCTCGGCGACGGCCTCCGTCCGGGTGCAGGCACCGATGCCGGTGACGCAGCACAGTGGGAAGAAGTTATGGTACTCGGTCAGCTCGCTAAACGCGGTCTTGAAGCTGGCGTACAGTGCATGATCGAAGGACCGGGACACGTTCCTTTGAATGAAGTTGAAGCTCAGATTATCGGCATTAAAAAGCTCACCAACGGTGCTCCGTTGTACGTTCTTGGACCGCTCGTTATCGACAGCAGCCCGGGTTACGACCACATCGCAGGCGCAATCGGTGGTGCAATTGCTGTTAAAGCAGGCGTAGACTTCCTTTGCTACCTTACTCCGGCGGAACACCTTACCCTGCCAAGCATCGAAGATGTACATGCAGGTGTAATGGCATCCCGTATTGCTGCACAGGCAGCTGAAGCCTGCATGGGCAGACCGGCAGCGGTAGAACGCGAACTCGGTATCTCCCGTGCTCGTAAGGCTCTCGATTGGGAAGGTATGAAAACCCTCGCTCTCGATCCGGAAATGGTAGAAAAGCGTAGAGAAGAACACAAAGATAAACGCGAATGCGCCATGTGCGGCAAGTTCTGCGCTTACAAGATGATCGAAGAAGATCCTCAGTGCTCTAACTAATCACGCAATGTAAAAGACCTGACACAGAATCTGTGTCAGGTCTTTTTCTTTTTCTCTATACGACATCGATAAAATCGATAGTGCGCATTTTTTGGTATGAAAACTGCAAATAGTTATTTGCCCGTTACCCCGTTCACAACGTTTTGTGGTGTACCATTCAAGAATGCGCTGATGTTGTCTGCGGCAATCTGCATCAACGTCATGCGCGCTTCTATAGTTGCCCACGCAAGGTGCGGGGTAATAAAGGTGTTCGGAGTTGTAAGGAACGGATGATCTTTGGCAATAGGTTCCTCACTTACAACGTCAACAGCAAGACCGCCAAGAGTACCGGCAGTAAGAGCTTTAGCCACAGCCGGTTCGTCAATAAGCGGGCCGCGTGCAGTGTTGATGAGGATTGCATCGGACTTCATTCGAGCCAGAGACTGTTCATTGATAATGTGCTTCGTCTCCGGTGTAAGCGGGCAATGCAGGGTAATAATGTCAGATTTTGCAAGAACTTCATCAATATCTGCATAGGCAAAGTTGTTATAGTCAGGCATAGGTTTAGGACGCGGTGCATACGCAAGAATATTCATGCCGAAGCCGTTTGCGATGCGGGCAACGTTGTTACCAGTGTTTCCGAAACCAATGATACCAAGGGTTTTTCCGCCTATTTCGCGTTGTGGAGTGTTCCAGAAACAGAATTGACCGTTCTGCCCCCATTCTCCGTGCTTTACTTGCTCGGAATGTAGGCATATCTGTCGGTAACATTCGAAGATAAGCGCAAATACATGTTCCGGTACTGCGTTGTTTGCATATCCCGGAGTGTTGGTAACAGGAATTCCGCGTTCCGCAGCAGCGTTGATGTCTACAACATCGTAACCGGTAGCGAGTACGCCGATATATTTAAGATTCGGGAGCTGCTCCAGAGTTTCTCTGGTAAGCGGAGTTTTGTTGGTCAGTACTATTTCCGCATCCTTACTGCGCAGAATAATGTCTTCTTGTTCAGTTTTTTCGTAAAGCGTAACGGGATGAATGTTTTCTATTGGTGTCCACGGGTTGTCACCTGGGTTGAGCGTTTGACCGTCAAGAATTACTGTTTTCATTGTTCGTTACTCCAATATTGTTAAGAGCTTCCGGCTGTGTCCGGAGCATTGTATTCAGGGCTTTACCATTGAACACGAAATTATTTCAGCATTCAGTTTTGTTAATGCAGTGGTGCAATTAGCAGTGTTACTGTATGCAAGCCTTGAAAATCGGTAAAGGGTATTTCTTTTACCTTTTGTCTGACACATATTTGCTTTGTCACCTGTGTATAGTACAGTATTACAGCAAAAAGCAGCTAAACATATTTTGTATTGAGGTTAGTAGTGCGCCAAGCAATACGTATCACACTTTATTTTCTTATTTCACTTGCTGTATGTATCGGCGGTCTTTTCCTTTACGCCGGATGGTATGTACAGTCGTCCAATTTTCCTCAGTTAATAGAACGCAGGCTTACAGATGCTACAGGGTATCAGTGGAGTATTAACGGAGAGTTACATCTTTCAATCGTTCCACTTGCCATTGAAGCTTCTGACGTAAAAGTTGTAGATCCTGCTTCCGGTAAAACTATCGTTGCCGTCGGCAAGGTCGAGTCCAGTGTTGATATCCCGACACTGTTTGCCGGCAAGGTCTTCATAGATCATCTGAACATACAAGATTTTGAAGTTATTCTTTCTGATGCGCTGTTGGCGAAAGGAAGCGAAGGACAGGCTTCTGTCCCGCAGGTTGATACCGATTTCTCTATGGGCAAGGTTGCAGGCGGGTTTGATTTGCAGGGCTTGCAGCTTCAGCGCGGCAGGGTTGTCTGGGAGCACGGTACAGGTGATGACACAACCTATGTAGCAGCCAATGATATCAATGTTCAGGTTGATTTTAATTCAAAAACATTTTTCGATATTTCATGCACAGTTGAAAGCGATTTTATTCCAACAAATGGTCGTTTGAAATTAATAGGTGAAAGTGATTTTACCGCTCAAAAGTTGACCGTTGAAAGTGTGCAGGGCACCGTAAATTGGAAGGGCAGTGTTGAGCTTGAAGGGCGTGAAGTACCTACAACGCTTACAGTTATGTACAACGTGGATTGGCCTTCCCGCGAACTCAATTTGACTGATGTTACCGCACAAGTCGATAAAGGGCATCTGACCTTTACCGGTAAAATGATAGATATCAGTAATGAAGACTGGCGGTTGAAAGGGCAGGCGATTGTCCAGAATCTGAGTCTTCCATATTGGTTCGGATTTACTGAAAATCTCCCTACAAGCTTGAATCATGCTCTCGATAGCATTGATGGCGTGCTTTCTATCGAAATGACAAAGAATTTCGTCTGGGCAGATAGCCTTAAAGCGAATGTGCTGGGAATGAAGCTTGTCGGAGTCGGTGGTGTAAAAGATTTCTCTGATCCTGTTATCTACATTGATGCCGCAGGTGACTACATTGACGTGAATAAAATCTTCCCTGAAGTTGGGCTGAATCCCCCTAAGGTATTGCCAAAGCCTTCCGATCCGCGCCCGCCGATTTTCAGATATACTGATGATGAGCCGGAGAAAAAAATTGTTGAGCCACCAGCAGGTGCAAAGAAAGATTCACTTGCTGAAATTTCAGTGGGCTATGACATTCGCATCGGCGCAAAAAAAGCGACAGCATACGGTTTTGAAATCAATGATCTTGCCTTCCGTTGCTGGCCTGCACCGAATGACGATACGCTTACCTCATATAAAATTGGTAAGGCCTATGGCGGTAGTATCGATTCAGTTTTGACCATTGCAGACGACCTGCGCTTGCAGGCAACTATTACTAATGTGCAGACTGAGAAAATCAGTAAGATTATTACTGGTGACTCTGTGATTGCCGGCGTAGCCAACGGTAAGGTTGATGTAAGAGCAAAAGCACGCACAGTGTACGGGCTTGTTGCTGGCTTGGGTGGTTCCATCAATGCTGTTTTCACCAACGGTTATGTTAAGTCTTTGCCGAAAAAGCGAGCCGATAAGGCCGTAACTTCAGAACAGAATTTCTTTAAGGAACTCAAAATTGACCTTTCCGGCAATAGCTTGACCAAGGTGCCGGATAAAGCAGGGGATTATCTCCCATACAACTGGGATTTGTCCGTTCTTTTTGTCCGTAAAGATTCAACCGTTTCCTATCTGACCCGTGTTAAAGGGCCGATTACAATGAGTGCGGAGCGTGTTCTCCCTGTTCGCGGTAAAAATATCGATTTCGATATGACGTGGATGGGAACAGTTATGATGGATGAGAAACGTGTTCCTCTTTCTGCCCGCCTTATTAGTAAGACTACATATGATATGGAGACCGAAAAGGTATCCATTCATAACGGAACATTTGTTTTTGATAATCAGCGGTTCGCGGTTAAAGGCGAAGGAAAGCAGTTTATCACCGCACCTGAGATTAAAGGAACGTTTGTCGGGCAGGAATTTGATCTGAATCCGCTGCTCAAAACGCTTTATCTCTTGCGTTGGAAACCGAGAGACGTTGCAGCCTTTAAGCGTGCAAGCTTACGTGGCGAGTTTGATATGCGAAAAGGCCGGTATGCATTATACAATGTTGTCGGCTACGTAGATGATACTGCGCTTAAAGGGTCTGTACTTGTTAATACTACAGGCAAGATACCGACTGTCCGCACAGACGTTGAACTAGGCGATATTCTGCTGACACGATACTTCCCGCCGGAAGATCAGGATGTACGCGCTAAAATCTTTAATAAAACTCCTTGGCGTTTGAACTGGTTAAGCGAAGTGGATGTAAAAGGCAGTTTGAAGGTTAATAATCTTCGGTTCAGTCCTATTGATGCACAACAGCTTGTAACTCCAGTATCCATTGGGGGCGGTAAAATTCAGGTAGGGCCTCTTGAAGCAAACTTGTACAAAGGGTCTTTTTCCGGTGAATTCATTGGCACTGTGAACAAAGGAAAGCTCGATAGCCGTGTTGTGGCAAATGCTAAAGGTGTTGACCTTGCGCTAGCTTCAAAAGGAGCTAGCGGCGAAGATTACCTTGGCGGGCTGGGAACAGGCTATGTTGAAGCGCGCGGGCAGCTGGGCTCAAGCTACGATATTCTCGCCAGTCTTGATGGTATCTGGGGAATTTCTGTAAAAGACGGTTTCTTTGGATTCAGCAAAGATAAGAAAGGGAAAATAGAAAAAACTACCTTTACCTCTGCTGTTAGTGACGGCAGCATTAAGCAGGGAATCATGAGCAGCAGCAACACCGCGGTAGTATCCCCGTTTGTTGATATGCGTGGTGGCGGCAAAATTGATTTGCCGAACCGTAAAGTAGATTACAAAGTAAACGTAACCTACGCCCGCATTCCGACTGTTCCTGTGACGATTGTAGGTAATTGGGACGATCCTAAAGTTACTGTTGATGGTTTGAGCGTTGTACCGCGCACCTTTGGTAAGATTGGTGGCGGAGTATTTTCTATCCTGAAAGATGCCGTGCTTATTCCATTCAGAGCCGTGGAATTGTTACCGTCATTGAAATAAGTGCACATTTTTTGTGCAATCAGTTGCACAAAGCTCTTGTGCAAAAGTGAAAAAAAATGCACCGTGGTCTTCAATCCCTGTGATTGGAGGCCACGGTTTTTTATATCGTTGTGTAACAACTTGCAGGAATGACTACGGTTGTGCAGAAAAATTCACTTTGGCACGACTTTTTCATAGAAACCACTGGGTAACACCATAAAAATACTTTGAAATTACACCTTTCTGCTTTTCGAGCAGAAACAGGACATACATGGAAATAGCAGATTTAAGTAAAGAGCGAAGCACGATTATTATTGCCATTGTTACGCTGATAACAATCGGGCTTTCACTTATCGTGTCAACAGGGCAAACACTGCGCCAGCAGGAAGAAGCACGTTTACAGCATCTTCAGCTTACAGCACGGTCTGTATTGCAGTCTGTTGATATCTCTCTTCGTACCGGCATTCTTACCCAGAATGGACGTGTTGCAGGGCTTCCGAGCACAGCAAAGTTCTTTCGTGAACTGCAAAAAAGCGGTGAGGTAATGTTTGTGGGTCTGCTTGATGAGAAGGGCGGACAAATTCTGTCTTCGCTTGAGGGGGGAGCCACAAATACTATTTTGTTCCCTCAGCAGGCTATTCCTACAATGGTGCAGACAGGGACATGGAACGGTATTGCCAAGTTCGGTAATCACCGTGTGTATGTCTATGCCAAACATAGTCAGGGATTGGAGACGCAGGCTGCCGAACCGGGTGCACCGAAACGCGATACATTTCTTGTTGTCGGTCTTGATATGACAAAGCATTTTGCAATCTACAAAGGATTTAAGCAGAACGCGTTGTTTCAGGCCGCCTATATTCTGGTTGCCGCTATCTTTACATGGGCTTTGGCAATGGCATTGCTGAAACGTCGTGAGCTTGCGGGTAAAGCCTTACAGCTTGAACGTTTTCAGGCTCGCCTGCTGGATAACCTGCCGGATGGTCTTCTTATTGTAAGTCCGGATAACGTTATCAGGGCGGCAAACCCTGCTGCGCATGATGTGTTTAAAGCCAAAGGCAGTGGATTGGCAGGGCTTCCAGTGTCCTCCTTGCCGGAAGATTTGGCGAATTGTCTTAAAAATTTACCGGAAGATTCAAATGCAAACTGGGAGCAGGTAACTGTTCAAGGGACGCATCTGGAGATTCTTTCAGTTCCGTTGAAAGAGCATAAGGAAGCAGGTTCGCGTCTTGTTCTTGTGCGAGACAGAACGCGTTTCCGCGAGCTTGAAAAGAGCTTGCAGGATGCTGAAAAGATGGCTGCATTAGGTACTATTGCAGCAGGCATGGCTCACGAGATCAGAAATCCTCTGAGTGCATTGCGCGGATTTGCTCAGTACTTTGCCAAAAAATTTAAAGGCAAAGAACCTGATGAAACCTATGCGCAGACAATGATTACCGAAGCAGACAGGCTGAATCGTGTAATTACCGACTTACTCTACCTTTCAAGACCGCGTGCGGTGCAGAAAGAGCAGGTTGACTTAATTGAGCTTTCAGAAGGGCTCAGCAACCTGCTGCGCCTTGATTTGGAAGGAAAAGACGTAACACTTGAAGTAAGTCTTGAGTCTTCCCATGTGCAAGCTGATGCCGACTTGCTTAAACAAACTCTTATCAACCTTATGCTTAACAGCCTTGATGCGCTTGACGGTTCAGACGTGGAGAAAAAACAGATTCACATTGCCTCTGCTTATGGCGAAGACGGTGTCTGGATTTTTGTTCGCGATAACGGACCGGGTATGGATAAACAGCAGAGCGATCAGGCATTTGAACCGTTCTTTACTACTAAATCAAAAGGTACAGGGCTCGGACTCGCCTTAGTTCATAAGACGATGATGGAGCACGAAGGCAAAGCGATGATTGAATCCAGCGCTGGACGCGGCTGTACCATTGCACTCTTTTTCCCCGACGTGGAAGATGAGGGAAACTATGTCGTATAATAAACAGCTTCTTGTTATAGATGATGAACCGGCACTGCGCATGATGGTGCGCGCGGTTGTAGAAGATGCCGGCTGGAGCGTTGCGGAGGCAAGCTCCGGTGAAGCCGGTATTGAACATCTCGCATCGCATAATGTTAACGTTGTCCTTCTGGACATGCGTATGACAGGCATAGACGGCAGTGAAACACTGGCAATTATTCAGGAAAAGTATCCTAACTTGCCAGTAATTATGCTAACAGCATTCGGTACAGTAGGGTCTGCAGTAGAAGCCATGAAGCGTGGTGCATTCGATTATCTGAGCAAACCGGCAGATAACGACGAATTGATTGCTGTTCTTGAAAAAGCATACACGCATGGTCGTCTGCTTGCAGAGAACGATAATCTGCGGAAAAAATTTATCGGCAACGATCCTGCGGAAAAAATTATCGGCGGCTGTGACGCCATGCAGGATATGCTTGAACTTATCCGTCAGGTCGGGCCTACGGAAGCAACCGTGCTTGTCATGGGCGAATCCGGTACGGGTAAAGAACTCATTGCAGAAGCTCTGCATGAGCGTAGCAACCGTGCAGCGTTTCCTATGGTAAAAGTTAACTGTGCAGCACTTCCGGGTAACCTGCTTGAAAGTGAGCTGTTCGGGTACGTGCGCGGGGCGTTCACCGGCGCTGTTAAAGATAAGCCGGGGCGTTTTCAGTTAGCCAAAGGCGGCACGCTGTTTCTGGATGAAGTCGGAGAAATGCCGATTGAACTTCAGGCAAAGCTTCTCAGAGCCTTGCAAGAACGAGTGGTAGAGCCGTTAGGTGCTGTAAAGCCCGTTGAGGTTGATGTCCGTATTATTGCTGCGACCAACCGTAATCTCCGCGAGTCTGTCGCCAAGGGTGAATTCCGTGAAGACTTGTATTTCCGCCTGAACGTTCTTGAGATTATTTCACCGCCGTTACGTGAGCGTCTGGATGACCTTCCGCTGCTTGTGAGCAGGCTTTTGGATAAGCTTGGACGAAAGAATAGAAAGAGCGTCCGCGGTGTCAGCCCTGACTTTTTACAGAAACTTACCACCTATCCGTGGCCGGGGAACGTTCGTGAGCTGGAAAACGTGCTTGAACGTGCGTTGATTCTATCACGCTCAGAAATTTTAAATGTTGAATCGCTTCCGGCATTCTTGACTGATCCGCAGCAGCCTGCGCCTTCCATGCAGCCTCACTATGGACAGGAGCCGCAAGGATACATGCAGCAGCAAAATCCTTCTTCCGGAGATTTTTCAGCTCAAGGCGGAGCGCCTAACGGGTTTGCTCAACCGGAATTTTCACAAGCGGATTTTCAGCGTAATACCTTTGGTGGTCAGAACGGCTACAATAATCAAGCAGGATATAACGGTCAGCAGGGATACAGTGGTCAGCAGCCAATGCAGCCGCAAGGTGAAGCTGGTGGAGCTCGAACAATTTCCAGACCGAAAACGTTAGATGACGCTGAGCGTCAGGCGCTTATCGAGGCGCTTAATGCTAATGGCGGTCACCGTGAACGTACTGCGGATGCCTTGGGTATCAGCCGCCGTACACTTCAATACAAGTTACGTAAGTACGGTTTAACGAAGCGTAGCTAGTAGCCATAAAACAAGCATACAAAAAAAGACCTGTCACGGAGGGTGGCAGGTCTTTTTTTGTAAATATACCGATTGGGAATGCATCGACAGGCGGTGGTGCTGGTTACAGATCAAAAGAGGGCTCGCTCAGTGTCGAATTGCGCCTGGGATGCGTGTTATGATTTATTCCCAATTCCCGTTTTTGTATTGACGAATTTTGGTAACGCGGTTCTTTTCCACAACGCGGAAAGGTTGCTGCATTACTTCCTGTTTTGTGTTTCCCATAGCTTCATACGTTACTTTGATGTACTTGATCACACCGACGTACGTACCTGTATCTTTGACTTCGTGGACGTTAACTTTAATAGTATCTTTTTTTAAGTCGCAGTAGGTGCGTACCCATTTCCCGTTCGGAAGCTTACAGGTCTCTACTTTTCCACCGCAATCAGGCATCTGTTTACACATCGTATCAATATGCTGTGTTGCATGAGCGCGAAGAGTATTTTCGAGTTCCTGCTGGGTAATAGCGCTTGACGGGGTTGTGAGCAGGCACGTGACACACGCCATAACGAACAAAACCAGAACCTTTTTCATGAGAATCTCCCGAAGACTGGATGACAAAACCAAAGATCGCTGCTGCGAAATATTGCAGGGGCTAACTGTAGAGGGTGTTGTCATTTGGTCTGTATTTCTCTGATTAGGATAATGTTAGCAGTGCCATTAATCGTGAGCAGAGATGTCTGTCTATACGTACCCGAATGAGTATTGCGCAAGAAATTTCTTTAGATAGTCAAATTAGATTTGACGTACGAGGAAGAGAGTAGTGTGTCGTATCCCGTGAGTGCGTCAGAGTGTAGTGTGTCTGCGTGGTGTAGATGGTAAGCTGACTGAACGAGTTAGTGCTAGGCACAATGCGAAAGAACAATCAGAAATGCCCGGCAGGACATCCTGCCGGGCACTGTTGTATGTACTAATCAAGCACGATGGTTACGCGACGGTTGAGTCGACGGCCTTCGGCTGTTTCGTTTGAGAATTCAGGATCAAATTCGCCTTTACCAACTACTTCAATCAGATCGCCCGGTACGCCTTTTCTCATGAGGTAGTTACGTACGGACATTGCACGACGAAGTGACAGACCCATGTTGTACTGAGCAGTACCGATGGAATCGGTGTGACCAATAACGGTGGTGCTGTCGCCGCTTGATAAGATCAGCGCTGCTGCTTCATCAAGGATCGGACGTGCTGCTGGAAGAATAGCAGAGGAATCGAATTTGAAGAGAACGTTGTCAATTACGATAACTTCGTCAACAACTTCGATTGGTGTGTAGAAAACGTCAGCCATAAACTCGTTGAATGCAACCGGATCATTAAGCAATGTTTTACCGTCTGCCATTACAGAACAAGTGTTAAGGTTGAAGAGTTCCATCAAGGTTTTGCTACCTTCTGCGGTGTCAGCAAAAGAGATGAAGTGTACGCACATCTGTGGGTTAGCATTGTAGAAGCCCATCAGAGCGTCAACAGGGTCTGGACCCATGTTGTTAACGCCGTCAGTTACGAGCACTACAGCACCCTTAGGAGCCATTTTGGTGGCCATAGGTGACAACATTTCAAATGCTTCACCGATTTTTGTCCAACGTGCGCGGATTTCTTTGTCTGTAGTAATGGAGTTAACTGCTTTTGCCATTACTGCAGGGTCGTATGGTCCGTAGCCTACGATTGGCTGGAACGGAGTGAAGGTCTGTGCTGCTGCCATGTAAGGAAGCGGCGGCATTGCTTCGTTGATCATCTGTACCACGTTTTTGGCAAGAACGATCTTTTTCATTCCAGTCTGCGCTTCGTGCATCATCATGGAGCCAGAGTCGTCAATAAGGAAGTTGAAACTGGCAACTTTAGGTTGAAGGATGAACTCTTGCGCCTGGACTGCGGATGTCGCAAACAACACAAGAGAAAGCGCGATAAGCAATGTTCTCTTAATCGTCATACTGGTCCCCTCCGGCTAGTATAGTTTTTCTGGTTTAGGTCAAATTATGCGTGGTCAAGATGTAATATATGGCAACCAGCGAAACGCGACAAGGATGTTTATGAAACTATGTGCTTATTTTCAAAAGAATAATTCGAGTAATTAAAGTAACGCCCTGCTTAAAACGATGATTCTGTGCAGATTTTTTTCTGTAGGCACAGTATAAGGTTACACATATTACTACGTTGGAGTATGGTAGATTTCGCTAACTTTTTTTCCAACTTTTCGGCTCCGTTAGCCTGAGTAGTATGGTTAGCATGATGAGCGCGAATGCGGCGTATTGCACTACCTGCGCTATTAGGGCGTTTGTATCACATAGAATTTACATCTTCTGTGCATGCTGTTTTGCCACGAGAGCCTTATCCACAACGGATTTGCGACGAAATGCCCCCCGAAATCAGTCAATTTTTGACCAATATCTAATACATTCCGTGCGCGTGGCTCTACGCATAGTTGATGCCTGTCCAGCTTAAAATCCTTATAGCAAGTTTTGCGGTGTTATGTAACCTCCTTTCGTCATTAGATGATTGCTTTTATTGCTTTCAGCACTACTTATGTTTTGAGTAATTCATGCTCTTCAGTGCGCATTTAAAAGAGGCTGGAGAACAAAAAAGATACAAAAAAAGAGTTGAACAAAAAAACACGCCGCATAAAGAGTGTTCATGCGGCGTGTTTTTTATTGGAAGTACGTAGAACGTTTTTGATTTCGTAGTGGAATATTGAAGTAAAAAAAGAAAATATTAAAGCAAGCTATAAGAAATAGTGTGCAGTGCTGACAATTTTTTCTTGGTAATCGCCTATTACCTTTAATGGTGGGGAGCCCCTATGTGGGGCTTTTTCTAACCTACTTGCATCACGTAAAATTCATATCCGTACTGATTTTTAAAAGTACGGTACAACTCGATTTCCCGAGTTGTGAGCGCCAAAATATCTTTTGCATAGGCTTCTTCCAGCAAATTTTCTGGCAGATTTGCAAGGTGCTGTTCAAGCGTATTGTAGAACGTCTCCCATGCCGAGTCCGGTATGACAAAGTTTCCCAGCAATTCATAACCATGTTTTTTAATCGCAGTGATGTTTTCTTGCGTTGTTCGCATTGCGGGATAGGCTTCTTTCCAAAAGGTTTTTATTTCTTCGTCTGGAGTAGCGGTAAGCCAAACAGCCTCGCTAATGACAAGATAACCTTTTGTTTTGAGAAACTTTTTCCATGATGCAAGCGCGTTGTCGACACCCATGATGTAAGCCGCACCTTCTGACCAGATAATATCAAACTGCTCTGCATTGAAGGGAAGCTTTGCCATGTCTTCACATTGCGTTGTAATGCGATCAGCCACGTTGGCAGCTTTTGCGTTTTCCCGAGTTTCTTGAAGAAACGGGTCGTAAATATCTACAGCCGTAATATGGCCGTCACAGAGCAAGGCAAGATCCACTGCATCGTTTCCACTACCACACCCGATATTCAAAATGGACGGGGATTGTGGACGGTCAGCACAAAGTGCAAGTGCTTTTTTCGTCAATTCAAGACTGCCGGGGCCTTTCCGTGCAACACCCTCATAAAAGCGAAAGAACGTTGCCATGAACTCTTCTGATGCTTTTTGCAGCTTCAATATAGATTGAGGGGCAGCAGCCCAAGAGCGAATAGTAGTGATTTCTTTTTCCGGCATATGCAGGAGTCGAAGAAATTTGACATGCTCTTCAGGGCGGAGGCGTTCGAATTCCATATGCCAACGTCGCATATCTTCAGTACTCAATCCGGCATTCGTAAATAATTCAGCCCACGTTGTGGTCGTACTGGCGCTGGCAGGAAGGGTCGACTGTTGGAGCAGATCCGTAACAATGTGCTGCTGGCTTTGTAGGTCGGCAATCTCTTTACTGAGCGCCTCAAGTCGATCTTCAAGAACTACCGATATCTCAGAAGTTGTTTCTGGATTGAGAATGCGGGCAATGTTTTTAAGACTTACCCCCGCTTTACGATACATACAAATGCGACGAAGCTTTTCTTTATCTGCTTCAGTGTACTGGCGGTATGTACCTTTTGTATGCTGACTGGGAGAAAGCAGTCCAATTGAATCGTAATAGAGAAGGGTGCTTCTGGATAAACCAAATTCTTTGGCAAGCCTGCCGACTGTGTACATAACGTTTCCTTGTGATTATTCCTGCCAGTGCTCCGGCTTGCCTAATTCGTCTGAAACAACAACTGTTCCATTAATGGTCTCCGGTGCTGTATCGTCTAAGATTTGCATCATCCATGCATCTCTTACTTCTTCAGGTATTGGATACGGGGCATTAATAGCATGAGGATGCACAGGGGCAAAACCGTATTTCGGGTAGTAGGTAATGTGCCCAAGCACAAATACAATACTTACACCATGTTGTTTGAGGCGTTGTAATCCTTCTTGAATCAGCTTTCCGCCAATTCCCATATTTTGAGCTTTGGGAACAACGGCAAGAGGGGCAAGAATGGATGCTTTAACGTCAGAGCCCGTAATTGAAACGGACGTGAACAGAATGTGTCCGATTGCTTCATCACCATCCATAGCAAGCAGTGATAACGTTGGTTTTGCTGAAGGATCGTTAAGCAGGTTATTTACCAGTTCGGCTTCCTTGGGATATCCGAATGCTTCTTCTTCAACACGTAATACTTCAGAGAGGTCATTGCTGGTTGCTTCGCGAATAGTATAGTTCATGTTATTTCCTTTTCTGTTTGTCGTTCGACACCATTAAGGTGGAGTTGAACATATACACTATGAAGCTATAGACAGGTCAACGAGCTGGCTAAATTATACAGCAAAATTTTTTGATGGCTAATACGTTGTTTTCATGGAGAATGGATGAATAGAAAGCGTATGACGTTGTTTGCGCTTGTGGAACAAGAGTAAAAAAAGAGTATTCATAAAAAAAGACCGCCTCAACGAGACGGTCTTTTTTGTGTGTTGTAGCTTATGCAGGCTTACGCGGTGCAAGCAGAGCCATTTCCAGCGCTTCATCAAGCGTTGGGTGTGCCCAGATGATGGAGTGTACATCTTCCGGTGCCCATTGTTGTTTAACAATGATGGTTGCTGCGGAGACAAGGTGAGAAACACCGTGTCCAATTGCGACAATGCCGTGCACTTTATTGTCCACCCAAAGCACTTTTACAAAACCCTGCGTAGAACCGTAGGACTGCGCAATAGGGTTTGCAATAAGCATAGAGGTGGATGTTTCTACAGTATGACCGGCTTTTTGCAATTCGGCAGTGTTAGGGCCGACGCGCATAACTTCGGTATGTCCGTAGATACAGGCTGGCATCGGGCCGGATTCATACGCTGCGGTATTTTTCCCCGCGGCATGATCAACGACGTAGCAAGCCTGATGGTCAGCAGCATGAGCAAGCAGTGTTCGACCATTAATATCGCCAATGGCGTAAATGTTCTCTGCTGCAAGCAGATGGTCGTCTGTTTTAATCCAGCCTGCGCCGATGCATTCAATACCTGCCGCAGCAGTGTTGAGTGATTCGGAAGCAGGCTTTCTGCCAGCCGCCATAAGTGCTTTATCTGCTGTAAGAGTTTCGCCGGATTCAAAAGTAAGCACCGCTTGACCGTCAACAGTCTTAAGGCTCTGTACTTTTTCGCCTGTGCGAATTCCCCATTTTTCACGCTTCAAGATCTTACGGAAGGTATCACCAACGTCTGGATCTTCACTTGGTGCAAGGCTAGGCAATGCTTCAACAATGGTAATTTTTGTACCGAGACGGCTGAAAAAATCACCCATTTCAAGACCGATTGCGCCAGCACCCACGATGATGAGAGACTCAGGAGCCTCTGTAAGCGTGAGAACATGGGAAGAGTTGAGGACGCAGTCCCCGTCCGGTTCCAGCCCCGGAAATGCGGTCGGCATGGAACCAGTGGCAATGATCACCTTATCAAACGCAACCTCTGTAGCACCTTCATCGTTTGTCACGGTAAGGGCTGTAGGGCTGCTGAAAGATGCAGTGCCTTTGAGTATGTCTACACCAAGGCTTACCAGTTGCTTTTCTGCGGCAGAGCGAGAGCCTTTAATGAAGCGGTCTTTTTTCTGCACGAGAGTCGGCAGGTCAAAACCAAGGCTTCCTGTGGCTGTCTTCGCTTTTGCCTGTGTATGCAAGAGCGGACTGGATGCCGTTGCACCAAGGAACATTTTGGTAGGAATACAACCCCAGTTGAGGCAGGTTCCACCAATATCGGCTTTTTCAATAAGAGCGGTTTTCAGTCCGGAAGAGGCAGCACGCATAGCTGCTTTTAATCCACCGGGGCCGGAACCGATTACGATTACATTATACTTCATCAGTCAACACCATTTCACGTGCTGCCTTAGTTTCGTCGAGGCGGCGAACAGGAGTATTGTGTGGTGCAGAGAACAGAGCTTCAGGATCTTTCTTAGCTGTTTCGATGAGGTCAATTAAGTCGTCAAGGAAGCCGTCGAGTGTTTCCTTGCTTTCTGTTTCAGTAGGCTCAAACATGAGACACTCTTTAACGATAAGCGGGAAGTAGATAGTAGGAGCGTGGTGTCCTTTTTCTAACAGACCCTTCGCAAGATCGAGTGCACGTACTCCGCATTCATCCTGTAACTTGCTTGCTGATGCAACGAATTCGTGCATGCAGATGCGGTTGTAAGGAATGTAGAGATGGTTTTCTAAACGCTTACGCATGTAGTTAGCGTTCAGAACAGCACGTTCAGTTGCCTGAGTGAGACCTTCGCCGCCAAGGAGTACCATGTAGGCGTATGCTTTAAGCATTACTGCAAAGCTGCCGTAGAATGGTGAAACATGACCGATAGACAATGGAAGGTCAGTATCGAGGTAATATGTACCGTCTTCTGCTTTTGCAGGACGATGTGTCGGCAGGAACGGCACAAGGCGTTCGCTTACACCAACAGGACCGGCACCCGGGCCACCGCCGCCGTGCGGAGTAGCAAGGGTTTTGTGAACGTTGAGGTGAACTACGTCAAAACCAACGTCGCCGATGCGCATTTTACCCATAATCGCGTTGAAGTTCGCACCATCATAGTAGAGAAGTGCGTCAACTCTGCGAAGTTTTTCTACAATAGTAGGAAGATGGCTTTCGAACAGACCGAGAGTGTTCGGACAGGTCATCATTACAGCTGCAACGCTGTCATCAAGAACTGCTTCGAGTGCTTCAGGGTCTACGATACCGTCTTTAGATTCAATGTTAACAACTTCATAGCCTGCAAGAACTGCTGAAGCAGGGTTAGTGCCGTGTGCAGCATCAGGACAAATGATTTTTGTTTTTTTGTTCCCTTTATGCTTGTGGTACGCAGCAATAAGCAGTGCGCCGGTAAGTTCACCGTTAGCACCAGCCATAGGCTGAGAGGTGAAAGCTTCCATACCGGTAAGCTCACAAAGCATTTCTTCTGCTTCATACATGGTCTGCAAAGAGCCCTGAGTAAACTGGGCACCCTTAGGCAGCTGAGGAAGAGCAGGGTGAGGGGTGGTGTAGCCCGGCAATGATGCAACATACTCCGTGTATTTCGGATTATATTTCATGGTGCAGGAGCCGAGCGGGTAGAAGTTGGAGTCCACACTGTAGTTGAGAGTACTCAACCGTGTGAAATGACGTACAACATCAAGTTCGCTAACTTCAGGTAAAACAGGGCGCTTAGCACGCATCAGCTCTTTAGGAAGGAAACGCTCAGCGCGCTCTTCCGGCTTTGGCGGCAGACATGCAGTACGACCTGGAACGGATTGGGCAAAGAGGGTTTTCATTAGAGAATACCTCCCAACAGTTCGGTGAATACACCAATCTGTTCGAATGAGTGCAGCTCAGTACAAGCAACAAGAAGAACGTTGTCCATGCCTTCGTAAGCACGACCGGCAGGGTATCCGGTTACAAAACCTTTATCCATAAGCGCTTCAATAGCATCTTCAGCATTGATAGGCAGACGGATAGCGAATTCGTTACAGAATGGTGCATCATTAAGCAGTTCAACGCCGTCAATCATAGTGAGGCGGTCTGCAAGGTAATGAGCACGTTCCATACTTAATTCAGCAGTGCGGATAAGTCCTTCAGGTCCAAGCAAAGACATGTGAATAAGAGCGCGCAGCGCACACAGACCTTGGTTGGAACAGATGTTTGAAGTAGCTTTTGCACGGCGGATGTGCTGTTCACGAGCCTGAAGGGTGAGAACATAACCTGTTTTGCCGTCAACATCTTCAGTACGGCCGACAATACGACCCGGAAGCTGACGAATCATTTTTTTAGTACAGGCCATAACACCAAGGTACGGTCCACCGAAGGAAAGCGGCTGACCAAGGCTCTGTGCTTCTGCAACAGCAATGTCTGCACCCATTTCACCAGGTGTTTTCATTACGGACTGCATAACAGGGTAAACAGAAATGATACCCGCAGCTTTGTTTGCATGAGCATGTTCGAACAGTTCAGTAAAGTCCTGAACGTTACCGAAGAAGTTAGGGTTTTGAACCACAACAGCAGCACAATCAGAATCGATAGCAGCTTTAAGTGCATCAAGATTTGATAAGCCGTCTGCGTGCGGCACTACAACGATATCAACATCAATATTATCGGTGTAAGTGTCGACCATTTCGCGGTAGAACGGGTTAACGCTTTCATCGATAACGATTTTTTTGCGTTTACGTCCTGCACGCACAGCCATCATCATTGCTTCAAAGATAGCAAAACCGCCATCGTAAACAGAAGCGTTAGCAGCATCCATTTCAAGGAGGTTGCAGACGGCAGTCTGGAATTCAAAAATAGCCTGAAGTGTTCCCTGAGAGGATTCAGGCTGGTACGGGGTGTACGCAGTGTAAAATTCACCACGACCAACGAGGTTGTCGATGGCTTTAGGAATATAGTGGTTGTAGAAACCGGCACCGAGGAAGCTTACAAGGTCGGTATTGTTTTTACCGGCAAGCTTTTCAAAGTATGCACATGTTTCCATTTCGCTAAGACCCTGAGGCAGGTCAAAGCTTTTAGGACGCATGTCAGCAGGGATATCTGCAAACAGGTCCTCAATGGTTTTCACACCGATAACGTCAAGCATAGCTTGAGTTTCTTCAGCTGTATGCGGAGTATACGGCATAGTGCCTCCCTTTTTTTACTAGTGTGCTTCGCTAGCTACCAGTTCTGCGTATTCAGTTGCAGAAAGGAGACCCTTAGGCTCATCAGTAAGCTTAATTTTAATAAGCCAACCACCTTCAAAAGGTTCTTCGTTAACTTTCTCCGGAGTATCTTCAAGAGCTTCGTTAACAGCAATAACTTCGCCGCCTACAGGGATGTAGAGTTCGCTTGCAGCTTTAACAGATTCGATGGAACCCATTTCGTCGCCGGCTTCAAGAGTGTCACCCACTTCAGGGAGTTCAACAAAAGTGATGTCGCCAAGCTGTTCCTGAGCAAAGCTGGTGATACCGATAGTAGCTTCTTCACCTTCAATATTCGCCCATTCATGACTTTTGTTGTAGAGAATGTTTTCTGGGTAAGCCATTGGATTCCTCCTGAAAAGGTTTGTGTTGTTGTGTAGATATGGTTTGTTTTTATCGTTATGACAGAGTAATTTTTTGTCTAACAGATACTAGCGTCATAAGTCTAAATTGAAGGAAAAACAATGGCCAGATCACATAAAATGTAGGATCTGGCCATTTTTTTATCAAAAATTGATGGATTGTGCGCTCTATCAAGCCTCCAGCTTGACGCCGAGGCTTTGAATTTCCTCAAGGAGCGAGCGTTTGCGGATGGGTTTTACAATGAAACTTGTTGCATTGCCTAAGAAAAATGCGTCGTGCACTTCCTGGCTGTCATCAAGTCCGGATATCATGATCACTTTCGCACCCTGTTCAGGTGGAATCCCGTGTTCCTTTTCGAGATCGCGGATTTCGCGCAGAGCATCCTGCCCGTCGATGTTCGGCATCATAATATCGAGTGTAACAACATCATAGGGATCTCCAGCCTGCAAAGCCTGACGGAAGGCTTCAACGCCTTCTTCACCGTCAGCGGCGAGGTCGGAATACCCATAAGGATGAAGGATTTTTTGTACGAGTCGGCGGCTGTCGAAATCGTCATCAACAATTAGAAACTTCATTTGGGAAACCTCCATATTGGACTATCGCTATACCATTACACCCTCATTTTGCATAGTGCCCACGGATTATAACCTGAGGCAAAATGCATAGTTACAGTTCATGGCGCAGAACGCAAGGTGTCCAAAACAGGGTAAACAGGGTGAAGTGACTATACACCAGCCGCCTTGAATGCTTCAGAAACCATGTCCTGCGCTTCTTTTTGTAAGAGTGCGAGGTGTTCTTTGCCTTTAAAACTTTCTGTATAAATTTTATAAATATCTTCAGTTCCGGAAGGGCGTGCTGCAAACCAGCCGGATTTTGTGACCACTTTTAAGCCTTCAATTGAAGCACCGTTGGCTGGAGCCTGAGTAAGTTTTGCAAGAATAGGCTCACCTGCAAGCGTGTCGGACGCAACCATTTCCGGTGAAAGTTTTTTGAGCACAGCTTTTTGCTCGGCAGAAGCAGGAGCCTGAAGACGCTCGTAGATTGGAGTGCCGAACTGTTCAGTCATCGCATCGTAATGCTGCTGCGGGTCTTTGCCTGTTACAGCAAGAATTTCGGCAGCAAGCAGGTTCATGATGATGCCGTCTTTATCTGTTGTCCATACGGTTCCGTCTTTGCGCAGGAAGCTTGCTCCGGCACTTTCTTCACCGCCGAAACCATAGCTGCCGTCAATAAGTCCCGGTACAAACCATTTAAAGCCTACAGGAACTTCCGCAACTTTTTTACCTAATGATGCGACAACAAGATCAATCATTTGACTGGAAACAAGGGTCTTGCCGACAACAGCATCTTTATTCCACTGCGGACGATGTGCGAACAGGTAGGAGATTGCGGCTGCAAGGTAATGGTTTGGATTCATCAAACCCTTGCTGCATACAATGCCGTGACGGTCAGTATCCGGATCATTTCCGCAGGCAATATCAAAATGCGGCTGAAGTTTGATCATATCTGTCATCGCCCACGGGGAAGAGCAGTCCATACGGATGATGCCGTCTCTGTCCATAGGCATGAAGCGGAATGTCGGGTCAATTTCCTTGTTCACGACTTCAATGTTTAAACCGTAACGCTTTGCAATAGGCTCCCAGTAGGATTCACCGGCACCACCGAGAGGGTCAACACCGATGCGGACTCCCGCCTTCTTGATTGCCTCAACATCAATAATGTTTTCTAGATCATTTACATACGGGGTACGGAAGTCGTAGCGGCGGGTTGTAGAAGCTGCCAGCGCTTCAGCACCGGAAACACGCTTTACATCAACGTTGCCGTTTTTGATAAGCTCGTTCGCACGGTCTTCAACCCATTTTGTTGTTCCGGTATCAGCAGGGCCACCGTTTGGCGGGTTGTATTTAAAACCACCATCCTGCGGCGGGTTGTGCGAAGGCGTAACAACAATGCCGTCAGCAATATCGTTGTGGTCGCGATTATATGTAAGGATGGCGTGAGAAATAACAGGGGTAGGAACATAAGCATCGTCCTGTTCTATCATCACTGTTACGCCGTTTGCAGCAAGTACTTCAAGAGCTGTCTGATGGGCAGGTTCAGAAAGGGCATGAGTATCTTTACCCATAAACAACGGGCCGTTGTAGCCTTCTTTTTTGCGATATTCACAAATAGCCTGTGTAACAGCAGCAATGTGCTGCTCGTTGAAACTGCCGTTAAAAGAAGAGCCGCGGTGACCGGACGTGCCAAATGCCACCCGCTGCTGTGCGTTTTCTGGATCAGGCATAATTGTGTAGTATGCCGTGATAAGCTTCTGAACATTTATAAGATCGGATGGAAGTGCCTTTTTTCCGGCTTTTTCACTGATTGCCATCGTATGCTTCCTTGTATGTTACTTTGTATAAAATCGTTCGGGCACAGTCTATCACGGCAGTTTGTTCACCTGAAAGGATAACTGCCGACGCCTGTGATTGTAAGCTGATCGGTAAAAAAAGAACTCGCAGAATCTATTTATGAAACTCGTTGTTCAGGATTCTGCTGACTCAGGTATTCTGCAACTTCATCAAGGGACTGCTCTGCACGTGTAGTAAATTTACCAAGCAAGGCTTGCGCATTATGCAGTGCGTTATTGCGGGCATGTTGTTCCATTTTCTGTGCCAGCTCGGCAAGCTGCATCGCGCCTACAGATCCCATGGTTGCTTTGAATGTATGCGTCAGGCGTGCAATTTCTTCTGTGTTGTTTTCTGCAAAAGCATTTTTCAGCAGTTCAAGAGATGCTGGCAGTGACGTCAAATACGTACGAAGCACTGTGTTAATGATATTCTGTTTGCCGTTAACCATTTCTGAAATTGTTTCAAAATTAATGATAGTTGCAGTAGTAGAATCCGGTGAGTTTGGCAACGTTGAATCATTGTTGGCCGTCGGCAGTTTTTTCTTGTTGTTAAAGACGGAGCGGAGAACTTGTTGCAGTGCGTATAATGTTATCGGTTTTTGCAGCCACTCAGTAACTTCTCCATCATGGAAGTTATCTTTAGATGTGATGGAGTCGTGTGCACTAATGGTGACAATAGGGATAGTGACGTCCAGCTTCGGTACGGTTCCGGCACGGATTCTTTTAATGGTTTCCAATCCGTCCATAACAGGCATTTGAACATCCATAAGGATAATATCCACAGTGATGCGTGAGAGCATTTCAAGAACCTGTTCACCGTTTTCAGCAAGGTAGACGGTGTGTCCGTCTTCTTTAAGCATCTGCGTGAGAACTTCCTGACTGAACTCATTATCTTCTGCTACAAGAACATTTAATGACGGCATTGGCGCGACATTGTTTTGCGTTGCTGCAAAGGCAATGTGAGCGGCCTGCGCGTTTTCTTCAGAAACCTGACACGGGATTTCAAGGGTAAACGTTGACCCTTGGTTGACGTCGCTTTCAACAGAAATGGTACCGCCCATGCGTGCCGCAAGTCGTTGCGAAATAGCCAGTCCCAATCCGACACCGCCGTGGGGTGCTATGTTGAATGATTGTAGCTGTGCGAAGCTTTCAAAAATTTCTTCCAGATTATCAGGCGGAATGCCTATGCCCGTATCGGAAACAGAACATTCGAGCATTATTTTCTCTGTAGGCTGATGAGCATTGGTGTTGTCAAAATGTTTCGGACTTGGGGCAGATGCCAGCGGATACGCTGTTGCGTGGATTTTTACACCGCCTTCATTGGTAAACTTAAACGCGTTCCAAATAAGGTTTACCATAATTTGTTTTACACGCTCTTTGTCTCCCGTAATGAGCGGTGGAATGGATTCATCCGTAATAACATCAAACTCAAGATTTCGTTTTAACGCTTCACCGCGCATTAAATCACGAATGTTGTGCATTATTTCAGTTACAGAAAATGGTGCAAATTTGAGTGATAACGCATCAGACTCAATGGCTGAGAAATCAAGCAGGTCATTAAGCAAGGTCAACAGCGAACTGGAGGCTCTGTAGAGCACTTCCATATTTCGTTTCCGCTCCGGATCTGTTTCGGAGCGTAGGCCGAGCTCAGAAATACCGATAATAGCGTTCATTGGTGTCCTAAGCTCGTGACTGATATTCGCAAGAAAGTTGTTTTTAGCAACGTTGGCTGCTTCAGCAGCTTCTTTTGCAGAAATAAGGTTCTGTTCCGCTTCTTTCTGGAGAGAGATGTCCCGCACAAAACCTTCAAAACGGATAGAGCCGTCCGGCGCAGTTCTCAAACGGGCGCTTTCCATAATCCATACTTTCCGACCGTTACGAGTACGAATTTCTGATTCAAAGTTGGAAACAAACCGTTGCTTCAGCATTGTGTTTACAAATTCAGCGCGTCTGGTTTTGTTTACATAGAAATGGTTTTCGAATCCCCGGAATGAAATGCGCATTTCTTCGATGGATGAGAACTCGAAGATATTCAGGAATGCTGGGTTTGCGTTGAGGATCTCGCCAGAAAGGTTACTTTGAAAGATACCGTCTTGTGCATTCTGGATGATGTCACGATAGTTTGCTTCTGTTTTAGCGAGTGCAGCCAGTGTTTTCTGCTGGTCAGTAATGTCTTCGAAACACTCAATCAGGCCAATAATCTGGCCGAAACCGTCCAGCATCGGTTCAGTGTTTTTAATGATGGTTCGCAGCTCACCATTCTTTTGTCGCAAAGAGTGCTGATTGCCGCATGTTGTTGTAAGCGTGTGCTGATAGAGGGCACATTCGTCTTTACACGTATCTAGAAAAATATCTGAACAAGTACGCCCGATCATTTCAACCGCTTTGTAGCCGGTGAGTTCCTCAGCGCGTTTGTTCCAACTGTCAATTTTTCTGTCCATAGTGATGGTGAATACCGCACTCGGGACAACATGCGTCAGTTGTTCTGCCTTTTGTCTGGCATTGAGGGCTCTGATTTCTGCATTACGTCGGACAATAATTTCTGATTGTAGTTTGTTAAGGTGTTTAGCGGTTGCTCTTTTACTGTCTGCTGCTTCTTTAAGGCTTTTGGCCAGCGAGTTGTTTTTAATAATTACGTGTGCGGCAACAGCAATACTGGAAGCAGCAGCAAGGAATACACCGTAAAAGATAAGCAGAATACTATCTGAGAATTGCCCTCGTTTAAGGTTCGCGAGTTCAATAAAAGAAATAGCAACAATCTGCCGGTTGAAAATCGGCATTAAACGAACTTTCATGGGCACAGGGATGGAGTCAATTGTAGCCGAGCGGTTAAGTTGAAGAGAAGACTCTGGGGGAATGGCAGAAAGCTGTTGAAGGTCGTATGTTAATCGGGGGCTGGTAAGAATTTCTGTAAACGGGATATCCTGATACAACAGGATGATATTAAATTTTTCTGAATTTTGAAGTAGGAGCAGGTACTTATTTATAGCGGAAGAGGAGAGTGTTGCTGAAAGTTCTCCTACATGTTTTCCCATGATGAAATACGGAATAGCAATTCGAAGTTCTTTTTTGTGGTCGTGCTGCTGTAGCGAGAGAGGAGCGCTGGGAGATAATGGGAGTTTTTCAGTAATGGTATCGATTGAGATGGGGGTGCCGTTTTTTCCATTACCTTTGGCGCGGATATGCATGTGGTATTTATAGTCTACAAAATTAACTTCTGAGAAAATATACTCACCTTGAACTTTATATTCCATAATGAAGCGTTCAAGCACCAGCTCAATATCAGAAATGATAGCCCGCATTCCGTAGTCCAGAGAAATGCCCAGTGCCTTGTTGTGGAAATAGCTGGAAAAAGCCTGAGCACTGGCAAGCGTTCTCAAATCTCTGTTTCGTTCGGCAAAGTAGCCTTTAAACGCACTTGAAACTTTTTGCGAGTCGTTAACAAATTGTTGCTGTTTTATTTGTTGCAGTGAATGTTGCGATCTGTGCAGCAAAACGCCGAGTAAGAGAAATGCGAGTACGATAATAGCGCATAGCAGCAGAATGATATTGAACGTTTTTTTTCCCGAAAAAAGTTGTTCAAGCGTTTTAATCATTATGGCGAACTCTTCATGAAGAAATTTTTGAAGTGATGGAAGGAGCTTGGGTAGTAGCAGTTAACAAGCTTCTGGTATTCACCGCTTTTCCACAGTGCTACAAAGAACCGGTTGAATTCGTCTTTAAGTTCAGTAGATTCAGGGGAAAAGGCAACGCCCATATTTTGTTGCTTTGCGACTGGACCGACTATCTTAAAAGAGTAGGGCCAAATTCCTAATGCCATTAAAGCGCTGGGAGATTCCATGAGAAATATTGAATAAGAAGATTTTAGGAAAGAAACAGGCTGCGGGATTTCTTCTAGCGTTGCGTTTTTTGCGCTTCCTGCTGCACGAACTAAGTCCGGGAACAGGTGGACATCAATACAAAGGTCTTGAATTCCGTAAACGGTTTTTCCTTTTAGCCGTTCAAGGGTTTTTTCAATATCTTTTTTTACGTATCCAGAAGGTTTGATGGGAGTAATGTCGGCTTCAGGCTTAGCCAGCAGCCAAACTTGTGCTGTGAAGGTTGGTTTAGAGAAAATGACGTAACGCTGTCGTTCAGGAATGATGCTTAAGCCGTTTGCGAGCAGATCGCCACGGACTGGAGTGACAGGTTTTTCTCTTTCGGGAAATGAAGGGCGAATGCCGATGAGGTCAGGAATAGCGTCATCCCATGTGGTCGGGATGAATTTGTAGCGGACACCGAGGTGGTCTGCGAAGCGCCGCATAAGCATGCAGTCTAACCCGTCTGCATTATTATTTGCAAAACGGGCATAAGGAACCCCTAGGTGGTGCAGTTCTCCGCGGGCGCGGATTTCTGCAAGAGTAACGCTGTAGCCAGTTGTGCAAAAGAAAAATAAAGATAAAACGCAGAATACAGCTGTAATAAATCCTGCACGGAATATTTTCACTAGTTCCTCCAAGCTGGTCACCCTGTAAGTGCAGGGTGACCCTGTGAGCTTGGGAACTATGTACTATACATTAAAGAGGAAGTGAACAACATCCCCGTCTTTAACGATATATTCTTTACCCTCGGAACGTAACGCGCCAATAGCGCGGCATGCTGCCTCGGTTTTGTTTTCTACAAAAGCATCATATGCGATAACTTCTGCGCGAATAAATCCGCGTTCAAAGTCTGTGTGGATAACGCCGGCTGCCTGTGGAGCGGTGTATCCGTCAACGATAGTCCATGCGCGTACTTCTTTCACACCTACGGTGAAGTAACAGATGAGACCGAGAGTGCGGAAGCTTGTCTGGATAACCTGAACAAGACCACTTTCTTCAATGCCGTAAGACTGGAGAAGCTCAAGAGCTTCTTCATCTTCCAGACCCTGAAGTTCTTCTTCAACCTTAGCGCAAATTTTTACCAGTTCGCAGCCGCGACCTTCAGCAAATTCACGCAGGGTGTTTACGTGCTCGTTGTCTTCGGCAAGGCCGTCTTCATCAACGTTTGCGCAGTAGATAATTTTCTTATCTGTGAGCAGAGAAAGTTCTTTAAGCTGTTCTGCCAGAACATCGCTGTCACGTTTTGCAAATGTAGATGCCGGATTGCCTTCGTTGAGGTGGTCAAGAAGCTCTTTAATGCCGTTTACAACAGGCACCATTGCTTTGTTACCACGTGTGGAACGAAGCAGTTTGTCATGACGCTTTTCAACAGACTGAACGTCTGCAAGCAGCAATTCAGTTTCAATGGTTTCGATATCACGAACCGGGTTAACAGTGCCGTCAACGTGCGTAATATTTTCGTCGTCAAAACAACGTACAACCTGCAAAATTGCAGCTGCTTCACGAATGTTACCAAGGAACTGGTTGCCAAGACCTTCGCCCTGACTTGCGCCACGGACAAGACCTGCAATATCAATAAAATCTACAGTCGCATGTAATGTGCGCTGTGGATTTGCAATTTCTGTAAGAACGTCGATGCGCTTGTCCGGCACAGGAACAGTCGCTTTGTTGGGTTCAATAGTACAAAAAGGATAGTTCGCAGATTCTGCGTTCTGCGCCTTTGTGAGGGCGTTGAAAAGGGTAGACTTACCCACGTTGGGAAGCCCAACGATACCGATGCTCAGTGCCATAACTTTTTTCTCCAAAATAATTTCTAAATCTTTGGCTCCGCGCGGCTATAATTCTTTTTAGCCTGAAACACAAATTCTTTCTCCCTTGAAACATGATTTTTGAGGGAACAGATGCATCAGAATTGTTCAAAAAAAAGATCTAAAGCTCAGCTTCTCAGTGGGATTAATCCAACACATGCCCTGTGTCTCTATCAGCTCTATTACAGTAGTTAAAAAGGCTGATAGCAACCTGTTACAGGTATGAATAAAGCGATAGATGATGGGTCGTTAATCTTAAGTTTTGATAAAGAAATGTCTAAAATTTCTAAAGCAACGCTTAGATTGTTCGATATTACTATTAACGTAACTACTTTTATCATCAGCTTATATATTGGGAGAGGCTATGTCTTTGTCCGTAAATTCTCTTGAGTCGAACGACTGGGAAAAACTTAGAAAAACACAGTTAGCTCAAGAGCTAAGAGATCGAACTACGACTGGCGAAGCAGATAGTGCAACGCAGCTGAAGGGCGATACTGTAACAATTTCTGAAGAAGGGCGTGCTTTGTCAAAAGAAGCCGTTTCTGCTTCGGAAAAACAGGACGCCAGTAAGGCGGATGATGGCTCTGTCAAGGAAGGAAAAGCTAAGAAAAAATCTTCCAAAGCCCGAGATGCAGAGGGTTCAGGCAGTGGTGTTGATGTAGACAAATTGATTGAGAAGCTAAAAAAGAAGATTAAACTCGTAGAGCAATCTATTCAAAAAATTAGCAGTTCTAAAATGCCAGATGAAATGAAGCAGGTTTTACTTGGTGCAAAAAACCAAGAGCTTTCTGTCCTAAATGCTCAACTTCAAGAGTTGATGAATCAAAAAGCAAAGGGACAAAAGGCTGCTGCAGCCAGCGCGGGGTAGACTCTCAACCATGTAGTTAGAGGCTACTATTCGTAAATTTTGAAACTGACTCCTTATTGACATAAAGGCTTTATTAGGTATTATTCCTAATAAAGCCTTTTTTATTTAAGGAGAATATATATGACTACAGTACAAAAAATGGATGCAACCTCGACTTCACAGTTGCTCCAAGAAGATAAAGCCGTTTTATTGGATGTTCGGACTCCTACAGAAATCTTAGAGCAGGAGATTCCTTATTCTGTCATTATGCCATTTGATTTAGTTTCTGCAGAAAGGATTAAGGAAACCATTGGCAAGGATAAGAAAGTTGTTTTTGTCTGCCGTTCCGGTGCACGGGCAATGCAGGCTGCTGAAGCCGTAGCAGGTGAGATAGATGCAGCAGTACTTGATGGTGGAATTGTTGCATGGAGTGATAAAGGGTTGCCGACAAAAGAAGGCGCAAAGCGGATTCCTTTGGATCGCCAAGTGTTAATTGCTGTTGGAACATTGCTGCTGGTTACTTTGTTCTTAACCTATGTAGTGTCACCAAAGTTTGTGCTTCTGGTAGGATTTTTTGGGGCTGCTATGATCTTTGCCGGAATTACCGGAAGCTGCGGTATGGCACGATTATTACTCTTGATGCCATGGAATAAGTCTCCCTTGTGCACAAGTGCAAGCTGTGGGGCTGCTTCGAAAACATCCTGATTTTTTGCCTTCGGCGAGGGGGGCGCTGCCCCTCCACCCCGCGAGAGGGAGCCCCTCTCGACTGGCGATAGGCGAGGAAAGGTGGAGTCTTA